>CACJNL010000006.1 GCA_902594815.1 uncultured Alphaproteobacteria bacterium | reverse complement strand
GAAATGAAATAGCAATAGATTTACTTGAAAAAGTTGGCTTGAATAAAACATACACGAATAGGTATCCCCATGAGCTATCTGGTGGCGAAAGACAACGTGTATCCATTGCGAGAGCTCTTGCTTTAAAACCCAGCATTCTCGTAGCCGATGAACCAACATCTGCTTTAGATGTATGTGTTAAAGCCCAAGTTATTAATCTTCTGCAAGACTTACAAGATGAAATGGGGCTATCAATTTTATTTATAAGTCATGAATTGAATGTTTTAAGAAGTCTAGCCGATAAAATAACAGTGATGTATAGAGGGAGAGTTGTTGAAGAAGCACCTACTGAACAGATATTTGCAAACCCCATTCATCCGTATACAAAATCATTATTAGAAGCTATTCCTAAGCTTGATCCGTCATTAAGAAAACGCAGAACCTTTATCGATGATTCTTATATTCAATCAAATATCCCAAAATATAGTCCTAATGATGT
Source organism: uncultured Alphaproteobacteria bacterium (assembly GCA_902594815.1). GTDB lineage: Bacteria > Pseudomonadota > Alphaproteobacteria > HIMB59 > CACPNW01. The sequence goes on along the minus strand of CACJNL010000006.1, from coordinate 69,006 downwards.
TAATTTTGTTTCAACAAATGATTCACAAATCAGGTTTGTTGAAATTGATAGCAATCATTTTGTTGAGGCAGAGGTTGTATAGATGATTAGATATATAATAAACAGACTATTATCGATTGTTTTTACCTTCTTTTTTATTTCTGTTTTAGTTTTTGTTTTAATGCATGCCATCCCTGGTGGGCCTTTTGATCCAGTTGATATGCCGTTATCGGACTCCGCTAAAGCTAAAATTTTAAAACAGTATGGTTTAGATCAACCACTATATGTGCAATATTTTAAATATATGTGGGGAGTATTACATTTAGATTTTGGAATACCTTATCAAAGTCCGGGGGAGACAGTTCTTGAGCTTATTGGAAGAGCGTGGATTCCAAGTTTAATTTTGGGTGGTTCTGGTGTTTTAATTGGTGCCCCTATAGGCATTGCGTTAGGTTTAATTGCAGCCATTAAAAGAAATAGTTTTATTGATTATTTTACCTCAGCTATCTCAACACTCGGACTCACTGTTCCTGTATTTGTTATTAGTATGTTGTTAATTTTATTATTCTCTGTTTGGTTAGAATGGCTTCCAGCCTCTGGTTGGGGCGAGCCCAAAAAATGGATATTACCCATTACTGCCTATGCTGCAATTCCAATGGCAACCTATGCACGGTACACGCGATCAGCAATACTAGACACCTTAAACAAACCTTTTGTGACAGTTTTAAGAGCCAAAGGATTAAGTGAAAGAAAAATATTATTTCGCCATGTAATTAAAAATTCAGCTATTCCTCTAGTAACAGTTTTTCTTCCAATGTTTATTGGAACTGCAACGGGAAGTATATTTGTTGAAGCCATGTTTAGAGTGCCAGGACTTGGAGCTTATTTTGTATCAAGTATTGAAAATAAAGATTATCCCTTAGAGATGTCCTTGCTCTTAATGATAACGGTCATGTTTTGTTTCGCGTATTTCATAGCTGATTTAATTTATGCATTATTAAATCCACGCATAAGACTAGGTGATAAGAAAAAACAGTAATATGGAAAACCAATATAAAATTAGAAGCCCATTTTTTTATGCAGTCATGCGACTCATATCAAACAGAGCTGCATTAGTGTCGGGTATTCTATTATCTATAATTGTGTTGATGGCAATTTTTGCACCTTTCATAACTAAAACAAGTTATGAAGAGCAGAAATTTTTAATGAATAGCTTATCCTTTCCAAGCCAAACGCATTGGTTCGGAGTAGATGATTTAGGAAGAGATCTTTTTTCAAGAATTATTTACGGAGCTAGAGTTTCACTAACAATAGGTTTTGCTGCCGCTATATGCAGTGTTTTTATTGGTTTACCTTTAGGCGCTTTATCCGGATTTTACGGTGGTAAAGTGGATTGGGTAATCATGAGAATTATAGAAGTTTTCTCTGTCGTTCCTCCGTTAATTGCAGCTTTACTATTAGCCGCTTTAGTTGATGGTGGTTTCCTTAGTATTATTTTTATTGCCGGTATTTTTGGATGGGTTCAAGTTTGTCTTCTTGTTCGGGCCCAAGTCATGGCCTTTAAAGAAAAAGAATTTATTCGATCAAGCTTGGCTTTAGGAGCGTCACCAATGTATGTAATTTTTGTACATCTTATTCCTAATTCTATATCCCCAATCATTGTTGGGTTTGTTCAAGCCATACCCTTAGCAATGATGTTGGAAGCAGGGTTGAGCTTCTTAGGCGTTGGCATTCAACCGCCATTACCTAGTTGGGGGCAAATGATAAACATTGGTATTAGTTTTATGTTTTTTTATTGGCATATGGCTTTGTTCCCTACTTTAGCGTTGGCGATTACCGTATTAGTGACAACCTTATTTGGTGATGGGTTGCGTGATGCTCTTGATCCAACCTTAAAAGGTAAAAATTAGTGAATATAAAAAATCAATTTTTATTAGATAATAAAGTAACTTTCCTTAATCATGGTTCATTTGGTGCCTGTCCCAAAAAAATATTTAATGAATATCAATCATGGCAAAAAAAATTAGAGATGCAACCTGTTAAATTTTTAGACCAGTTTAGAGATTTTGGTCCAAATATGACAAATGTAAGAAAGGCGCTATCTAAAAAAATTAATTGTAATGAAAATAATTTGGTACCTGTTGTTAATGCTACAACAGGGTTAAATGCTATCATTAAATCATTATATTTTAAAAAAGGTGATGAAGTTATCATGTCTAATCATGAGTACGGTGCATTAGAAAAAACATGGCAGTTCATCAAAACAAAATATAAAATTAAAATAACAATAGCGAAGGTATCATTGCCGATAACGTCAGAAGAAAAATTTATAAAAGATTTTGTAAAAAAATTTACTTCTAAAACCAAAATACTTTTTTTAAGTCATATTACATCGCCAACAGCTCTTCTCTTTCCCATAAAAAAATTAGTAAAAATTGCTAAACAACATAAAATAATTACCATTATTGATGGTGCTCATGCGCCAGGACATATTGATTTGAATTTAAAAAATTTAAATGCAGATTTTTATTCAGGCAATTGTCATAAATGGATGATGTCCCCAAAGGGAGCAGCATTTATGTGGTCTTCTAGTAAATATAAAAATCACTTAGATCCTCTAATTGTAAGTCATGGTTGGAATAAAAAAAACAATTCAATTAATCAAAAAGGCGCGCTAGGAAACTCAAGATTCATTGATATGTTTGAGTATAATGGAACGAAAGATCCAGCGGCATGGTTATCTGTTCCTGCTTCCATTAAGTATATAAATGATAAAAAAAATACCAAGCTATTTATAACTCAATCAAAGGTATTGTATAACTTTGCATTTAAACTGTCGAAAACATTTGAGATTCCCTTACTAGGGGATAGAAAATTTTTACCCCCACTTATGATCTCAGTACCTATACCAAAAGTTAAAGAAATAGAATTTCAAAGAAAATTATATAAAAATTATAAAATTGAGATACCAATTATTCCATGGGAAAATAAAAGCTTTGCTAGGATTTCTTATCAGCTATACAATTCTATTAAAGATCTAGAAAAATTAGAATATGCATTAAAAAAATTATTGATTTAATTATTTTACGATCTTTCCCTTAGTGCTAGTATAATCACAATGATTTGTATTAAAGTTAATATACCTGAAGAGCTCTCCAAAATTGATGATGAATTAAAAGCCATTTATCATAGTAGTGACACTGTGTGTTTTTTTATATTCAAAACACGAGAACTTAGAAATGAATTTATCGAACGAACCAAAGGAATGAATAAGCTAGAAAGAGAAAAGATTTACGAGGAGTATAATTAATTTATGAGTCCTAAAAATTTGTCCTACTATATAGATTTAAAAAATTTTCCAATTAATGAACCAGAAAGTTCTAAATATCAAAACATTATAAAAGAAGCTCAAGAAGCATTAGAATTTGATGGATGTTATGTGTTGCCCTCAATTGTCAATAAAGAAGCAATACATGATATGCGTAAAGAGTCTACAAAGATTGAAAGTTTGGCTCATTATACATCAAACAAAGTAAATGTTTATTTTTCAAAAGATGATCCAACTTATCCAGAAGATCACCCCCGACGTTTTTTTATGGAACGAAGCAACGGTTTTGTATCTGGAGATAAATTTCCAGAAAATTCTCTTATTAAAGAATTATACTATTCTAAAGAGCTCAAAGACTTTATTGCTGATTGCTTAGGTATACCAATATACCATTATGCGGACCCTCTTGCATCGTTAACAATGAATGTAAATAAACCAGGTGATCGTTTTTCTTGGCATTACGATACAAATGAATTTACTGTAACCATGTTAGTTCAGGACTGTGATTTAGGTGGTGTATTTCAATACGTACCTAATATTCGTAATAAAGAAGATGAATGTTATGATGAGGTATTAAAATTGTTAAAAGGTGATATGTCGCGTGTAAAAGAAATAAAATTAAATGAAGGTGATCTTCAGCTTTTCAAAGGTCGTTATGCGTTACACCGCGCAACAAGAGCAGAGGGAAATACGACAAGAAATCTTGTTGTCTATACCTATACTGAAAAAGAAAATGTTATAGGATCAAGTTACCGATCAGAAGAATTGTACGGTAAAACTCTTGATGTTCATAAAGAGAAAAGAGTTCGAAGCGACTCACTCACTGATTAATATGAAAAAAATTGGTGTTATTGGATTGGGCAATATGGGGAGTGCTGTTGCTAAAAATATTTTGCGCGCAAATTTTCCTCTCTCTGTATTTGATATCAGAAAAGAGGCTGGTGATAAGCTTGTTGAAGCTGGTGCTGTTTGGAAAAATTCACCTAAAGAATTAGTAAATGATGTTGATATTGTCGTTTCTATGGTTTTTGGCCCAAAAGAAATCGAGGCGGTGATGAAAAATGATGATGGGATTCTTCAGGGTAAATGTAATCAAAAAGGTTGGATTGATCTGACAACAAGTAGTCCTGCTCTAATGAGAAAGTTAGCAAAAGAATTTGAGTCCTTAGGTGGTCTTGCCGTTGATGCTCCTGTGACAGGATCTTTGGATGCCGCAATCAGAGGTGATATGATCATGTTTGTTGGTGGAACTGATACAGCAGTTGAGAATGTAAAAGAAGTTTTGGAGGTTATAGGAGAGATAAGACGAGTTGGAGATTATGGTAATGGTTATGTAGCGAAATTAGTTAATAATCAGCTTTGGAAAATTAATGCAGCAGCGATTGGAGAGGCAATGGTGCTTGCAAAAAAAGCAGGATTAGAACCAGATTTGTGGTGGCAAGTGATGAAAGGTGGAGCAGCAGATAGTTTTGTTATGCAACATGATGTGCCCTCAATCTTTGCTGGTCATTATGATCCATCATTTCGTGTTGAATTAGCGTTAAAAGATTTAGACTTAATTCAAGATTTAATCAACGAACATGGTACACGTTCAGAATTAACACAAGCATGTCATAATCGTTTTCAAGAAGCAAAAGATCGATATGGTAAAGAGGCTGGAGAAATGACTGTATGTAAATTAATTGAAGAAGATGCAAATATAGATTTACGCGTCAAAGGTGATTGGACTGCGCCTTGGGAAGCAAAACATGCAAACGAGGAAACATAATCTGTAAAAGATATTTGTAAAAAAAACCTTATGACCAGAACCCTCAACAATCTACTTAGTCGTAAATAGTATAAATTTAGAGTGTGTATTTATTTTGAGCCTATTGCAAATCCGCGAAGCAAATATTTTTGAAAATAAATAAGCAGAATAATTGTTGGTACTGATGAAATAATAACACCTGCAAGTGATGTCCCCATATATTCTTGCATTCTAGCTCCAATTTGGAGAGCAATACCAACCTGTAAGGTTCTCATATCCTGAGCTGAAAGTGATATTAGTGGCCATAAGTAATCATTCCAAGCAAATCCAAATGTAACTATTGCCACTGTTATCATTGCTGGAATTGATAAAGGAACCATAATTCTATACCATATTTGAAATCTATTAGCTCCATCAATAATAGCAGCTTCTTCAATTTCGTTTGGAACACCTTTATAATATTGAGTCATGATAAATACACCGAATGGGACAGCTAATCTTGGAAGAATTAAACCAGTAAAAGAATTATTTAAGCCCAAACTACTAAATTGAGTAAAAAGAGGTATGAAAAGTAACTCACCTGGTATCATCAAACCTGCTAATACAATAGGATATATTATTTTTTTTCCAACAAAATCTATTCTTGCAAAAGCATAACCAGATAAAGAACATAAGATTGTAGCTAATACAGTCATTGTCACTGCAATTATCGCACTATTGATAAACCAATCAAAAAAACTTTGCCCCCATAATAAATAATAGTTTTCAAACGTGAAAGGAAATGGAATAAAACCAAGTGCAGTATTTGAGGTAGTTTTTTGAAGAATATCATTTGGTTGAAAAGAAAGAGATAATATCCACCAAAATGGAATAGACCATATTAATGCTGCTATGAGAACCACTATCAATGTTAAAGGAAATCTTTTACTCATTTTCCTTAAATGTTTTAAATTGAATAAATACAAAAAAACCTATGATAAAAAATAAAATTACACTTACTGCAGCTCCTTGGCCCATTTCCATATCTCTAAAAGCATAATCATAAGCCATTAAAACAACAGTTCTTGTAGCATCTGCAGGGCCACCAGAAGTCATAATGTTCGCTTGACCAAATATTTGCCAATGAGAAATAATCTGCAATAAGGAAACTAATAAAAACATTCTAGCTATACCTGGTAATGTAATATGCCAAAATATTTCACTTTTTGTTGCACCATCTATTTTTGCGGCTTCATATCTTTCTTCAGGTATTTGTTGAAGAGCAGCTAAGAACAACATTATAGGGAGACTAATAGCCCACCAAACGGTCGCAAAAATTACAACAAACCTAGATCCATTCATATTGATAAAAAATGGAAAATTTTTAAATCCAAAAAAATTTAAAAAATTGGATGTTATGCCTCCATAGGTATTGAATATTTGAACCATAATTATTGAAAGTGCTGCTACACCAACACCGCCAGTAGCCCAAAACAAAGTCCTAATTACAATGTAAATTTTACCAGTATGATTTGTCCCAATCGCTATTAAAAGAGCAATAAATGTTATTGCATAAGCAGAGAAAAAATCCATGACCATTGTATTGCGAATAGATTTCCAAAAAACATCATCATTCCAATATGCATCCTCTGTTGGTTGAATGCCATGCACAAAATAGACAACATAGGCGTAAAAGAAAAAGAAAATTAAACCTATGTTATTTTTTAAAATTTCTTTGGTATAAAAATAATAAAGTGAAATTGTTAAAATACTAAAAGTAATTATCTTGATAGGTGTAAAAAATACTGAAATATTAAACCATACACCTTCCCCTGCTAATAAATAATAATAATTTTCAAATCCTACATATATTGCATTCGCAGGATCCATGGCAACAGCCATAATATTCCATTCAAAAAAACTTATGTAAAAAAGTTTTCCAAAGGGATAAAGAAGAAAACTAACAAATAATAATAAAAATGGTAAGATAAAAATATATCCAAAAAAATTATCTTTATTATTTTTCATTTTTTTATCAAAACAGATGACCTTGAAATTAATGGAGAGTCAACATAGATTTTAAAATTATCCATCAATATATTTTCATTCAATATGTTTGAGATAGATTTTTGTGTCATTTCAGCATGAGGTAATTGAACAGAAGTTAATTCAGGTTTTAAATTTTCAGCTATGTTTGAATTATCGTATCCAATTACTGCAATATCTTTTGGAATTTCTAATTTTTCTTCCTTTAAAGCTTGGTACGTTCCCATAGCAATTAAATCATTTGTGCAAAAAATAGCATCTAAAGATTTGCTTATCTTTAATAACTTTTTAGTAGCATTGTACCCTACTCTTGATTCATTACCAATTTCAGATTTTTCAGATTTAAAGATTAATTTTTGATCAATTTCTATATTTAAATCTGAATGAGCATCTCTCCATCCATTAAGTCTGTCTCTATAACCTTTCATCCAAAAATCAGGCGCAAGGATAATTGCAATATTTTTATATCCATGATCGAAAAGATGAAGAACTGCATTTTTAGAACCATTATAATCATCAGGCAAAATGGAAATGCCTTTAAAATTATCATTCCAACAATTTAATAATATTTTATTTAATTTAATTTTGTTGAAATCATAATTAATTTTTTTAGTATAACTTGTTGCAACTATAAATCCATCAGGGTTAAATTCTTCTATTATTTTAAAGATATTATTTTTTTTACTTAATTGATTAAATAAAAAAACAAACTGATGAGATAATAAATCATAATCATGAAAACCATTTAAGAATTCTGAGGATACAACGGAATTATTGTAAGAAAATTCTTCCATAAAAAAGAGAAACTTTCTTTTATTTAATCTTCTTATTTTATTGTTACCTACATAGTTATTTTTTTTTGCTATTTTTTTTACTCTATCCCAAGTTTTTTGTGAAATTCCCTGATTTTTTTTCTCATTTAGAACTATTGATGCTGTTGCAGGGCTAACATCAGACAATTTTGCAATATCTCTAAGTGTTATTTTTTTTTTCATTTGTTGATAATTTATTAAAAACTACTTGAATTAGAATTAAAATCAATACAATTTAACTAAATAAATACTAAATGTTTAGTAAATGTTTATTGGAGGTAAAATGAAGAAAATTTTAATGATGTTTTCTGTTTTCTTTTCACTCATCACATTTAATGCTTATGCAGCTACAGATATAACCGTAGCTAGATTTTTTGGAGATTGTGAAGATGCAGGAAATGATCCAACTACAACAACTGGGGAAGCTTGTATAATAGCATCAATAATAAATGCTTTTGATGCACAAAATCCAGATATAAATGTAACTCAAGAAGTTCTAGATTGGGGCATGACATATGAAATTTTGCAAACTCGTTATGCGGATAAAAATGCACCTGATCTTCATATTATGCATCGTCACCGAATTCCTCAATTTGCCGGGATTGGTGTAATTGCTGATCTTTCAGGTGAACTAGAAGCATATGGTATGGACTCAGGTGATATTGTTCCTGCTATGATGGATGCTTTAACTTGGAATGGTGGTATGTGGGGTATTCCACTAGATATTCATGCTAACTTGATGCATACAAATATGGACGCAATGAGTGCAGCAGGTTTAGTTAAAAATGGTAAACCTGTGTATCCAACAAGCTCTGATGAAATGCTACAACAAGCAAAAGCTTGTAAAGATGCAGGTTATGAATACATGTCATTTCAAATGTCTGATGGCTTTTTAGGAATTAGAGCCTTATACGCTCTTGTGTGGCAACAAGGGTCAAATCTATTTGATGGAAAAAAACCTACGATTGACACTCCCGAAGTCAGAAATGCAATTAATGCCTTTAAGCAACTTATTGATGCTGGTTACATTAACCCAGGTTATGGGTATGGAGATGCACAAAAAATGTGGATGGATGGAGGAGCTTGCATACTTATTAATGGAACATGGGTAGTTGATTACTATGGTGATAATGTCGATTTTGAATACTATGTTGGAAATTTCCCATCATTATTTGGAGGAAACTCAGCTACATGGGCTGATTCTCATATGTGGTCGGTACCTGCTGATTTAAAGTCTCGTGATCCAGCAAAATATGAAGCTGTTATGAAACTAAATAAATTCATGTGGGATAATAGTATTAATTGGTCTCGAACAGGACATATGTCTTATAGAGCTTCAGTTATTGCTAGTGATGAATATAAAAATCTTCCTCACCGTGATGAGTACGCTGAAACTGCAAATATAATGGCTGATACTCCGCATGCTGAAAAATATGGTGCCATTCAAGATCTTATTGGAAATAATTTAATAGCAATATTAACTGGCAATAAAGAAATGGATGCAACATTAAAAGATGTACAAAATAAAATGAAAAAACTACTACGTTAGTTTTTTATAAAATGGAGGTGTTCTTATAACACCTCCATTAATTAACTTTAATATTGATTTATTTATGCTGAGAAAAGAACATCCGAGACCTATTTTTAAAAGAAATAATTGGCTTAATCTTAATGGAAAATGGTCGTGTGAATTTACAAAAAATATTAAAGGTTTTTCTAAATCACAATTAAATAAAAAAAAATTTTCAAAAACAATTAATGTACCATTTTGTCCTGAAAGTAAATTATCTGGAATTGGGCATACCGATTTTATTCAAGAAATGTATTATCAAAAATCTTTTGCTATTCCTAAATCATGGAAAAATAAAAAAATCTTATTACACTTTGGTGGTGTTGATTATCAATCATCAGTTTTTGTTAACAAAAAGAAAGTTGGCTCGAATACAGGAGGATCAACTCCTTTTAGTATAGATATTACTTCTGCAGTTATTGATAATAAAATTAATGATTTAAAAGTTTACGTTATAGATAAAAGATGTCAGGGCAGTGTTGGTCCTACTCCTTGGTACTTTGGAGATGGAACATTTGATAATGAGAAATTAATTAAAAAATGGGCTCTTAACAAAAAAAGAACTCAACCTAGGGGAAAACAATCTCCGCATGAGCATTCTTGGGGTTGTTTTTATACACGTACAACTGGCATATGGCAAACAGTTTGGTTAGAAGCTGTTGATCAACATCATATAAAAAATATTACAATTCGACCTAATTTAAAATCATCAAGTTTTATATTTTTACCTGAATACTCATCAAACATTATTGGAAATTTAAAAGTTGATATTTCATATAAAAATAAAAAAATAAACTCAACAATACTATCAACAAAAAATAAAAAATTTTCTATTAAAATTAATAGACCAAAAATTTGGTCTGTAGGTCAACCTAATCTTTATGATTTTACATTTACCTTAATTGATAAGGTTAATAAAACCTGTGATGTTGTAAAAAGTTACGGGGGTATGCGATCAATAGAAATAAAAAGAAATAAAATTTATCTTAATGGGAAACCGCTTTATCAACGTCTTGTCCTTGATCAAGGATTTTATCCTAAAGGTATATGGACTGCACCTTCAGATAAAGATTTAAAAAACGATATTCTTTTATCAATTAAAGCAGGGTTTAATGGTGCAAGATTGCACGAGAAAGTTTTTGAAGACCGTTTTCATTATTGGGCAGATAAACTTGGTTATTTAACATGGGCCGAATTTCCAAATTGGGGATTGAATGAGAACGCTAAAGCTTCTGAAGTATCATTTATGCAAGAATGGCCAAGAATAGTTCATTATTTAAAAAATCACCCTTCAATTATTACGTGGACACCTTTTAATGAAACAAATACGCTTGAATGTAATGCGCAACACAAAAGCTTAATGCGCAAAGCTTACAATATTACTAAAAAAATTGATCCCACACGACCTGTAAATGAAACAAGTGGTTATCAACACCAAAAAACTGATATTTGGACGGTGCATCATTATGAACCTATTCCTGAATTATTACAAAAAGCTCTTAACCCCAAAAAAGGTGTTTATAGAAACTTTCCTCACTTTGAAACGAGTTACAAAAATGAACCGTATATTATTGATGAGTATGGAGGGGTATGGTGGCTTCCGATCAAATTAAGAAAGAAAATTAAATCCTGGGGCCATGGAGATAAAGTAAGACCAAAGACGATAAAAGAAGTGTATGAACGTATGGAAAAACTCACTGAAGTTGTTTTAAAAACAAAACATATTCAAGGTTTCTGTTATACGCAACTCACCGACGTTGAACAAGAAACGAATGGTGTTTATCTATATGATAGAACAAATAAATTTAATGTAAAAAAACTCAGCAAAATTTTTAGAGATATGTCTCTCAAACTTAAAAAGGGGTATATTCAATAAATAGAGTTCATACATAAAACTTTACACAGTAAATACAAACTTCCCATATGACAACAACCCTTAACAATCTCCGTAGTTGGTGGAAGTGTAATCTTTTAGATTTAATATTACTTAAAACAAATAAAACAATCTAGGTTATCAACTTAAACTGATTTAAAACGAGTAGACAATTAATAGACTATAAAAGAAAAACTATTTAAAATTTAGTTAGGCTGTCTTCGTAGTCTCAACAAGAACTGGTTCTTCAAATTTATTCACCATCTCTTTTGGAATAATCTGCCAGAATAAATATTTATCTCTATCCCAGTTATCCAAAATATCTTTTGCGTGCTGTGAATTTGTTTCGTTGAAATATGTTGTAATTTTATTTTTTAAGACATCTTCCCAGTATGGTGTCATCTGTTGTTGATAGAAAACATCATCAAGATTTATTCTAAGCGGGAGTGTCCCCTCTTTATCAAACGCAAAAGCCATTCCACCTGTCATTCCTGCCCCAAAGTTATTACCAACTTCACCTAATATAACAACACTTCCACCTGTCATATATTCACATCCATTATCACCGCATCCTTCAATCACAGCGTGTGCTCCAGAATTTCTTACAGCAAAACGATCTCCAGCCATGCCTGCTGCATATAAAGTTCCTTTGGTAGCTCCGTACAGTACGGTATTACCAATTATGACATTTTTATTTGTCTGCAGTGATGATGTCTCCGAAGGAGTTATAATAATTTTACCACCTGATAATCCTTTCGCTACATAATCGTTAGCATCACCTTGTATTTTTAAGGTAGTTCCCTTAACACTAAAGGCACCAAAGGATTGTCCAGCAGAACCGTTGAGATTGATGATGACATGGTCATCTTTAAGTTTGTTCATTCCAATTCTTGTTGTAATTTCTGATGCCAATCTCGTTCCAAGCGCACGGTCTGTATTTTTAATATTATAGCTTAGTTGAACTTTTTGTCCTGACGCAAACAGAGGTTTTAAATCTTCAATCATTTTAAGATCTAAACTATCAGCCACTTTGGTAATATTATCTTTTTTCATTTTATAATCACCAAGAGATGAATCAATTGTTTGAATGATTGGATTTAGATCTAAGTCATCTAGATCAGCACTTCCCCTACTCACCTGGTAAAGTAAATCTGCTCTACCAACAATTTCATCTAATGTTTTAAAACCAAGTTCAGATAAAATTTCACGAACTTCCTCTGCAATATAGGTAAAAAGATTGATAACTTTTTCTGGTGTGCCAGTAAATTTCTCTCGAAGCTTTTCATCTTGTGAACAAACACCAACAGGGCATGTGTTAGAATGACATTGTCGAACCATAATACAGCCCATTGCCACCAAACTTGCTGTACCAATCCCGTACTCTTCTGCGCCAAGCATTGCTGCAATGACAATATCTTTTCCAGTTTTCAGACCACCATCTGTTCGTAGAATAACTTTATCGCGAAGATTATTTAAAGAGAGTACTTGATGTACTTCACTCAAACCAAGCTCCCAAGGAAGACCTGCATATTTGATACTTGTTTGGGGGCTAGCACCTGTCCCACCATTATGACCCGATATCAAAATCGTATCCGCTTTTGCTTTTGCGACACCTGCAGCAACAGTACCAATACCAGACTGTGCAACAAGTTTGACACATACTTTTGCTTTTGGGTTTATTTGTTTTAAGTCATAAATTAGCTGAGCAAGATCTTCGATAGAATAAATATCATGATGCGGTGGTGGACTAATAAGGGTTACCCCTTTTGTTGAGTGTCTGAGTTTAGCAATTAGTTCTGTTACTTTTCCTCCAGGTAGTTGACCGCCTTCTCCTGGTTTTGCTCCTTGCGCAACTTTAATTTCTATTTCATCACAATTATTTAAATACTCTGCTGTTACGCCGAAGCGTCCGCTTGCAATTTGTTTAATTCTTGAAGAAGGATTATCACCGTTTGGTTTTAATTTAAAGCGACTTGCATCTTCACCACCCTCACCTGAATCTGATTTTGCGCCAATACGATTCATGGCAATGGATAATGTTTCATGCGCTTCTGGGCTCAGAGCACCAAGGGAGATACCAGGAGCTACTAGACGTTTTCGTATTTCTTGGGCGGATTCGATGTCTGTTAGATTGGTTGATTTGTTATTTGTTTTGTAACCTAATAAATCACGAATATTGATGGGTGGCATATCATCAATCATCTGCGAATATTTTTTAAATAATGAATAATTTTTATTTCCGACTGCAGATTGCAACATATGAATGGACTTTGCCTCAAATGCATGTTGCTCGCCACCAAATCGGTATCGATAAAAACCACCAACAGGCAGTGTTGCGACTTGTTCATCAAAAGCTTTTGTGTGTGCTTCTAAAGAACGCTTTTCAATTCCTGCTAGTCCTACTCCAGAAATTTTAGAACTCATAGACGGAAAGTATTTACTCATTAGCGTGCGACTCAGGCCAATAGCTTCAAAATTACAGCCGCCTCTATATGAGTTTATAACTGAGATACCCATTTTACTCATTACTTTGAGCAAACCATTATTAATCGAATTAATGTATCTCTCGACACACTGTTCATAGGATAAAGATCCAAATAATCCTTTTTTATGACGCTCCGCAATTGCTTGCTGTGCTACATATGCATTTACACTCGTTGCTCCTACACCAATTAATACTGCAAAATAATGAACATCTAAACATTCAGCTGATTGAATATTTAAAGATATGTAAGTTCGAAGATTTTGGCGAATAAGATGTGAGTGAACAGAACTTGTAGCCAGGATCATTGGAAGAGCAACTCTATCTTTTGATAAATTCTTATCACTCAATATAATATGTACATATCCTTCTCTTACTGCTTCTTCTGCTTGTTTATTAAGATCAAGTAATGTTTTTTCAAAGGTATTATTTTCATCTGTTAGATTCATTGTAGTATCTAGAATTTTAACAGTATCTTTCATGTACTGTCTCATCGTTTTAAATTGATTTATCGAGAGCACCGGGGAATTGAGTTGTAAATGATCACATTGTTTTTCATCTTCATCAAGAATGTTGCTTAAATTTCCAATTCGAGTTCGAAGAGACATCACTACTCGCTCTCTCAGCGAGTCGACAGGAGGGTTTGTTACTTGACTAAAATTTTGTCTAAAGAAGTGATGTAAACCTCGGTATTTTTTGGATAGCACGGCCAACGGTGAATCATCTCCCATGGAGCCCGTTGCTTCTTTTTGTTCCATAATCATTGGATGCAAAATAAGTTCTATGTCTTCCATGGACCAATCAAAAGAGGACATTCTTTTTCTTAGATCCTGTCCATCTATATCTCTTAATTCTTCATCAACTGATTTAACTAATTTATCAATATGAGTGATATTTTTCGTCCAGTTTCCAAAAGGTTTGGTCTCCGATAGATGTTTTTTAATTTCACCATCAGAATAAAATTTCTTTTCTTTAAAATTAATTGCAATCATCTGACCTGGTCCAACACGTCCCTTCTCAACAATTTGATTCTCCGGCAACACGACCATACCAGTCTCGGAGCCTGCAATCAGGTATTCAGAAGTTAGGGTGTATCGAATTGGTCTTAAGCCGTTTCTATCCATACCAGCAATTGCCCAATCACCATGCGCACCACAAATCGCCGCTGGTCCGTCCCACGCCTCCATCACCGCTGTAGCATAAGCATATAAATTTTTTAGTTTTTTAGAGAAATCTCTACGGTGTGACCAAGCCTCAGGTATTGTTAATATTTTAGCCATCGGTAATGATTTGTTTGACTTAACTAATAGTTCAATCGTCGAGTCCAAAGCAGCTGAGTCAGAAGCATCATCACTAATGACTGGTTTTAAATCGTCAATAGAGTCACCAAAATTTTCATGTGCTAATCGTGGTTCGTGTGCAGTCATCCAATTCTTATTTCCTTTAAGTGTATTAATTTCACCATTATGTGCAATAACGCGAAACGGCTGCGCTAAGGACCACGTAGGAAATGTGTTTGTAGAGTAACGTTGATGATAAACTGCAAAACGAGAAACAAATTTTTCATTTTGAATATCTGGATAAAAATTTGATAACTGCTCTGCTAAAAACATTCCTTTGTACACAATTGATTGGCAAGAAAGGGAGCAAATATAAAAATTGCTGATATTGCTTTTTCTTATCTCTTTTTCAATTCTTCTTCGAATTATGTAAAGAAGGTTATCAAACACTTTTTCATCTTGAATGAAGTCATTGCCAATAAGTATTTGCTCAATCTCTGGTCGTGTTGCTTTTGCTTTTTCTCCAATTATAGAAGAGTTAATCGGTACATGACGCCATCCATATATTTTCAAACCCTCTTTTATAATTTCAGCCTCAACTATAGTTCTTGATTTTTCTTGAGCTGCAAAATCTGTTCGTGGTAAAAAAATCATTCCAACTGCAAATGGAAGATTATTCGGTTTGTTTCCAGTTCGCTCTATTTTTTCTTTAAAAAATTCCTGAGGTATGCTTAGTTGTATCCCTGCACCATCCCCCGTTTTGCCATCTGCATCAACGGCTCCTCTGTGATACAAAACTTTAAGTGCTTGAACACCCATTTCAACAATTTCTCTCTTGTAACTTCCGTCAAGGGAGGCAATTAATCCAACACCACAAGAGGAATGTTCATCCAATTCTCTGTAAACGTGATTTTTCTCAAGTATTTTCTTATTTTTTTGCCAATCTTGAATGAAATTATTCATTAACAACTCTTTTACTTTCTTCAATATTTTTACTGAGGTAGTTGTGAATATGACCGGCGGCATCTCTTCCATCTTTGATACCCCAAACAACAAGACTTGCACCCCTAACAATATCACCAGCAGCAAATACACCATCGAGGGATGTCATAAGATTTTTGTAATCAACTTTCAAAGTTCCCCACTGCGTAACATTTAGTTTTGGTTCATTAAACATTACAGGTAAATCTTCTGGTTCAAAACCAAGTGCTTCAATTACTAAATCTGCTTTTAAAATTTCTTCACTATTATCTTTTATTTCCGGTTTTCTTCTTCCACTTTCATCTGGAGAGCCAAGCTCCATCTTTACAATTTTTACATGTTCTAATTTATCTTTTCCTTGATACTGCGTTGGTAATGTAAGCCAGTTAAAATCAACACCTTCTTCAATTGCATTTTCAACTTCTCTTTGAGATCCAGGCATGTTATTTTTATCTCTACGATACAAGCATTTTACTGATGTTGCACCTTGACGAACAGCAGTCCTAACACAGTCCATTGCTGTGTCACCACCACCAACAACTATAACGTTTTTATTATTTGCGTTTAATAAACCACTATCAAAATCATCAACTTTATCTTTCAATCCAACTTTATTACTGGCTGTTAAATACTTTAAGGCGGGAACTACATTAGAATAATTTTGCTCATTTAGATTTATATCTCTAGATTTATAAACCCCCGTTGCAATTACAACTGCATTATGATCTCTTCTGAGTTCCTCTAAAGTTTTGTCCTCACCAACATTAAAATTTAATTTAAATTCAACTCCACTGTCTTCTAAAAGTTTTGTTCGTCTTGTAACAATCTCTTTTTCTAATTTAAAATTTGGAATTCCATAAATAAGTAATCCCCCCGCTCTATCGTATCGGTCATATATAGTAATTTTATAACCAAGTTTTCTTAATTCTTCAGCAGCTGCTAAACCTGCTGGACCAGCACCTATAACGCCAATGGATTGATCTCTATTAATATTTGGTTCAATTTTTTTAATCCATCCTTTATCCCAAGCTGTATCAGTAATATATTTTTCAATAGACCCTATCGTGACCGTTCCATGACCTGATTGCTCAATAACACAGTTACCCTCACATAAACGATCTTGAGGACATATTCTCCCACAAATCTCAGGCATGTTATTCGTGGCACTTGATACTTGATAAGCCTCCTCTAATCTGTTTTCAGCTGTTAATTTAAGCCAGTCAGGAATATTGTTATGAAGCGGGCAGTGAACCTGGCAAAAAGGAACACCGCATTGAGAACACCTGGAAGCTTGCTCTTCTGCCTTCTGTTTGGCAAAATTAGCATATATTTCATCAAAATTTGCTGATCTGGTCTTGGAGTCAACTTTGCTAGGATTTTCTTTGTTAATTGAAGTAAATTTTAACATTTGTACATTTTTGATACTAATATTTAAGAAAATATGCACTTAACGAAAATATAAATGAAAATAAATACTAAAATTTACTATTTAGTACAATAACGGTACTGATCGTGAAAAAATTGATGTTTTACAATGATTTTTTAACTGCTGAAATTACACTTTTTGGGGATATCTCGTGGAAGTCAAAACCAGATTCTTTGCCTGATAAGGTATTATCAGTCTCAAAAAGAGATAATTGCTCAGAATTAATAGGAAAAAAAGGTAGTTTTTCTCCTAACCCAACAACTGGCTTCATAATAGGCATTGGCGTCGTAACAAGAACTCTTTTTTTATTCATTGCATCTGCAATGAGATTATAAAATTCTCTATAAGTAAAAATATCAGGCCCTGCTAATTCAAATAATTGTTTATCATTGTTGCTTTCTTCAATTGTTTTTGAAACAAATTCTACAACATCATCAATTAAAACGGGTTGAAATTTTTTACTTCCATCACCAAACAGAGGGACAAAAAAAGACATTTTAAAAATTGGTAAGAGATTTGATAAAAACTGATCATTGTTGCCTAGAATAACGCTTGGTCTTATTACAACAGCATTTTGAAGATTTTCGATTACTAAATTTTCAGCTTTTGAAATGATTTCATTTCTAAATGTCGATCTTGTTTCAGTTCCAAGACCTGAAAAAAATATAAACTTTTTAATTGAAGAAGAGAGCTTTATTTGATCAATTAATTCCGAATTAAAATCAAGAATTGAGCTTGATAATTCTGATTTATTAGAAGACCAAGAAGTTTTTAAATTTATACAAAAATCTGAGTTATTTAGCAAGGTAAGGAGTTTATCATTTTTCAGCGATGTAAAATGAAAAGGAATAATTTGGCCAACTGCTCCTAGAAGCCTTAGGTTAGCTTCTTTCGTTTGTTTTTGATAAGGAACAATGATCTTGTAACCTTCTTTGGCAAATCTTCTGATTAGATTTTTTCCTATGTATCCTGCACCACCAAATATAATTATAGATTTCATGATTTTTATAGAGTTTGATGCTATAACAACTTAATTATTTGAAATAAAGAACAATTAATTTGGAAATGAAAATAAAATACTATGAAAATGATTTACCAGAAAATTTAGATTTTGGGGAAGTTGTTGCAATTGATACAGAAACTATGGGCTTAAATCCAGCAAGAGATAGATTATGTTTAGTGCAATTATCTTCTGGAGATGGGATTTGCCATTTAGTAAAAATTTTAGATTTAAGAAAAAAACCAAAAAGCCTGATAAAACTATTAAAAAATAGTCGTATTACCAAAATCTTTCATTATGCAAGATTTGATGTGGCAATTTTAAAACATGCCTTCAAATTAGAAATAAAAAATATTTACTGCACAAAAATTGCTTCTAAACTTGTACGAACTTATACGGATAAACATGGCTACAAAGATTTGTGTAAAGAATTATTGAATGAAACAATTTCAAAAGTAGAACAATCATCCGATTGGGGAGGAAAATTATCAAAGGATCAAAAAATATATGCAGCAACGGATGTATTGCATCTTCATAAATTAAAAAATAAGTTAGATATTATGCTAGCGAGAGAAAATAGAACTAAAATTGCGAACGCATGTTTTGAATTTTTGGATCATCGTACTGATCTTGATTTATTTGGCTGGCATGATGTAGATATTTTTAAGCATTAAAATGAATAAAAATAACATAATCAAAAGAGCTAAAAATACCCTTAATACTGAATTAAAAGAGTTAAAAAATTTATCGAAAATTTTTAATAATAATTTTTACAAAGCTGTTATTTTACTCAGTAAAATCAAGGGCAGAGTAATTGTGACGGGAGTTGGTAAAAGTGCTCACATTGGTAACAAAATATCTGCAACACTAGCTTCCACAGGAACTCCTTCTTATTTAATTCATGCTACGGAAGCTAGCCACGGTGATCTTGGTGGAATAACTAAAAATGATTGCATATTAGCAATTTCAAATTCAGGCGAAACAGCAGAATTAAAAAATATAATCAGTTACTCAAAGCGTTTTGACATACCCATGGTGAGTATATCAAGTAATGCAAAAAGCACCTTATACAAAAACTCAACTGTAGGTATAGTGTATAAAAAACCAGTTGAAGCATGTCCACATAATTTAGCTCCAACAAGTTCAACTACATTGATGTTAGTAATAGGTGATTGTATAGCAATGGCACTATTAGAACTTAAAGGATTTAAAAGTAGTCAGTTTAAAAGTTTTCACCCTGGAGGAAATCTAGGTAAAGATTTACAAAAAATATCCGAAATTATGCATACTGGCAGTGCACTACCTTTAGCAAAAGAAAATGAAAAAATGGCAAAATCTCTAATCACAATGACAAAAAAAAGTTTTGGATGTGTAGGAGTTATTAATAATAAAAAAAAATTAATAGGAATTATTACGGATGGTGATTTGAGAAGAAATATGAATGATAAACTATTTAATCTAAAGGCAGCTGATCTTATGACGACAAAACCAAGCATAGGTGAAAAAGATATGCTTGTCGGTGAAGCTTTAAATATTATGAATAATAAAAAAATTACTAGTTTATTTATTTGTGAAAAGAATAAACCTATTGGGATTATTCATGTTCATGATTTATTGAGGTTAAGCAGCTAAATTGAATTTTTTACTTTCAATAGATAAGAACAAATTATTTATTTTTATTACCTGTCTTATAGTCATAATAATTATTTTTTTTTCCTATAATTTTATTAATAATGAAAAGTCATTTCCCATATTGGCTGAATTGCCTACAAGTAAATCAGATATTGTTAAACCAAAATTTTCTATAAGTGGGCAAAATAGTGAAATTTTTATAACAGCTAAAAATGGGAATTTTATTAATGAAGAAAAAATTCTTTTAGAGAATAATGTTAAATTTAAATCAAAAGAATTCCAATTAATATCTGATAATGTCATCTTTGATAGAAAAAACTTAATTGCAACAAGTAAAAATAAATCAAAATTTTCATCTAAAAATACTTCTATAATTTCAGCAGGCTTTGATATAACAGACAATGGTAATATAATAAACTTTAAAGGCCAAACAGTTTTAAAAATTAAATGAATGTAGTTAAATTAATAATTTTTGCAGGCTTTTTAATTTCATACTCACTGAATGGAGTTTCCAGGGGCATAGGTGAAACAGAAATCACAACAGATGATGGAATTGAGGTTTTTCAAAATGAGAAATACTATTTATTAAAAAAAAACGTAATAATTTCATCAGACGATTTCAAAATAACTTCGGATAATGTAAAAGCAAATTTTGAAATTGATTTGTACGATATAACTTCTCTTGAAACAAAAGGTAACTCATCAATAAATGCAATCAAATATGGTATTAACGGAAAAGGTGATGAAATTTTAATTAATATAAAATCAGAAGAAATAAAAGTTATTGGTAAAAACTCATTGCTAAATTTACAAGACACAAAGATGAGCTCAGACGGCTCAATTAAAGTAAATAATTTATTAGGAGCTTTTGAATTAAAAGGTGCTAATTCTAATCTTAAAAATGATGGTTTAGATATTTATGGAGAGTACATTAGTGGAATATTTGTTGAGATAGATGGTAAAAAACAATTAAAAAAACTTGAAGTAGAAGATAAAAATTTATTAAAAATTTATACTGAAGACCTTGAAATGAGTTCCCAAAAAGCGATCTATGATGATGAAACTAATATATTTGAATTGTTCACAAAAGTAAAAATTGTAAAAGGACAAGAAATCATTAGTGGTGAATATGGTTATTTCGATACTGTTAAAAACTCATATAAAGTAAAATCAGATGAAACATCAAAAGTGAAAGTAACAATTAAAAATACTAATGAGTAAATTTCAATTATTAGATGATGGACTAGTAATTAATAAAATTTCTAAATCCTATGGAAATAAAAAAGTTGTTAGAGATATAAGTTTGACAATTAAGAGAGGTGAAATTGTTGGATTACTTGGCCCTAACGGTGCAGGAAAAACTACAACATTTTATATGATAGTTGGTTTAGTAAAGCCGGATACAGGATCTATCTTACTAGATAAAATTGAAATTTCTAAAATGCCTATTTACACAAGAGGGCTGCAAGGAATCAGCTATTTGCCGCAAGAACCATCAGTCTTCAGAGGGATGAATGTTGAAGATAACTTGCTTTCAATAATTGAAATTGTTGAAAAGGATAAAAATAAACACGATATAATTTTACAAAGCCTGTTAAATGAATTTGATATAAGCCATGTAAGAAAATCAAAATCAATTGTCCTCTCAGGAGGTGAAAGACGAAGATTGGAAATTGCACGAACATTAGCCTCCCGACCTAAGTATCTTCTTCTTGATGAGCCATTAACTGGGATTGATCCAGTTTCAATTGAAGAAATAAAAATAATAATCAAAAAACTAAAGCAAAAAAATATTGGTGTTTTAATTACAGATCATAATGTAAGAGAGACACTCAAAATTGTTGATAGAGTGAACATAGTAAATGAAGGAATGATCTATTTTAGTGGCAATCCTGAAGAAGCTATCTCTGATGAAAGAATTAAGAAGTTTTATCTTGGTAGTAACTTTTCTATTTAATTATGTTCAGTGATCAAACGAACATCGGAATTAATGGAATAATTAGAATTCCAGGAGATAAATCAATTTCTCACAGATCTATAATAATTCCTTCGATATCAAATGGTATTTGCGAAATTACAAATATATTAAAATCAGATGATGTTCTTCGTACAATTGATGCTTTTAAGGAAATGGGTGTTAAAATTAAAGAAGAAAATAAGAAAATTATAATAAATGGAAAGGGGTTAGAATCTCTTAAACAACCTACTAAAGATTTGTATTTAGGTAATTCTGGAACTAGTGCAAGGTTGTTAACTGGTTTATTAGCTTCCCAAAAATTTGATTGTGTTTTAACAGGTGATAAATCTCTTTCATCTAGACCTATGAAAAGAATAACCAATCCATTAACTGAAATGGGTGCTAAAATTAAAACAAATGATGGAAAATTACCTCTACATATAAGCGGCTCAATTTTAAAAAATTGTAAAATACAAATCGATATTCCATCTGCTCAAATAAAATCAGGTTTAATTTTGGCAGCTTTAAATACACATGGAACTAGCTTTATTAATGAACAAAACATAACTAGAGATCACACTGAAATAATGCTTGAGTCATTTGGAGCAGACATAGAAGTGAATAAAAGTGATAATTGTTCTGAGATTAAAATAACTGGTAAAAAAACCTTAACACCTAAAAATATTGACGTGCCTGCTGATTTGTCGAGTAGCGCATTTTTTATCGTAGCTGCACTTATTAATAAGAATTCAAATGTAACTTTAAAAAATATAAACATCAACCCAACAAGAAATGGTCTTTTAATCGCTCTTGAAAAAATGGGTGCAAAAATTGAGGTATCAAATAAAAAAATTAGAGCTGGAGAGATTGTTGCAGATTTAAATATAAAATCCTCTGAGCTTCATGGTTGTGTATTGGATCATGAAATAGCTAAATTAATGATAGATGAATTTCCTATTTTATCAATCGCAGCATCACAAGCAAATTCTCCAAGTTATTTCAAAGGTTTGGATGAATTAAGAGTAAAAGAGAGCGACAGACTAGATCTTATAAATCGTAATCTTATTAATTGTGGGTGCTACAGCGAAATAAAAAATAATGACCTCTTTATAGATCCAACTAAAAACAAAAAAATTGTAAATCCTGAAATAAGAACTGACTTTGATCATAGGATAGCAATGTCTTTTGCTGTCTTAGGCTCAAGAATTGGTAAACTCCATATTAATGAAGCAGACTCAATTAGTACCAGCTTTCCATTTTTTAGAGAACAATTCAACAAAGCTGGTGGAAATTTAAGTTGAAGAAAATTATTATTACAATCGACGGGCCTGCGGCATCCGGGAAGGGTCGTATTGCAAAATATATAGCAAAAAAATTTAATTTGTTACACATAGACTCTGGACTACTTTATAGGAAAGTTGCAAAATTATTAATTGATTACAAAGTTGATTTAAACAATACAAATCAGATTAAAAAAATATTAATTAAAACTAAAAAACTCTCATTGAGAAATGATAATAAACTAAGAAATGAGCAAATTGGAAAAGTAACATCAATTGTTGCTAAAATGAATTTGATAAGAGATTATGTCAATAAGCAACAAATTATGCACACAACCCAAAAAACTGAAAAAAAGGGGTTTGTTATTGATGGTAGAGATATTGGTTCAATAGTTTTCAAAAACGCTGATCTAAAGCTCTTTATTGAAGTAAAACCCAGTGTAAGAGCCAAAAGACGACATAAACAGTTGATTGATTTAGGTGAAAAGTCTATATACGCGAAAATTTTAAAGGAAATTAAATTGAGAGATAAACAAGATATAGCACGTTCAAATTCTCCTTTGGTAATACCAAAAGGTGCATATATTATTGATAACTCTGGATTATTTAATAATTCCTTAAAAAAAATTAATCAATTGATTGGACAAATTTAATAATGGAAAAAACTGAACAAAAAAAAATAACTAACTCTGACTACGAAGCACTTATTAGCAAATCTTTCGAAAATAAATCTATTCGAGAAAAAACAATAGTTAATGGAAGTGTAATTTCTTTTGAGAATGATATAGTCACAATAGATGTGGGTTTAAAAAGTGAAGGAAGAATTCCATTATCAGAGTTTTCAAGACCAGGTCAAAAACCAGAGATAAACGTAGGTGATTCATTTGAAGTTTATGTAGAAAGTGTTGATAACTCCAACGGAGAAACAATTTTATCAAGAGAAAAAGCTGTAAAACAAAAAGCTTGGAATACTTTACAGGACTCATTTGATAACAATAGGGTTGTGACTGGCACTCCTTTTAATAGGGTTAAGGGAGGTATGAGCGTTGATCTTAATGGAGTAGTTGCTTTTTTGCCAGGGAGCCAAATTGATACACGTCAAATTATAAAAGATACAAAAGAGTTATTGAATAAACCGCTTGATCTTATGATTTTAAAAATGGATAAATTTAGAGGAAATATCGTAGTATCAAGAAAAGCAATTTCTGAAGTAGAACTTAAAGAACAAAGAAAAGAGCTTTTAAATTCAATTAATGAAGGTTCAATAATTGAAGGTAAGGTTAAAAATCTTACTGACTACGGAGCTTTTATTGATTTAGGGGGTTTAGATGGTCTGGTTCATATTACTGATATTTCATGGACTAAAATTAACAACCCATCTGAAATCTTAACTTTAGGACAAGATGTAAAAGTTAAAGTTTTAAAATTTGATGAAGAATTATCAAGATTAAGTCTTGGCATTAAACAACTACAGGAAAATCCTTGGGATAATTTAGAAGAAAACATATCTGCTAATAGCACTGTCTCTGCAAAAATTAATTCCATAAATGATACTTCATTAAACATTCTTATTAATGATAAATATGATGGAACAGTGTCTATTAATGAAATCAGTTGGTTAAAGAAGCCCCCTCATCCATCAAAACTATTTAATGTTGGAGATATTACTGATGTTAAAATAATTGAAGTTGATGAAGAAAAAAGAAAATTAATATGCAGTATTAAACAAACTAAGGATAACCCATGGTCTAAATTGACTGATGAATTTAATGTAAATGATAGTTTTGAGACTGAAGTTGTAAACATTGTTGATTTTGGAATATTTGTAAAAGTACATGAAGAAATTGATGGCATGGTTCATGTTTCCGATCTAGATTGGAATGAAAAAGAATGTCAAAAAATATTGGATAGTTTTAAAAAAGGCGATAAGGTTAAAGTAAAGATCCTAGAAATAAATGTTGAAAAAGAAAGAATTAGTCTAGGTATTAAGCAGCTAAGTAGTGATCCGATACAGGACTACATCGAAAAAAACCCGCTAAAATCAAAAGTTACAGGAAAAATTATTGAAATAGATGAAAAATTCTTAAAAGTAGAACTAAGTGATAAAGTTCATGGTTTTATAAAAAAAATAAACCTGTCTAGGGATAAATTAGAGCAAAAAACTGATAGATTTGCTGAGGGAGAGCAAGTTGACTCTATTATAATTTCAGTAGATCAAAAAAGTAGAACACTTAATTTATCTATTAAAGAGATTGAAATTATTGATGAAAAAGAAGCATTATCAAAATATGGATCTAGTGATTCTGGTGCTTCACTTGGAGATATCCTCGGTTCTGTGTTAAAGAAAAAAAAATAATTAAATGCTAAAATCTGAAATTATTGAAAAACTTCAGACAAAACATAGCAACCTCAGCAACTATGATATTGAATTAATATTAAAAATTTTTTTTAAAAAAATTGTGTCAAGCTTAAATGAAGGCAACACAATTGAGATAAGAGGTTTTGGAACTTTTAAAAAAAAAATTAACAAAGAAAAACAAGTAAGAAACCCAAAAAATAATGAGATACTTTTTAAGAAACAAACTTATAAACTACATTTTAAAACAGGAAAAACACTTCATAAAAAATTAAATAATATTAGTCTGGAAGATGACTAAAAGAGTAATTGTTGCATTAGATAACAAAAACTTAACTCAAATTATAGCTTTAGTAAAAAAAACTAAATCTCATGCTTTTGGATTCAAAATTGGTAAAGAATTTTTTTATAATTATGGAATAGAGGGTTATAAGAAAATTTATAAACATTCTAGTAATATCTTTTTAGATCTTAAACTTCACGATATACCAAATACGGTTGAAAAAGCTCTAAAAGCTCTAATAAAGCTTAAGCCAATTTTAACTACTATTCACATTAGTGGGGGTGATGAGATGCAAAAAATTACATCAAACCTAAAAAAAAATAAAACAAAGGTACTCGGTGTAACAATATTAACAAGTTTAAATAGTAGTCAAACAAAAAAGTATTACAATAATAAAAATGTTAATCAGTTAGTAAAAAAGTTTGCGCAAAATGCTAAAAATAATAATCTTGATGGAATAGTTTGCAGTCCACTTGAACTTAAAACTGTAAGAAAAGTAGTTGGTAGCAAAATGTTAATAGTTGTGCCAGGTATAAGATTTGAAAAAAAACTAAATAACACAAAGGATGATCAGAAAAGAGTTCTTACACCTGAGGAAGCAATTAAATTAGGAGCAGATTATTTAGTTATAGGAAGGCCAATTGTTGAGTCGAATAATCCCTTGAAAACTCTTAAAGAAATAAATGAAAGTATCGACATCAAGTGATCTTTAAAATTTGTGGACTTAAAGAAAAAGATTCAATACTTTGCTGTGAAGCAAATCATGTAGATTTTTTTGGGCTAATTTTTTATAAAAAGAGTCCACGAAATATTTCTTACAAAAATGCAAGAGAGTTAATTAAATTTGCAGCAGACTTAAGAATAATTCCAGTTGGAGTCTTTGTTAATCAAGGAATAAGTGATTTAAAGGATATTATTACCTATTTAAATTTACAGTACATACAATTGCATGGTGATGAAAGCCAAGAGTACATTAACGAAATTAAAAGCACATTTAATATAAAAATAATCAAAAAGTTTTCAATAGAAAGCGAAAAAGATTTAGTTAAAGTTAATCAAATAAATAATATTGATTATTTTTTATTTGATTACAAGCCAAGTTCAGGTGAACTTCCTGGAGGAAATTCGAAATCTTTTAATTGGGACTTACTAAAAAATGCTCAAATTAAGTTCCCTTGGTTTGTTTCTGGTGGAATAAATGAATCAAATATAAAAAATATAAAAAAAACAATAAATCCTAATGGTATTGATCTCTCTTCGGGTGTAGAAGAGTCGCTGGGTAAAAAAAGTAATAAAAAAATAAACAATTTACTTAGATTATATTATGACAATTAAAAATTCTTTTAAGCAATTACCGGATGATAAAGGCTACTTTGGTGCCTTTGGTGGAAGATATGTTTCTGAAACTTTAATGCCTCTAATATTAGAAGTAGAAAAAGAATATGAAAAAATAAAGGATGAAAGTAGCTTTAAAGAAGAATTAAATCACTATATGGAAACATATATTGGAAGACCAAGCCCTCTATTTTATGCAAAAAGAATTTCTGAAGATTTAGGTGGGCCAAAAATATATTTCAAAAGAGATGAATTAAATCATACGGGAGCACACAAAATAAATAACTGTATGGGCCAAATACTTCTTGCAAAAAAAATGGGAAAAAAAAGAATAATTGCTGAAACTGGAGCCGGTCAACATGGCGTAGCAACTGCAACTGTATGTGCATTATTTGGATTACCATGCATTGTTTATATGGGAGAAAAAGATATTAAAAGACAATCGCCTAATGTTTTTAGAATGAAATTACTAGGTGCTGAAATTAGAAGTGTAAAAACTGGTTCAAAATCTCTCAAAGATGCAATGAACGAAGCTCTTCGTGATTGGGTAACAAATGTGAGAGATACCTTTTATATTATAGGTACTGCTGCAGGTCCTCATCCGTATCCAGCAATGGTAAGGGATTTTCAATCTATAATTGGAGAGGAAGTAAGAGAACAAATTTTAAAAGCTGAGAACAAACTTCCTGACTTATTGATGGCTTGCATCGGTGGAGGATCAAATGCTTTAGGTTTATTTCATGAGTTTCTTGATGATAAACAGATAGAAATGATAGCTGTAGAAGCTGCAGGACATGGGATAGATACAGGAAGTCATGCTGCAAGTTTAAGTGGTGGGAAACCAGGAATTTTACATGGAAACAAAACTTATCTTTTGCAATCAAATGATGGACAAATAGATGAGGCGCACTCTATTTCAGCTGGCCTAGATTATCCTGGAATTGGACCAGAACACTCTTATTTGTTTGAACAAAAAAGAGTTCACTATATGTCAGCCACAGATAAAGAGGCTATAGAAGCGTTTCAATATTGTTGTAATTTGGAAGGAATTATCCCTGCACTAGAACCATCGCATGCTCTTGCAGTATTAAAAAAAATAGCAAAAAATTACAGCAAAGAAAAAATTGTTGTAATGAACATGTGTGGAAGAGGAGATAAAGATATTTTTACCATTGCTGAAGAACTAAATATTAAATTGTAATGTCAGAGAGAATCAAAAAAACATTTGAAAACAAAAGAAAGAAATTAGTCACTTTCACCACAGGAGGCGATCCTGATTTAGAAACAAGTTTTGAAATTTTAAAAACAATTATAAATAATAACATCGACATTGTTGAAATAGGCATGCCCTTCTCAGATCCAATGGCGGATGGACCCACAATTCAGGAATCAAGTACAAGATCGATTGAAAACGGAACAACAATACAAGATATTTTTGAGCTAGTAAAAAAAATAAGGACTCTAAATAATGAAATTCCAGTTATTTTAATGGGATATTATAATTCAATATTTAATATGGGAATTGAAGAGTTTACATATAAGTGCGTTCAGGTTGGTGTTGATGGATTAATTATCGTTGATTTGCAACCCGAAGAAGACGTCGATTTATATGACAAAACAAAAGAGAACAATATTGATCTTATAAGATTAATCACTCCCACGACTAACAAAGAAAGATTAAAAACAATATTAAATAATGCTTCTGGATTTTTATATTATGTTACTGTCACGGGTATCACTGGTCAAAACTCAGCTAACTTAAAAGAGTTGGAAACATCAATCAATTTAATAAGGTCTGAATCAAACCTACCTATTGTTGCTGGTTTTGGAATAAAAAGTAGAAAAGATGTTGAAAATATTAGTGCTTTTACAGATGGCGTTGTTGTGGGCTCTAGTATTGTAAATATTATTAAAGATAATATTTCAGATAAGAAAAATATAATAGAAAAAATAGATTTATTCACGCAAGATCTTAAAAAAGGTATAGGTTCATGAATTGGTTAACAAATTTCGTTAAACCTAAATTATCAGCTCTTGTAAAAAGGAAAGATGTTCCAGAAAACCTATGGCAAAACTGTCCTAAATGTGGGAGCATGATTCATCATAAAGATTTACGAGAAAATTTGAATGTTTGTAACTCATGTAATCATCACTTTAGAATGTCAGTGGAAGATAGAATAAATCTTCTATTTGATAAAGAGGATACAATTGAAATTGAACTTGATAAAATTTCTGATGACCCTCTTAATTTTACTGATAAAAAAAAATACAAAGATAGGCTTAAAGAATATAGAAAAAAAACAAAAAAAGATGATGCCTTCATATTACTAGAAACTAAAATTGGTAAATCAAAAATAATTTGTGGCTTAATGAATTTTGCTTTTATGGGTGGATCAATGGGAAGAGCTGTTGGGGGAGGAATCGTCAAGGGTGCCAAAACAGCGCTTGAAAAAAAATGCCCCTTTGTAATTTTTACTTCCTCAGGTGGGGCCAGAATGCAAGAGGGAATTATAAGTTTAATGCAAATGCCAAGAACTGTTGCTGCAGTAGAGTTGCTAAATCAAAACAAAATTCCCTATTTAGTTGTTTTAACTGAACCAACAACAGGCGGTGTTACTGCTTCATTTGCTATGCTAGGCGATATTACGATTGCAGAACAAGGATCTACTATAGGTTTTGCAGGGAAAAGGGTTATCCAGGATACTATAAGAGAAGAATTGCCGATAGACTTTCAAAAAGCAGAATATTTGAAAGAGCATGGCATGGTAGATATTGTTTGCCATCGTAAGGACTTGAAAAATAATCTCGCAACAGTAATAAATCATATCACTTAAATAAGTGATTACAAAAACTGACAAGTTATTAAAAAAACTTATTGCTCTTCATCCTAAATACATTGATTTATCTCTCACAAGACTTGAAGAGCTCCTCAAAAAACTTGGCAATCCACACCATCAACTTCCACCCACAATACACATCGCGGGCACTAATGGAAAAGGCTCTACATTAAGTTTTATTAAAAATATTCTTGAACAAAATAATTACTCTGTGCATACCTACACATCCCCTCATCTTGAAAAATTTCGTGAAAGAATTTCCCTTAATAACAAAACTATTAATGCAAATAAATTATTAAGATGTTTAGAGAAGGTAAAAAAGATTAATAATAACAATCCTATTACATTTTTTGAAATAACAACTGCTGCTGCATTTGTTCTTTTTGCGCAACATAAGGCAGACTTCTTAATACTTGAAACTGGATTAGGGGGTAGACTAGATGCAACAAACATCATACCCAAAAAAATGATTAGTATTATCACTGCAATAGATATTGATCATCAGGAATTTTTAGGAAATACCATTAAGAAAATTACTAATGAAAAATTAGGGATAATTAAACAATATGAAAATGTAATTATAGCAAAACAAAAGAATGAAGTTCAAAAGCATATATTTAAAAAATTAAAAAATAAAAAAAATATATACTATTTCAATAAGGATTATAAATTTAAACCAATTCAAAAAAATAAATTTAATTATGAGTTTAGAAATTTTAAAAAAGTTTTAAGTAATCCTTCGTTAGAGGGAAAACATCAAATCGAAAATGCATCTACTGCTATTACAACAGCTATTCTTCTTAAAAAAAATAATTATTCCATAAGATTAAATTCTTTAGCTAAAAGTATTCTTACGACAAAATGGCCAGGGAGGATTGAGAAAATAGTCTTTAAAAATAAATTTATTATTTTTGATGGTTCACATAATCTATCTGGAGCTGAAAAACTTAATGATTACTTAATGACAAATAAAATTAAACCCATAACTATTTTTGGCATGCTAAATAATAAAAATATTGAAGGATTCTTATCGACACTAAAAAAAAATATCGATACCTTGTATCCAGTGCAAATTCCTGATGAAATAAATGCACTGAATAAAAATGAAATTAATAATATTGCTAAAAAATTAAATATTAAATCTTTTTTAAAACCAAATTTAAAAGCTATCAACGCATCAATTATAAAAGGACCTAATAAATATATCTTGATTACAGGCTCTTTATATTTAATAGGTAAAATTCGAAAAAATTATTTATAGATTTGGTTCTAACCAAGACTCAAGCATATTTTTGGGGAGGCTTCCAACTTTTGTATCAACGAGATTTCCATCTTTAAAAAGCATCAGAGTTGGTATTCCTCTAACGCCAAATTTTTGAGGAGTTTGCGGATTTTCATCAACATTTAATTTAATTATTTTAAGTTTATCTTTTTTTTCTGTCCCAATTTCTTCAAGAATAGGCCCAATGGTCTTACAAGGACCACACCATTCTGCCCAAAAATCTACAAGAACTGGCACTTTTGATGATTTAATTTCTTCCTCAAAATTGTCGTCTTTTACGGTATGTGTTGTCATAGGAAGAAAGTAAGCACTAAATTTTTTTATTCAAGTAAAAAATATTTTTTATTTCATTGTAGGAATTAATATCCCCTATGTGAGTTACTACTGAATTAGCAATTTGTCCTTGTAGCTGATTATATTTTATTAAGATATCCCACAACAAATTCATAGAGAAAGAATTTTGTATGATTTGAGAAAACACATTTGGATTTATTATTTGCAAACCTGAAAAATATAAATGCGGATCATTTTTTTCCCATCTTGAAACTAAATCTTTTTCTAATTTAAAATCACCTTCTTTTTTTTTCAAGCCTTTCAATTTTTTATTTTCAACAAGCAGTAATTTACAAAATTTAATTTTTTGATATTCTGCAATGAAATCATTAATATCTTTTCTATTATCATCATTCCATAAAATATCAGAATTAGTTACTAAAAAATTATTTTCACCAAAATAACTCAAAGCATTTTTAATTCCACCACCTGTATTTAATAGTTCAGGCTCAAAAATTAGATTAATATTTTGATTAGAGTATTTTTTTTCTACAAATATTTTTATTTCATTATGCAGAAAATGTGTATTGATGACAATTTTATTACAGCCTAAGTTTAAAAAAAAATCAATATTATAACCCAACAATTCTCTATCATTTATTTTAAGCAAAGGTTTAGGGACCTCTTGAGTTAAGTGCTTCATTCTCTTTCCGTACCCTGCGGCTAAAATCATTAAACTAAAATTTTTCATTTTTTAAAATTTTTTTATATAAATTACTTAGTTGTTTATTTTGAAGATTATATAAACTATTTTTTAGTCTTTTAATGGTAACTGAATAAAAATTTGATTTATAGAAGTTATTATTATTTTTCTTATCCAAACTTACCCATCTTCCAATTATTCTTGTTTGTCTTGCTGTATTAAGAAAGAAATATTGCATTAAGAAATCTTTATAAGATATCTTTTGATTTGACTTATAATAAAAATATTCAATTAATTCTCGATTATATTTATCATCAAAACTGATTCTTGGATTTTCTAGAAGAGAAAAAACATCCCATCCTGCAAAACCAATAAAAGCATTTTGAAAATCAAGTATTCCACATTTCAAATGATTCTCTTTCTCTGGCAAATACATTAAATTTGATAGTTCAAAATCTTTATGAACAAAAGAATTCCAATTAAAGTTCAGTTTTTTAAACTCTGATGTCCAGATTTGTAAAAAATCCTCCATCTGATCAGATGAAGTTTTTAATAAAGGTAAATAAAAGTCAACGAATTCAGTGATTTCCTCTTTAAAATTTAAATAATTATATTCTTTAAATCCATCTGCTATCAATGGTTTATCAAAGTGTTGAATTGCAATTAGTGAATCGATAGCATTGAGAAGTAATTGCCTAACATCGTAATTGGTTATTATTCTATCATATCTATCATTTCCAAAATCCTCCATAAGAATAAGTTTGTGAGCATCATTAGTGTCAAATATTTTTGGAATAGATATATTTATGTTCGATAAAAATTGATGAACATTTATAAATGATAAATAATCACTAAAACTATATGAAAAATCTACAAGAATATTTTTTGTGTTTTCATTTTTAAATCTATAAATTTTCTTTTTTGATGCGCCACTTTCAATTTGGTTTAATTCATTTAAGTTTAATGTAACCACAGTTATAGTAATATGTTATGGTTTATCTTTCTTGAAAAACTATCAATAATATCAAATTTTACAGAAAAATATTTTTTGCTCTTTAGTTCTTTCAAAATAATTTCTGGCCATTCAATTAGAGTTATTGAATTTTGTAAATTTTCAAAAATATTTAGCTCAAATAATTCACTAGTATTTGAGATACGGTACAAATCGTAATGATAAATCTCAATATTATTTACTTCATAAGTAATTAAGATTGGAAATGATGGACTTTTTATTGAATGAGGTGCTTTAGCATTCTGTTTTTTGTATATTGATTTGATAACACTTCTTGCAAAGGTGGTCTTTCCTGAACCTAATTCTCCAAATAAACATAAAATGTTTCCATGATCTAAGTTTTGAGCTAGTTTTTCACAAAATTGTTCAAGACCAAGTAAATCAAGAGTTAGTATTTCTTCCTTCAAACTTATAATAAGCTTTTTAAGGATTCAACTAAGTCAGTTTTTTCCCAAGAAAAATGTCCCTCATCAGTTGGCGTTCTTCCAAAATGGCCATAAGCTGATGTTGGCACATAAATAGCATTTGTTAGTTTTAGTTGCTCTCTTATTCCCCTTGGACTTAAATCAAACATGTCCTGAACAGAACTTTCAATTTTTTTTTCATCAACTTTATTAGTTCCATTAGTGTTAACATAAACTGAAATAGGTTTTGATACTCCAATTGCATATGAAAGTTGGATTGTGCATTGATCTGCAAGGTCAGCTGCAACTATATTTTTAGCTAAATACCTGGCTGCATAAGCAGCAGATCTATCAACTTTAGAAGGATCTTTTCCTGAAAAAGCCCCGCCTCCATGAGGCGCAGCACCGCCATAGGTATCTACGATAATTTTCCTACCAGTTAAACCAGAGTCACCATCAGGGCCACCAATGACAAAATTTCCGGTTGGATTAACATAAAATTCTTCATCTTTCAGACCTTCAAGTAATTGATTTGGTATGCATTCATAAATATAAGGCTTAACAATTTCTTTTACATCACTTGGTGACAAGCCTTCTTTATGTTGTGATGATATCACTAATGAGGTTACTCTTGTTGGTTTTCCATTTTCATACAACATTGTTACTTGACTTTTAGAATCTGGTTCTAAGCCAGGTGCAGATCCATTTTTTCTAGCCTCAGCCATTTTATATAAAATTTGGTGAGAATAGTGAATTGGTGCTGGCATTAAAGTATCTGTATCTTTACATGCAAATCCAAACATAATACCTTGATCTCCCGCTCCTTCATCTTTATTGCTTCCGGAGTCAACTCCCATTGCAATATCTGAAGATTGAGGATGTAAATGGTAATCTATTTCACAATTTTTCCAGTGAAACCCATCTTGTTCATACCCAATATCCTTAATACATTCTCTTACTTGAGAAATAATTTGATCTTTTGATATCGATGGACCTCTTACTTCTCCAGCTAAAACTACTTTATTTGTTGTTGTAAGTGTTTCACACGCAACACGAGTTTGAGGATCTCCCGATGACAAGTATGCATCGACAACCATATCTGATATACGATCACAGACTTTGTCAGGGTGTCCCTCCGACACTGACTCACTTGTAAAAAAATAAGGTCTCATTTATTCCTCCTAATATCGATATGTTTCATCTTTGAAAGGTCCAACTTTACTAACACCAATATAATCGGCTTGTTTTTCACTAAGCTCGGTCAATTTTGCGCCAACTTTTTTTAAATGAAGAGCTGCTACTTTTTCATCGAGTTTTTTTGGAAGAACATAAACTTTATTTTCATAATTTTTATAGTTTTCCCATAACTCTATTTGAGCAATTACTTGATTTGAAAATGAAGCACTCATTACAAAACTTGGGTGCCCAGTTGCATTTCCTAAATTAACAAGGCGTCCCTCTGATAAAAGAATTATTTTTTTTCCGTCAGGAAATTCAACCTCTCTTACTTGGGGCTTTATCTCATCTGACTTGTAATTTCTCAATGCTTCAGTCTGAATCTCATTATCAAAATGACCGATATTGCAAACGATTGCTCTATCACGCATCTTTCTCATATGATCTAAAGTAATAACATCAACATTTCCTGTAGCCGTAACAAAAATATCAGCATAGGAACAAGCATCATCCATAGTTACAACTTCATATCCTTCCATGGCTGCCTGCAATGCATTAATGGGATCAATTTCTGTTACACATACTCTAGCACCTGCACCTCTTAAACTTGCTGCAGATCCTTTTCCAACGTCACCATAACCTGCAACAACCGCTACCTTTCCAGCCATCATCACATCCGTACCTCTTCTGATACCATCCACTAAACTCTCTTTACATCCATATAAATTATCGAATTTAGATTTTGTAACAGAGTCATTTACATTAATAGCAGGAACTTTCAGTAAGCCTTTTTTTTCCATGTCTTTTAAACGATGAACACCAGTAGTAGTTTCTTCTGATAAACCTCTAATCTCTGTTAATAGCTCTGGGTACTTGTCATGGATTATTTGAGTTGCATCCCCGCCATCATCTAGAATCATATTTGGTTTCCATCCATCCGGACCTTGAAGAGTTTGTTCAATACACCACCAAAATTCTTCCTCAGACATACCTTTCCAAGCAAACACAGGAATGTTTTTTGATGCTATTGCTGCAGCCGCTTGATCTTGTGTAGAGAATATATTGCAAGAACTCCAGCGAACTGAGGCACCTAGATGAATTAGTGTTTCAATCAAAACCGCTGTTTGTATTGTCATATGAAGACATCCAACAATCCTTGCACCCTCAAGTGGCTTACTATTTCCATATTCTTCTCTTAGAGCCATTAATCCCGGCATTTCAGTTTCTGCGATTGCTATTTCTTTTAAACCCCATTCAGCAAGCTCTATATCTTTTACTTTGTAATCTTGGCTCATTTTCTTCCCTATATAATTGGTAGTTGTGATTATAATTCTCTTATGAAGATTGTCTTATAGGTAAAATAATCAAAAAACAAGCACCAGAGTAGTCACTTTTATCTGATTTATCCAGCTGAAGTTTGCCATCCATATGTGTGATAATTTCTCTAGCAATAGACAAGCCTAGACCTGTATGATTTTTATAGTTTTCATGTCTGTCAGTATAAAATCTATCAAATACCTTCTCAGAGTCATTTTTTTCAATGCCCATACCTTGGTCGTAAATTTTAATAGTAATCATTTTTTTATTTATTTTTTTAACCTCAATGAGAATTTTAGATTGTTCAGGAGAGAAAGAAATACTGTTTTCGATTAAATTTACAAATACCTGAATTAATTTATTTTTATTGCCTAGTAACTCTATATTTTCTTCACATTGGTTAACTATCAATTCAATTTCTTTCTGATTATTTGCAAACATGCTGGGTAATTCATCAAGAAACAAATTTAAATCAATAAATTGATTTTTTTCCAATTCTATTTCTGCTTTTAGGCGTGTAAATTTTGATATATCAGATATTAACTGATTCATTCTTTTTATGTCATTAAGAATATTTTTATAGAGTTTTTGCTTATTCTCGCTGCTAACTGTTTCTTTATCAATTAATTCCATAGCTGATTGAAGACTTGTAAGAGGATTTTTTAATTCATGAGATACATCAGCACTAAATTTTTCTAGTTGTTGAATTTGCAACTTTAATCCCGCAGACATATTTTGAATTTCTTTTGAGAGAACACCTATTTCATCTTTTCTGTTCGGATAAACTATTCTTTTTTTACTCACCCTTTCTCTTTCTAGAATCGCTAATTTTGACAATCTTTTTATTGGACTTACTAAACTTTGAGAAAATATAAATGACATTAAAATCATTATAATTACAAATAATATAAAGAAACGAAATAAATTAAGAGAGACATATCCTAAATCATTTACTTGATTAGTAATTGGATAGTTTAATATTATTACACCAAAAACTTTATTATTGCTTTTAATTGGTGCAGTTATTAATTGAAGTATATTTTGACTGTCATCCTCAATATAATACTGTTTTACCACTTGTTCTTTAATACTTTCAG
This sequence comes from uncultured Alphaproteobacteria bacterium, assembly GCA_902594815.1. Taxonomy (GTDB): domain Bacteria; phylum Pseudomonadota; class Alphaproteobacteria; order HIMB59; genus CACPNW01. Next base: position 31,559 of record CACJNL010000006.1, on the reverse strand, counting down.
CAACATAAGAAATTTCTGACTTTTCTTTTGTAATTAATTCTGAGAACTTTCTTTTAACTAAATAATCGTTGTAATTTAAAAAAAAATTTAGATAACTTTGACTAAAATACTCTAACATATTTAAATTATTTGTAGTCAATTCGCCTTCTAAAAGATCTGACTCTTGAACTGTTGACGAGTCATACAAATCTAAAGTATCGACTAACCTTATCCAATCTTCGTTATAAACTTTTATATTAAATTCAGAGTCTGAGTATTTATTACGAATAAATTCTTGAGTTATTTTAGGCTCTAAAACTGGATCAGATAACTCAAACTCATCTTCCTTTTCACAAGTGTCCAGAGCTTCACCTATACAATTATCATTAAACAAAGGTACTCTTATTATTGAATTTTTTTCGAGAAAAGATTGGATACTGACTAATTGCTTGTTTGCATCAATTCTTATATTTTTTAATTCATCATCATTTACTATGAGGAAATAATTAAAGAAAATTAAAAAAACAAAACCAACAAAGGTAATGAAAACATTTATTGATAAGATTTGTATTGATAAAGGTAAATTGTATAAAGCTAATTTACTGAATTTATTCACGCCATGAGTAACCTGACCCATACCTTGTGCGGATTTGATCAAAAGAAGAGTCGAATGTTTTAAATTTTTTTCTTAGTCTTTTAATATGACTATCTATTGTTCTGTCATCAACATAAATGCTATCTCCATACATAGCATCCATTAGTTGATTCCTATCTTTGACAACACCAGGATATTTCGCAAGTGATTTAATTAAATTAAACTCTGCAACAGTAAGTTCGATTATTTGATTTTTCCAAAAACACAATTGCTTTAAATCATCTAATTCTAGATCACCTTTAGTAAGGGTTTGATTAGTTTTATCTTCAGTATAAGTGGTGTCTGCGTTTCTATTTTGATATACTCTCAACACAGTTCTAATTCTTTCATTCAAAAGTTTTTGTGAAAAAGGTTTTGTAATATAATCTGCAGCTCCCATTCTCAGACCAATAATTTCATCTTGTTCTTGATCCTTAGAGGTAAGAAAAATAACAGGCATGTTTTTAAGAGTTTCAATTTTACTATTTCTGACCTTAGATAAAAGTTCGTTACCATCCATTTTTGGCATTTTAATATCAAAAAGCCCTAAGTCATAATGTTTACTCTCTAGCGCTTCCAGAGCCTCAACACCATTATTAAAAACATCAACTTGAAAACCATCGGTTTCAAGGGCTAATGAAACAGAAGTTCGAATCGAGTTTTCATCATCAACTAGTGCAATTGTTGGCATAATAATTTTTACCTAGATTTTGTGGCAAATATAAGTTTAAATTTAAAATAAATTTACAATCAAATCTAATAATATGTGACTAAGGTTAATAACTAAACACATTAATTTCAATTACTTGTTTGATAAAATTTATTTTCACTTAAATATAGGTTTGACATGGGCATAAAATATATTAATGTTCATGTTTTGTTCTTATTGCGATATTGACCAAATATTGTATTGTCGAAATACGGCGACACTACATATTGTGTTTTTCGACAATAAAATTTTAAAAATGGATAAAATATAAATGGCAGACAACCCACAGGTATCACAAAAAAAAGAGAATGAAAAAAGTGTAAATCTATTAAGTCTCAATGTAGTTAGAAGAGACGGCTCAATTAGTTCATTTAAATCTGATAAAATATCAGATGCAATAAAAAAAGCTTTTTTAGCTCAAACAAAAATTAGAAATAATAAAGATAAAGATAAAGAACAAGAAGAAAGTATCCACAAAACAGTCGAAGAATTAACACATAAGGTTGTATCCGCTCTCACAAGAAGAATAGCTGATGGAGACATGATTCATATTGAAGATATTCAGGATCAAGTTGAATTAGCTTTAATGAGAGATGAACATCACAAAGTAGCAAGAGCCTATGTTCTTTATAGAGAACAAAGAGCTGCTTCTAGGTACCATACCAAAAAACTAAAAGAGCAGGTAGGGGCTAAAGCATCCTCAATGGCAGTAACAAAAAGAAATGGAGATAAAGAACCTATATCTCTAGATAAAATTACTAACAGAGTTTCAGTTTTATCTACTGGATTGAATATAGATCCAATTGTTGTTGTGCAAAAAGCAGTACCAGGACTTTACAATGAAATTACATCCACAGAAATTGACACGTATCTTGCCGAAACAGCAGCTTCTTTAACTGTTGAGCATCCTGACTATTCTTACTTAGCAGCAAGAATTAAAGCAAACTCACTTCATAAAGATACTCCTGGTTTTATAATTGCAACAAAAAATCTGTATGATGATGGCTTACTAAGAGAAGATTATTACAACAAAGTTATGGCAAGTGCTGAAGATATAGAGTCTATCATTGACTACGATAGAGATTATAATTTTGATTATTTTGCATTTACAACTCTAACAAGAGCCTACCTATTAAAATTTGAAAATAAAACTATAGAGCGCCCGCAGGATTTATGGATGAGGGTTGCCCTAACAGTTGCAGGAGACGCCTTTAACTTTGATAAAGTAAAAGAAACATACGATAGTCTCTCTAATGGCTATTACACGCACGCAACACCTACCTTGTTCAACAGTGGTCTTAAAATGCAGCAATTATCTTCATGCTTTTTAATTGGTATGGAGGATGATTCTATTGAAGGCATTTTTAACACAATTAAAGATTGTGCTCTAATTTCAAAAACAGCTGGTGGAATTGGTATGCATGCACATAATATCAGAGGAAGCGGCAGTAGAATAAAATCTACAAATGGAAAATCTAATGGCCTAATTCCTTTTTTAAAAATATTTAATGAAACTGCTAAATCCGTTGATCAAGGTGGAGGAAAAAGAAAAGGGTCATTCGCCGTATATTTGGAGCCATGGCATGCAGATATTGAGCAATTTTTAGAATTAAGGAAAAATACTGGAGCTGAGGAGTTTAGAGCAAGAGATTTGTTTTACGCTCTTTGGATTCCTGATTTATTTATGAAAAGAGTCGAAGAAGATGGAGATTGGACATTAATGAGTGAACACGAATGCCCTGGTCTATCTGATACGTTTGGTGATGACTTTGTGGCCTTATATGAAAAATATGAAAAAGAAGTGCCAAATTTAGAAAAGATAAAAGCAAGAGATCTAATGTCTAAAATCATCGAGGCACAAATTGAAACTGGGCAACCTTACATGCTCTACAAAGATTCCATAAACAACAAATCAAACCAAAAAAATATAGGCGTAATTAAGTCTTCAAATTTATGCGCAGAAATAGTTGAGTTTTCTGATAAATCAGAAACATCTGTATGTAATCTCGCATCTATAGCTCTCCCAAAATTTGTTAAAAAATCAAAAAATATAAAAAGTAAAGAATATGATTATCAAGCTCTTTATAAAACTGCTAAGTTAGCAACAAAAAACTTGGATGAGGTAATTGATATAAACTTCTATCCAACAGAAAAAACCGAAACATCAAATAGCAAACACAGACCCATAGGACTTGGTATACAAGGTCTTGCTGATGTTTTTTTTGAGCTTGATATAGCATACGACAGTGAAGAGGCTAAAAATATAAACAAGCTAATATTTGAAACAATATATTTTGGAGCACTTGAGGCATCTCATGAACTTGCTAAAGAAAAAGGTGTATATTCAACTTTTAAAGGATCGCCATTATCTGAAGGTAAATTTCAATTCGATTTGTGGAATGCAAAACCGTCTGATATGTGGGACTGGGAAACACTTAGAGAAAAAATAAAAAAAGATGGTGTAAGAAACTCTCTTACAACAGCTTGTATGCCAACTGCTTCTACCGGTATAATTTTAGGTAACACTGAAACATTCCAAATTCAAACTTCTAACATATATAAAAGACAGACTTTGTCTGGAGAGTTTTTATTAGTTAATAGACATCTAGTAAAAGCTCTAACAAAAAGAAATCTGTGGGATAAAGAAATGCGTGATAAAATTATATTAGAAAATGGTTCAGTTCAAAACATATCTAATTTCCCCACGGATTTAAAAGAAATATATAAAACAGTTTGGGAGACTTCACAGAAAACTGTTATTGATATGGCAGCTGATAGAGCGCCATTTATTGATCAAACCCAATCCATGAACTTGTGGTTATCAACACCAACTTTTGGAAAGGTAAATTCAATGCATATGTATGCTTGGAAAAAAGGTTTAAAAACTGGAATGTACTATTTGAGAAGTAGATCCGCTGTTGATGCTGTTAAAGTAACGGTATCTTCTGAGAGAGCAGCTAAAGAAGATTTTGTAAAAACTCAGATAAATAATAATGAACCAGAAGAATGTTTAACTTGTAGTGCTTAGAGGAGTGTAAATAATGATATCAAAAGGAGTAAAATCAATCTTTCCAATAAAACATCAAGATATTTGGGATAAGTATAAACTACATATCCAAGCATTTTGGACGCCAGAAGAAGTTTCACTTCACGATGACTTGAGAGATCTTGAGACTTTAAATGATGGAGAAAAACATTTTATAAAGCATGTTCTTGCTTACTTTGCTAATTCGGAGGCAATGATAAATGAAAATCTAGCTAGTAGATTTTACAAAGAAATTTTAATTCCAGAGGCTAGATGTTTTATCTCAATGCAGATGCTTAATGAGTCTATTCATGCTGAAATGTATGGTTTGCAAATAGAAGCTTATGTCAAAGACCAAAAAGAAAAAGATTTACTTTTTGATGCAATTCAAAATGTGCCTTGTATTAATCATAAAGCGCAATGGGTTTCAAAATGGTTAAATGGAAATCAAAATTTATTAACAAGACTAATAGGCTTTGGTCTTGTTGAAGGACTATTTTTTGCTGGTTCATTTTGTGCAATCTATTACTTTAGAAAAAGAGGTCTATTACCAGGATTAGCTCTTTCAAACGATTGGATTGCAAGAGATGAAGGAATGCACTTTAGCTTCTCAGCACTAATGTTTAAGACACTGAGAGATAAGTTTAATAATAACAAACTCACAGATGCTGATGTGTCAGACCTATCATTAATACCAAATGATGTTCCGCAATCTCAGTTTGAAGAAATTGTAAGAGAAGCAGTTTCATTTGAAAAAGAATTTGTGAGAGATGCTCTTCCAGTTGATTTAATTGGAATGAATCAAGATCTAATGTGTCAATATATTGAGGCAGTTGCTGACAGAATAGCAGATTTATTTGAATTCGAGAGAGTATTTAATACTGAAAATCCATTTGATTTCATGCGTGCCTTAGATGTTCAAAATGTAACAAATTTCTTTGAAAAAAGAGTTTCTGAATATCAAAGACCGACTGATAGAGCGCTCAGCTTTGATGATGCTTTTTAGATGGAAGTCGAAATTTATTCAAAAACGAACTGTGTTTTTTGTGACAAAGCAAAAATGCGCTTAGCTAATGAAAATCCCAAAATACATATGTTAGACAAAGACTTTACTAGGGATGATTTTTTTGAAAAGTTTCCCAATGCAAGAACTTTTCCTCAAATAATTATTAATGGTGAAAAGATTGGTGGATATCATGAACTGGAAAAATGGCTTGCTATGAATTCTTTTGAGGAAGATTTCTAATGGGCATCACCCCAATTATTTCCAAAACCATAATCGACTAATAAAGGAACTTGAAAATCTTTAAATTGTAAATGAACATTTTCCATTACAAATTTGATTTTTTCAACTGAAGAATCCTTATCTGCTTCCTCAATCTCAAATATGAGTTCATCATGAACTTGTAGTAGCATTTTAGCTTTTAACTCTCCGCTTCGAATAATTTTATCAAACTCTATCATGGCTAATTTAATTATATCAGCAGCAGTACCCTGAATAGGAGCATTAATAGCCTGTCTTTCTGCAAATCCTCTTACTGCAAAATTTTTATCATTTATGTTTTTTAGATTACATCTTCTTCCAAACATAGTCTCTACATAAAGATTTGTTTTTGCAAACTCAATTTGAGAAACCATATATTGTTTTATATTTGGATATTTTTTAAAATAATTTTCAATGTAAATTTTTGCCTCAGAATTAGTTACAGATAACTGTTTAGCCAAGCCATAGGGACTTATTCCATATAAAATACCAAAATTAATTGCTTTTGCTTTTCTTCTCATTTCAGGGTCAAGTTTTGTTGAATCAACCCCAAATATTTGTGATGCTGTAGAGCTATGGATATCTTCATTGTTCTTGAAAGCTTCGATAAAATTTTTATCACCAGAAATTTCTGCAGCAAGTCTCAATTCTATTTGCGAATAATCAAAACTCATAAGAATTTTATTTACTTCTGAAATAAAAGCTTTTCTAATTTTTCTTCCATTGGCTGTTCGGATAGGGATGTTTTGAAGATTTGGATCATTCGAGCTTAATCTTCCAGTGAGTGTATTTGCTATACCATAAGATGTGTGCACCCTAGATTGATGTTTTGTTGCCTGTTTTTGTAGAGTGTCAGTGTAGGTAGATTTTAGCTTGGTTAATTCTCTCCATTCTAAAATTAAACTTGCAATTTCATAACCTTGATCAGATAAATTAGATAAAGTTGAGACATCCGTTGAAAAAGTGCCTGATTTTGTTTTTTTACCTCCAGAAATCTTTAATTCAATAAATAAAATTTCACCAAGTTGCTTAGGTGACCCTATATTAAAATCTTTACCAGCTAATTTAAATATCTTATTTTCTAAAATTAAACTCTCTTTTTCAAATTCTTTGCTAAGTTCATTTAAATAATTTGTATTTATTTTAATTCCATTTTTTTCAATTTGGGATAGTGTATTTACTAATGGCAAATCTATTTCATTATACACAAAGTTATTTTTTTCAACCTTAATTCTTTTATTTAAAAAATTATAAAGCTTTAGTGTAACCAATGCATCTTCAGATGCATACTCAAGTGCTTTATTTATTTCAACATAATCAAATGTTATTTCTTTTTTGCCTGATCCAACAAGCTCTTTAAATTTTATATTAGAATGATTTAGATGCAAATATGCTAGGTCATCCATATTATGTTTCGTTACCCCATTGTCGATTGCATAAGATAGTAACATTGTATCGGCAATTGAGTTACATTTTATATCGTACTTATCTAAAATTCTAAGATCATATTTTATATTATGTCCAATTTTTAGAATAGATTTGTCATTACATATTAGTTTGATAAATTTAATTAAGATAGCTTCTTTAATTTGATCTTTTATTATTTTATTATCTTTTAAATCTTTATGATTAATAGGAATATAGTAAGCTGAATCCTCATTTATAGCTATCGAAACCCCTACAAGTTCTGCATCCTCGATATTTAAAGAGTTAGTTTCAGTATCTATGGCGCATAATCCTTTTTGTTTTATGGCACTTTTCAGTTTATCTAGCTCTTCAGCAGAAGAGATTAAATGATAATTTTTATTTAATTTTTTTTCTTCAGATTTTTTTTCTGGCAGTGCGTTTATAAAAGAATTATTTTTTAACCTCTCTGCAATACTTTTAAAACCTTGATTTGATAAAAACTCTGAAAGTTTTTGATTTTTGTCAATTGAAGAATAAGGCTGAATATCTTTTATTTTTGTAGGCAGATTAATATTTTTTTTTAATTTTACTAATTCAAGACTGATTAAAATTTCCTTTTTATTATCAAGTATTACGTTTCTTCTTTTCTCTTGTGGAATTTTAATGGCGTTTTTAATTAAAGACTCAACATCACCAAATTCTTCAATAAGTGTTAATGCCGTTTTTGGTCCAATACCAGGTGCGCCAGGAATATTATCCACTTTATCTCCCGTTAAAGCTTGTATTTGAATCACCTTCTCAGGTGGTAGACCAAATTTTTCAACAACTTGATCAATACCAATTTTTTTATTCTTCATTGGATCAAGCATTGATACATTCTTATTAACTAATTGCATTAAATCTTTATCTGAAGAAACTATTATAGTTTGAATTTTTTCTTTTTGCGATAGCTCACAATATGTGGCAATTATATCGTCAGCTTCAAAACCCTCAATTTCTATCTGTGGGATATTAAAAGCATCAACACATTCTCTTATAATTTCAAATTGAGGGATTAAATCTTCTGGAGTTTCACCTCTATTTGCTTTGTAATCTTTAAATATTTCATTTCTAAAATTTTCTCTTGCGGCATCAAATACCACTATCATTCTATCTTCTCTATAATCCTCAATGAGCTTAACTAACATATTTGTAAAACCAAAAACTGCATTTATAGGTGTGCCGTCTGGTCTATTCATAGGTGGTAGACCATAATAGGCTCTAAATATATATGCGGATCCATCAATTAAGATTAGTCTATTTTGTTTGTTCATTTAGAGTATAGATATATAAATAGTTTTATAATAATGACAGATTATATTCATTCTATTGAAGCAAAAAACGTTAATAAGGCCTTTAAGAGCACAAGAGGTGAAGTTCACGCTCTTCAAAACTTTAATATTAAAATCAAAAAAGGAAGTATACACGGTTTACTTGGTCCAAATGGTGCAGGAAAATCAACATTTATCAATATTTTAGGTGGTCTAGTAAAAAAAAATACAGGCAATATAACTATTTGTGGAATAGACATTGATAAAGATCAAAAAAATGCAAAATTTAAAATTGGTATAGTGCCTCAAGAATTGAATATTGATCCTTTTTTTACACCCTTTGAATTATTAGAATTGCAAGCAGGCCTTTATGGTATTTCTAAAAAAAATAGAAAAACTGAAAAAATCTTAGAAAATGTTGGGCTAATTAATCAAAAACATGCTTATGCCAGAACTCTTTCAGGGGGAATGAGAAGAAGGCTGTTAGTGGCCAAGGCTTTAGTTCATAGTCCTGAAATGTTAATATTAGATGAACCTACAGCTGGGGTAGATGTGGAACTAAGAAGTTCCTTATGGAAATACATAATAGAAATTAATAAAAAAGGTACAACAGTATGTTTAACAACTCACTATTTAGAAGAAGCCGAAAAATTATGTCAAAATATAACTATATTAGATAAAGGTGGGGTTATAAGAGATGATACTAAAATTAATTTACTAAATATAATCTCTACCAAAACAGTTAGTTTTGATTTAGTGAAAAAAACAGAAACCCCAAAAGAATTAATGCAGTTTAATCCAAAATTTGAAAAAAATAAATTAATATTGTCATATGATAAAAGTGAAATTTCTCTTAATCAAATAATAGATATTTTAAGGAAAAATAATATTATTTTTTCAGAAATGAACACCTATGAAAGTAATCTTGAAAATGTTTTTAAAAAATTAATTTTGTCAAATGGAAATAACTAAAAAATCTTTTAGTTTTTTTTTATCAATTTTACCAGTTTTATTAATAACCGGGCCAGCAATACCTGACATAATTATTACTTTATCAGCAATTTTTTTAATAATACTAATTTTTTGGAAAAAGTATTGGTTTCAAGTAAAGAATTTGAGTTGGTTAAGGATATCAATTATTTTTTGGATTTTTTTAATTATTTCAAGTTTTTTTGCTTTCAATTTTTTTCGATCTTTTTCAGAAGCAATCATATTTATCAGATTTTTATTAATTCCTTTAGCTGTTTTAATTATTTTATTTGAATATCAATTGGCAATAAAACTTCTTTTTCTTACAATATTTACATCTGTAGTTTTTGTTATTTTTGATAGCTTGTACCAATTTTTTAATTACGATCTTTTGACAGGTTTTGGGGGGGATATTTTTGGATATATGCCAGACAATTCACCTCATTTCAGATTAACTGGACCATTCAAAGATCTAGTGCCTGGGTCATATATTTCAAGGTTTTCATTTTTAGGAATAGTTGCTCTTTACTTGTTAATAGAAGGCAAAAATATGCGAAATTTTATCATAATAATCTATCTTGGAGTATCAGGATTTGTAACATATATTTCTGGAGAAAGAATGGCTTTTGCAACCTATGGACTAGGTTTAGTTATTTTTATTCTGTTTAGTAAAGATAAATTTTATTTTTTGTTATCGATAATATTAATGTTTATATTAATTTTTATTTCAAATAAATTTCATCCAGCATATAATTATAAAGTCTTAAATTCTTCTCCAATTCATAATGGGTTAGAGTTAGAAAAAAAAATTGAATGTGTGAATCCATTAGAGACAGATTGCACCATTCTTATAAGATCGCAACCAGAATTTATAACAGTATTAAAAAACTTCAAAGAATCTGCATATGGAGAAATTTATTTACAAGCAATTGAAATGTACAAAGAAAATTTAATTTTTGGAATAGGTTTAAATAACTACAAGGAAATGTGCCTAACTGAAAAATATAATAATTTACTTGATAATATTGACTGTGTTACACATCCACATAATTTTTATTTACAATGGCTTATAGAAACTGGTCCAATTTGCCTAATTTTATTTATTCTTTATTTGTACTATGTTTTTAGAATAATAAATCAAAATAAAACAAGAGAAACAAAATTATTAAGTATTATTACAATGATAATTTTATTTTGGCCAATAATGTCCACAGGGAGTATTACAAAAAACTGGTATGGTATAAATATTTTTTTTATTTTAGGTATTTGTATATCAATCTATAAATTAAAGATAAACAATAAAAATTTATAGAGTCTAGATAAGTAATTTGTGAATAAAATTCTTTCGCTTTTCTAAAAAAAAATTTTTTGTTTTATTTGATAAATATAAGCCTAATAGAAAAAAAATAACTACCGAGTATATCTTGCCATTACCTTTGCTAAATAAACTGCCGGTATAAATTAGACCAAAGACAATACTCAAGGGAATAATTTTACGGCTCAAGGCTATAATTAATCCAATTATCATGAAAAATATAACTACTAAAATTTTTCCCAAACCCATCCCAAAATGAGACCCTGCATATGTCATAAATAATAAAGAATATAATAGTGATATTATTGTATATAGATCATTTTTAATAAATCTCTCTCTAAATAAAAAATAGTAACTCTTAATACCATCTATAAATGTAATCTTTTTTCCTTGTTCTACAGTTCTTTCTAAATAACTAATACCATATTCATAGATATTAATTTCCTTCTTCGAAATTTCACTGCTCATAACTATTTCAATACCAAAACCATCAGTATTTAAATCTAAATCCTTTAATAAAGAACTTTCAACTATTTTTGATCCAGTATGTAAATCTGTTAAAGATTGATTAAAAAGAAAATTAAATACAAAAGTGTTAAATTTAACAGTAATGCCATTTAAAAAATATTTTCTTAATTGAATTTTTGTGCCTAAATTCCTTGACCCATATAACACATTTATATTTTTATTTTTTACTACAACCTCATACATTTCAAAAATATCTTTTGGCTCATATTCCATGTCAGAGTCAATAAAGATAGTATATTTCCCCTCAAGTTTTTTAATTCCTTCTCTTATTGCATAACCTTTTCCATAATTTTTTTTTAGAGATATAAAATACAGTTCCTTTGTATTAAAGTAATTTTGTAAATTTTTAGTAAGCCAGCCATAGCTTCCGTCACTTGAGCCATCATCTATGAAAATATATTTAACTTTGATATTTTGAAATGCTTCTTTTAATTTAAAACAGAGAGTCTCCAGAGAATTGATTTCATTATAAACAGGAATAATAATTGAAGCTTTGAAATTCACTATTCTCTTGGAGCATGTTTATTGAGTATTCGCTGTAAGGTTCTTCTATGCATTCTTAACCTTCTTGCTGTTTCAGATACATTTCTATTACATTGGACAAAAACTCGTTGTATATGTTCCCATCTAATTCGATCAGCAGTCATAGGGTTTTCAGGAGGAGGTGGAAGAATCTCTTTTGAATTAGTAAGTGCATCATAGATTTGGTCTACTTCGGCAGGCTTTGGCAAATAATCAATTGCACCTGATTTAATTGCAGCTACGGCAGTAGCTATGTTACCGTACCCTGTGAGAAGTAAAGATTTAGTTCCTGGACTTTTTATCTGCATTTTCTTTATTAATTCCAATCCAGATCCATCTGTTAGTCTCATATCTACAATTGCATAATCATAGTTTTGCTTTTCAATTATTTTAACTGCAGATACGAATGAGTCAGCAGAGTCAACTTCAAATCCCTTTTTTTGCATAGATCTTGATAATCTTTCCCTAAAGGGAAGATCGTCATCAACAACAAGCAATGATTTATTCATTATATTAAAATAGTTTCTTTAAATTGTATTTCAACTACTGCTTTACCACCTATTGAATTATAGAAAAATATTTTTCCTTTTACGTTTTCAATTAAGTTTTTTGCTATAAATATTCCCAGACCCATACCCTTATTATTTTTATTAATATATGGTTCTCCTAGCTTATCAAGAATATCTCTTGAAAAACCAATACCATCATCTTTAATTTTAATTGATAGATTTTTTAAATTTTTTGTGATTTTGACCAAAACTTTAGTTTTGGCGTGTTGTATAGCGTTTTGTATAATGTTATTAAGTGCATAATTAATTTCATCTTTATATAAGATAGTTACATTTCTATTTATATTTTCAAATTCAATACTAAGTATCTTGTCTGTATTAAATTTATCAAAACATAATTTAATCAAATCTTCAATTTTAATTTTTTCAAAAAAATTGTCTTGAAGTGCTTGTGGATTTTTTGATAAACTTAATAAAATATTACTACATCTTTCTGCTTGAGATTTAAGAAGGGTAATATCTTTCAATAAATTTTTATTATCTATTAATACTTTTTCTTTTAATAAATCATTTATTATTAAAAATATTGTATTTAATGGTGTGCTTAATTCATGAACAGCAGCAGCGCTTAGCGATCCAATTTCTGTTATTTTTTTTTGATTATTTAACTGAAGTTTTGTTTCAGATAAAGCTTCAGAAATTTTTCTAGATGAACTGGCAAATAAATAAGCATAAACAGCAATAAAAATTATAGTTACAACTAAAGATATCAATAATCCATTATTATATAAATCAGGAATAATAAAGTTATCTGTCCAACTTAAGGGAATGAAGTAAAATTTATTTACAATAACTAGAAAAATTGAATATAGAGACAAAAAAACAGTCCAATAAGATTTTAAATAGGTTGCAGAGATGATAACTGGAGCTAATATCAGTATAGAAAATGGGTTTAAAATGCCTCCATTTAAATATAACAAAACTCCTAATTGAGTTGTATCAAATAATAAAAACAAAAATATTATTTCATCAGATATTTTAATTTTTTTTTGAAAAAGATATGCGCCAACATTAATAAACGCTGAAAGCATAATTATTGTAATGCACTCAATAAATAATAATTTTATTTCAAGTATGTAATTTACAAAAAGGATTGCAGAAAGTTGTCCAAATATTGCAATCCATCTTATTTTTATTAAATTTGTTAATAAGATTGTGTTCACTTATTATGATCTTTAAATATCTAAATTAGCAACTTTTAATGAATTTTCTTGAATAAAGTTTTTTCTACCATCCGTTAAATCTCCCATTAAGGTTTCAAATATTTGATTTGCATCATTTAATTCTTCAAGTTTAACAGCAAGTAAAGATCTGTAATTTTGATCGAGAGTTGTTTCCCATAATTGATCAGGATTCATTTCTCCGAGTCCTTTATATCTATTAATTTGAGTTCCTTGCTTACCAATTTCAAAAACCTTTTCTATTAAATCAATAGGTCCATTAATTTTATAAGTTAAATCACCAGCTAGTAAAGAGCCAGCAGATCCATTTTTTAAAATTCCAAAATTATCCATTAGTATTTTTCGCATATCATTTAGTGATTTGGCTTCAGGTGTTAAAATAAATTCGTGATCAATTGAAAACTGTTTTTTAACTCCTCTTTCAAATTTTGTTATACTAAAAGATGAATTTTTGTATTCTACTGCCCATTGATGGTTCTCAATAGTATTCAATCTTATTGCTAAGTATTTCGCAATTTCCTGACCTATAGAAGGCTCCATTATAGAACTTTCTTTTAGAGCTGCAATGACAGCCGCTTGCTCAATTACTAATTTGTTATCTATTCTTCTTGTAAGTTGGTTTATTAAACTTTGAACTTTTTTTGATATTTGTAAAAGACTAATTAATTCTTTGTTACTTATTTGATCTTTTTGATTATTATTTTTAGGAACTTCATATACTAGTTTTTTAATTCCTTCCTCAATTAAATAATTTTCCATTTCATTTTGATTTTTAAGATATTGTATTGAGTTTCCTCTTTTAGATCTAAATAAAGGGGGCTGTGCTATGTATAGTCTCCCACTTTCAATCATTGGTCTCATATGTCTATAGAAAAATGTAAGCAAAAGAGTTCTAATATGACTTCCGTCAACATCTGCATCTGTCATAATTATTACTTTATGGTATCTCATTCTTTCAATATCAAATTTTCCTTCTGACTTATCTTGCTCTTCATTGCCAGTTGGATTTCCAACCCCTGCTCCAATCGCAGTTATAAGCACTCCTATTTCATTGCTTGTAAGAATTTGTTTTGGACTAGCTCTTTCAACATTCAAAATTTTTCCTCTCAAAGGTAAAATAGCTTGATTTTTTCTATCTCTACCTTGTTTTGCAGATCCTCCAGCTGAGTCACCCTCGACAATAAATAATTCAGATAATTCTGGATTTTTTTCTTGGCAATCTGCAAGCTTACCTGGCAATGAAGAATTTTCTAAACCGGTTTTTCTTCTCGTAAGTTCTCGTGCCTTCCTTGCTGCTTCTCTGGCGTTAGAAGCCTCAACTACTTTGTCTGCAACATTTTTAATTTCGTTAGGGTTTTCTTCAATCCATTGCTCTATTTTATCTAAACTGACAGACTCAACTACTGGTCTTACTTCAGAAGAGACCAATTTATCTTTTGTTTGACTTGAAAATTTTGGATCTGGAAGTTTAACTGATATTACACAAGTAAGACCTTCTCTTGCATCATCCCCTGATATATTTACACTATTCTTAATTTTTTTGTTTATGTAGTTAACAATACATCTGGTCAAAGCTCCTCTAAATCCAGCAAGATGAGTACCTCCATCCCTTTGAGCTATATTATTTGTAAAACAAAGAGTGTTTTCATGATATGCATCAGTCCATTGCAGAGCACATTCTACATTTACATTATTCTTAGTACCTAAAAAATATATAGGAGTATTGTTAATACAATTTTTACCTTTATTTAGGTAATTAACATACTCAATAATACCACCTTCATATTTGAAATTAATCTCTTTAATTTTTGCGGCTCTTTTATCCAGAAGTATGATATTTACTCCAGTATTTAAAAAGGCAAGTTCTCTCAACCTTTTTTCTATTGTTGAAAAATTGAATTCAATATTTTTGAAGATATTTGTAGAAGGCAGAAAGGTTATTTTTGTTCCTGTATATGGTTGACCATCTAATATTTCTGAGTCACCTGTTTTTTTTAAAGGGTCTAGAACTTCACCATTTGTAAAGCTCATTTTATAGATATTTCCATCACGATTAATTTCTAGAAATAATTTTTCTGATAATGCATTAACAACAGACACACCTACACCGTGTAGACCTCCTGAAACTTTATAACTATTTTGATCAAACTTACCACCTGCATGCAATTCAGTCATAATCAGTTGTGCGGCTGAAACACCCTCTTCCTTGTGATTATCTACTGGGATGCCTCTGCCGTTATCTGTGATCGTAATTGTGCCATCTGAGTTTAATATTACTTCAATCTTATCACAGTAGCCCGCCAAGGATTCATCAATTGAATTATCTACAACCTCATAAATCATTTGATGAAGTCCAGACCCATCATCTGTGTCACCGATATACATACCTGGTCTTTTTCTTACAGCCTCAAGACCTTTTAGTACTTTTATAGATTCTGATGAGTAATTTTGATTCATTTTGAACTTATATTATAAAAGTTGGTGTTTGTTGATAAAAAAGAAAATAAATCTCTCTTAGTTCCAGTCATAAAAACTTGAATTTCGAAATGTTCGACGATTTTTAGTAGCAATTGAATATTAAAATCATCCAAATGAGAATTAATTTCATCAAGAAGAAGAATAGGTTTTTTTTTACAGTAATTTACCAAATAATTACATTGAGCAAAATACAAAAGAAGAACAAGTGTTTTTTGTTGTCCAGTCGATAATTGAGATGCAGGATAGTTTTGATCAATATAGAAAATAGTATCTGACTTGTGAGGACCTGTTTTTGTCCCTCCAATTATTTGATCAATTTCTCTATTTTTCTCTAAAGTATATTTATATTCATCTAAGGTAATTCTTGAGTTAAAAAATGAATCATTGATCTGAATATTTACTTTAAATGGTATTGCAAGATATTCATTTATGAGCTCTAAATTTTTTTCAAATATATCAGACTGCTTTATTCTTTGTTCATAAATTTCAATACCACTTTTTGCAATATTTTCCTCAATCTTTTCTAACCAATTTTGATCCGTTACATTATTGTTTAAGATTATATTTCTTTCAATAATATTTTTTTTATAAACATTTAATAAGCTGTTATACCTTGGACTGTATGAAAAAATAAAGTGATCAAATAAATTTCTTCTAGTTGTAGGTGATGCAATGAACAATCTTTCGTTTTCAGGTATGTAAATTAAAAAAGTTATTAATGATTGAATTTTATTATTTACTTCACTAGAAATTTCACCATTCAATTTATTTTTTTTTTGAAATTTATTGTTTTTAACTTCTGAAAAAGCATTTAATTCATATTCAACATTTTCATCAATAAAATTAGCATCATTAGAAAAAAATTCTTCATTCTTTTTTATAAAATTAAAAATTTTATCTTTTCTTAATCCTCTACCTTTGGAAAAAAGAGATATAGCTTCTAAAAGATTTGTTTTTCCACAGCCGTTTGATCCATAAAAAACATTACATTTTTTTGAAAAATCAAGATTGAATTCTTTAAAGTTTCTAAAATTACTTATTTCAATATTTTTAAAATAGGCCAATAATTATACTCGCATTGGCATTAATACATATATTAAATCAGGATTAGATTTTTCTTTTGCAATTATTGGTGATGAGTTATCATGAAATGAAATTTGTATTTCGTTTTCATTAAGATTGTCCAATATATCCATAATATATCTCGAATTAAAACCAATTTCGATTTCTTTCCCCTGATATCTAGCTTGAATATCCTCAGTTGCACTGCTGTTATCATTATTGAAAGTACTTAAATTAACTAAATCTTTTAATAGTTTAAATTTAATTACGGGAGATTTTTCGTTTACAATTGTGCTTACTCTATCCACTGCAGATAGCAAGTTTGATCTGTTAATATTTAAAATTTCATTATTATTTTTAGGAATAACTCTTTTGTAATCTGGAAAAGTTCCATCAATAAGTTTAGATATAAAAATTAACTTTCCAATATAAAAAATAATTTTATTAGAGCTAATTTCTATTTCAATATTATCTGAGTTTTCAGATAATAGCTTGTAAAGTTCATTAATTGTTTTTTTTGGAATAATTACACCATTTATATCTTTAGAATTAACATGATTTTGGATTGAATATTTAGCTAACCTGTGACCATCAGTTCCTACAAAATTTAAAATACTTTTATTCTCTTCATTGTTAACACTAAAATATAAACCGTTTAAAAAGTACCTAGTTTCTTCATTTGATATGGCAAATTTAGTTTTGTCTATTAAATTGTAAATATTTTCTGCTTTAGTTTCTAACTTTATGCCTTCAATTTTTGATTCTATTAAAGGAAATTCTTCTTTAGGCAGACATGACAAAGAAAATTTTGAGACACCAGACCTCAATGTTAATATTTTACCATCATTAGATATAATTTCTATTTTACTTTCATCGTGAAGCTTTTTTATGATGTCATATATTAATTGCGCATTGATTGTCGTAGTGCCTTCCTCAATAACTTCACAATTAACAGTTTCTTTTATGGAAATATCCATATCTGTTGATGACATTGTTAGTTCATTATTGCTAACTTCTATGAGAATATTTGAAAGTATAGGCAACACATTTCTTTTATCGACTATACTTTGAAGATGACTAAGAGATTTAAAAATAGTTTTTTTTTCAACTGAAAACTTCATTCAACAAATATAAATAAAATTATATTAAGAGTCTATAAGTCTTTTAAGAAGTTCAATATCCTCATTAAAACTTATATCCTGGAGTTTTAATTCTTCAATTTTTTTCACTGCATGCATTACTGTTGTATGATCTCTGCCGCCAAATTTTCTGCCAATTTCTGGTAAAGAACGTGACGTTATAGATTTTGCTAAATACATAGCAATTTGTCTTGGTCTTGCCACAGAACGTGATCTTCTTGGAGAATGCATATCTGTAATTCTAATATTATAATGTTCAGCAACCTTTTTTTGTATCTCTTCGATAGTTATCTTTTTATTTGAAGATTTAAGTAGGTCCTGCAAAACTACTTGCGCAGTTTCTATTGTTATTTGGTTCCAACTAATGTAGCATGCGCAACTAATCTATTTAATGCTCCTTCCATTTCTCTTACATTTGAAATTATTCTGTGTGAGAGAAACTCAAGTACTTTAGGAGGGATTTCCACCCCTCTCTTTTGAGCTTTTTCAATTAATATACCTAGTCTTAATTCATAAGTTGTAGGATGTATATCAGCCACTAAACCACAACCTAATCGTGACTTTAATCTATCTTGAACCCCGTCTAAATCAGAGGGAGATTTATCAGCAGATATGACTATTTGTTTATTTTGCTCTATCAGAGCATTAAATGTATGAAAAAACTCTTCTTGAGTATTATCTTTTCCACTAATAAACTGAACATCATCTATCATTAAGACATCTATGGATCTAAATTGCTCCTTAAACGCTGAAGTATCTTTGTAACGTAAAGCTCTTACAAACTGATACATAAATTTTTCAGCAGATAGATAAATTACTTTTCTCTCAGGCTGTTGTTGTTTTATTTTCCAACCTATCGCATGCATTAAATGTGTTTTACCAAGGCCAACCCCACCATATAAAAAAAGTGGATTAAAAGAAACTTCTTCAGCTTCAGCAACTCTCTCTGATGCTGCAAATGCTAGCTCATTAGGTTTACCAACTACAAAATTTTCAAATGTAAACCTCGGATCTAAAGGGGCTCCGAATTCATTTGGGTATGATGATTGTTGGTTGGATCTAATATCTAGTGAGGATTTCCAGTGATTATCATTAGTTTTTACAGTTCTGGCAGTGCCTGGAACAATTCTGCCACCATCAGGTTTTACAACAAATTTTATGACATCAATATTCTTTGAATATGTTTTGGCTTCAATTTTGATTTTATCTGAATAATTATTTACAATCCAATCTCTTAAAAACTTTGTTGGTAATGAAAATGTAATTGTGTCATTTTCAATAGATACATAATTTAGATGTTTTAACCAATTATTGTAGGCGCTTTCACCAACTTTTTTTTTTAAGATCTTTTTTTAATGAGGCCCATTTAGTTTCATTAAAGTCTTCAGTTGGATTTTCCATTGGCCCCCTAATAAAAAAGATTTTTTTTTCTTTTAAATTTTACGTAAAAAAATCAAAGACGTAAAATTTTAACCGTTAATTATAATCACCAATTATAATAAAGATAATGAACACTCTTTACGCATTTTAATCAAGAATAAAAGAGAAAAAATTAAAAAAAAAAATTAATTTTTTTTAATTTGTTTTGATAACGAGGATAACTTTCTAGACATATATTGTTTTTTAAGTATCCCCTTTTTTTACAGCTTTTGCTAGAATTGAGTTGATTTCTTTAAAAGAATTTTCAACATCATTGGTATTTTCCCCCTTAAGAGAATTGTTAAATTTATTTAGATTAGTTCTAAATTTAGTCAAATACTGTGTATTAACAGCATTCTTTACTTTAGATTGAACTGATCTTTTTTTTGCTGATTTGTGATTAGCCATATAGAAATTCCCTATAAATTTAATAAATTTAAAGTCAACTCATATATTAAAATCACTTTTGAATTTCAGGACAAAAGAAAGTTGACCTTCCATATAAAACCTTTTTTTTTATTTCATATCCCTGGATTTTTTTACCCTCTTTGCCATATACCCTAAAATTATTCTGAAAATTACCCAAGGTTCCGTCAGGAGAAATGTAATCATTTATGGTTGAGCCACCAAATTTAATCGCCTTTTTGAGTATTTTTTTTATAGATTGAATAATTGTACCAATTTGGTACTTGTTTAAATCTTTACCCCTATTAAATGGAGAAATTTTGGCATCAAATAAAATTTCACTAGCATAAATGTTACCAATGCCAGCTACTATATATTGATTAAGTAAAAGCTGTTTTACAAGAACCTCTGATTTATGAAATTTACAATATAAGTACTCCTTAGACAGTCGTTTATCTAAAGCATCCAAACCCAATCTTTTAATATATCTGATATTATTAATTTTATCTGACCTGATTATATCAATAAATCCAAATTTTCTTGGGTCATTAAAAACTAACCTATTATTATTAGTAAATTTAAAGACTAAATGATCATGCTTTTTGATCAAAGTCCTGTTTTTCAATATTTTTAAACGTCCAGACATTCCTAGATGTATTATGACACTATTTAAGTTATCAAAATCAATAATGACATACTTTGCTATTCTTCTAAGTTTGATTATCTTTGAATTTAATATTTGTTTTATAGGATTTAGTGGTACTGGATACCTGAGTTTTTTTGTATGTACATCAACTTTGATGACTTTTTTATTTTTTAATATATTTAAACTATTAACAGTAGTTTCAACTTCAGGTAATTCAGGCATATAATGAACAAATTATCAAATTTTGGTTATTCAAAAGTAACGTCTAAAGAAAAAACAAGGTTAGTTCAAAAAGTTTTTTCAGACGTTGCCTCAAATTATGATTTGATGAACGATGTAATGAGTTTTGGAGCACATAGATTGTGGAAATCAATATTTATAGACTTAGTCAATCCCTTAAAAGGTGAAAAAATTATCGATATTGGCTCTGGATCAGGAGATTTAGTTTTAGAAATTCAAAAAAAAAATTCTAATACAATAATCGATATTGTTGACCTTAATCAAGAAATGCTCAATGAGGGTAAAAAAAGAATTAAAAAAGGTAATGTTAAATTTTATTTACAAAATGCTGAAGACTTAAAATTTGAGAACAATACTTATGATAAATATTTAATCTCTTTTTGTTTAAGAAATATTACAAACATAGATCAAGCATTAAAGGAAGCATTTAGGGTGTTAAAGCCTGGTGGTAAATTTTATTGTATGGAATTTAGCAAGCCATTATCAATCCCTTTGTCAAAAATCTACTCTTATTATAAATCAAATTTTATACCTTTGTTTGGTAAAATTTTTTCTAGTAATGAAGAAGCATATAATTATTTAAATGAGAGTATTGATATGTTTCCAAACCAAGAAATTCTTAAAAATAAAATAGAGAATGTGGGTTTTAGGACGGCAAAATATATAAATCTTTTTGATGGAATTGTATCAATACACACAGGATTTAAATATTAGTGAAAATACTCTTTATAATTACTGGCTCTATTGCAATTTCAAGATGTTATGTAATTTTAGAGAAATTAAAAAAACATAAGGTAGATGTTGATTGCGTTCTTACTACCAACGCAAAAAAATTAGTAAGTATTTCAAAATTAAGAAATAATATAACTGGAAAAATTTATATAGATCTTAGTGAGAACAAGCAAAAAATACTTCATATTAATTTATCAAGAAAAAATGATATAATAGCAGTATGTCCAGCTACCGCTAATACTATTGCTAAATTTGCAAATGGATATGGAGACAATTTAGCTTCAACTATCTTGCTTGCTTCGAATAAGCCAATATATTTAATTCCTGCAATGAACAGTGAAATGTGGGAAAATAAAATAAATAAAAAAAATATACGTTATTTAAAATCAGTGGGTGTAGAATTTATTGGTCCAAAAAGTGGTAAATTGAAGTGTGGTGAATATGGAATAGGCAGAATTGAAGACACAAGAAAAATTGTTAATTATTTAATTTCTAAACTTTCTTTTAATAAAAGATTTTTAGGAAAAAGATGCCTTATTACAGCAGGTCCTACTATAGAAAATATTGATCCAATTAGATATATATCTAATTATTCATCTGGTAAGCAAGGATATGAGATTGCCAATGAGCTCTCAAAATCAGGGGCGAAAGTAATATTAATCTCAGGTCCAACTAACTTACAGCCACCATCAAATGTAAAGCTTGTTAAAATCAAAACAGCTGATGAAATGTTAGATCGTGTGAAAAAAGCAAATAACAATATTGATATTGCTATATTTAGTGCTGCGGTAGCAGATTTTAAAATAAAACAAACTAGTGAAAAAAAAATTAAGAAAGAAAATTTTAAATCGATTTTGTTAAAAAAAAATGTCGATATATTAAAAACGATTTCACTTCTAAAAAAAAATAGGCCAAAATATGTAGTTGGTTTTTCTGCTGAAACTGGGGGTTTAATAAATGCGAAAAAGAAATTAAATGAAAAAAATTGTGATATGGTTGTTTATAATAAAATAAGCAATGATAACAAAGTATTTGGTTTAAATGAAAATAAAATATCAGTTATAACTAAAGATAAAATAAAAAATTATCCTAAAACTTCTAAAGTGAATTGTGCAAAACATATTTTAGATTCAATATATAACCAAATTGGAATCAAATGACTTATTCAGATTTAGAATATGAAATATTTTCTAGGCAATTTATTTTAAAAAATTTTGATGAAAAAAATATTCACAAATTGCATGATGCAAAAATTACTATAGTTGGTCTTGGTGGAATTGGGTGCCCTCTATCTCAATACTTAGTTTCTTCAGGATTAAAGCACTTAACTTTATTTGATGGTGATCGTATAGAAAAAACTAATTTAGGTAGACAAATCTTATATAGTTTAGATGATATAGGTAATTATAAAAGTATTTGTGCAAAAAATAGACTTTTAAAAACAAACCCATACTGCAAAATTACTGCATACTCAGAAAATTTAACTGAAAAAAATATTAATGTTTTATTGGATGCTGATATCATTATAGATACAAGCGATGATTGGCAATTATCTAAATTAATTAATAAATTCTGTGTTAAAAATTCCTTACAATATATTTTTTCATCAGCAATAAATAATAATATACAAATTTGTCTTTTTAAAAATCAAATAAATCACACTTGCTTAAACTGTGTATTTCCAAATGATGAAGATGTTGAACTAGCAAGGTGCGATACTGTTGGTATTTCAAGTATCTGCGCAGGTATTGCTGGATTAATTACAGCCCAAAAAACTATTAATACAATATTAGAAATTAATAATGAAAATAATATCTTAACTTTAATTAATAGTGAAAATTTAAGTATTAGTAATATCAAAATTAAAAATAATGCTGATTGTGTATTAAATAATGGTTAACTTATACTATATTATCATTTAATAACTTATATCTAATCATTATGAGACAGAATTCATTTTCATATCAAGAACTATTAGACTGTGCGAATGGTATTCTTTTTGGCAAAGGTAACGCACAACTCCCAGCTCCACCCATGCTAATGTTTGATAGAGTTACCAGCATAAATGAAAAAGGTGGATTATTTGAAAAAGGAGAAATTGTTGCCGAGTTAGATATTAAGCCAGAGTTATGGTTTTTTGATTGTCATTTTAAGGGAGACCCAGTAATGCCTGGATGTTTAGGGTTGGATGCTATGTGGCAACTTGTTGGCTTTTATCTTGGTTGGTTAGGTCAACCAGGAAAAGGTAGGGCTCTTGGTGTAGGAGAAGTTAAATTCACTGGTCAAGTATTAAATACTGTAAAAAAAGTAACTTATCACATCTCTTTAAAAAGATTAATACTAAGAAAATTAATATTAGGTGTTGCTGATGGAGTTCTCAAAGCTGATGGAAGCCCTATTTATGAAGCCAAGGATATGAAGGTTGGTCTTTTTCAAACTGTAGAAAAATAAATATGAGACGAGTAGTAGTAACTGGACTTGGAATAGTTTCGTGCATTGGTAACGATGCTGAAACAGTTACTAATAATCTAAAAAATTTAAACTCTGGAATATCTTCAGCTCCTGAATATGAAGAATTTTCATTTAGAAGTCTTGTACATGGGAAGCCAGAAATAAATTTAGAAGAAAATATTGATCGTCGTCTTTTACGTTTTATGGGTGATGGTGCAGCATTTAACTACATAGCTATGAAAAATGCCATTGAAGACTCAGGTTTAGAAGAAATAGATATATCAAATGAAATGACAGGTATTATTGTAGGTTCAGGTGGGCCTTCCACAATGAATTTATATAAAGCTTCAGAGTTAGGGAAAAATAGTGGATCAAAAAAAGTTGGACCTTTTATGGTTCCGCGAAGTATGTCGAGTACAAATTCTGCCACTTTAGCCACACCATTTAAAATAAAGGGTGTAAATTATTCTATTACATCTGCGTGTTCTACAAGCTCTCATTGTATAGGAAATGCTTATGAGTTAATTCAAATGGGAAAACAAAATATTATTTTTGCCGGAGGAGGTGAGGAATTACATTGGACTTTATCAATATTATTTGATGCTATGGGAGCTTTATCATCAAAATATAATAATAATCCTAAAGTAGCATCAAGAGCATACGATGCTGATAGAGATGGATTTGTGATCTCTGGAGGTGGTGGAACTTTAGTTCTTGAAGAGCTTGAACATGCTAAAGTTAGAGGGGCAAAAATATATGGTGAAATAACTGGATATGGTGCCACTTCAGATGGGTTTGATATGGTTCAGCCTTCAGGAGAAGGGGCTGAGAGATGTATGAAAATGGCAATCAAAGACATCAACGGAAAAGTTGATTATATTAATTCACATGGAACTAGTACACCAATAGGTGATATCAAAGAATTAGAAGCGATTAAAAATGTGTTTGGAGATAATCTTCCAAAAATTAGTTCAACAAAGTCTTTAACTGGACATTCTTTAGGTGCAACTGGTGTACATGAAGCAATATATTGCCTTCTTATGTTAAATAATAATTTTCTATGCGGTTCAGCTAATATAACAACTTTAGATGAGAGTGCTAAAAATCACAATATTCTTTTAGAGACAGAAGATAACCATAAAATTGAGAACGTATTGTCAAACAGTTTTGGTTTTGGTGGGACAAATGCATCTTTATTGATGTCTAGATATAATGCTTAAAGGTAAAAAAGGTATAATTTTTGGCATTGCAAATGATCATTCAATAGCTTGGGGTATTGCTGAAAAGTTACATCAACATGGTGCTGATTTAGCAATTACTTATCAAAACAACACATTATTAAAAAGAGTTAAACCTCTTGCCGATAAAGTAAACTGTAATTGTTTAATTGAATGTGATGTGAGCAAAGAGAAGGATTTAAATAAAACTTTTAAGGTTGTTAAAGATAAATTTGAAAATATTGATTTTATTATCCATGCCGTAGCATATTCTGATAAAAATGAATTAAATGGACGTTATATCGAAACTTCAAAAGATAATTTTATTAATAGTCTTTCTGTCTCGTGTTTTTCTTTCACAAAAATAGCTAAAGTTTTTCAACCTATTCTCAATCAAAAAGGAAGCTTAGTAACATTAAGCTTCTATGGAGCAAATAAAGTAATGCCAAATTACAATGTTATGGGGGTTGCAAAAGCTGCACTTGAAACAAGCGTGAAATATTTAAGTGTTGATTTAGGAGATCAAAATATAAGAGTAAATGCTATATCAGCGGGCCCTATGAGAACACTTGCTGGTGCTGCTATAGCGAATGCAAGAGAAGTTTTTAAATACACCAATGATAATTCATCTTTAAAAAGAAATGTTAATTTAGAAGAATTAGGCAATTCTGCTTTATATTTAGTTAGTGACATGTCGTCTGCAGTAACTGGAGAAATACATTATGTTGACTGTGGTTTCAACATTGTAGGAATGCCTAAAGCTTAAAAATACTCTAAATAGTCAGTAGGATCATCTACAAAAACACTCGTAACTTTTTTTTCCCACAAATTTCGCGCTTCTTTTATTGGAATTTTTTTTCCTGAATATACAGTTACCAATATGCCACAATTTGTTAGCTCATGAACAACTGTGTCTGAAAATGACTCTATATTTGTGCCACAACTAAAAAAATCATATTTTTTACATATATCTGTCGTATCTTTTAGAGTAATTTTGCTAAAATCATGATTTAAAAAACCACAAAGAGCAGCTGGTAATTTTTCTTTTAAATATATGCAGCTTTCAAGATCAAAGCTTGAAAAGAAAATATTTTCTAAAGAAAAATTTTTAATCTCCTCCACTATTTTGTCTACATTAAGTCTTTCAAGTCCTTTATTAGGCTTCAGCTCAATATTTATAGATTTATTTTTGTTGGTTACTTCTTCTAATACCGTATTTAGACTTGGTACTCTAACATTCGATTTTGAGTTATAAAAAAAATAACCAGCGTCCAAATTTAAGATTTCGTCAAATGTGTGTTCACAAACTAAACCAGAACCACTTGTTGTTCTATCCAGAGTATCATCATGAATCAACAAAGGTATATTATCTTTGCTAATTTTTACATCTATCTCAACACAGTCTAAGCCAAGCTCAAACGCTTTTGAGATAGATTCTATACTATTTTCTGGTGCTAAGTTTTTTACACCTCTATGACCAATTATTTTTGGTAATGAATATCTACTAATCAGCCTCTACTTCTTTCATTGAGAGTTTCACTTTACCTCTTGAGTCGATATCTAAAACTTTTACTTTTACAACATCGCCTTCATTAATAACATCGCTCACTTTTTCTACTCTTTCATTTTTAAGTTGACTAATATGTACCAAGCCATCTCTTGAGCCCATGAAATTCACAAAAGCACCAAAGTCCATTAATTTTACAACTTTTCCCTCATAAATTTTTCCAATTTCAGGCTCTTCTACAATTCCTTTGATCCATTCTATTGCATCATTTCCTGACTTTGCATCAACAGCAGCTACACTAACTAATCCTTCATCATCTATTTCGATTTTAGCCCCAGTAGTTTCACTTATCTCTCTAATTACAGCACCACCTTTACCAATCACCTCTCTTATTTTGTCTTTATGAACATGAAATGTAGTGATTGTAGGAGCATAATCAGAAATCTTTTCTTTTGGCTTTTCAATTGCTTTTGCCATTTCTTCTAAAATATGAATTCTGCCATCTTTAGCTTGAGCTAGAGCTTCTTTCATTATTTCTGAAGTGATGCTCGTAATTTTAATATCCATTTGTAAAGACGTTATCCCATCTTTTGTTCCAGCAACTTTAAAGTCCATATCGCCTAAATGGTCTTCGTCTCCAAGAATATCTGATAACACGACGTATTTATCATCTTCTTTAATTAGTCCCATAGCTATACCCGCAATTGGTTTATCAATAGGAACACCTGCATCCATCAACGACATTGAGGTTCCACACACTGTTGCCATTGAACTAGATCCATTTGATTCAGTTATTTCAGATACCACTCTGTAAGTATAAGGAAACTTATCGTTAGTTGGAAGCATAGGGTGTATGGCTCTCCATGCTAGTTTTCCATGACCAATTTCTCTTCTGCTTGTAGAACCTACTCTGCCAACTTCTCCTACAGAATAGGGAGGGAAATTATAATGTAACATAAAGTTTTCTTTATACTCCCCTTCAATAGCATCAATCCTTTGCTCATCCATTCCAGTACCTAGTGTTGTAACAACTAGTGCTTGCGTTTCCCCTCTTGTAAACAAGGCTGATCCATGAGTTCTCTCTAAAATTCCTGTCTCACAAACTATAGGTCTTACCGTTTTAGTATCTCTTCCATCAATTCTATTGCCAGTTTTTAATAAATCTCCTCTAACTATATCTTTTTCTACAGATTTGATCGCTTCTGATACAATTACTGAAGTAAGAGTGTCACTTAAATATTTTTCTTCAATTTCAGATCTTAATTGATTTAATTGTTCAACTCTTTTTTGTTTTTCTATTAATTTATAAGCCTCACTAAATTTAGAACCATACTCATCTTCGATTAATTTTGGAAGATTAGAAATTTCACTATCTTTTTTAGTTATATCCCAAGGATCTTTTGCCGCTTGTTTAGCTAATGAAATTATTGCATCTATCACAGACAAATAAGCATCTTGACCTTGAACAACTGCCTCAAGCATTTTTTCTTCACTCAATTGGTGAGCCTCAGACTCTACCATTAGTACTCCATTTTTAGTTCCGGCAACAACCAAATCGAGTTTAGAATTTTTTAATTCTTGTATTGTAGGATTAATGACTAACTTATCATCAATCATTCCAATTTTTGTTGCTCCCAAGGGGCCCATAAAAGGAAGACCTGATAATGTAATTGCTGTACTTGTAGCAATCAATGCAACAATATCTGAGTCATTTTCAAGATCGTGAGATAAAACAGTACATGTAACCTGAGTTTCATTTTTAAAATCTTTATGAAATAAAGGTCTAATTGGTCTATCAATTAATCTACAAATTAATGTTTCTTTTTCAGTTGGTCTAGCTTCTCTTTTAAAAAAACCTCCGGGAATTTTTCCAACGGAGTAAAATTTTTCTTGATAATTTACAGTTAATGGAAAGAAGTCCATATCAGGTTTTACCTGTTTAGCCGCAACAACATTTGCCATTACAGTTGTTCCACCATATGTGACAACTACAGATGAGTCGGCTTGCCTAGCTATTTTACCAGTTTCAATTTTTAATTTTTTTCCTGCCCATTCTAATTCTACTTTTTTTTACATCAAACATCTTTTTTCTCTTTCAAATTTAATTAACCTCTTATTTTGAGGTCTTTTATTAACTTATTATATTTTTCGTTATCTTTTTTATAAAGATAAGATAACAGTTTTTTTCTATTATTAACCAAAGCTACAAGTCCTCTTTTGGAATGATTATCATGTTTGTGATTTTTAAAATGCTCAATTAGATTGTTTATTCTTTCAGTTAAAACTGCAATTTGAACTTCTGCAGAACCTGTATCTTTATCGTTGATTGAAAATTTACTTATTAAATCTTTTTTAACTTCTTTTTTTATCGACATCAAAACTCCTATGTTAAAACTTTATGAGGCTGGAACAAATCTCCAGTTAACTCTCCAAAAGAAACAATATTTCCTTTGTTAGATAAAAAAACTAATGTTTTGTTATCTGAACTTAATGCTTTCTTTATTAATTTTTCATTATTAATAAAAATTTGTTTACCCAATGAAAGGTCTATTAAATCACTTTCTTTTTCAACCTCATAAGCCAAGATGTCGTCCAGCATAGAAATTGTTGAATAAATAAAATTAAATTCGGGTTTGCTTTGCCCTATTTTTAATAAATCGTCCAGTAAAATTGATGATTTACTAATGAAATTTCCTACTTTTGTCCTTTTTATTTCTGTTGCATGGCCAAATGTATCTAATTTATGAGCAAGATCACGTGCAAGGCTCCTTACATAAAAGCCTTTACCACATTCAATAAAAAAATTTGAAGTATTGTTCTTAGAACCAAGAAATTTTATCTTTTTTAAAAAAACTTTTTTTTCATCAATATCAAACTTTTTTTTATCACGTAAGAGAGCATAAGCTCTTCTTCCATTTATGTTTATTGCTGAGGCCTTTGGTGGTATTTGACTAATATTGCCAACAAAATTATCAATCATTTTTAATATATTTTCATCACTTGGAATTTTATAACTTGATTTAATTATTTCTCCTTCAGCATCATCTGTGGTTGTTTGTTGACCCCATTTTATTTTAAAATAATATTCTTTAAAATCTGAATTTATAAAGGGTATAAGCTTTGTTGCTTTGTTAATAGCAACAGGCAGAATACCCTCTGCATTTGGATCTAAAGTGCCAGCATGTCCTATTTTATTAAAATTAAATTTTTTTTTTATTTTATAAATTGCAGAAAAAGAACTGATACCTATTGGTTTATAAAGGTTTATCCAACCCTGTAGGTTCTCATTCATTTAAATCTCTTTTAACACTCTTATTTGAAAGTAATTTTTCAATTTTTTCTGCCTCATCAAAAGTATCATCTAAGAAAAAATGAATTTTAGGTGTAAATTTAGAATTAAGTTTTGCTTTGGATAAAAATTTTTGAAATATATATTTATTATCATTTAAATTGTTAATTATATTAGTTTGGTCTTCACCTCCTAATGGCATAATATAGACATTAGCCATCCTAAGATCTTTACTCATTTTTACAAAAGACACCGTAATTGATTTAATTGAAGTTTCTAAATTATAAAAGTCTTCAACTAGTATACATTCACTAATTAAAGATCTGATTAGTTCACTGAACCTCATTTGTCTTTGTGAAGACATATGATTACTCATTTTCGTTTATTCTAGAGCTTTCTTTCTGTTTTAACCTCTTCGAATGTTTCAATTACATCTCCAATTTTTATATCAGAATAATTTTCTAACATAACTCCACACTCAAAGCCGTTTTTAACTTCCTTTACTTCTTCTTTAAATCTTTTTAAGCTTGCTAAAGTTCCAGTATGTATAACGACATTATCTCTTAGTAATCTTATTTTGGAATTTCTTGAAATTAATCCTTCTTTCACCATACAACCCGCAATATTACCAATTTTTGAAATACTGAACACTTCTCTTATTTCCACATTTCCTGTTATATTTTCTGATACATCAGGTGACAATAAACCTGATAAGAGATTTTTTACATTGTCAATCAATTCATAAATTATAGAATAATATTTAATGTCAACTCCATCTCGTTTTGCAGCATCTCTAGCATGAGGTAAAGCACGAACATTAAAACCAATTATAAAACCTTTACTTGAATTTGCTAATGCTACATCGCTTTCTGTAATAGCACCAACACCTTTATGAATTACAGATACTTGAACCTCATTTGTTGACAATTTAACAACTGAATTTTCAATTGCTTCAGCTGATCCTTGAACATCTGCTTTAATAATAATTGGCAAAGAAGAAATTTTACCTTGATTAATTTGTTCAAACATTTCTTCGACATTTGATTTTACTACTTTGTTTTTTTGTATTTGCTGTTTATTAAATCGATGCTCAGCAATTTTTCTGGCAACACTCTCACTTTCTACGACTATAAAATCATCTCCGGCTTGAGGATTTGAGTCAAATCCTAACACTTCAACTGGACTAGATGGAATTGCTTCTTTAAGATTATTACCTTTATCATCAATTAAGGCCTTTACCTTCCCCCATTCTGATCCAGATACAAATATATCGCTTACCTTTAAGGTACCTTTTTGAACAAGAACAGTTGCAACTGAACCTCTGCCCTTTTCTAACTTAGACTCTATAATTGAGCCTCTTGCTGTTCTGTCTGGGTTAGCTTTTAAATTTAGAATATCAGCTTGTAATAAAATTGCTTCTTCAAGTTTATCCAAATTTAATTTTTTTAATGCTGAAACTTCAACGTCCAGTACCTCTCCACTTAACTTTTCAACAATTATTTCTTGACCAAGAAGATCATTTCTTACTTTATCAGCATCAGCACTTGGTAAATCCATTTTAT
>CACJNL010000005.1 GCA_902594815.1 uncultured Alphaproteobacteria bacterium | reverse complement strand
AAATTTATGATTGAGAAGAGTTCAGCAGAATATTTTAAATCTACAATGGTTCTGGAGGGAGGCTCTATACATGTAGATGGTGCAGGAACATTAATTACAACGGAGCAATGCTTATTAAATAAAAACAGAAACCCAAATCTTTCAAAAATAGAAATAGAAGAAAACCTAAAAAAATATTTAAACATTAAAAAAATTATTTGGTTAAAACACGGAACTGACGAAGGTACTGATGGACATGTTGACAATATAGCCTGCTTTGCTGATGAGAATAAAGTCTTAGCTTTAGCTTGTAATGATAAACAGGATCCATTTTATGATAAATTAAATGAAAATCTTGAAATATTAAAAACAGAAAAAGATGCTGAGGGTAGAAGATTAGAAGTTATAGAAATTGAAATGTCCTACAAGAGACTTATTCCTGATGATGATGAGCCAAGCTCATATATAAATTTTTACATTGCAAATGGAGGAATAGTCATGCCTTCATTTGATGATGAAAAAGCAGATAAAAAAGCTCAAAATATAATAAAGTTAGTTTTCCCTAAGAGAAAAATCTTAGCACTTAATGGAATTGATATTTCTCTTGGAGGTGGAAATATTCATTGCATAACACAACAACAACCATTAAGCATTAACAAATGAATTTGATAGGTGATTCTAAAAAACATTGTAGTGATGCAAATGAAAGTTATTTTCAACATATGGCAGTAGCTCAAAAAATTTCATTTGAATTGCTTAAAGCTTCATTAATGGCCTTTCTGCATTCTATAATTCCTGCATTATTTCAAACCAATGCTAGTAAAAAGATAATAGATTTGAATAAATATTTAGAAGAAAAAAAACGTGTTAAAAATGAAGATTAAAATAGCTGCTACTCAAATGAGTTGTGATTGGGAAATCGAAAACAATTTAAATAAAGCCATAAAATTAGTTGAAACAGCTGCCCAAAAAGGGGCGAATATTATTTTATTGCAAGAATTATTTCTAACACCCTATTTTTGCATTCAATATGATGAAGAAATTTTTAAATTAGCTCAAACTTTTGAGGATAGTACTCTGCTTAAAACAATGAGTGACGTTGCAAAAAAAAATAATGTTGTTTTGCCTATAAGTTTTTTTGAAAAAGACAATAATTCTTATTTTAATTCTTTAGCAGTTATAGATGCCGATGGGCGTATACTTGGAAAGTATAGAAAGTCTCATATACCTGATGGAGCAGGTTATCTTGAAAAATATTATTTTAATCCAGGTGATACTGGCTTTCAAGTTTGGGAAACTAAGTTTGGCAAAATTGGTATTGGTATTTGTTGGGATCAGTGGTTTCCTGAAGCAGCAAGAATTATGGCTCTAAAAGGTGCAGAAATTCTTCTTTACCCTACTGCTATTGGAGATGAATTAATGAGTGAATATGACAGCTCTGATGCATGGCAAACAGTAATGAGAGGTCACGCTGCAGCCAATATCATGCCTGTTGTTGCCTCCAATCGAATTGGTTCTGAGTCAGTTAAAGGTCAAGTTAATGGTTTTTATGGAAGATCTTTTATATGTGACCGCTCTGGTAAGATGCTCGCTGAAGCGTCAAAAGATAAGGAAGAAGTCATCATAGCAGATGTTGATACAGAGGATAATCATTTATTTAGAAGAAATTGGGGACTGTTTAGAGACAGAAGGCCAGAATTATATAAAGAGATATTAACACTAAATGGCAAAATTAAAGATTAAGATACCACTTAAGTTCAGTATTTGAAATTTCTGAATTAAAAGACTCTTGCTCTTTCCTTTTTAAATCAACGTAAATTTTTACATACTCCTTTGTTAAATATTTATTTAATACTTTTGATTTTTCTAACCTTACAAGAGCATCATTGATATTTAAAGGCATATCTTTATCAGGATTATCACAAGCGTTATCTGTCCTAGGTTTATCCGGTGTTAATTTATTTTTAATACCAAACATAATGCCACTTAAAATTGATGAGAGGACTAAATAAGCATTTGCTTCAGCTCCTGCTACTCTGTGTTCAATTCTTGTAGAATCTTCATCGCTAACTGGTATCCTAAAAGCAACGGATCTATTATTTGGACCCCAGCTCGAATTCACTGGAACAAATTGATCAGGCAGAAACCGTCTATAGGAATTAATGTTAGGGGCAAAAATTGCCATAGAGTCGTACATTGTCTTTTGCAAACCAGCAATTGCATGGAGTAAATATTTATTTTTTAATTTATTTTTTGAGAAAATATTTACATTCTTTTTATCGTATAAACTCAAATGAACATGCATACCGCTTCCAGCTTCGTTTAAATATGGCTTTGAAAGAAAAGTTGCTTCATAACCATGTTTGACAGCTGTTTCTTTAACAAGTCTTCTTAATAAAACAGAGTCATCTGCAGCTTTTAATAAATCAGTCGTGCTATTAAGATTTATTTCAAATTGACCAGGGGCGAATTCAGAAGAAGCTGTTGATGCAGGTATATTTTGGATTTTACAAAATTTATTTATGTCTTCTAAGAAATCATAGAAATCATCAAGTTCACTCATCCCATAAACTTGTGTGCCTTCTGCCTGTCTCTTATTTCTTTTAGAAATTGGTGGAGTCGGAACTTCATCAAGTTTTTTTCTTGTTTTAATTAAATAGAATTCTAACTCAAAAGCCACTCTTGGATATAAATTTAATGTTGAAAAACTATCCCATACGTTTGCTAAAACATTTCTTGGGTCCATTATTGATGAATAACGTGAATCATCTTGTATTGAAATTAAGACTTGAGCTATCTGATCTTTATGCCAAGGCATCATAGACAAAGTATGTTTTACAGGAAAATAATTTGCATCAGGATCACCGTCGGTAAACCCCCTACCCTCTGCATCAGGACAATAGCCAGATGTATCGAGTAAAAAGGTTGAATAACAAAACTGCACTCCAGATTTAAAAATTTTATCTGCATCAGCAATTGGAATTCTTTTGCCCCTGATTATACCCGATAAATCTCCTAATATTACATCAAGATATTTAACTTTTTTGTTTTCAGTTATAAAATTATTAAAATCATCAATATTGGCCAAAGCTACTTTTTTGAACTTAGATTTCATAAATTGAATTTAACTAAGCAATTTAAACAATAAATGAAAGTAAATTTATAAAATTTTTAAAAAAAGTGTTGAAAAAAAGCAAATTTTTTGTTGTTATAAAATTATAATTTGGAAGGAAAATTTATGCCTAAATACGATTTATCAAAACGAATTGTAAATGGTGAACTTTCACGTAGACAAATGCTTAAAGGATTGGGAGCAGCTGGTGTTCTTTCAACAACTGTTCCTCTACTTCCTAAAACAGCATTTGCAAAACAACAAGTTCAGTTATTTACATGGGGTGGATACGATGATGAAGGTCTATATGCTGGTTACATAGACAAGCATGGTGGTGATCCTGAATATTCTATATTCGGAGATGCAGAAGAAGGGCTTCAAAAACTAAGATCTGGTTATGTAGTTGATGTTGCACATCCTTGTCACTCAGACCCTCCTCGATGGAATAGAGCTGGAGTAATACAACCTCTAGATACAAGTAGATTAAGTAACTGGAACGATCTATTTCCTGAACTAATCAATATGAGTTCTATCAACTTTGATGGACATTATTGGATGGCTCCTGTTGATTGGGGTGATACATCTATTGTTTACAATCCAGATAAAGTTGATTGGGTAAAACCTGGTGAAGAAAGCCTCAGCCTTCTTTGGGATGAAAGAATGAAAGGTAAATTTGCCATTATGGACTCTGCAGCAGACTCATGGTACGTCTATGCTATTGCACTTGGTCTGGATGTTAAGCAAATGGAAAAGATCACAAAAGCTGATGTAGATATGGTGTATGAAAAAGCTGCCGGTTGGAGAGATAATGTTAAAATGTTTACTACTGATACGGCAACTATGGAGCAGGCTCTTATGGATGAAGAAGTTTGGGCTGCTTTATGCTGGAATGAGTCTTCATGGAATTCTGGATATCCTATGATGAGTCCAAAAGAGGGTAACCTTACTTGGTCGTGTGGATTGGTAATTCATAAAGACGCTCCTAATCTAGACTTAGCATATGACCTAATTGATGCAGCTATAAGTGCGGAAACTTCTGCTTATATGCTTAGTGAATGGGGTTATGGTCACTCTAATAAAAAAGGCTTTGAAACAATCAGTAAGGCTGATTTAGCTGAACGAGGTGTGGCTCAGGATCCTATTTCTCATTTGCAAAATGGCCACTTCAATAACAGTCCTTCAGATGAAGTTAATGACTACATCGAACAAAAATGGGCTGAATATACAATTGGAGGATAATAATTTATTTACCCGCTCTTTTTAAGAGCGGGTTTTATCAATCCTTAATAATTTTTAAGTTTGTTGAATTAAAATTCACAAAACAATTATCATTTTCACTAAAAGTTTCTTTAGATTCATTTGTTGATACCATCAAAATTTTCTCAGAATTATCAAGTTGTATATAAAAATAAGTACTTTCTCCATAAAATGAAATATTTTTAACTTTACCCTTAAAGTTACAATCATATTTTGAGTCACTTACTTTTGAAATATTTATTTCCTCTGGTCTGATCGCTATATTAACTTGATCACTCTCAATAATATTTTGATGATTTTTTAATTGCATTAAGCCGAAACCATCTACTGAAATAGAAATAATGTCATTTGCAATACTCTTAAGATCAGCATCTAAAATATTAATATTTCCAATAAACTGAGACACAAATTTATTTTTGGGGTTGTGATAAATTTCTCTCGGTGGTGAAACTTGAAGAATATTTCCTTCATCCATTACGGCAATTCTGTCAGACATTGTCATTGCCTCTTCTTGATCATGAGTAACAAAAATAAAAGTAATACCAAGACTCTTTTGTAAATTTCTTAATTCAATTTGCATTTCTTCTCTTAATTTTTTATCAAGAGCGCCAAGAGGTTCATCAAGAAGTAGTACTTTTGGTTGTTTAACTAAAGCTCGTGCAAGAGCAATTCTTTGTCTTTGACCTCCAGATAATTGATTTGAGTATCTATTTTCATAACCTTCTAACTGAACCATCTTAAGAGCATTTTCAACTCTTTCTCCCATTTCAGCTTTGCTTAAATTTTCTTTTCTTAAACCAAATTCAATATTTCTCTGAACATTAATGTGGGGGAAAATAGCGTAGTTTTGAAATACCATATTTGAAGGTCGAAGGTTTGGTGGAAGAGATGTCACATTAGCATCATCAAAAAATACTTCACCTTCTGATGGATATTCAAATCCAGCTAATATTCTCAGTAAAGTAGTTTTTCCACATCCAGATGGTCCAAGTAGCGAGAAAAATTCACCCTCTTCTACTTCAAGATTAATGTTTTTTAAAACTTCAACATCTCCAAAACTTTTGGATAAATTTTTAATTTTGATATAATTTTTAGTTCTCATAATTTTAAATACCTATACTGAAGTCTTTTTTCTTGCCCTGTCCAAGATTTCTTAACCAATATGCTGTCATAACAATTAAAGAAGTGACTATAATAATAATAGCACCCAATGCCAATATATGAGGGAATTTTTTTGGAAACCTTAATTGACTCCACATATAAATTGGAAGTGTTTGATCACTGGAGCTTAAAAAGAATGCTAATATAAATTCATCGAAGGAAATAACAAATGCCAAAAGCAATGACGCAATTATCCCTGGGAGTAAAAGGGGGAAAGTGACTCTCCAAAAAGTCCAAAAAGAATTTTCACCTAAATCCATCGAGGCTTCTTCTAAACTTTTATCAAAACCTTCCATTCTAGAAATTAAAATTAGCATACAAAAAGGTGTGCAAAAAAGAATATGAGAAATAGTAACCGGTATTAAACCTAATTTTAGCCCCATACTAGTCCAGATAACTATTAGAGCCACTGCAATTATAATTTCAGGAATTATAAATGGCAAAAGTATTGCTCCATATGATAAACCATGAAATTTAACTTTGTATCTTGTAAAAGCTTTAGCAGCAAATAAAGCTATGAATGTACTTACTACTGAAGCAATTATACCTACTTTAATACTGTTAAATAGTGCTTGATGCAGTCTACTTTTATTCCACATTTGAATATACCAATCAAAAGTAAAGCCCTTTAAGGGAAAAACCATATGGAAAGAGTCATTAAAAGAAAAAATTGGTAGCAAAAGAACAGGAATGTATAAAAAGGCAAAATAAAAAACACAATAGATAAAAAGTGTGTTGTTCTTGTTATACATTATGACATCCTCATTGAAACTTTCTTAGTGATATATGTAACTAAAGCAGCAACCAAGCAAACTGTTGTAAGCATCAGTACTGCGGAGGCTGCACCTAAAGGAAAATTATTTGCCCTGCCAAACAAGCTTTGAATCATATTTGATAACATTCGACCATCAGTCCCTCCAACTAACTGTGGCGTAACATAATCCCCTACTGTTGGAATAAAAATAATTAATATTGCCCCAATAACTCCTGGTAATGACAAAGGAAAGGTCACCCTCCAAAATGTTTCAAATTTAGTATTACCAAGATCATAAGATGCTTCCAAAAGAGATTTATCAATTTTATCAAGCGATACATACAAAGGCAAAATAGCAAATGCCGCCCATGCATGAGATAAAGTGATTATCACAGCTGCCTGATTGTATAATAAAAATCCAAGTGGCTCGTCAATCATACCTGTTCCCATAAGTGCAGAATTGATTACCCCTTTATTTCCTAAAATTACTCTCCATGAAAAAACTCTGAGTAGATAGCTAGTCCAAAAAGGAAGTGTCATTAAGACAATCCATAGCATTTTATTTTTTTTGACATAAAAAGCTATGTAGTAAGCCAATGGATAAGTGGTTAATAAAGTCAGCAAGGTAACAAAAAATGATATTTTTACAGAGCGAAAGAGAAGCATTGAAAAAATTGGTTTTGAAAAAAAATCTTCATATCTACCTGTGGTAAAAGTTCTATCAATTTCAATCATTGATATTTGAGTATTGAAACTCGTAAATATCATTACTATCATTGGAGCAGCCATGGCAAAAATAACTAAGATTAGTGCAGGGCTTAAAAGAGTATATGCTTTAGCCTGATCACTTCTAAAATATATATTTTGTAAAGTTGAGCTCATATCAAATTAAATTTTCTAAACCTCTTTTATAGAGTGAATTTGCAATAATGATACGTTGAATTTCACTTGTTCCTTCCCAGATACGATCAGCTCTCAACTCTCTAAAAAATCTCTCAGCAACATTTTCTCTCATATAGCCTCTTCCACCAAATATTTGTACTGCTCTATCTGCTACACGGTTAGCCATTTCAGATGCATATAGTTTTATCATCGAACATTTAGCATGAAGAATTTTGACATCAGTTTGATTATCATGCTCTTTGCAAATTTCAAAAAGCAAGACTCTTGTTGCAGCAAGTTCAGTTACACTATCAGCTAACATTGACTGAATTAATTGAAAATCTTTTATTTTAGTTCCGCTAGCTTCTCTATCTTTGGCAAATTTAGTTGCCTCAAATATTAATCTTTCTGCTGCCCCGCAACACCTAGCAGCAATTCCTAATCTTTCATGACGAAACCAAGAATGCGTATATGCCATTCCATCATCTTCTTTTCCAATGATACAATTCGAAGGTATCTTAACGTTATTAAAATTGTAAATACAATGATGATGAGAAAAAGTATGCGTAAATTCTGGAGTATCGATTAATTCAATACCTTCTAAATTTTTATCAACAATAAATAAGGCATGTTGATCTTTGTTTTTTCCATTTTTTAATTTTGCTTGCAAAAAAAAGAAATCAGCTTTGTTGGCGCTAGTGACATACCACTTTTCACCATTAATTATATAATTACCATCAATCAACTCAGCTGTAGTTTTGATTGAACCATTTACATCTGAGCCTGATCCCTTTTCAGTAATAGCATAACATTCTTTTTTTTCACCTTTAAGTAAAGGATACAAATAATTTTCTTTTTGAAAAGTTGTAAAATTTTCTTCCATCCAATCTTGTGCCTCAGAGAAACACCAACATAATGCATTAGTTACTCTTCCTAACTGTTCCCAAATAATCATTTGCTCAAACATTGAAAGCTCCAAACCACCTTCTTTTTTTGATATTCCCATACCAGGCAAGCCGAGCTTAATTGCTATATCAGAATGCTTTTTTTCAATGTCAGAGGGCAAATTACCAGAATTTTTTTCTGCATGTACTTCCCAAGGAATTAATTCATTATCAACAAATTTTCTTATTTTGATTTGCCATTCTAAAGCTGATTTTGTCATTCCACTATACATTAAGAATATCCTTTGAATTGTTTCGGAAAATGAGTTTTAAGATAATCAATACATATTTTCTTTGACTCAGATCTAGAAAATTTTGATGGTTCATCTAATTGATTAATCCATAAACCCATAATTAATGATTGAAATGCTATTGATAAACTTTTTTTGGATAAATTATTTTTTTCAATCTTAATTAATTCAAAAAATATATTTTCTGTTACATTCTGATAATATAAATCTCTCTCTCTACAGATTTGTCTATAAGCAGGCTTGAATTTAATTTCACTAAAGAAAGTAAACCATACAGAAATTTTTTCTGGGGTACATATTTTGGAACTAAAATCATTTTCTATCATATTGATTATTTTTAACTTAGGATCAGCTCCAGCTTTTTTTAAATATTTATCAAATGATGTCAGATATTCGTTAGAAATAAATTTCAAAGTTTCTATCAACAGTAATTCTTTACTTTTGAAATGAAAGTTAACTATCCCTTGTGATAAACCTGCGCCTTGAGACACATCATTCATAGTAAGGTCATTTATGCCTTTTTTTGATAAATTTTTTATCGTTGAAGATATAAGTCTTAAATTACTATTTTTTTTATTCTCTGATCTTTGATTTTTACTAGCCATTTAAATTCTCTAAAATAAAGTGATTTTTTCATAAAATTATTGTTTTTTCAAGGAATTTGGTT
This sequence comes from uncultured Alphaproteobacteria bacterium, assembly GCA_902594815.1. Lineage (GTDB taxonomy): Bacteria > Pseudomonadota > Alphaproteobacteria > HIMB59 > CACPNW01. Next base: position 61,365 of record CACJNL010000005.1, on the reverse strand, counting down.
GAATGGTCATTCAAAGAAATATAAGAAATCAAAATGCCAAAAACTAAGTATGATGTAGCAATTGTTGGTGGTGGTCATAATGGCCTGACAACTGCATGTTATCTAGCTAAAGCTGGATTAAAAGTAGCTGTAATCGAACGTCATAGTTATGTTGGTGGAGCTGCTGTAAGTAGAGAATTGCATCCAGGCTGGACATATTCTAATTGTTCGTATGTATGTAGTTTACTTAGACCAGAGATATTTAGAGATTTAGAGCTTTCAAAGTACGGTTTGCAAATAATTCCTTATGAGGGAAGCGCTACAATGCTTGATGATGGTAGATTTTATGCTCACTATAGTGACCATGATCTAAATTATAGATCAATAGCTCAATTTTCAAAAAAAGATGCAGAGGCTTATGAGAGATTTGGTAAAGACGTCATGAGGCAGTGCAAAATAATAAAACCTCTTTTAAAAATGACACCTCCTGACCCAACTTCATTTAGACCAAAAGATATTATGGGGCTTTTGGATTTTGCAAAATATTTTGCAGCAAAAGATGAACTAGGAGGATTAGGAGAAAAAGAAATTTATGACACTATTCGTTTTTGGACAATGAGTGTCCGTGATTATTTAGAAGAATATTTTGAGTCAGATGTAGTCAAAGCTCATTTAGCTGGATCAGCAATAATTGGCACTGCTCTTGGTCCCTATTCACCAGGTTCAGCTTATGTATTATTGCATCATTATATGGGTGAGGTTGATGGAACTGTTGGCGCATGGGGATACTCACGTGGAGGAATGGGATCAATTACAAAAGCAATGGCCGCTTCTCTAAAAGCAAATGGAGGTGATATCATTGCAGGATCTCCCGTAACTAAAATATTGATTAAAAATAATCGTAGCCATGGTGTTGTTCTAGAAAATGGCGATGAAATATTTGCAGATAAGTTAGTTTCAAACCTTGATGTGAAAAGAACTTTTTTAAAAGTTGTTGAAAAAAAAGAATTGCCTGATGATTTTTATAATGCAGTAAAAAATTTCAAAATAAGAGGCTCATCAGGAAAATTAAATATTGCACTTGATGATTTGCCAATATGGAAAAGTATTCCTGAAGGTGATCCTGCTGGAACAGGCGACCTACACATTACCCAAAGTATTGAAGAAATGGAAGGTGCATATGATGATTGGAAAGATGGACGATGGTCTCAATTCCCATATGTAGATATGTGCATACCGAGTATTAATGATCCAACAATGGCACCACAAGGTAAGCATTATATGTCTGTTTTTGTTCAATATGTTCCTTATAATTTAGCAGATGGAGGATGGACTGAAGAAAAGAGATTAGAGTTTGGGAAACATGTGATGAGTAGAATTGGTTCATACTCTGAAAACTTTAATGACATCATAAAACATGCTGAAATAAGAACACCCAAAGAACTTGAAAAAGAAGTTGGATTAACTGAGGGAAATATTTTCCAAGGTGAGCTCACAATGGATCAATTAATGTTTAATAGACCAATACCTGGTTATGCCCAATATAAAACACCTATTAAAAATCTTTATATGTGTGGATCTAGCACTCACCCAGGTGGAGGTGTTATGGGAGCACCAGGAGCAAATGCTGCTAGAGAAATTCTAATCGATTTAAAAAAACAATTTAATTCACATTACATATGAGAAAATTTGATATTATAATTATAGGGGGAGGACACAATGGTTTAGTTGCAGCAAGTGTTCTTTCAAAAAAAGGAAATAAAGTTCTGGTTATAGAGAAAAATGAACAATTAGGTGGTCTCTCTAACTACGTTGACTCATTAAGTTATATTTCTGAAGAAGTTTTAAAAGAATTAAATATTAAAATTGAAAAAGATATAAATGAAAATTATGTTTCTGCTTTATCTGACGATTTAAATCATACGGTACTTAAAATTAATGGTAATAAAAATATTGAAATTTTACAAACTAATGCGAGTGAGTCTGATCAATTAAATTTTATTAAATTAATCAATAAATACGATTTATTTGCTAGAACATTAAGATCATTCATGTTTAAAAAACCCCCAAGAGTTAAATCAGGTTCCAGATCTGATATATGGCAATTAGTTTCAATGGGTCTTAAAGTCAGACTTCTTGGCAAAAAAAACATGCGAGAATTATTACGAGTCATCGGTTTAAATATTGCTGATGATTTAGAAGATAATATAACCGATAATATTCTAAAGGGTCTGTTATCAAATGAGGCTGTTATTGGTACAAATCTCGGTGCAAGATCTCCAGGATCAATTTTAAATTTATTGTATAACCAGGCGACAAATAATTCAATTTTTAGAATTAATAAATACAATACACACTCTTTTTTAAATTCCATTAGAGAAATCTGTAAAAAAAATAATGTTGAAATTGAAACTAATAAAAAAGTAGAGAAAATTAATATTTCTAATCAAAATGTTAATTCAGTTTTACTTGATACTGGAGAAGAAATTCAGACTTCTTCAATAATCTCGAATGTAGACCCAAAAACCACATATTTAAAATTGGTCGGAGCTGCTAATCTTGATACTGACTTCATCAGAAGAACCAAAAACTATCGCACCAAAGGAACAGTGGCCAAAATTCATATCGACTTTGAGAATGAGATAAAAATTAATAATTTAGACACAAAATATTTATCTGGTAAATTTGTTTATGCTCCTGATATAAAATATATAGAACATGCTTTTAATGATAATAAGTATAATAAATTATCATCTAATCCCTGTTTAGAATTTTATATCAATAAAAATAAATTGTCTGCAAATATTTATTTTATACCTTATTTAATTAATTCCGCACATGATAAGAAAAAAATATTGTCAAATGTTAAACTGATTTTAGAAAAATTTGTCACAGAAAATCAAATTCTTTCATCAACAATTGAAACACCTAATGATATTGAGGATAAATATAATATTAGTGGTGGCCATTGGAGTCATGGTGATATGGAAATTGATCAACTTTTAATGATGCGTCCATTTTATGGATCATCCCAATATTCAACTCCAATAAATGGCTTGTATCTCTGTAGTGCGGGTACACATCCTGGTGGTGGCGTAACAGGCATTAATGGAATTAACGCTGCAAAACAATTACTAAAGGACAATCGTAATGAATAATTCATTTTCATTTACTAAACCTCTTTTAGAGACACCTTTTCATGAAAGGACTTATGAAGCTTGCTATAACAATGATTGGTATCGTTGGGCTGGATACAAAATTGCAAGAGAGTATTCTAATACAGAATTAGAATATACCGCTATGAGAAATACAGCAGGTGTCTTAGATATAACACCAATGCATAAGTATGATATTAAAGGAGCAGATGCGATAAAATTTGTAGATAAATTAGTCACAAGAAATGTAACTGAAATAAAGTCTGGCCAAGTTATGTATATTATTTGGTGTAATGAAGATGGAAATGTGATCGATGATGGTACTGTCTTCTGTTTTGACTCAAATCACTTAAGAATATTTTGTGCAGAAAGAAATTTGAATTGGTTTTCTGATACAGCAATAGGTTTTGATGTTGAAGTAGAAGATGTAAGTGACACTATTGCTGCTTTAGCATTTCAAGGCCCTCTTTCTTGTAAAATTTTAAATTTATTAAATGTCAAAAATATAGAAAACCTGAAACCATTTTACTTTGATGATTTTGATCTTAATGGTTGCAAAGTTACCATATCAAGAACAGGTTTTTCTGGAGATTTAGGCTATGAAATTTGGTGTAAAAATGAAGATGCTATTAGTGTATGGGACTCACTATTCAAGTTTAATAGAGACTACAAAGTTTTACCTGCGGGTATGAATGCATTAGAAATGGTTAGAGTTGAAGCAGGATTTATTCAACCTAATGCAGACTTTATGTCAGCTGAACAAGCATTACGGCCAAATAGAATGAGGAATCCATTTGAATTAGGTATGGGCTGGTTAGTAGATTTAAACAAAAACTATTTTACAGGAAAAAAAAATCTAGTTGATCTTAAGAAAAAAACTTTAACTAAAAAATTAGTTGGTCTTGATATTCAAGGTGATAAACCTGCTATTGGTTCAGTTTTATATGATAAAAATAAAAAAGAAATTGGTATTGTGACTGCAGGTATGTGGTCGCCTAGCTTAAAATCCAATATAGCTTTTGGTTATGTCGATAAGGATCATATGAAAATTGGATCTAAAGTTTTTGCTGAAATATATCATCCTGAGGAATTAGAATATAAAAAAATATGGGCTGAATGTTCAGTTGTAAAAAAACAGTTTTTTAATCCACCAAGACGGCATAAAGTACCTGCTGAGATATAATAAAATGGAATTCAATTTTACTGAAGAGCAAAATCTTTTAATAAATACAACTAAAGCTTTTGTAAAAGCAGAGTTACTTCAACATGAAGAACTTTTAGAAAAAACAAATAATTTGCCAAAAGAATTATATGATGAAATTAAGAAAAAAAGTATTGAAGCAGGATTATATGCTTGCAATATGCCAGTTGAGCATGGTGGTGGTGGTTTAAATGCTTTTGATTTAACCTTAGTTGAAAAACATTTAGGTTTTGCATCTCTTGCCTTAGCTGAAATTGCTTGGCGTCCACAAAATATCCTAATGGCCTGTGAGGGTGAATTAATTGATGAATACTTAAAACCTGCCATTACTGGTGAGAGAAAAGATTGTATTGCGATGACCGAGCCTGAGGCTGGTTCAGATCTTAGAGGAATGAAAACAAATGCAAAAAAAGATGGTGATGATTGGGTAATCAATGGAACTAAACATTTTATATCAAATGCTCATATTTCTGACTTTGTTGTTTTATTTGCCTCAACTGGAACTGACGAACAAGGAAGAAATTTATTGTCATGTTTTCTAGTTGATCTTCATCAAAAAGGTGTTGAAGTAGCTAAGGGCTACGACTGTGTTTCTCATAGAGGATATGTAAATAATGTTATCAATTTTAATGACTGCAGAATACCTGGAAAAAATATTTTAGGTGAAAAGGATAAAGGTTTTGAATTAATGAATGTGTGGTTAGAAGCAACACGATTAACAGTAGCGGCAACTTCTGTATCAAGGGCAGAAAGAGCATTTGATATTGCACTTGACTGGTCAGCTAATAGAAAACAATTTGGAAAAGTAATTGGAAAGTTTCAAGGTGTTTCTTTTAAATTAGCAGATATGGCCACAAATATTAAAGCTGCAAATCTAATGTTACTTGAGTCAGCATGGAAGATTGATGAAAAAACTCTATCATCTCAAGATGCTGCGATGACAAAATTATTTTGTACTGAAATGCTTGGGAAAGTATCAGATGAAGCAATTCAAATTTGTGGAGGCATGGGTTTAATGTCTGACATTCCACTAGAAAGAATCTGGCGTGATGCAAGAATAGAGCGGATTTGGGAAGGCACAAGTGAAATCCAAAGGCATATTATCTCAAGATCTTTGTTAAGACCTCTTGGGGCTTAATTTTGTGAACTTGAATAAATTATTTAGACCAAAAAAACTTGCAATAATTGGAGGATATTGGGCTGACTTTGTTTATGATGAAAATATAAAGATTGGCTTTAAAGGAGAAATTTGGCACATTAATCCAAAGAGAAAAAGTTCAAAAAAAAAGAAATATTACAAAAGTATAGCTGACTTACCGTCAATCCCTGATTGCGTTTATATTGCAGTTTCAAACGATTTAACAATTCAATTAATGAAGCAAATTTCTGAAATTGGTGCTGGAGGTGCTGTATGCTTAGCTTCAAGATTTTCAGAATTAAATACTGCAGAGGGAAAAGAAAAAACTAAAAAATTAATAAGTAATTCAGGCAAAACTCCTTTTTTAGGCCCTAATTGTTATGGATTTATAAATTATTTCGATAGAGTTTCAGTTTGGTCAGATCAAGTTGCGGGTAGTCAAACAAACAAAGGTGTGGCTATTATTTGTCAAAGTGGAACTATTGGAAATACAATTAGTTTCAATCACAGATCTCTTCCAATAGGATACATCATATCATTGGGCAATCAGGCTAAAATAAGCATTGAGGATACAATTGAATATTCTCTGAGAGATAAAAGAGTTACGGCAATCGGTATATACGCTGAAGGTTTCACAAGCATAAATAAACTAATAAAAGTATTAAAAATCTCCAAAGAAAAAAAAATCCCAATAGCTATTGTCAAAGTTGGCAGGTCAAAAGTTGCATCTGAAACAATTTTAACTCATACAGGCTCATTAAGTGGCAAAGAAAATATTTATGATGCTTTGTTTAAAAGAATGGGAGTAGCTAGATGCGAAACACTATCAGAACTTACAGAGTTGTTAAAATATTTTCATACACATGGAGTTATTTCGAATGATCTAATATCAATTATGGGACCCTCAGGTGGAGATATGGCAATGTTAGGAGATGCCGCTGAAACATTAGATTTAAAATTTGGAAAAATTAAAACAGAAATTAAAAATGATCTAAAAAAAGTAAATCATCCTGGTGTAATAGTATCTAATCCTTTTGATATGCAAACATATAATTGGAATGATCCTGACAATATAGAAAAGACATTTAAAATTTTTTTTAAAAATAATTTTAGTTCAATAAGCTTAATGTTAGATTTTCCAAATATGGAAAATTGTGATACTGATGAATGGGATGCTATAGTTGATAAATTTATAAAAGTTGCAAAAAAATATAAAAACGGAAGCCTAATTTCATCTTTATCAGACACTATGCCAAAGCATATTCGTGATAAATGTATAAAAAATGGAGTTTCGCCTCTTCAAGGAATGAGAGAAGCTCTATTCACAATTAAAAAAGCAATAGAAATCGGAAGTATTTGGAAGAAAGAGTCACCTGTAAATAGTTATAAAGTAGAGAATAATAGTAGTAAAAATATAAAAACTTACTCTGAATTTGAGTCTAAAAAACTGTTAAATAAAATTGGAATTAAAACCCCTAAAGGATTAATTTCAAATAAAAATAAATTAAAAAAAGATAGTGCTAAAATTGGTTTTCCATTAGTTGCTAAAATTCACTCAAACAAAATATTTCATAAATCCGAGCTCAATGGTGTCATCACCAATATTAAAAATGTGAATGAATTAATTAACAAAACAAAAACATTTAAAGATCAAATTTTATTGGAAAAAATGGTCGACAATACAATAATAGAAATTTTAATAGGTATCAAAATTGATTCTGAATTTGGTCCTGTAATAGTTATAGGTGCTGGGGGAATTTTTACAGAGCTGATAAGGGAAACAAAAACTCTTTTATTGCCCTTAACAAAAAAAGATATCAAAAATGAATTAAAAAATATGAAAATAGGTAAAATTTTATTTGGTTATAGGAATAGAAGTGCAGCAGATATAGAAGGTTTAGTAGATGTTGTTTTAAAATTGTCTAAATTTGCTGAAAAAAATATAAATAAGTTGCACGAAATTGAAATTAATCCACTAATTGTTTGCAAAAAAAATAAAGGTGTATTTGCTGTCGACGCACTAATACATTATTTTGAAGAATTATGAACGAACCTGTTAAAACAAAAATAAAAGACTCTATTCTTGAAGTTACAATAGATAGACCTAAAGCAAACGCTATTGATGCAAAAACAAGTATAATTTTAGGGGAAATTTTTTCTAATTTTAGAGATGATCCAAATATAAAAGTAGCAATTATAACTGGTGCTGGAGAGAAATTTTTTTCAGCTGGATGGGATTTAAAAGCTGTAAATGAGGGGGAAGAAGCTGATGCATATTATGGAGAGGGTGGATTTGGGGGATTGCAAGAACTTCCAAATTTGAATAAACCAGTTATTGCAGCAGTAAACGGTATAGCGTGTGGTGGTGGATTTGAAATAATGATTTCTGCAGATATAATTGTAGCTTCAGAAGATTCTACTTTTGCATTACCAGAAATTAATGTGGGTGTAATAGCTGATGCAGCAACAATAAAACTTAGAAGAAGAATACCGTATCATGTAGCAGTTGAGTTTTTGATGACTGGAAGATGGATGGATACTAAGGAAGCAAAACATTGGGGTCTAATTAATGAGGTTGTTGAAAAAAAAGATGTATTAAAAAGAGCTTGGGAGATTGCAACAAAAATCTCAAAAGGACCTAACTTAATTTACTCTTCAATCAAAGAAGTTCTAAGAGAAACCGAAAATGAAAAAGAGTTACCTTCATTTAAAATATTAAGATCTCTAGAATCTGTTAAAAAGGTATACGGTAGTCACGATTTAAAAGAAGGGGCATCATCTTTTGTTAAGAAAACTGACCCTAAATGGCAAGATAAATAATATTTCTCTATATTTTCATTGAACGCATATTCAGCGAATGATAGAGTATGTTTATAATGAAGAACGATTATATTTCAGAAATTTACGAAAAAGATAAATTAGTTTTACATCCTTATGAAAACTTCAATGATAGAGGTACGTATAACAGAAAACTAATAACTAAATCAGATAACATTTATTTGTATGATGAGAATGGAAACAAATTTATAGATGGTCCTGGAGGAATGTGGTGCAATAATATTGGTCATGGAAATAGAGAAATTGGTGAAGCGGTAAAAAATCAAATTGAAAAAATGGATTATTGCAGTCCATTTTCAGAATCTACAGAAATCTCAGCTGAATTAGCATCTGTATTGGCAGATCTTTCTCCAGGAGATTTAAATACTATTTTTTTTACTTCAGATGGGTCTACTGCAAATGAGACTGCATTAAGATTTGTTATGTTCTATAATAATATTTTAGGCAAACCCAATAAGAAACATATTATCACAAGAGATAAAGCCTATCATGGAAGTACTTACTTAACTGGATCAATAACTGGAAAAGATAGAGAAAAAAATAATTTTGATTTTGAAAAGAACTTTATTCATCATTTAAGTTCCCCCCTACCCTACAGAAGACCAAAGGATCAAACTCCAGAACAATTTTGTGATTTTCTTGTTAAAGAATTTGAAAATAAAATTGAAGAACTTGGTTCAGAAAATGTCGCTGCTTTTATAGCTGAACCTATCTTAGCTTCAGGTGGATGTATAGTACCTCCAGAAGGATATTATAAAAAAATATATGATGTTTGTAAAAGAAATGAAATAATATTTATAGCTGATGAGGTTGTGACTGGGTTTGGAAGACTTGGTCATTTTTTCTCATCAGAAAAAGTTTTTGGAGTAGTGCCAGATATCATTACTTGTGCCAAAGGTATAACTTCTGGTTATTTGCCTTTAGGAGCCGTTTTGTTTTCAGACAAATTAATAAGTGATCTAAAGCATGACTCATCATTATTTTTTCATGGATACACTTATTCTGGTCATCCTGCTTGTTGTGCAGCTGCTCTTAAAAATATCGAAATATTAAAAAGAGATAAAATTTTAGAACATGTTCGTGAAATTGAACCTTACTTTTTTGATAAACTAAACACACTTTATGAACTTCCAATTGTTGGCGATATTAGAGGAAAAGGTTTGATGGCTGGAATTGAATGTGTAATTAACAAAGATAGCAAAGAAGCGTTGGTTTTGGATAAAGCAATTGGCTCAAGAATTGATGAGGAGTCTATAAAATTAGGTCTTATAATCAGGCCTCTCTACCATATTTGTGTTCTCTCGCCTGCTTTGATTATAACTAAAAGTCAAATTGATGATCTTACTGAAAAATTATATCTAGCTATTTCAAACACAATTGATCAATTACAAAAAGAGGGACTCTGGTCTAATCAAAAATGATTCTAAATAGTATTAAAAACTATTTAGATTTTAATATTGTCAGTCCTAGTGTAAAATACTTATCTTTAGTTGCCTTCTGCACAGGCATAATTTTAAGTTATTTTTATACAATTTTAGTAATAATTCAAAAATATGCTGGATATTCAGAATTTACAATTGGATTAGTAGCTTCTTTTGGGCCATTAGGACTTATATTTTCAGGATTTTTTACTACAAAACTATTAAAGAAATTTGGTTTCTATAAAATTATCTTTATCTCAACAGTTGTGCAAGGCTTGTGTATCACTGCAATGTTAGAATTTTTAAATCCATACAATTTAGCAGTATGGTTTTTTATTCTTGGCATGATGGGTGGTTTGACTTGGATGACTATGGATACGTGGGTGAATGTTGTATCCAATAACTCAAATCGAGGCAAATCTATAGGAATTTATAATTCCTCTGTTACTACCGGTTTAGCAATGGGTCCATTAATTGTTGGCTTATTCGGAACATCTGGAAGAATACCTATTACTGTTTGCTTAATATTAGTGCTTTTTAAAATAGGAAGTTTGATCAGCATTAAAAAGTATGTAAATCTTGTATCAATTCCAGAACAATCTACGAAAATGAAATTTTCAATTATTCTAATATCTCCTTTTGTATTCCTCGCAATTTTTTTTGCAGGCATTGAAGATTCTGCATTTTTATCTTTATTTCCAGCATTTATGATAAATGATTTTTTCTCTGATAAACAAATTGGAATTTATATTTTTATTGGAGGCATATTTGGCGTTCTTTGCCAACCGTTTGTGGGGGCGCTATCGGATAATTTTAATAAGCGTTTAATAGTTTTCGTACTATTGTTAGCTCACGTAACCTGGTTAATGTTATTAAAAATATCAAATTCTAACGAAATCATAATTATTATAGCTTTAATGATCAGTGGTTTTGCTTCTACAAGCTTATATACTGTAACATTAGCATATCTTGGGGAAAGAATTAGCGTTTCAAATATTGCTTTTGCAACATCACTTTTTATAATTATTTACGAAATAGGTGAATATTTAGGACCTATTATAGTTGGATTTAACATGAATATTTTTGGCAATACTGGTTTCACAAATACATTGTTAAGTTTTGCATTTTTTAGTATCATTTTTGGGATAATAAGATCATTATTTTATAAAAAATGAGTACTAAAATTATAAAAGCAACTAAGAAAAATATAAATGAAGCAGGTTATTTGTTTGATCTTTATCGTCAATTTTACAAATATAAATCTAATATAAAAGCATCTACAAATTATATTAAAGATAGAATTAATAAAAAAGACTCTTTTATTTTTTTATGTTTATATCAAAATCAACCTGCTGGTTTCCTGCAGTTATATGAAACATTCGATTCTCTAAATATTAATAAAAAATTAATACTTTATGATTTGTATGTTGAGAAAAAATTCAGAAGAAATGGAATTGGAAGAAAACTAATGAATACAGCAAAAAAACTAGCAAAATCCAAAAAAATAAAAATTGTTGAGTTATCTACTGCTACAAACAACAAAAAAGCTCAGGCACTTTACGAATCTCTTGATTACAAAAGAGACAAAGAATATTATACTTATTTTCTTGAATTATAATTTGATATGGAAAAAGTAAAATTTACAGAAATGCAACATGGAGATAAAGAAGATTACGATCTTCTCACAAAGTTTGAAGATAAATATATAGAAGGAACTGCTGATAGAGTTATCCGTATATTAAAAAATCTTGACTCATCACTTGGCGGATATCAAGTATCAAGGTTAGAGCATTCTCTTCAAGCTGCTTCGAGAGCACTTAGAGATAATGCAGATGAAGAAATGATCGTGGCTTCTCTTTTGCATGATATTGGCGATGAAATTGCTCCATTAAATCATTCTGAAATTTCTGCAGCTGTTTTAAGACCATTTGTTTCTGAAAAAACTCATTGGATAGTTCAACAGCATGGTCTCTTTCAAGCTTATTATTATAATCATCATTATGGGCATGATAGAAATTTACGAGACAAGTACAAAGGACATCCATTTTATAATGATACAATTAGATTTTGTGAAACGTATGATCAAAATTCTTTTGACCCCACTTATAATACTATAAAGTTAGAAGAATTTATACCAATGGTTCATCGAATATTTGATAGAGAGCCACATAAGCACGTCTATTTAGGACTATAATTATTTTTTTAACTTATTTATTAAATGAAGATTTTCTGAATTAAATTTATCTTTATTTTCGTCTATAAAAGATTGGATTAAATCCCTTTTACTATCCTCAAACTCAGTAACTCTTCTAGTGCTTAAATCAACATATAAAGAACAAACCTCAGTTGTTGATGCTAAATACTTTTCCTTTTTGTGAATCATCTCTAACTTATAGACTAACCTCTTTTTATCAAAATCAAGAAAAAGTAAGTTCATATCAACCTCGTCATTGACTTTTACTTCCATATCGTAGGTTGTATGAGACTCTACAGCAAAAGTTGTCCTCTTTTCATTTTTAGCTGAGTGCTCTCCAATATTAAATTTTTCTAATAATACTTCCCATGAAGAATCAAAAAGATGGATATAGAAAGCCAAATTCATGTGACCATTATAGTCGGTCCACTCTGGTAATACTTTTCCTGTTTTTAGATATATAGACACTTGTTAATTTCCTCTAACTGAGATACATCATTTTTTAAGAAAAATGAATAATGAAGTTGTAATAAGTTGTGCTGTAACAGGATCTGGTGATACTGCAAAAAAACATCCTGATCTTCCTATTACTCCAAAACAAATAGCAGAAGCATCAATAGAAGCTGCAAAAGCTGGCGCAGCTGTTGCCCATATTCATGTTAGAGAAGAAGATGGCAAACCAAGTAGAAAATTAGAATATTATAAGGAAGTAGCGGATAGAATTCGATCTTCAAATACTGATGTGATAATAAATTTTACAACAGGCATGGGTGGGGATTTTGAAGTTGGTGAAGGAAAGGACCCTCTTAATCCAGTGGGCCCGAATACTGATATGATACATGCTTTAGACCGACTTGAACATGTTGAAGAGTTATTACCAGAAATATGTACGCTTGATTGTGGTTCTCTTAATTTTGGTGATACTAATATGACATTTATTCACACACCTGTTCAATTAAGAGCTGCAGCAAAAAAAATGCAAGAATTAGGCATTAAACCTGAAATGGAAGCTTTTGAAATGGGCCACCTATGGTTTGCTAATCAACTGTATAAAGAAGGATTGGTTGATTCTCCTCCTCTCTATCAAATTTGTTTAGGAATTCCTTGGGGTGCGCCAGCAACAACCGCTTCAATGAAAGTAATGGCTGATATGATTCCGGAAGAAGCTAACTGGGCTGGATTTGGAATTGGGAGACATCAAATGCCTATGGTGGCGCAATCTGTAATTTTAGGCGGTAATGTTAGAGTTGGATTAGAAGATAATTTATATTTAGAAAAAGGTGTGCTAGCCTCTAATGCACAACTAGTTGAAAAATCTGCAAGAATAATCAATGATCTTGGTGCAAAAATTCTTAATCCTGAAGAAGCAAGAAAAAAATTAAACTTAAAGAAACAATTTTAAAAGTGCAAGACTCTCAGGATACTATTGCAGTTATTGGAACTGGTGTAATTGGTACAGGATGGATTATAAGATTTTTATTTAATAAAAAAAAAGTTAAAGTATTTGATCCAAGTAAAAAACAAAAAAAATTTTTATTAAATGAGATAAAAAGAACCTCAAAAACTTTAGAAAGATTTTATGCCAAAAAAATTAATTTAGAAAAACAATTATTTTTTTGTAATTCAGTTCAAGAAGCGGTTAAGAATGCAGGTTTGATACAAGAGAATGCTCCTGAAAATGAAAAGTTAAAAACAAAAGTTATAAAAGATATCAGTTTAAGTGCCCCCAAATCTGCAATCATAGCATCTAGTTCATCTGGTCTTTTGCCATCAAAAATACAAGCTCAAGCAAAAAATCCAGAAAGAGTATTAATAGCCCATCCTTTTAATCCGGTCTATCTTCTACCGTTGGTTGAGTTAGTGCCTGGGAAAAAAACAACTAAAGCAAATATTTTAAAAGCGAATAGATTTTACTCTAAAATTGGTATGAAAACCCTTACATTAAAAAAAGAGTTACCTGGTTATCTATCAGATAGATTACAAGAATCTATGTGGAGAGAGTCATTGCATATCATTAATGAAGGTTATGCATCCACTAAAGACCTGGATGATGCAATTATTTATGGACCTGGTCTTAGGTGGTCGTTAATGGGTACTTTTTTGACTTTTCATTTAGCTGGCGGCGAATCAGGTATGAAACATATGCTTGAACAATTCGGACCTGCATTAAAATTACCATGGACTAAACTGAAGGCGCCAAAATTAACTGATAATCTTAAGAAAAAAATTATCCAAGGAACAAAAATACAATCCAAAAATAAATCTATTGAAAATTTATCAAACCTAAGAGACAATTTTTTAATTGATTTACAAAAATTATTAAAGAAATATAAAGTATAAAATGAATGAAAAAAGTAAATTTATTGCACTAAAAAATTATATACCAGTAGGTTTGCCTACATTGGATGACTTCATAATAAAAGAAAAAGAAATAAATTTTTCAGATGAACAAAATGTATTAGTCGAAAATATATGGATTTCTGTTGATCCATATATGCGAGCACGAATGACTGAAAAGAAAAATTATAAAGATCCTTTTGAGATTGGAGAACCAATGGAAGGAGCGGCTATAGGCATAGTAAAAAAAACTAATTCAAGCAAATTAAATGTTGGTGATCATGTTTTAAATAATTGTGGATGGAGAGATAAGTTTACAGACTCAGATAAAAATTTAAAAAAAATATCAAACTCTAATTTCCCATTACAGTCATTTTTAGGTCCTCTTGGGATGAATGGTCATACAGCATATATAGGTCTATACAAAATAGGAAAACTTCAAAAAAATCAGACTGTATTAGTATCTTCAGCTGGTGGCAGTGTTGGATCTTTAGTATGTCAAATTGCAAAATTAAATGGATGTAAGGTTGTTGCAAGTACTGGATCTGATGAAAAAGTGGATTGGTTAAAAAATGAATTAAAAGTTGATCATGCTTTTAATTATAAAAAAACAGAAAATTTAGTCTTAAAGTTAAAAGAACTCATGCCTGAGGGTTTTGATTTATATTTTGATAATGTTGGAGGTGACTTTCTGGAAGCTGCAATATTTAGAATGAAAAATTATGGCAGAATTGTTATTTGTGGAAGAATTTCACAAATGAATTCAACTACGCCCCCTCAAGGATTAAAAAATATGGCCCATGTATTAGTAAAAAGATTAACAATAAAAGGCTTTTTAATTTTTGACCACGAAGATGATACAAACAATTTTCAAAGTGATATGATTAAATGGCTTTCTAATAAAGAAATAATTACAAAAGAAACAATTTATGAAGGTATTGATAACGCCCCTAAAGCTTTTGTTGACCTATTAAATGGCAAAAATATTGGTAAAATGTTAGTAAAGATTTAAAGTGTCACATAAGGGGACGTGCCCCTGAAATTTACATTTAATTTTAATTCTTTGTCGATAGGCGGAAAAGCTCTTTGCTGACATTCTATGCGTGGACATATTCTACAAGAAACGCCAATTGGTGTTTGTAATTTTTTATTTTCTATATCCATTCCTTCTGAATAAATTAGATCTTTTGCATACTTAACATCACATCCTAAACCAATTGATACGAAACTTTTAGGCATGCCATGCTTTTCAATCCCTTTTTCAAAAGCACGAGCTATACAAAAATATACTTTTCCATCTGGCATTCTTGATATTTGAGGATGAATTTTTCCTGGATTTAAAAAAGCTATATAAACATTCCAACGAGGACAAGATCCTCCATGCCGAGGAATATGAATACCAGATAAAGAAAATCTTTTGGAAACATTTCCTGCTATATCTGTTTTTAGAAAATGAAAAGGAACACCTTCATTACCAGGTTTTTGTAAATTCGTTAATCTATGAGTTACTTGCTCAAAACTGCATGCGTAATGATGCATTAATATCTCAATATCGTATTTATTTTTTTTTGCATTTGCCAAAAAATCATCGTAGGGCATAAGAATTGCAGATGCAAAATAGTTTAATAGTGAAATTGTCAATAAAGGTTTAACTTCTTCAGAGTCTACATTGTTTGCATTTATAATTTCTTGAATTATATCTTCTGACTCAATAAAAGCTACTTGATATGCCAAATGAAAGTTTCTTGAGGTATAGGTAAGCATTTCTGATAACTGTAACTTTTTATTTACATTATCAAATTTCCTAACTGATTTTAATTCTTCACTTGCTGGAACAATCTCAACAGATACCTTATGTTTTTCTTGCAAGTAATTAGTTAATTTTAACCCTGAGCCAATATTGTGCCCTATTTCTAGGCCAGCATTTTTTCTAATTATTTCAGCTGCTAACTCTATTTGATGAAAGTAGTTTTTATTATCTTGTAAAAAATCTGATACAATTTCAACTGGTAGACGACTAGGATTTTCTACTACAGTAGAGCTAACATCCATAGACTCTAATCTATTTTGCATGTCTTCTTTAAAAGATTTATGGGCATCATTTAGCGTCAATAAAGCTTTTGCAATATTTGGGTTCGAACTAATAAATTCTGTTGTTTCTTGATTCGTAATATCTAGATCTTCAAACATTTCGTTACTCAATACATCCATTACATCAGATAAAACTCTTTGATTGCTCTCAAGTGTAAGATCTTTAAGAGACAGACCTAATTCATTACCTACTTTAATTAAAAGCGGGACTGTGATTGTTCTTCTTCCACTTTCTAATAAATTTAAATAACTAGCTGATATATCTAATTTTTTAGATAACTCAGATTGAGAAAATCCTCGAGATCTTCTCTCTTTTCTAATCTTAGAGCCGATATTTGATATTTCGCTTATTTCCATAAATTTACAATATTTACAAAATTACATAATATATAAATACTAATTTTACAAGATTTACCCATATTTTCCTTTATTTTATTGCATAATTAATATTTTTGTAAAATATGTAAATTATGAATAATAAAATTCAACAAATAGAAAAAGATAGTTCAGACGAAAGCCTAAAAAATATATCACTAGAAAATAGAGTTATTGAAAAATCATTAGACTCAGAAAAAAACTTTGAGTCAATTGATAACGCAAATGCATATTACTCTGAGAGATATGGGTGGACACTAAGAAAAATTTAATTTTTATCAATTAAATTTTTATCAACTATAGAAACATCAATTATATCTTTACCTAGTTTATAAAGATTAAGAATAAAATGATGCTTCGATTGGATTTTCTTCTTTACCCAAAATCATATCAGCAGCTTTTTCTGCTATCATAATAGTACCTGCATTTAAATTACCGCTTAAAATATCCGGCATGATAGATGAGTCGATTACTCTTAAATTTTCAATACCATGAACTCTAGTCTCTTCATCGACAACAGACATTTGATCCACACCCATTTTATTAGTGCAGGATGGATGATAAGCTGTATCACCAGTTTCACGAATAATATTATCAATCTCTTCTTCAGTAGCATCATGCCCAGGCCTTATCTGCTCTCCAAGGTATTTCTTCATACTATCTTGACTAAATATTTTATTAGCAATTTTAACACTATCTCTCATTTGTTTTAAGTCTTCTTCATCTTGGAGATAATTGAATTGAATTTTTGGATCATCTAAATAATTATTTGATTTAATTTCAACAAAACCTCTACTTTTAGGTCTGTTTGGACTAGCATGAAATTGAAAACCGTCAAAAGAAGGGTTGGTTAGTCCGTGATTTATAACTAGGGATGGAAAAAAGTGTAGTTGTATATTTGGATGTTTATACTCATCTGATGTTTTAACAAAACCCCCAACTTCAAGATGTGAGTATGTTAACATGCCTTTTTTAAATAGAAACCATTTCATTCCTTCTATAGCTTGACTAAGATAATTAGTAGATAGGTTATACAATGTTTCTTTTTTTAACGACTTATGCTGAATATATATTTCAAGATGATCTTGTAAGTTCTTTCCAACACCTGGCAAATCATGAATAATATCAATTCCATGTTCTTTGATAACTGTTGGATCCCCCACTCCTGATAATTGAAGTATTTTTGGAGAGTTAATAGAACCAGCCGATAAAATAACTTCCTTATTACAAAAGTACTTATCAACTTTCCCTTTTGCTTTTATTTCAACACCTATAGCCTTTTTATTTTCAAAAATAATTTTAAGAACATCTGTATTGTGTTCAATTTGAATATTATTTGAGTTTTTAATACCATCAAGATACGCTTTAGCTACACTTTGTCTCTTACCATCATCAATAGTAACATCAAAAGTTCCAAAACCATCTTGCTTAAAACCATTTGAGTCTTCAAAAGTTTCATAACCAGCCTCAGCAGCAGCTTTAATTAAAGAATTAAATAATGGAAAGGCTCCATCAATTTTTGATCTATTAACTTTTAAAGGACCGCTACCACCTCTATATAAATTCTCTCCACCAGACCAAGTCTCTAATTTTTTAAAATAAGGTAATACATTTTTGTAGCTCCATTTAGGAAGTCCATATGATGCCCATCTCTCAAAATCAAGCGGATTACCTCTTACAAAAACCATTCCATTGTGAGAAGAACAACCCCCAATCATCTTTCCTCTTGGACAAAATATTCTTCTATTATTAAGATAAGGTTCTGGCTCAGAATAATATTTCCAATTATATTTTGGATCATGCATTGTGTACAAAAGTGCACTTGGCATTTCAACTTTCCAAATATTGCTTTTAGGTCCAGACTCCAATAAACACACAGAATTTTTATTTTCACTGGAAAGTCTATTTGCGAGAACACATCCTGCTGAGCCAGCACCAATGATTATGTAATCAAAATTTTTATTCACTAAATCATTCTTTCAGTATTTCCATCAATTGCAATAGATTGTCCTGAAATATTTGTCGCATGATCACTTAAAAGAAAGATTATCATAGAAGCAATATCATCTTTAGATACAAAAGATGGAATAGAAGTCATGGACTCAAATTCTTTTTTAATTTTCAAAGATGTTGTTTTTAATAATTTTGCTTTTGCGCTAATAACTCTTTGCATTCTTTCGCCTTTTACAGAGCCCGGGCAAATAGCATTGACTCTAATTTTGTATTTTCCTAGTTCCATAGCTAAACTTTTAGTTAATCCAATTATAGCCCATTTACTTGCTGCATATGGTGTGCGTTGTGGAAACCCGAATAGACCAGCAGTTGAAGATAAATTTATAATTGAACCTGATTTATTTTTTTTTAATAGAGGTATTGAATATTTTGTAAAATAAAAATGACTAGTTAAGTTTGTATCAATAGTAGATATCCATTCATCAACAGAGATGTTTTCAAGATATTTTGTTGGGCCAGCGATGCCAACATTATTGATTAATCCATCAATTTTTTCTATTTTTAGTTTAGATAAGTAATCCTTAACCGCCTTATGATTATTTGAATCAAGTTGAGTTGCAAATATTTTATTTTTAAATTTTTTATTTTTATCTATTTTATTTATTTTTTTTTGATCAATATCAGATAGATAAACGACACCTCCATTTTCAACAATTAATTTAGAAATGGCAAAACCTATTCCATCAGCTGCAGCAGATATTACAAACTTTTTATTTTTTAAAAGCATGAAACTAAGAAAGATTATCTTATATTATGAGCATCTTTGCTGAGCGATACAGCTAATTCCTTTTCAGTAATGTAGCCTTTAATGTCACCCATTTTATCTACAACCTGTATTGTACATCTATCCGCTAAAACTTTTGGTAAGAATTGCTCAATGTAAGAACCTTCGTCGACTTTAAATACATCAGCTAACTTTAAATTTTTCGAGTCAAATTCATTTACTTTTACCATAACAGTCTTTGCTCTCAATACTTTTGCCCTATTGACATCCTTAACAAATGCTTCAACATAATCATCCGCTGGGTTCATAATAATTTCTTCTGGTGTACCTGCTTGAACTAGTCTTCCGCCATTTAAAATACCTATATGATCTCCTAATCTAAGAGACTCATCTAAATCATGAGTTATGAACACAATTGTTTTTTTTAATTTTGCTTGCAATTCAATTAATTGACTTTGCATATCACTTCTTATCAATGGATCTAAAGCACTAAAGGCTTCATCCATTAGAAGAATTTGTGGGTTTGTGGCAAGAGCTCTTGCCAATCCAACTCTTTGCTGCATTCCTCCAGAAAGTTGACTTGGATATTGATCTTCAAAACCTTGCAAACCAACAGATTCTATTTGAGCCATAGCAAGTTTTTTTCTTTCTTCAACTTCCTTACCTTGAATTTCTAGACCGTACCCAACATTTTCAAGTACTGTTTTATGAGGAAACAGACCAAATCTTTGAAAAACCATGCTCATTTCATGTTTTCTAAATTCTATAAGTTGCTGGTCACTTAGTTCCATAACATTAGTCCCATCAACAATTATATCACCATCAGTAGGATCTATAAGTCTGTTTAAATGCCTAATTAAGGTTGATTTTCCTGAGCCTGATAAACCCATACAAACAAAAGTTTCCCCTTCTTCGATAGATAACGAGACATTATCTAAGCCCACTGTATGACCAGTTTTCTCTAAAATTTCTTCTTTTGAAGCACCTTCTTTAACCATTGGCAAGACTGAATCTGGATTAGTGCCAAATATTTTAAATACGTTTTTAACTTCAATTTTTGACATGTTTATTTTTTCTTTTTTTGTGGCTGAGTTCTCTCTTGTATCTTATCACCATAAGCTTGGGTCATTCTATCAAGAACAATTGCTAAAAGAACTATTGCTAAACCTGCCTCAAGTGCAGCACCAACATTTAGTTGTTGCAAACCTAATAAGACCTCATCACCCAACCCCCTTGTGCCAATCATAGATGCAATTACTACCATAGCGAGAGCCATCATTGTACATTGATTGATACCTTGCATAATATTGGGCAAAGCTAGGGGCATTTGCACTCCCCATAATTTTTGTTTTTTATTAGCACCAAAAGACTCAGCTGCCTCAATGATTTCTTTATCAACTAATCTTATACCCAAATCTGTGAGCCTTATGAGAGGTGGTGCGGCATAGACAATGATAGAAATAATTGCAGGTATAGCACCTAAACCAAATAAAATTATACCAGGTATTAAATAACAAAATGCAGGAATTACCTGCATTAAATCTAAAACTGGAAGAATAGCATTCCTTACTCTCTCACTTCTAGCCATAGCAATGCCAACCGGAATACCAATAATGATACATAAAAAAATTCCTAAAACAACCATAGTGGTTGTTTCAATTGCCTTATCCCAGAAGCGAGGATTTAAAAAACCAATGAAAAAAGTACAAAAACCAACAAATACAGTTGTGCCTAACTTTCTACCACTTGTAAAGTATGTTATTGCTATCACGCCTACAACAACTAAAGGCCAAGGTGCCTGCACTATTACTGTTTTTAAAGTTGTGTAACCTCTAAGAAGACCGTAACCAATAGCATCAAAAATTAGTCCATAATCAGCAATAAAACTTTTCCAGCCTGTATTAATCCAGTCTTTAAAAGGTGCATCCAGCCACTTCGGCCAGTTGTTTAACCATTTTGGATCAGAAATTAATTCGGCAACGCTGTCTGGCTTTCTTCTAGAAGAGTTGTAACTTACAACAATAAGAATAAAAAAAATGATTAAATAAAATGAATAAATAATTGATTTTGGAATTCTTTTCATAATATTATTTAAAATTTTTGCCAGGGCATTTCTGCCCTGGCGATTTAATTTATAGAGCGCTTTTTACTTTAGCTGCAACATCAGCAGAAACCCAAGACTCCCAATCAGAGTAAGTTTCTAAATAATGCATAGCTGTAGCTTCCATATCTCCACCAGAAACATCAACGTAGTAAGCTAACATTGCGTTAACATCTGCAGTTGAAATTGTATATGCATTAGCAAATTCAATTATTTCAGGATGAGCAGCAGCAAACTTACCAGTAGCAAGTTTTGTTAAAGCCATATCTTTATACTCACATGCGCATGAAGGTGTGTATGCTTCAAGGCCATCAGCCTTAATTTTATTAACCACAACCATCATGTCATCCCAACACTGTTTGTCATAACCTGGCTCAGTTAAACGAACCATATCAATCTCAGGTTTTCCCATTAAACTTGTTGGTGTCCAATAATAGCTAACTAGAGGCTGATCTTTTGCAAATGCACCAGCTATAGCTGCGTCTAGAGCACCTCCAGAACCTGGATCAAAGTTTGTGTATAGATCACCTAAACCATACTCATTTATTTTAACTTGGTTGATTGTGTAACAAGTCCAACCAGAAATACAGCTTGTGATTCTTCCTTTAGATGGGTCTTCTGGATCTTTAAATAATTCCCAGATACCAGGTTTCTTAAGATCCATAACATCTGTAATACCATATTTTTCTGAAGTAGCTCTATCAACAAAGAAAGCTTGTTCAGAAGCTGGTGTGTTAATACCAAGGTCAACAAGATTGCCTGAAGCTAATTCTGGATCAATTAACGCTACATTGTTATCAGTCCAGTGCTCAAATATAATATCAAGCTGATTATCAATCAATGCTGCTAAGATAGGATTTGTACTACCTTTGGTAACTTCAACATTACAATCATAACCATGTTCCATTATAAATGAACCAATAGCTGTATGAATATTAGCACTATCCCAGTCAAAATCTCCAACTTTAACAGTACAAGCATTTGCACTTAAAGAGCCTAGGGAGAAAAATGATAATAGGGATAGAACTAGAAATGATTTTTTAATAAATTTCATATTCTTTCCTCCTAATTATATAAATTTTATATCGGTTATTTATCTATAAACAACTTTTATTTGAAAAAAATGACAGTTTTATTGGGTATTTTTAATTATCATTTTTTCTTTCCCTGTAAGCTACGTAAATACCACTAATAATGATCAGTAAAGCCCCTATAACAACAGAATTACTAGGGATTTCATTAAAAAATAGGTATGCCATAATGCCCACAAAAATGAAGGAAGTATATTCAAATGGAGAGGTAACAGAAACATCTGCATGTCTAGCGGCCTGTGACATAAAGTAATGTCCCAAAGAACCCATTATTCCAAGGCTTAGGGCTAATGTTAAATTAAATATATCTGGAATAATAAAATCTGATGGAAAAAATATAATAGAAGTAAATAACAAAGCAAAAGAATAATAGAACACTATTGATGTACTAGTTTCAGTATTCATTAATGATCTTGTAGATAAATATACTGCTGCCATAAAAAAAGCTGAACCAATTGGCAATAAAGATTTAAGTTGAAACAAATCAGTTCCAGGTTTAACAATTATTAAGACACCAATAAAACCAATAACAATTGCTAGTATTCTATGAATACCAATTTTTTCTCCAAGAATTGGTACTGCCAACAAAGCTGCAATAATTGGAGCACTATGGGCAATAGCAATATTTTCTGAAAGTAATAAATATTTAATTCCAAATATATAAAGAACAACACATCCAACCGCTGAAAAAGCTCGAACAAAATGCCTTACTGGTTTTTTTGTTTTTATTGATATTATTCCAGATCGGTAAACTAAAAAAATAGATATTATAGAACCACTTAATGCTCGAAAAAAAACAGCTTCCCAAACGGGGAAGTTCATAGTCAAACTTTTATAAGTCATATCATTTACACTAAGACTAAACATTCCAAGTGTCATCAATAATATCCCAAGTAAATTTTTGTTCATAAAAAAAACAATTAAAATTAAATTATAAGTTATGATAGCCAATAGTATAGATTTTTCAAATGCAAGATAAATATAAATTAATCAAAGTAACAAAAAGAAGTAAATATATTGAAGTATTATGGAACGATAAGCACATAAGTAAATTTCACTTTCTTTGGTTAAGAGATAATTGCCCAACCGCATTTCATAAAGACACTAGAATGAGAAAGTTTAATATTCTTTCTATTGGTAGCAAAATCAAGCCCTTAAGTATTTGTCATACAAGCACAACTCTTAAAATCATTTGGTCAGAAGGAAATCATAATTCAATCTTTAAATTAAAATGGTTAAGAGATTTTTGTTATACTGAAAAAAAGCAGCCCTCCTATATTCCTAATTACAAATTATGGAATTCTAAAATCATGAAAAAAATAAAAATAGCAAAACATGACTATAAAGAAGTTATGACAAATGAAAAAGAGTTAAAAAAATGGCTTCAAACAATGTATTCACATGGGATAGCAATAATTCAAAATGCACCAACTAAAGACAAATCTGCTTTTAAAATTTTAGATAAAATTGGAAAATATCGAGAAACTTTTTTTGGAACTCCATTCGAAGTGATAAATATTCCAAAACCAAACAACCAAGCATATACAGCTGATGCACTTGCTAATCACAGCGACCTACCCTATTATGAGTATGTTCCAGGTTATCAATTTTTACATTGTCTCGTAAACGATGCGATAGGTGGAAGTTCTACAGCAGTGGATGGTTTTGCTGTTGCTAATTTTCTAAAAAAAAATCACAAAAAAAAATATAATTTGCTTACGGAAAATGAGGTAATTTTTAAAGATAATGATTTTACACAAAAAAATGTAAGAGTTCAGAAATCGCCTATAATAAAAGTTAATAAAAATAGAGATGTTGAAGAAATAAGAATTAATTTAGGTGCAATGGGCACATTAGATTTAAGTCCAAAAATTATGGATGATTTTTATGATGCTTATACTTTTTTTTATAAGAAATTACATAGTAAGAGATTTCAAATTTCATTTAAACTTAAAGCAGGTGATATCTTTTGCTTTGATAACAGAAGAGTACTACATGGTAGGACACAATTCAATCCTAACTCTGGCAATCGCCATTTACAAGGCTACTATATAGAAAGAGAAGAAATTACTTCAAAATTGAATTTTTTAAATAACATTAAATTCTAAGAAATTTTTATCCAAGTTGATTTAACTTGGAGATAATTTTCTAAAGCCTGATATCCATTATCTCTACCAATACCAGATTGCTTATAACCACCAAGTGGTATTGTTGAATCTACACCTTCTTCATAATTATTAATATAAACAGTCCCAGCACGAATTTCTCTAGAAGCTTTTATTGCCTTGTTAATATCTTTAGTCCATACACCTGCCGCAAGTCCATATTCGGTATCATTAGCAATAGAAACAGCCTCATTAAAATCTTTAAAAGTAAGGGCCGTAAGAACAGGGCCAAAAATTTCTTCTTGAGCTATTTTCATACTATTTTCTACATTTTTAAATATTGTAGGTTCAAAATAGCAACCTCCTGTTTCTTTCATTGTTATATTTCCTCCAACCTTAATTTCTGCACCTTCTTCTTTTCCGATATTTACATATTTATTAATTTTTTCTAATTGTTCAGAACTAACTATTGCACCCGCAAACGAACTAGGATCAAAAGGATCGGCTGGTTTCATTGTTTCACTTATTATAGCTACCTTATCCAGAAAATCTTTTTCAATTTCTTTTTGTACTATTAGTCTAGAACCTGCAGAACATACTTCTCCTTGGTTTCCAAAAATTGCATAAGCGGATGCTTCTGCAGCAGAGTCAAGATCGGGACAATCTGCAAAAATAATATTTGGGGATTTGCCTCCGCATTCTAATTGGACTCTTTTCATATTTGACTGTCCAGAATATTGCAAAACCAATTTTCCTACTTCTCCTGAGCCTGTAAAAGCAACGCAATCAACATCATTATGAAGGCATAAGGATTTACCTGTTATGGGGCCATCTCCAGGCAAAACTGAAAAAACTCCATCAGGTAATCCTGCTTCAGATAATAAAGCGCCAATTTTAATTGCACTCATTGGGGATTGCTCAGCGGGCTTCAATATGACTGAATTACCTGTAATTAGTGCTGGAGCAATTTTCCATATTGCCATCCACAAAGGATAATTCCAAGGAACTATGGCTGCAACAACACCAATTGGCTCTTTAGTAATTAGGCCCATGTATTCT
This sequence comes from uncultured Alphaproteobacteria bacterium, assembly GCA_902594815.1. Taxonomy (GTDB): domain Bacteria; phylum Pseudomonadota; class Alphaproteobacteria; order HIMB59; genus CACPNW01. The sequence continues at coordinate 35,543 of CACJNL010000005.1, read as the reverse complement.
TTTGAGGTAGGAGAGATATCATCGAATAATTTATCAATTATTTCAGCGTACCACTCAATATTATCAATACTTGTTGGTAGATCAGCGTTATAGGTGTCATTAATTGTTTTGCCCATATCAATTGTGTCTAAGAGAGCTAACTCTAAACGATCTCTTTCTAATAGTGTTGCAAACTTTAAAAGAATTTTTTTTCTTTGACCTGGAGGTAAATTTGACCAATGACCTTTATTGAAAGTTTCTCTTGCTTTAGAAACTGCTAAATCCACATCCTCCTGCTGAGCTAAAAAAACTTTGTTGATAACATTGCCATCTATGGGGGAAATATTATTAAAAGACTTTTCAGAAATTGATTTCTGATATTTTCCATTAATAAATAATTCTGAAGGAAAATTTATATTTGATCTTGCTTTTTTAATATTTTCAGAAGTTAAATTCATTATTGGTCGTATATACTATTATTTTTTTTTAGCATCCTTTTTAAAGCTGGCCATTCGTGTTCGCCAAGTTTGTATTTTGGATCTTCATATTGACCCGCTGCAAATTCTAACAAATTATCTGATGGTTTTATTAATTCCTTATTTGTTCCATTTAAATCAATTTGAACCTTGCAAGCTCTATCAAGATAATACATTAGCATAAAAGCTTCACTAATAGTTTTACCACAGGTTAAAAGTCCGTGATTTCTTAAAATCATCGAATTATTTTTTCCTAGATCTTTTGATATGGAATCACACTCTTCAGTATTAGTCGACATTCCCTGCCAATCATGATAGCTTATTCTATTATGAAACATTGCTGAGTCTTGAATTAAAATTTCTAAACCATCTTTTAAACAAGACACTGCCAATCCTGATCGAGAATGCGAATGCATAACACAATGAAGATCTTTTCTATTTTTATGAATTGCGCCATGAATTACGAAACCTGTAAAATTAATTTCACCATTTCCTGAAATTATATTTCCATCCAAATCAATTTCTAAGAGATTTGATGCTGTAACCTCATCATATCTTAATCCAAATTCATTTATTAAGAATGTATTTTTTTTTGAGGAAGTCTTACAAGTAATGTGATTCCAAATTATATCACTAAAACCATATATGTCAGCAAGATGATATGCTGCTGCTAGATCTATTCTATTTTTCAATTCCTCATCATCATATTTTTTATTATTATTCATGGCAAAAATGTATAGAGTAAATTTTTATAAAAAAGGAGCTTTTTTTGAATATTAGTAATACTAAACTTGATATAGACTTCGTTAGATCTCAATTTCCAGCATTTAATGATCCTCTTTGTAAAGAATGGAGTTTTTTTGAAAATGCTGGTGGTAGCTATGTTCCTCAACATGTAATTAAAAAATTAAATGAATTCATGACTTCTACTAAAGTTCAACCATATGCTGAATATCCAATGTCAAAAATTGCTGGTGATAATATGGATAAAGCAACTGAGTTTTTTGCCGAAATGATAAATGCTAAAAATAAAGAAATTATTATAGGTGGATCAACTTCAATTAATTTATATGTTTTATCAAATGCTCTAAAATATTCTCTAAAACCTGGAGACGAGGTAATTGTTACAAATCAAGATCATGAAGCTAACATAAGTCCTTGGAGAAGGTTATCAGAAGTTGGTGCAGTTATAAAAGAATGGAAAATTAATTCCGATAACGGAGAGCTTCAAATAGAAGATTTAGACAATTTATTAACTAATAAAACAAAAATTGTAGCTGTAACACATTGTTCTAATATAGTTGGAAGTGTAAATAATCTAAAAAAAATATCTGAATTAGCTCATAATAAAAATGCTATTGTAATTGGAGATGGTGTATCATATGCTCCTCATGGTTTTCCAGATGTTAAAGAGCTGGGAGTAGATTTTTACACTTTTAGTTTATACAAAACTTACGGACCTCATTTGGCTTTGTTATATGGAAAAGAAGAAATATTAAAAAAACTTCCAAATCAAAACCACTATTTTTTAGAGGGAAGTTATCCATACACAATTAACCCAGGAGGTCCTAATCATGAAGAATTAGTTTCATTGATAGGAATTTATGAATATATGATGGAATTTTATGATCATCATTTTGATAATAATAATTATACAACAAGAGAAAAGATCAATAATGTTAATAATTTATTTGCTTCTCATGAGGCAGAAATAGCAAATCCTCTCTTGGAATTTATTCATAAAAAAAATAATTTAAGATTAATTGGAAAAAATCAAATTACAAATAAAAATAGAGCTCCTACAATATCTTTCATTTCTAAAGAAAAATCTTCTAAAAAAATAAGTCAGATTTTAGTTGAGAACAAAATTGCTACTAGGAATGACAATTTTTATGCTTGGAGATGTCTCGATGCATTGGGAATAAACACTGAAGATGGGGTTATCCGAATTAGTTTAACACATTACAATTCAATGAAGGAAGTTGAAAAATTAATAAACATTTTGGATAAAAAAATTTAATATTTATTTATTATTTTTCTAATTTTAATATAAGCAAATACATACGATATTAAAAAGAACAGTATTATAAAAATTAAATTATCTTGATTTTCTATATTTAAGTTAACAATATATAAATACACAGCATAAATTGAAAAAATAATTAATGATGCTAAAGGATTTGACTGTGAGATATTTTTTTTAGACAAAAGTGTATTCAGCATTATATGCAAATGTTTATTATCAGGTTCCATAGGAGATTGATCTTCATATATTGTTTTTCTAAAAAAAGAAAAAATAACTTCAATTGTTGGATAGGTGCAAACTGCTAATTGATAAAAAGGAGTAAAGTCTTTTTCAGATGATAAAAAAAGGGCAATTATAGCTATAGAAAACCCTGAAAAATAAGCTCCTGTATCACCAAAAAAAAATAAGGATTTTGGAAAATTAAAAAAAAATAAAACAATATATACACTTACTATTACTGAACAGATCCAAAATATTTCTGAATAGTTTTTACTAAAAGAGACATATGCAAAACAAACTAAGATTAATATTGTTATAGATGACATAAGTCCATTTAATCCATCAATAAAGTTGAAAGCATTAACAATTGCAGAAATCATAATTATAGTGACTAAAATTGATATATAATAATTACTTAACAAAACTTCATCAATTAAACTTATATTTGCATGTTCAAAATTGATACTAAATAAAAAAATTGCTAAACAAGATGAAATAACTATAAATAACATTCTTAATTTAGCATTTATTGGAATATTTAAATCTTCCATTAATGCAATCATTAGTATTGGAAAAAAAGTAAATAAAATTAAATATATTTTTTCAGAATTAAAAAAAAAATTAGTAAACAGAATACTTAAAACAACAATTGCACCTCCAACTCTAGCAATTTTTCCTTTGTGTATTTTTTGAGGTAAATTAGTATTAGTCATTGTATCATGTGGAAATGATTTGATAGTCAATGATAAGTAGTAAATAAACAATCCAATTACTAATGTAGTAATTATTATAAATACATATTTGAATGATAATATTTCCATAAAATTAAGTATTTAAATTATCTAAAAAATAATTAACATGCTTTTCATAAGATAGATTATCTATACAATATTTATAGGAATTAATTCTATAATTTTTAATAATCTTATAATCTAAGTTAGAAAAATATATTATTTTATTAGTTATATCGATTTTATTCCAATTACATAGTTCTCCAGCAAAAGAATCATTAACAATGTTCTTTTGAAAAATTATTTCATTATTTGCAAAAAGGGCAAGGCCAGAATACATATATTCAGTTAATTTTGTTGGAGCGGATTCTAAATATATTTGAGAAGGAGGTATCAAAGAAATGCCTACATCAAAGTTTGTCAATTGCAAATTAAGAATATCTCTATCAATTTTATTAAAAATACTTATCATATTTTTTTGTTTTAGTTCTTTATAGCAGTTTAATTTTTCAATCTTTTCTTTTTCATTCTCTTTAATGCTAAAGATAGTAATTTTAAAATTACATTTTTTTGAAGCACTATTAAAACAATCTAACCAAAATTCAGCGTTTCTTAGTTTACTTAATGATCCAATATATACAAAATTTAGTTGTTCATTTTTTTGTTGAAATTTATAATTTTTATTTTTTTTATTATACGAATTTAAGAGTGGTATTATCATAAATTTATTATTTTCAACTTTTGCATAACTTAATCTTTTTTTTGACATTTCGCTTATTACTATAACTTTATTTACATGTTTTAAGAATAATCTAAGTAAACTTTTATAAATAAACCTTTTAAAAAAATTAATTGATTTATCGTTTTCAAATGGAAAGCTCTGCTGAAAAATAATTTTAACTTTATTTTTAAAAAAAATAGATGCAAATAATATTGTTACATCATTTCTAATAAAAATAATTTTAATTTTTTTTTTTTTAATTATTTTTTTTAAGAAAATAAAAGCTCTAAAAAAATTTGTAATTCTTTTTAAATATTTTCTTCCAGAAAAAATACTGATACAAATTGCATTTAAATATTTCGATGGAAAAATTTTTGTTTTAGAATTAACAATTAGTAAATTAATAAAATTTTTTTTTTTAAATATTTCACTACACAAAAAGCCATCAACAAAAGAGTGTCTTGGAGGATATTCTTTATCCACAAATGAAATCATGTATTTTTTATTCATTTTTATTCTTGCATATGTAAAGACAATAATTTTTATTAATTTTTCTTAATATCGGCAGATAATACATTAGATATGCAAGAAAAATTGATATTAAAATATTTCTATTAGAAGAGAATGTTCCATATTCTATTTTTTTAAAATTACTAAATTTATTTTTTAATTTTTCTTCAATTTTATATTTATAATTTATAGCCTCAGGACCAATATTAAAAATTAATTCTCCTTTAGATTGAGTTAATAAAATTAACTTATCTATATTAGCAAGAGTATTATCATTTTCATAATGAGAGTTAATGCCAATTGTTTGCAAGCATAAAACTAACTGCCATTTTAGAGAAGTTTCAAAATCCTCAATAGAAGTATGGTAAGTTTTAATGTTAGAGAAATTTTTTCGTATAAAATTTATAGCATCATCATCAATATCCAATGCTGCATATGCGTCACTTTTAATATACTTATATAAAAAAAAATTTGAGCTTGCTACATCAATGCAACTAGAATATTTTTGCTTCAATAAATAGTTGCAAATAATTTGCCATAAAAGTTGTTTGCTTGGCCTTTTTGATTTTCTAAAATTAAACATTTTTTGTTGCCTTAAATAATAATTGATAAATAAGTTTTAAGAAAAATTTTACATATATGCTAATAGATAATACACCTGCATGCAATCTGAGAAACCTTAACTGACCTTTTATGTTATTGTAATTTATTAAAGAATCACGCTTTTGATTTTGATCTCTCATCAAAACTAAGTTTTTTTTTAATACATTGTATTCAAAACCTCTTTTTATAGCTTTTATTAATAAATCTCTATCATAAGATGGATGTATTAACTCATTAAAACCTCCTAAAATAAAAAATAATTTTTTTTCAATTACAAGATTTGAAACTATAGCTCCTGGATTTTTAATTAAAAACGCATTAAAATTTAAATTTTTTTGTAATTTCTTTCCATCTATTATTTTTCCATTTTCAACGATGTAATCAAACCAAGTATATAATATTTTAGTATCTTCATATTCATTAAGAAACTTAATAACCTCTTCTATATAATTCTCCTTCCAAATATCATCATCATCTATCATAGCTAAATATTCACAATCAGAATATAATGCTCCGATATTTCTGGATGATGATCCTCTTCCACCATAATTGTGGGGAACATATTTTAACTTAATGTTTTCTGAGGAATATTTTTCAACAATTATTTTTGTTTTTTTGGAATTGCAATTGTCAACGACAATAATTTCATCAGGATGAAAAGTTTGTTCTAATATTGAGTTTAATGTTTTTTCTAATAAATCTTCTCTCTTATGTGTAGCTATTATGCAACTGATTGAAATTTTTTTATTATAGTTCAAGAAATTGACTCTTTCAGTGATTTAACAATGTATTTAATATTGTTTGCGTTAAGATCACAATGTAGAGGCAGTGTTAATATACTCTTATATAAAATAGTTGACTCAGTTAGATCAATTTCTCTTTTCTTTAGATATCTGTATGAGATTGATAATTTATCAAAAGGTTTGTAATGAATCCCAGTTTCAATACCTTTTTTGTGCATTTTATTCCTCACTTCATTTCTATCTATTTTTTTATTAAGTTTAATTACGTAAATATGAGGCAAAATTTTATTATAATCTCTGTTAAATATTTTTATGTCTTTCAGTTTAATTAGTAAAGAATCGTACAAAATACATAATTTTTGTCTTTTGGATCTTATTTTTTTTATTTTTTTTAGTTGTTCAATTCCAATTGCAGCATTCAAATTTTGCATATGGTATCTCCAACCAATTTTTTTAACATCAAATTCATAAGTTCTTTTTTGTATATATCTTTGATTGGAGTCTTTTACGACCCCAAGTAATCTAGCATCTTTTGACTCTTCAATTATTCTGTTATCATTAGACACTATACATCCACCTTCACCACATGTAATATTCTTAATGCCATCAAAACTGAAGCAAGATATATCACCAAAACTACCTACTAATTTATTTTTATGATATGATCCAAAAGAATGGGCAGCATCTTCAATAACTCTTAACTTATATTTGTTCGCAATTTTATAAATTATATCGATGTTTGCTGCACTTCCAGCAAAATGTACTGGCATAATTGCAACAGTTTTTTTTGATATTTGCTTAATTAATTTTTGCGTATCTAAAAGCATAGTATTTTTGTTTACGTCACACGGTATAGGTTTGCAATCGTTAGCTATTATTGCCTGATAGGATGCAATATAAGTTATTGCAGGTAAAATTATTTCTGAATTTTTTTTAAAGTTGCAGGATTGTATAGCAATTTGTAATGCTGATGTTCCACTTGATACACACACCACTTCCCTTTTAAAAAAATTTCTTAGTTTTATTTCAAAGTCGCGAACTTCCTTACCCATTCCTAAATATTCATGATCCAAAACTTTTCGTACGGCTAGTTTTTCTTTTATGCCTATACTTGATTTTGAAAGTCTTATCATTTTTTTGACCAGTAACCCTTCTTGTTAAGATAATAATCTTGCATAAGATCATAATCCCTTTTTGTATCCAAACACATCCAAAAATCATCATGTTTATAAGACGCTAATTGACCTTCTCTTGCTAAATTCTCAAGCGGTTCTTTTTCTAAAATAGTATTATCATTATCAATATATTTTAGAACATCTGGTTCAAATACAAAGTAGCCACCATTAATCCACCCATCTGTAACTTGAGGTTTTTCTTGGAATTTTGTAACCAAGTTATTATTTATTGATAACTCTCCAAATCTTGCAGTTGGTCTGACTGCTGTAACAGTTGCGAGTTTGCCATGCGACTTATGAAATTTTAAAAGTTTATTGATTTCAACTGAACATATTCCATCCCCATAAGTAACCATAAAAGTATCATTTTTTACATAATCCAATAATCTCTTTATTCTACCTCCAGTTAGAGTTTCAAGTCCAGTATCTGACAGATGAATATTCCAATTTAATTTATTTTTATTTTTAAATTTAACAGAGCCTTTATAAAGAGATAACTCAATATCTTGATTATAATAATTATAATTTAAAAAATAATCTCTAATTTTTTCACCTTTATATCCTAAAGCTAATACAAACTCTTTGAGACCAAACTTATAATAATGATTCATTATATGCCAAATAATTGGCTTGTCTCCTATTCGAATCATGGGTTTTGGAATCATATCGGTAAATTCAGATATTCTAGTCCCTAAACCACCTGCTAAAATTATTACCTTCATTATTTAATACTCCAATCGTAACTAAAATCAGAAACATCTTTTCTATTTATTTCATTTTCATCAAAAATATGATCTGAAAAGCTTGCTATAAGATTTTTATTTGAATCCAATCCTTGAAATCCAAACCAGATTTTAGGAGGAATCAAAATTTGTTTATAATTATTTTCCCCAATAATTTTTTCAATAAAGCTATTTGAATTAAGATCAAAAAAAACAAACCTTACTTCTCCAATTGGCACTGATAGATTAAGAGTTGCTTTTTTATGATATTTCCAAGCTTTAATTTTATTATATAAAACTTCAGTGAAATATACCTCACCATCTACTTTATCATTAGTGTTACTTTTTTTTAAAAAATGATAAATATTACCATTTGGATTAACAATCTTTCTTAATTCTCTAACTTCTATCATTAATGTTTCATTCTTTTTTGAAATTCAGAAATTTGTTTTTGCATTAGAATATAACTGTTTTTTTTGTTTTTTAAAATTTCTTTATAATAATCTATAGTAAATTTTGCTGTATCATCAAAATTTAGTGTTGATTCCCAATCAAGTAATTTTTTTGCTTTAGAACAATTTAATCTTAATAAATGAGCTTCTTTAAAACTCTGATTCTTTTTAATTATATATTTTTTATCATTCCAGTTAGTAGACATTTTTTTTACTAATTCTATAACGGTATTATCATATTTTGGGCCAAAATTAAAAGCTTCACAATTTAACTTAGTTGATTTGCATAATTTCTCTCCTAAAACAAGATAACCACTTAGTGGTTCTAAGACATGTTGCCAAGGACGGGTAGAATTTGGACTTCTTATTATGGCAGGTTTGTTATTTGACCAAGCCCTTACACAATCTGGAACAACCCTATCTAAAGACCAATCATCTCCTCCGATGACGTTTCCAGCCCTACCTATTCCAATCTTTATATTTTTTTTCTTATATAAAAATGATTTACAAAAGGAGTTTATTAATATTTCTGCTGATGCCTTAGAAGCACTATAAATATCATTACCTCCAAATTCATCAGTTTCTTTATATCCTGCTTTTTTTTCTACATTTTTATAGCATTTATCACTTGTTATAAATATTGTAATACAATTTTTTTTTAAATTTTTAATTGATAGTAAAATGTTAAGAGTCCCAATTAAATTAGTTTGAAAAGTAAGTAGAGGAACTTCATATGATTTTGACACTAAAGATTGTGCAGCTAAATGAAATATAAAATCAGGTTTGAATTCGTTGATACATTTAGAAACCTTTTGCAAGTCACATAAATCTATTTTAAAATTCTTTTTTAATTTTAAATTTTGAAAGAGAATTTTTCTCTCAGGAATAGAATTATTTGACAACCCAGCAACATTGGCTCCAAGCATAGTTAACCATACCGATAACCATGAGCCCTTAAAGCCAGTATGCCCAGTTACTAAGACATTTTTATTTCTTAAATATTTAAACATTTATTTAATTGATATTATATTACTATTTATAATTGAATTATATTTTTCAAAAAACAACTCCACAGCCTTAATATCAATTTTTTCATGTGTTGGAAAATTAATAACATGTTTACATGCAAATTCTGCATTTGGACAACTTCCGATTTGATAATCAACAATATTAAAATTACTTTTCCTATTATGCAAAACAGTGGTAAACCAAATAGAATTTTCAAAAATATTTTGACATATCTTCATTATGTCACTTGCATTATTAACAAGAACTGGGTAACGAAGCAAACCTGTATTATTTAATAATTCAATTGAAAAACAACTTATGTATTTATTAATTAAAATTGATATTTTTTTTCTATGTTGAATATTTTTTTCAATTTTATTTAATTGATTAATACCTATTAAAGCCTGAGGAGCTGATAATTTTGCAGGATATGGGTAGTTTAAAGGCAATTTAGTTATTAAATCATCATTAAAATTATATATAAACTTTAACTTTCTAAATATTTTATAAAAAATAATACCAATTTTATAATTTTTTGGATGAATAAGTATATTTTCAATTATAAATGAGAACAATATCTTAAAAATACTAAATCTTGATAAAAAATTTGATCTATCATAAATTTTTTTTATTTTTTTCGAAATTTCAATATTATTAGTGAATGCCATACCGCCTAAATAAGTATTGATAATTTTTGTATGATCAGTAGAAGTGTAGCAAGCATCAGAGTAAACCCCCACATTATTTTCAGTAAGTTTATCATTCAATAAATGAGCTAAATCTTCAATTATAAAAACTTCTTTACCTTCAGTTATTTTTTTTATTTCCTTAACATCAGAATAAATTCCATATGTATGTTGGACACATATCACCTTAGTTTTGTGTGTAATTTTTTGTTTAAGATTATTAATATCTATACCAAAATTATTTAAATTTATATCTACATAAATAGGTTTAGCACCAATATATTTTATTGCATTTGCTACAACAACGCATGTGTAAGCAGGTATAATTACCTCATCATCTTTTTTAACTTCTAAAGACTCTAAAAGACTATAAAATGCCATTCTGCCTGAGCCAAAAGAATAGGCATAATTAAAACCTGCTAAATTAGAAAAAAGTTTATTGTAATTTTCAATATTTTTGTGATCATAATATTTTTGAAATTTAAAAATATTTTGTAAGGCGATTTTAACATCTTTCATATTAGATGAACCTGATTTGTAAGAAAAAAAACTAAACATATCTTTTGATAACAAAATTAAAAATACTCTTACTTAACTCTTTAAATAATGTAAGTCTATATTTGATCTTTAAGAAATTATAATATAATCTATGAGGAAAACTTGGCAATACACTATCAAAAGTTTCATAATGAAATTTTTTTAAATTATCTAAACAATAATAATTAAACTCTTTTATCTCTTTTAAACTCAATTCATTTTTATATTTATTAACATTATCTTTGATAATTTCTTCATAAGCATTTTTTTTCCACACTTCTTTTTCTGTTGATAAATTTTTAGGAATCTTTTCTATTGAATTTATTTTTAAGCCTTTTTTATCAAGTAATTGATTAATAGTGATTAAAGGTTCATCGATTAAATTTTCATATTTTAAATAATTTAAATTATGTTTTTCAATTTCTGTAATTACTGAGTTCCAGATTGTTGAAAATTCATATATTGATCTTGGTTTTTTCTTTTGCCTTATCAACATTTTATTAAAAGATAGAAAGGCATCTCTAGGATCTCTTATAATTGCTAGAATTAGATTATTTTTAATTGTTTCTCTTATTGTTTTAACGCAAAAAATATGGGATGGAGTTTTTTCTATACATATTTTTTCTCCTAAATCATTATACTCATTGAAAATTGTATTTATAAAATATTCAAGTTTTAAATTTTTTTTTTTAATTTTATTTTCTAAATTTTTTTTAGTTTTTTGATTTAATACAAAATTTGCATTTTTTTTTAAAAAATTTATTACTCTTGTATAAGTTAAAAAAGATATTAATTTTTGATATTTGAGCTGCTGAATCGGTTTGTTGGATCTAATAGCATAATAATAATTTTCAGCCATAACATTGAAAATATGAGTCTCTGGCATAGTAAAAGATTCTTCAATATTGCCAATTATTCTCTGCAAAAGAGTTGTACCACTTCTTGGTGAGCCAACAATAAAAATAAAATTTTCAATTTTATTTTTATTCATTTACAATTTTCTTAAAATTTAAATTAGAAATTTTATAATAATTTTTAATAATATTTTTCTCTTTGTTAGTTATATTAAAAATTAACTTTTTTTTAAATAAAAATTTTTTCAATGTTATGATAGCAAATAGTCTATAAAAAAAAATAAAATAAATAATATTATAGCCTAAGTTAAAAGACTTAATTAATTTATTAAAAAAATTAATTGTTTTATTTTTAATTACAATTTTATTTTTAATTACTTTTGTTTTATTTATTTTAACACTTATAAAATAATTTTTTAATTCATTTTCGTCTAAAGAAAGATAATCGGAAAATTTTTTAACATGAAAATAATTTACAAAAATATCTTCATATTTAAAAAACTTGACTTCATTACTTCCATATATATTTTTTAATAAATAGTAAAGATTATCATATTTAAGGCTTTCATAAACATTGTGTTCTTGTCGAGATATTTTATTTTTTCTTAACTTAAGAGCTAAATGATTTTTAAACTTTACATACCCTGATAAACCCCAAGAATTTCTTCTTATTAATGTATCAAGTTGATCTCTATAAATGATTATCAATTTTAAACTACTAATCTCATTTATATTCGAAAGAACAGAAAATAACCTTTTATGAACTAACCTTAAATCAGATTTATAAATATGATAAGGACTCAAAAAAACTTCACTTGATAAAATGTTTATTTTTGAATTATCTTGCATTTGTGAACGAATTGCTTCTTTAATTTTATTTTGATTATTATTAAATTGTGTATCATTAGCAAAAAGGATGCTTTTTAGAGCGTTGTTTAACTCTGGCATTTTTTTTAAGTTTTTTCCAAAATAATTAATATTTTTATGAGTCATAAATATAGATTGTAGAGTTGAGGAAGCAGTATTTGGAAATCCAATATGAATATATAATTTCATAATACTAATATAACATAACTATTTAATAAGTTAAAAAAATAGTTATTACAAAATTATGAGAAGTAATTACAAACCTGAAATAGATGGGCTTAGAGCATTAGCAATAGTTTCTGTGGTTATATATCATGCAGAAATTACTTTATATGACTTTACTCTATTGCAAGGTGGCTACTTGGGAGTTGATATTTTTTTTGTAATTTCTGGATTTATAATTTCAACATTACTTTTACGAGAATTTAAATTACAAAATAAAATTTCAATTATTTTTTTTTATGAAAGAAGATTAAGAAGAATTTTTCCAGCTCTTGTATTTACTTTAATATTAGGTTCAATTTTAGGATGGTTTTTTTTACTTCCATCAGAATTTGTTTTTTTTGCAAAATCAGTAATTAGCTCAATTATTTTTAACGCTAATCATTTTTTTTATATAAACGAAGTTAGTTATATTTCTGAAGAAGCTAAATCATTACCTCTTCTTCATTTGTGGACTCTGTCTGTTGAAGAGCAGTTTTATATATTTTTTCCAATTTTTTTATTGTTAGCTTTTAAATTTTTAAAAAATCAAAAAAATATTTTAATCATACTAATAATATTTTTTTTTATTAGTTTATTTTTGACACATATAGGAAGTAATAATTTCGAAGAAGCAGCTTTTTATTTATTACCCTCTAGAGGATGGGAAATTACAGCTGGTATAATTTTATCTTTTTATATCAATTTGAGTCATAATAATATTTTTAAAAATTATAGTAATTCAATCTCTTTTGTTTCCTTTATTGGATTAATATTATGTTTATTTATTTTCTCTGATAATACAAAACATCCGTCTTTAATTACTTTTATTCCAATTTTACTAACATGCTTGATAATTATTTCTATAAAAAAAAATAATATTGTATTTTCTATATTAACAAATAAAATTTCAATATTTATTGGACTAATATCCTTTTCATTATATTTAATTCATCATGTAATTTTTGTATTTGGCTTTTATTTGTTTGATGAGCCAAATTTATTTTTTAAAATTATATTAATTATTTTGAGTCTATTTATTGCAATAATATCTTATAATTTTATTGAGCAACCTTTTAGAAATTTTAATATTATTAAAACTAGATTTTTTTTTATTCTTTTATTTTTTTTTGTTACTATTATTTTTGCTTTTTCATTATCAATTCTTCAACAAAATGGATATAAAACTAGATTTAATGATTTGATAAACGCTATTGATGATAGTAAAAAAAGAAGTTATCGCTGTGAAGAAATAGAGTGTGAAAACATTGCTAAAAACAACACAGAAAAAATTTTCCTTTTAGGTGATTCAACAATGTTTAATTTGGAAAAACTTTTCTTGAATTATGCTAATTCTAAAAATTTAAATTTCAAAAGTTTGAACTCACCTGGTTGTCCATATATTAAAAATTATTCAAGACTTAAAATTAAAAATAAGGAGCTAATTCTTGGTTGTAATACAAACAAACAGAATGAAAGATTTGAAATAATTCAAAAAACAAAAAATTCAGATATCATATTAGCTGGCAGATATACACTTTTCCTTAACAATAAGGGTTTTAACAACAATAAAGGTGGAAGTGAAAAAAATATAAAGAGCTACCTGGGATATAAAAAAGACAATAAATATATAAATGATAAAGAATTATTAAAAAAAAATATCAAAAAAAATATCATTGAGCTATTACAAAATAATAGAGTTATTATCGTTTACCCAACACCTGAACCAGGATGGCATGTGCCTGATGAACTAATGAAGTTTTTAAGAAAGCAAATAAACTTTAAAACAGACAAAAAAGAAATAAAAAAATTATTTAATGAAAATAAATTACACTATCCAATAGATTTGTATTTTAATAGAAACAAAGAAATCTTTGACATCTATGATAGTATTGATAATCCTAATTTAATACGATATTATCCCCACAAATTAATTTGTGATAGTAAATATTGTTATATGCATGATCTCTCAAATATTTATTATTCAGATGATTATCATTTTTCAGACTACATGTCAGTTCAGATGTTTGATGAAATTATAGAAGTATTAGAACAATTAGATTAAAAAATTATGAAAATAAACCCACTAATTAAAAAAGAAAATTTAATCCAAACAAATCCAAATGAGACAATAAGTAGTTTATTCAAAAGATATAATCATTTTAAAAAGTATAAAAAAATTAATAGTTTACCAATAATTCCTGTTTTAAACAAAAATACTCTAGTTGGCAGCATTACTAATGGAGATATTAAAAATTATTTGGCAAATAAATCATTGAAATCAAATTCAACTGTTAAAGAATTCATGAATATTAAACCAGTTAAAATTTATGAGTCATTTTTGAAAAAAAATTTTTACGCTAAATTAAAAAAAATACGTAGCCAAAATAAAAATTTAATAATTAATGAAATTTTTGTAGTAAATACTAAAAATGAATTTATTGGAATTTTACCGACAAAACAAAAAGAAATCGATTATTCATTAGTTTCTGATTGTAATACTAATGTAATAGGTCTTGGATTTGTTGGTATAACATTAGCTATTCATCTAGCTAATAAAGGAGTAACCGTTGATGGCTTTGATAAAAATATTAAATTAATTGCAGATTATAAAAAAGCAAAAATATCTTTTTATGAAGAAGGTCTTTACTCAAATTTAAAAAAGAGCATTTCATCAAATAACATAAATTTTAATTCCTCTTTTTCGAAATTAAGACATAATATTTACATTATTTCAGTTGGCACTCCTGTCAATGAAAAAACAAAACAACCTATATACAAAGAATTAATAAATGTATTAAGCCAAATAGGAAAAAAAATTACATCTCAAACAATGATTTTTATGAGATCAACAATACCATTAGGTTCATCAAGAAAAATATTTGTGCCTTTACTGGAAAAAATTTCTAAGCTTAAATGTGGAGAAGATTTTTTTTACTTAATGGCTCCAGAAAGAACTATTGAAGGGAATGCACTTAAAGAATTATACGAAATTCCTCAAATTATTGGAGGTTATTCTGATAATTGTTTGAAGCGAGGGCAAAACTACTTTAATAATTTTTGTGACTCTGTTATCGCAACTGAAACAATAGAAGCAGCTGAACTAGCTAAACTTATGTGTAATACTTATAGAGATATGAATTTTGCATTTTCAAATGAAGTTGCCATGATTTGTAGTAATTATAATATTGACTCAAATAAAATTATTAAACAAACAAACGAAGGTTATAACAGGGCAAATATTCCACAACCATCACCAGGTGTTGGAGGTTACTGCTTATCAAAAGATCCATATTTGTTTTCAACGAAAATGCAAAAAAAATTCTATTCACCGTCTTTTGGCAGAATTTCTCGAAAAATAAATAAAAAAATCGAAGATTATCCAATTAAAATTTTTAAAGAATTCAAAGAAAAATACCTTAAAAATAAAAAAAGTATTAATGTATTAGTTTTAGGATTAGCATTTAAAGGAAGCCCGCCAACCTCAGATATTAGAGAGAGTGTTTCAATCAAGCTAATCAATTCAATTGTTAAATTTAATACTAAAATTGATGCTTTTGATAATTATGTTCTCAAAAATGATTTAATCAATTATAAAATTAATATTGTCAAATTTCCAAATAATGAAATAAATCCAAAGTATGATATTATTTTTTCTATGAACAATGATAATAAACATCAAGAATTAGACTTTTCAAAATGGTTACAAAAAAATAAAGTTAAAGCATTTTTTGACGGTTGGAATAATTTTAATTATCTTAAGAGTCTTGAAAACAAGAATTTAAATTACATAAACTTAGGAAAAAATTTATGAAAATAATAGCTGAACTTTGTCAAAATCATAATGGCAATATGAGAGTTTTAGAAAAACAAGTTGTTGAGGCGGCTAAAAATGGTGCGACCCATGTTAAAGTTCAGCATATTTACGCAGATAGATTATCTTTTAGATCACAATTTGAAAAAGGCTTAATACAAAATAACAAAATACTTGCTATTAAAAGAAATTATAAAGATGAGTTTAAAAGATTAAAAAGACTTGAATTAAAAAAAAATGATTTAAAAAAATTTATAAAATTATGCAAAACATATAATGTTATCCCTCTTACCACATGTTTTGCAAGACAAGATATTGATGAGATATTATCCTTGGGATTTGAAGAATTAAAAATAGCCAGTTATGACTGTGCATCATATCAGATGTTAAGAGAATTAAAAAATAAATTCAAGCATATTTATATTTCTACTGGAGCAAGTTATAATAGTGAAATAATTAATACTTCAAAAATATTTAACAAAAATAGTTTTTCATTTCTACATTGCGTAACAGAATATCCTACTCAATTAAAAAGTCTAAACTTAAATAGAATGAAATTTCTATCTAAATATTCTAAGCATATTGGTTACAGTGACCATACTTCAGTAATGCAATATGGATTAATACCAACCTTATACGCTATATTTTTGGGAGCTAAAATTATTGAAAGACATTTTACAGTGTTAGACAAATTGAAAACAAGGGATGGAATAGTATCTATTAATTCCAAGGAGCTAAAACAATTAAGTGATTTTGCAAGCATAAGCAAGAAAGATCAACAAAAAATTATACAAAAAGAAAAATTCAAACTAAAAATTATGCTTGGCAAGATTAATTCTAAATTTAGCGCTACTGAAAAATTAAATAGAGAGTACTATAGAGGACGTTTTTGTAGTAAAATTAGGGACTCTAGAGGCACACTTGAAGTATACAATTGGGAAGAAACACCTTTAACTTGATCATTAAAAAAAATTATATCAATTATGTAGTTTGCCCTAATGGATTTGGACATTTTTCAAGAGCTGCAATTTTGATTAAACAATTAGTTAAAAATAATATAAATATAAATTTATACACAAAAAAAAATAAATGGTTAAAATTTCATCCATCTAAGTCACAATATATTAATATAATTAATATAGAAAATCTTCCTGAGGCAGAGGATTATAAGTCAAAAAAAGACTATGGAAATTTTTTTGAAAATTTATCGATTAAATTATCCAATACACATTTACTTACTATAAGTGATAATTATCCTGAATTACTTCTAAAAAATAATAATATTATATTAATGTGTAATTTTTTTTGGCATAAAGAAATTAAGCCTGTTATTTCAAAAAAGAAACAAATTTTATTAACTAAATTAATAAAAAATAGTAAATTTAATATTTTTGGAAATAAATATTTTGCAAAAAATTATATAAAAAATTTACCGAAATATTATTCATTAGAGTTTTTTGATAATAAAAAAATTGTGAATAAATCTAAGGAAATAAAAAACATTTTTATAGCTATAGGATTTGGAAATCATCACAACGATTATAAAACTAAAATTTTAAATTTAACAAAAAGAATTAAAAATAAAAATAAAAAGTATAATTTTTTTTATGATACTAATTTTCAAATTTCAAAAAAAACTATAAATTTAGATAATTCGATGCTAAAAAAAATAGATATTATTATTGGGAGACCAAGTTTGGGAATTGTAAATAAATCGTTCAACTATCAAATTCCGTTTATTCCAATATTGTTTAAAGATGACAAAGAATGCTTTGAGAATGGTAAAATAATTAAGAAAATGTTTGGAAGAAAAACCATTGATTTATACTCATATTTTTTTAACTTTCACTTAAGATTTAAAGAATTTAAATTCAAATATAATTCAGAGAAAATTCTAAGTGATTATATTGTAAAAAATATTTTATGAAAATAATAGGTATAATCCCTGCAAGAAAGGGCTCAAAAGGTGTGAAAAATAAAAATATTAAATTACTAAATAATATACCTTTGATTGCCCATACTATTAAATCAGCTTTGGAATCTAAAATTTTTGACAAAGTTATTGTGTCTACAGATTCAATTAAAATTGCAAATATATCAAAATCATTTGGTGCAGAAGTTCCTTTTGAAAGACCTAAATATCTATCAACAGATAGAGCTTTAGCCATACCAACTATTAGACATGCTCTGCAAAAAACTGAATTAATTTTTAAGGAGAAATACGAAATTGTTTGTATGTTGCAACCGACATCTCCTTTAAGAAAAATAGAACATTATCATAAAATTTTTAGAAAATTTAAAAAAAATTTCAAAAATTATGATAGCATAATTAGTGTTAAAGATGTGGGTAATTATCACCCCTATAAAATGAAAAAAGTTATAAATAACAAATTAATTGACTATAAAAAATGGCCAATTGAAAATCCACCTCGGCAATCTTTACCCAAAATGTATATCGTAAATGGTGCTTTTTATATTTTTAAAAGGAAAATACTACTTAATAACAATAGTTTTAAAGGCAAAAAATGTTTACCTTTTATAATGTCTGAACATGATTCTATAAATATTGATAATGAAAATGATTTTTTACTTGCAGAAAAACTTATAAAAATTATTTAAAAAGTTTATTATGAATATATATAGAATCATTAAAATTTTTTTTAAAATTTGATTTATTTTTTAAAAATATATTAATATTATTTTTATGTGATTCATTCCAGATACTTTTAATATCAATTTTTTTTTCAAATAATAAAACAGGAGATACTGATCTATTAAATTTATCTTTTTTTAAACTAATTGTGTAAATCTTTATATTTTGATTATCAACAGTGATTATGCCTTTAGAAAAAAGCATAGTAATTTTAAATATTAATGGAGAAACATAAGAAGTAGTTATGTTTATTATGCTACTATTTTTTTTTGTAATAATATTTGTTTGAGCGAAATCAATTGATGATGATTTTTTTATTATTTTTTTTTTAATATGAGAAATACTATCAAACTTTCCAAATAATTTGTAAAAAAAATATATAAAATGTATTGAGACAGTTTCAAGAACACCATTTTTATTTGTCTGTTTATCAGATCGCCAATTTTTCAAGTAATTATTGCTAAATCCAAATGAATGGGAACTAATTAAATCTGTTATAAGTAACTGGCCAATATTTTTTTTATTTGAATATTTTTTAATAATTTTAAAAAAATCACTATCTACAATTCCAAAATTAGTAAAAATTCTATTTTTAATTTTAAATTTATTTAACTGATTAAGTTGATTTTTACTGTTAATAAGTGGTTTTTCACAAAATATTGATTTTTTATAATTTATTTTTTCTAATAAGCTCAAATAATAATAGTGAGTATGGTTTGGAGAGAGAATGAAAACATAATCATAATTTACAACTTCATAAAAATCTTTTATTTGAGTTTTTTTTATATCATCATGATATATTGATATTTGAATTTTTTTTTTTTTTAAAATATCAATTATTTTTTTTGCATGATTTTTGTAACCTATTACAAAAGCAGATTTCATCAATTATTTACGCCACATCTATCGCATGGGTTAATATTCTTTCTATTACCCTCTGAGTGATCATTTCTCATTTTACTATATATTTCTCCCGTCCAAATATTTTTAATTGCTTGATAAGAAATATTATCTTTGTCTAACTTTCCCGGAGATAGAAAACTTTTATAGTCAACATCACATGGGTTTGTTTTGCCATCAAACCAAATATAAAATCTTTCCCACAAATACACACATGGACTATTATTTTCTGGATGTGTTTCATTAAAATAAGTATCCCATCTTTCAAGAGCTCTTACAAAGGCAACCTCATCTACATAATCTTGCCAAAATTTTGTAATTTCATCTAAATCTTGATCTTCTCTAAAACACACACCAGATATTCTTGTCTTTGTATATGAATCTTTAAATTCATTTTTTCTTATTTTATTAAAACTAGAAATGTTTGAAAGAACTAAATTAAAATTATTTTTGCCATTAACAGAAGGTCTTATTTCGCTATACATTTCTTCTGTATGTGCATCAACTGAATATACTAATTCATCTACATTATTCTCTAAAATACACCTTATTAATTTTTCATTTAATCTTGTAGCATTAGTATTTATTTTAAATTCAAAAAATTTGTCTTTACAATACTCTATCATTTCAGGTAATTTTGGATGTAGGGTTGGCTCTCCCCTAGACGCCAAAGTAAGCGCTTTTGTTCCCCCCTCAACTAAGGCATCTATGCAACTTTTGAAAAAATCAATATCAATTAAACCCATATATGGTTTTCTTGTAAAAGTTTTATCAGTCTGAAAGCACATAACACATCTTAAATTACAAGATGAAGTTGGTTCTATTAGAGTATATAATGGAAATTCATGAAGTTTATTTAAATAGGGAAACTTTTCAAATCTAAATCTATATAATAAATACTCTACTAATTTTTGTTCACCATTTTTTTTTAAAAAATTTTCTTGCTGAACGCCCCATCTAATTGGTAACTCATTATTATTAAGAGAATCTATAAACTTTGATAAAATAATATATTCTTCTTCTTCTTTATTGTATTTCACTATATTTTGGTTAATTTTCTGCATGAATAATTCTTTATCAAATTTCAATTTATTCATACTAACAAACCTTTTTGGAAGTACTTTTGTAATTTTGAGCATCAGATTATTTGATAATAATTCTTATACTTTTTAGCAAATATATTATTAATATCAAGTATAATGAATTTATTATGAGCTAACTGCATGTATTCATCAAAGGAAGTGTTTTTAAATTGCTTATGTGCTACTGCTATAAAAATGCAATTATAAAATTTTTTTCTTGGCTTTTTAACAAAATTAAATTTTTTATTTTTTTTAATTGAGTGGTGTTTAACTAATGGATCATACACGCTAATTTTAAAGTTAAATTTATAAAGGTAGTCAATTACGTCAAATATCTTTGAATTTCTTATATCGTCAGTATTTGCTTTAAAAGAAATGCCACATATTAATATTTTTTTTGGTTTCTTGTTAATGAGTTTATCGTAATAAAAATTTATTCTATTTGAAACAAATTTTGACATTGATTCATTTGTAAGTCTTCCAGCAGTAATCATTTTTGGAAATATTTTTGATTTTTTTGCTTTATACGCAAGATAATACGGGTCAATGCCTATACAGTGACCTCCAACTAATCCTGGTTTAAAATTAATAAAATTCCACTTTGTTGAAGCAGCTTTAAGAACTTCATTGGTATCTATATTTAAACTACTGAAGATTTTTGATAACTCGTTTATAAAGCCAATATTTATGTCTCTTTGAGTATTTTCAATTACTTTAGCTGCCTCGGCTGTTTTTATATCACGCACTTTAATAACTTTAGATTTTAATACACTTGAGTAAAGTTTATGGATTTTGTTAGTTGTTATTTTGTTTGAACCTGCAACTATCTTATTAATTTTTAAAAAAGTATGTTTTTTGTCGCCAGGGTTTATTCTTTCAGGTGAGTAACCACAAAAAAAGTCATAATTTAATTTAAATTTTGTATTTTTTTCTAGAATTTTTGAAAAAATTTCTTCAGTAACCCCTGGGTAAACTGTTGATTCAATAATAATTATATCATCTTTTTTTAAAAATTTTGAAATCTGATTGGCAACCTTTTTCAAAATATTTAGATCTGGAATTTTTCTATTATTTATTGGTGTGGGGACGGTTACAATAAATATATTACAAAGTGATATATCTTTGATGTTATAAGTAAATTTTATATTTTGCTTTTTTATTTTATGAAAAATACAATATTTTTTTAAATCAATCTTATTTTTTTTTAAATTTGATATTAATTTCTTGTTAATATCATAACCAATAACTTGATGTGCAGTTGAAAAACCAAAAAGAACTGGCAATCCTACATACCCCAAACCTATAACTGCAATCTTTGGATTAAGTTTCATGAATTAATTTATAATAAATAGGGGTAATCTTATTAATGTCGTATTTAATAACACTTTTAGTACAAAATTTCGATATTTCTTTTTTTTGGTGCATTCCTATTTTCAAGAAATCATTTACTTTATTCAACAAATCTTTTTCATCAAAAATATCAAATAGATATCCATTTTTACCTTCAATTATTATATCCTTACACCCAGGAACATTGCTTGCAATTACAGGTCTGCCAAGAGCCAATGTTTCTAAAATAATATTAGATAGCCCCTCTCGAAAAGAAGGCATAATTAAACAATCTATACTTGAGATAATTTTAGTTACATCATTTGAATGTCCAAAATATTCAACATTATTAGATAAATATTGTTTAAGTGTTTCATATTTTAGAAAAGAAAAATTATTTGTGTCAATTTCTCCAACAATAATAAATTTTATATCTTTTCTATTTTGAAAATATTTTGTTAAATTTAAGAACTTCATAATGCCTTTATCACTAATTAGCCTTCCAATATATGCAAAAGTAGTTATGTTTTTTTGCACTAATTCAGTGAATTTAAATTTATGTAGATCGATTCCAGAACCATTAATAACAAAATTTTTATTTTTATCTTTATTAATAACATTTCTTTTTAAAAAATAATTTAAATCATGATGATTTTGAAAAATATTAATAAGGTTTTTTTTTCTTAAAGTTGTTTTAAAAATATGAATAACTAAAAATCTTAAAAAAGATTTGTTAATTAATAATGATCCAAGCCCAGTGAAAGTGTTTACAATTTTTCTCTTTAAAAATAAATTTATTAAAGAAACCATGAATATTGGTTTAATTTGGAAGCATAGAATATTATTACAATTTAATTTAGAAATTAATCTAAAAAGTTTAAAAAAAATGATCATATTATAAAATATATTGGTTTTGCTTTTTCGGAAATCCAAATTAATTAATTTATATTTTTTATTATTTATATTGAATTCAATATCATTTTCAGTGATTAAAATAACTTCATAATTATTATTAATAAATTGATCTAGCAGATGTTTTCTTCTTAAAAAAACATTTGATAACGAATTACTAATAATTACAACTTTATTCATTTAACAAAATTGATAAATTTCTAGAAGGTTTTTCTATTTTTACATCTTGATAATGATCAAACATAAATTGGTACCAAAATTGATCATTATTATAATAAATCGCACTATAGGGAGTCCATGAACCACTATTACCTCCAAACCAAAACCAGATAAAATATGCAAGCCAAAAAAGTGAAGTTACAAATATAAAAATATAAATCTTTAAATTTTTATTTGAAAGAAATAATATTCTATCCCAAAGAATTAACTGCAAAGGCATGAAATATACAAATATTCTATCTATAGTTGTCGAAAAGAAAAATACTAAAGGAGATACTATCATAATAAAAATACTTAACATGAACCATATTTTATAATCTTTATAATTCATAAGATCTTTAAGATAGAATATAGAAAAAATTATTGGTATTAGCTGTAAAAGAACTCTAGGATAAGCCCCTGATGATCCTGGAATTTTTTTTGAAATTAAATAAATATCAATTAAATTTAAAATAAAATTTAAATAAAATAATGATACTAAAATTACTATAAAACTTATTATTAAAAAAGAAAATACTGCCTTTTTTATTTTTTTAAAATCAAGATTAAATAGATAAATAATTGAAAAAATAACAGCTGTTTTATGAAAAAGACAGGCAATAAGAAAAAATAAAAAATAAAGAAGTTTATTTTTATTTAGAAAATATAAAGATATCAATAAAAAAGCTAGAGCTGTAGTTTGTCTAATATTTCCAAAATGAAAATTATAAATTAAAATAGGAGTGGCAATCATAAGTCCAAATAAAGGATAATGAAAATCTTTTAAAAAAATATAGAGGGCTATAAAGAAAAAAAATGAACAAAAAAGTAATATTGAAGTGAAGCTAAAGCCCATAGAATTGAATAAAACGTTTATGTAATTGTAACCTATATCTCCATAGACATCTAATAAGTTAGAATTATAAAACATATCCATATAATTCCACCAATCTCCTCCTACCCAATATCTTGTGGAGCTGAAAAAAAATAGAGTAATTAATAATAGGATTAAAAGATAATTATTTTTTTTAGATAAAATTTCGTACAAAGAAGATAGAGTAACTATACTAAAGATTAAGTTATATTCAGTCATTAGTATTTTTTTTAACTCTATCTACTTCTTTTTTGAATATTTCAAATATTTTTCGTTCATTTGGTTTTTCATTTCTTTCCCAAACACCGATATAATTCTCATTAAAACCAATTGAATATGCTGCAGCTATATAATTAAGTAATGAAGAATGATAATTCTGACTTTTTGGATCAAGTTTTGTTTCTAATAAATTATTTATTTTATTAGTTAAAATATCTAAATTTTGAACTATTTGAACATTTGGTAAATACTTGGTAAAACCACTGTCATTTAACTGAATAACTTTTTTACCATAAATTGCAGCCTCAAAAAACATTGTGCATGAGGTTCCAATAATAATATCACTTCTCTCAAATATTAAATCTATTTTTGTATTTGGACTTATTAATTTAACATTTGCTGTATTATAAATTTTTTTTAAATAGGATGGTGATCTAAAAGAAAGCATAGAAGGATGATCCTTGACCACCAATGTATAATCATCAGGTAATCGCATAGCTATTTGTCTAATTGTCTCTATTTGATTATTAAATGCCCATGCAATAACATCAATACTTGCTTCAGGTTGAAATTTTAAAGGGCAGAAAATTATTTTATCTATTTTTTCAATATCATAATATTGAATTCTTTTATTTTTATAAGAGTTATAATATTTAAAGTAAAAATCTCTAAAAGGATAAAACACACCCGCATTATCTGTAGTAGGTCCCAATGTAGGATTATAATTTCTTTTTATTAAACCTACCATAACTCCCCTTATTAGTTCTTTAAAATTACTTATAAGCGATTTTGGGCGGGCAAATCCATAAGCAAAAGTTCTATTAAGTTTCTCCCTTTCTTTTTTAATAAATTTTTCAGCCTTATCTAATGAGCCTTCTTTAAATCTTAGATTGTTTAAGATATTTACAAACTCTCCCGTTGTTTCTAAATAATTATTTGTAAAAGTTAGTAAACCATCAACTTTTGTGTCAGTTATACCAATCATTGGAATATGTTGTTTCTGACAATATAAATTTAAAGATATATGAAAGTAACCTACGAAATTTGGTGAAATTACAATGCTTGGATTAAATTCATCAATAATTTTTCTAACTAGTTTATGTATAGCTTTTATATAAATAATGATATCTTCATCTTTGACATTCTGTGAAAAGCCGTAATAATATTTTTGTTTGTAAGATTTTACATGATTTCTTAAACTTTGAACCAGGGGCCAAATTGATTCAATACCCAATTCATTGCAAATTTCAGCTAAAGTAATATCAGTATTATTAAGATATTTTTGAGGATTTTCTAAAATAGTATCATGGTTAATGATAAATTCATATTTGTTAGAGCTTTCCGTAATCAATTTATGTGTTGTTTTTTTAAAAGTTACTGTACCGATTTGATATCCAAGATTTTTAAAATTACCAGCAAGAGACTTTCCAATATTTATAGCCCAACCTCTTTGTTGGATAATAAAAATTCTTTTTTTTCTATCGATTTTAGTCATTTATTTATTTAACGTTAGTCTCGATCCTTTTATTTGATATATTTTATTACAGTTTTCTAAAATTCTAGAAGAGTGGGAAATAATAATAATAGTTTTGTTTAGCATTAATTTTTCAATAGTTTTAACAATCTCAATCTCTGTTTTGCTATCAAGTGAATTTGTTATTTCATCAAGAATAATCAGATCAGGAGTCATATACAAGGCTCTTGCTATAGCTATCCGTTGTATTTGTCCGCCAGATAACTTTACACCTTTTTCCCCAACATTAGTATTATATTTATTTTGAAGTTTTTCTATGTCATTATACAATTCTACTTGCTTCAATACTTCTTTAACTCTTGAAAAATCTATATCATTATAATTTATACCATATGCAATATTTTCAGCTATAGAACAATCAAACATATAAGAATTTTGAGGAACATAACCAATTTTTAGATTAGTTTTGTATAATGGGATATTGATTACTTTATTATCTAATTTTATTTTACCAGAATAAGGCTCTAGTATACCTATTAAAAGATTTACAAAAGTAGATTTACCTTCACCACTTTTACCAACAATTCCTATTGAAGTATTCTTTTGAATTATAATATTTATATCTTGAAGATTAAAATAATTTTTTTTATCGTTATATTTGAAATTTACATTTTCAAAAATAATATTTTTCTCAAAATTAATCTCTTTATCATGAACTATATTTTCTTCATTAAAGTCAGAGTGAATTTGCTCATACAAAATATTAATTACCGGAATACTAAATTTAAATTTTTGATAAGAGTTAATAAATTGTTTAAGAGATGGCATCAATCTTAAAAAAGCTATTGCAAAAATACTAAATGTAGAAAATATAAATTGAGTATCTTTACCAAGAAATACAAAGGTTATGATAATAGTACAAGCTAATATTATAACCAAATACTCAATTAAGATTCTAGGTAGTTGAAGAAAAGTATTATATAGCGTTGTAACACTAGCTAATTTTAAAACCACATCATTAAAATTTTTTATAAAATAACTTTCTTTTTTATTAATCTTTAATTCTTTAATTGACTCTAAAGATTGTTGTATGTAAAAAAATTTTTTACCCTCATAATTCTGCCTGCTAAATCCCCATATAACTGTGTTTTTTCTTAGAAAGAAATAAAACAATAAAAAAATTAAACTAAAGTAGGCAATTGAAATAAAGAAACTTAAAGGGTCATAAAGATAAAGTACTACAGAAATTGCTGCAAAAAGTAAGAATTCAGTAAATAAAATTATTATAGAATTCAGCACATGACTTGTGAATTCAGGAACCTCTGTATTGATATTTCGAATTAAAAAAGCAGAATTATTGTTAATATGAAATTTATATTTCTGATTGAGATATTTTTTAAATAAAATTATTGATAGATCTGCTTGAACCATATAAACAAATTTTTGTCTCAGCCATAAAAAAATAGAAATAATAACAGTTTTTATAGAAAAAATTGCAATAATTGAAAATGATAAGAAAATTATTCTTTCATTTAATTCATTTAAAATAAATATCTCATTAAAAAAAATATTCGTTATATTGGACACAAAAGATTCTGAATTGTTATTAAAAAGTGTTTCTAGTAAGGGCAAAAGCATAGATATGCCTAGCATTTCTATAAAAACTACTAGTACAGAAAATAAACAAATCAATATTAAAAATTTAAAATGTTTTGGATTTAAAATTTTAGATATTTTTTTCATTTAAGATAAAATTTAAGTCAAAATTTTTGTGATGTATTCTACAATTTCCTTACTGGCTTTTCCATTGTCATTTCCTAAATAATGTTTCAATAACTTTTTATGTTTATCTGTTATATCAATTTTTTTTGACTTGTTTTTAATTATTTGAAATATTTTATTTTCCAAATCTTTTTCATTATTTGCCTCATTAAGTAAATTGCTATCATCTAATAGAAATTGGCTTAAATCTTTATGATAAGAGTCAGCAAAATTAAGAGTAATCGTAGGTTTACATGCGGCTATAGCTTCAAAAATTGCAGTACTATTAAAACCAATTACTAAGTCTGAATCTCTCAAAAGATCATGACCAACTCCTCCTCTTATTATTTTAAAATTTCCAGGTAATTTATTATTAAAATCATAAAGTTGCTCATCTTCGAAGCCCACTTTACTTTTTAAAACTATATCTACATCTGGGTACTTTTTTGCAAAATCTAATATAAATGCGTTCGCTCTTTTAGATAAATTTGACCAATTATGACCATCTAAATTTAATTGCTTTTCATCCATATATATATAACCATTAAATACAGGAAGACATGCAGTATTTTGAATCAGATAATATAAAATCTTAAACCTTTTATTAATCGGATTAAATTTATTTTTTAAAGCAAATGAATAATCTAAACGACCACAGCCAACTCTATTTATATTTTTAGTATTTACTAATTCTGCTTTTATAAAAGCATTTTTAGCATTTTCCGTATATACAGCCATAAAAAAATTTTTGCTGTTTTTGAAGCTATAAAAATTTTGACCATAAACTTTTGTTATTTCATTCCAATTATTTTGAGATTTTAGTGATTCTTTAAAATATATTAAAGTTTTAACTTCAAGCTCTTTAAGAACTTCTAAAAATTCAAACTCTAAATCATAGAAATTAAATGTAATAAGTAAATCAATTTTATTATATTTTAAATAGTAATTCATAATTTTACGCAATGATTTTCTAAATAGTAAGGCTTTTTTATTATTTTTACTTTTATCTTTAATATCTTTTAAACTATATTTTATATTAAGGTGTTTCCAAATGGGCGAAAAAAAATATCTATTTAAACTAAATAAATTTATTTTATTTTTATGATATTCTGCCTTATTAAAATCATTGATCAAATCATTTAAGCCACCTGATTTAGGTATAATAAAGACATTTTTCCTATTAGAACTATTAAAATAAATTTTTTTTGTAAACAATATCCACAAAATATTTATTAAGTAAAATTGTCTAAAAAAAAATAAAAGACTGACAAGATAAGTAAAAATTTTAAATTTTATTGATATCATTTTGTAAGTAAGTTTTTATAATAAAAATAGAAACCAAATGGTAAACAAGAAATTGTCATTAGCCAATTAGAAAAAAAGGAGCCTGTTTGCATAAAAGGAAAAAAATTAATTAGAATTGAAATATTTATTAAAATATATGCATTAAAATAGTTTTCATTTACATTTTTTTTAAAAGTAGTTTTTAGAAGATTTATTATGAAATAAAAATAAAATACTAATATAATTATAAATCCAATGATCCCTGTTTCAGTCAAAACTTGTAAATAAAAATTATGAGGTGAAGTGGAGCAACTATGTTTTTTTTCATATTTGACTTCAGCACATTTTTTTCTAAAAGTATTTGGTCCAGATCCTAAAATTTTGTTATCATTAAAAATTTCCAGAGACGTTGAAAATAAATCCTTATAAACATCATCTTTTATAAAGGGGGGTTTAAAACTTATTTGCTCAAATGTATAATCCACGATGCGATATTTTATTTTTGGATTAAAACTTAGTATTAAGGCTGGAAAAATAATTATTATTAAAAAAATATTTAATTTAAAAATATAATTTCTTTTCAAAAAAAAAAGAATCATTAAATTTGTTAACATAAACATAATTAGAGAAGTTCTCTCTCCTGAAATTGTAATTACAAACAAATTAAAAAAAAATAATAAAATTAAAAAAAAAGTTACTAAATTAGTATTTTTTTTATAATTAATAAAAAATAATGATAGTAATATTGGATATAATTTAAATAAATAACTACCAAGGATATTTTCTTTACCAAAAATTCCAGATAGTCTGGCTGAATCCCCCAAAATATATTTTTCAGAAAAAATAGTTAAACTAAAAATATATTGGGATATTGCAACAATGATCACAATTAAAGAAATGTAAAAAAATATGTATAATAAAAATTTAGAAACATTTGTAAGTTGATTCAAAATAAAATAAATAGCAAGAGACAATAAAAAGAATCTAATAAACAATGATGCATGCTTAAATGAATAAAACTTATAATCGGAAATAGTTGCACTAATTAAAGCTACAAAATAAAATATTATAAATAAAATTATTAAAAAATTATAATCTAATTTTACTTTTCTACTAATTATAAATATTAAATATATAATGGAAATAAAAAAAACATTTATAGATACCGCTGCCTGACCTATTATAAGAGTTAATGGTAATAAATATATGAAATAAGATAATAAGTTTAATGAGTATTTATTCATTGTTTCTAATTTTATAAATTAGAAATAAAATTATTATAATAAATGAAGATACAAAAATACTAAACAAGGTAGCAATAAATATTGCTGTAAAAATGTTAAAATTCGAAGTATAAACATCTCTTTTATATTCGTAAATTATATCAGTATTTAAAAAATGATTTTTTTTAATACCAGCGCTAACTAATAAATCATCAGCATTTTTATAAGTAACTATATTATTACTTGTGTCTTTTAATAAAATATCAGCACTATATTCTTTTAAAATTTTACAAACTTCTGAATATTCCTGATCTTTACATAGAAGATCCAAGACAATTTTTTGATTAGCAATATTTATTAATTCTTTTCCATCAATATTGTATGAAAAATTATTTTTATTTTTGTGTGCTAATTCATATGCATTAGTTATGAAGGACAAATAATTATTAAGACTATCCAAATAAATCTTGAAATTTTGTTCTTTGAGATATTTAATAAACCAATCAATTTTTTTATTTGCTATAACTAAATCTTGTGCTTCAACTTTTATAAGAAATGAATTCAATTCATTATATTGTATATCAAAAACTTGAAAATTTGATAAATCTTCTTTAATTTCTGGTCCAAGAACTATACTAAATTCTTTTATGAAATCTTTTTTAGTTGTTACATTATAAAGAATTTTTTTTATAAAATTTTTTTCTAATTTTTTATCAGTCTTTTGAATAAATATTTTATTTTCATAATCAATAATTGCTCTTTCAATAAATGAAAAATAGCTATTTTTAAAATCTGTTTCAATTTCAACAATTACTACATAATTTGAACCTTGCATACGGTATAAAATATATCCTAGGATATTGAAAATAAAAAAAGATAAAATAAAAATAGTTATAATTGTATAATAAGATGCAAATTTTAAATCAAGAAAACTAACATTACTATTTGTATTCATTTTTATACCAATTGATAAATTTACTTATGCCGTTTTGAATTTTTGTATTAGGCTTAAAATTGATTTTTTTAAAAATTTTATCTATGCTGCCATGAGTTTTTTTTATATCGCCTATTTGCATTTCTTTTAACTTGATTTTGGCTTTATAATTTAAATTATTTTCAATTATATTCAAATATTTTTTTAATTTTATTGGCTTTGACGAGGCAATGTTAAAGATATCATGAGGTATATTTTTTTTTGGAGGCAACTTAATTAATTTGTCAATAGCGTTCACAACATCATCAACATATGTAAAATCTCTTTCATGATTCCCTCTATTAAATAAGTTCAAATTTTTTTTATTTAAAATTGATTCGACAAACTTAAACAATGCCATATCAGGTCTTCCATATGGTCCATAAACAGTAAAAAATCTTAATCCAGTTGATGGAAGTTTATATATATTACTGTAAGAATAAGCCATAACTTCATTAGATTTTTTAGTAGCAGCGTAGAAAGTTAGTGGATTAGAAGTTTCATAATTTTCTTTTAGAGGAAATTTATTGTTTTCTCCGTAAACTGAACTTGTCGAAGCATATAACAAATGCTTAATTTTAAAAGTTCTTGATACTTCTAGAATATTAAAAAAACCCAACAAATTATTATCGAAATATGCTCTAGGGTTTTCAACTGAATATCTAACTCCAGCTTGAGCTGCCAAGTTAATAACGAACCGATAATTATTTTTTTTAAAATCTTGGTATATTCTTTTGTAATTAGATATATCAATTTGTTTGAATTTAAAGTTACTATATTTTTTTAAAATTTTTAACCTGTCTTCCTTTAATTTAATATCATAGTAATTATTTAAATTATCGTATCCATGAATAATTTGATTTTTCTTTAATAATTTTTCTGCAAGATGAAAGCCAATAAAACCAGCACATCCTGTGATTAATATTAATGACTTATTTTGCATTATTATATTAAAAAATTTTTGTTTATTATATCTCTAATTTCTTTTACATTTAAAAATTTATGATTTGAGCCACTTTGGTACTCAAAGTCTTTTTCTACTTTTTTAAATTTTTTGTATTTAGTTTTTAATTTTTTTGATATTTTTTTTTCAGAGTAGTGATTAAGAATAATATAATTTTTACCTGTATCATATGCAAAATTACTTTCTTCTTTAGAAAGTAAAACTTCATGAATTTTTTCACCAGGCCTTATACCAATAAATTTTAATTGATTTTTTTCATTTAAAGCTTTCGCCAAATCAGTTATTTTGTAGGAAGCAAGTTTTGGTACAAATATTTCTCCTCCAATATTATTTTTAATTGCCCAGTTAACTAAATCAATACCTTCACTCAAAAGAATATTGAATCTAGTCATTTCGCTATCCGTAATTGTAAAAGCTCCAGAATTAATCTGATTGATGAATTTAGGAAGCACTGAACCTCTACTTCCTAGAACATTTCCATATCTAACCAAACTAAACTTGATATTTTTTTTACCTTTAATTTGATTAGCACTGATAAAGATTTTATCTGAACATAATTTTGTTGCTCCATATAAGTTTACTGGTGATACTGCTTTATCAGTAGATAAAGCAATTACATTACTTACTTTTGTTTCAAGACATGCTTCAACTAAATTTTGTGCACCTAATATATTTGTCTTTATAAACTCAAAAGGGTTATACTCAGCTGTATCTACTTGTTTTAAAGCCGCTGCATGTATAACAACATCTATATCTTCTAACGCCATCTTCAATCTTCTATAATCTCTAATGTCACCAATAAAATAACGCATGAAAGGGTATTTTTCTGGGTCATATTTTTTTTGTAATTCGAATTGTTTTAGTTCATCTCTAGAATAAACAACTAGTTTTTTAGGTTGAATTTTTGATTTTAATATAGACTCAATATATGCATTTCCAAAAGAGCCCGTAGCTCCTGTAAGCAAAATTGATTTATTCCTCATTATTAATACAACTTTATAGAAAAAAATTAATTATCATATAAAACTAAATTAACAATAATAATCTATAAAATGAATAATATAGACAAATTGAGCATAGTTAAAAACTTAATTAAAATTGCTCATAATCATAAATTATCATTACAATTTAGAGATAGTTCATTTGAGTTATGGGATAAATTTTTAAACAATCAGCACTACTCATCTACTTTTTATTCTAATCAAGAGTTAGATTATCAAACAATATATTATACCGACAATGGTAGTAAATTTATTGATCTTTCATTATTCTTTTTATCAAATAATGATGAAATTGCTATTTGGCCATTATGTCTTAATTTGACTAAAGATAATAAAATAATTATTTGTTCACAATTTTATGATGGTATTTCTATATTAGCACCAAATATTTTAACAAACTTAAATCATAAATTAAAAAAAAGAGTCATCGAATGCTGTCTGAGCATTTTAGATTTTTTAGCAAAAAAATTTAGATTAAATAAAGTTAATAGCATTAGTACTTTTACAGGTGAAAAAGATATTGATTTATGGTTTTATGAAAACTTTAAAAGAGGTTGCTCTATAACTCCTGAAGTTGAGCTTTTAGTTGATTTATCACTTAATTTTGATGAAATAAAAAGTTTTTGGACGAAAAGTACAAAAAGCGATATCCAAATAGCTAAAAAAACTTGGAAATATAAAATATTTGAAAACATTGATAAAATAGATTGGGACGACTTTAAAAACCTTCATTTCGAACTCGCTGGTAAAAAAACTAGAAGCGACAAAACATGGGAAAGTCAGATAGCAGACATAAACAATAAAAATGCATTTGCCATACATTTGTATGATAAAAACAATAAATTTGTAGGTGGTAGTTTTTTTCGCTACACAAGTAAAGAAGCAATATACTCATCAGGCGTTTACAGAAGAGAGTTATTTAATAAACCTTTAGGTCATTATACGCAGCAGCTAGCAATACAATATATGCAAAAAATGCAATTAAAATGGTATAAAATTGGCCATATATCAGCTGACAATCATGCAAATCAAAAAGAGAAAAATATTTCATTTTTTAAAACCAAATTTAATACAGATAGGTTTTTAAGATTTAATTTTGAACATTCATATAAATGAAAAATTCTTTAAATTTAGCAAATAAAATTAGTATAGGGACGGCAAATTTTAATCAAAATTATGGTTTTAGAAATAATAGAAAATTAGATTTAAAAGACATAAATAACATTTTTAATTTTTGCAAAAAAAACAATATACAAAAAATTGATACATCATTAAATTATGAAAACGATAAAATTTTAAAACTACATAATTTAAACAACTATGAAATCACAACAAAAATACCTAATATAATTGGAAATGATAAAGAAGTATTCAAGGAGTTAAAAAAAAGAATATATGAATCATTAAGAACATTAAAAATTAATTCATTTTATTGCATTTTACTTCATGATCCAATTAGATCAATGAAACAAAATAAAAAATTATATATAGATTTATTGAATTTTTTTAAAAATAAACAACTAACACTAAAAATTGGATATTCAATATATGATATGAAAGAGTTTAACTATTTGTGTAAAATATTAAAACCAGATGTTGTGCAAGCTCCCTTAAATATATTTGATAACGATTTTAACAAATTGCAATCAATCAATAAATTAAATAAAAATAAAATAGAATTTCAATCAAGATCAATTTTTTTACAGGGATTATTGCTAAAAAATAAAATCCCTCCAGAATTTAAAAAATTAGAATATGCATTTAAAAAATGGAAAATCACTAGAAATAAAAAAAAAATATCTAAACTGCGTGATTGTATCAACCATAGCTTTTCAAGGGATCATGTAAATTCTTGTATAGTTGGTGTAGAAAATTTTAATCAATTAAAAAAAATATTTGATTTTAGTTTAAAAATTGAAAAAAAATTAATTAATGACGACATAATAAATATTAGTAATACAGATAAAATTTATATTAAGCCAAACAAATGGAAATATGTTATTTAAATTAAGAAATTTTATAAAAATTTTAGTTCTTTTTGGGTCAATTTTTTTTCTTTCAAAAAATATTGAATTATCCAAACTGACTGAATTGTTAAGCACTGCCAAGAATTGGAAATACCTTTTTATTCCATTGACATTCGTTTTTTTTCAAATTTTTTTTGGATTAATAAAACATTTAATATTAGTAAATTACAAACAAACTAATAAAGTTTCTTTTAATAAATTATTATTACCAACTTTATTAAGTTATCTTGTAGATCAAATTTCTATTATAGGTTACTTTATTGTAAAACTACTTTTACTTAAAAATCTAAATATAAAAATTAATCAAATTTTATTTGCTTCTTTTTTTGATAAACTCACATCTTT
>CACJNL010000004.1 GCA_902594815.1 uncultured Alphaproteobacteria bacterium | reverse complement strand
AATTTCAGAAACTACGCCCAAGTCGTGAGTAATAAAGATAATTGACATGCCAAGTTTTTTTTGAAGTTCTTGCATCAATTCAATAATTTGAGCTTGTATAGTGACATCTAAGGCAGTGGTTGGTTCATCGGCAATTAGTATTTTAGGATTACAAGATAGTGCCATAGCAATCATTGCTCTTTGACGCATTCCACCGGAAAGTTCATGTGGAAAAGAGTCAATCCTTTTTTGAGGCTCAGGTATTCCAACTAAATCCAGCATCTCAATAGCAATTTTTCTTGCCTCTTTTTTATTTTTATTTTGATGCAGTGTTATTACTTCAGAAATTTGAAAAGAAAGATCATATACAGGATTTAAACTTGTCATAGGTTCTTGAAAAATCATTGAAATACTATTACCTCTGATTTTTCTCATTTCTTTTTCTTCCATGTTAATTAGGTTATTATTATTAAAAATAATCTCACCTCTATCTGTTGAAGCTAAATTATTAGGCAATAAACCCATTATTGATAATGCAGTAATAGATTTACCTGATCCAGACTCACCAACTATTGCAAAAGTCTTACCGGCTTCAAGGTCAAAAGAAACTCCATCGACAGCTTTTACAATTGACTTTCCAACTGAAAAATGTGTCTTTAAATTTTTAACACTTAATAAAGTGTCATTTTTCATTTTACCTCGTTTTCTGGAAATATAAATAATTCTTGATTCTTGGGTTTAATGAATTTATTTTTTTCATAAACTATATTTCCATTCACAATAGTTGTTTTTATAGTACCCTTTATCTTATCACCATAATATAAGTCAGCACATCTTTTTCCCTTAGATACTAATTTTTCTGCTTTAACAGTCCAGTTTTTTTTCAGGTCAAGAATCACTAAATCTGCATCTGAGTCTTTTTTAATAATTCCTTTTTTAGGATAAATATTAAATCTTTTTGCTGGATTAATACACATTAGTTCTATTATTTGTTTTAATGAAAGTTTATTTTTTGAAGCGGCATTGAGCATTAAAGGAAGCATTAATTCAGCCCCAGGAGCACCGGGTGGAGCAATTAAAAAATTTTTTTTACCTTTCAATTTTTCTTTATAGGAAAAAGAAGCATGATCAGAAGCTACAATTGTTAATGTTTTATTTTTGATACCTTTCCATAATTTATTTTGATCATTTTTATTTCTTATTGGGGGATTAATTTTTCCAAATGGGCCTACTTGGATTACATCTTTCTCAGTTTTGAACAAATAATGTGGACATGTTTCAGCACTTATGTCCTGCCCTTTTTTTTGAAAATAAGAAATAATATCCAATGATAACTCTGAAGTCACATGAGCAATATGTATCTTTGTTTTTACTATAGAATTTAAATGTAGTATTTTTGAAATAGCCGAAGCCTCAGCAATAATGGGTCGAGTGGCATTGTGAACTCTCGGATCATTTTTTTTATATTTATTTTCATATTGCTTGTGAGAGTCTAGCATCAATTGATCTTCAGCATGAAAAATAGTTATAAGATTTGATTTTTTTGCGTGTTTTAATGCTTTTAAAATTTTTTCTTCTGTCGTAAAACAAAGACCATCAAATTCAGATTTTCTATTTGGTGGCGGTGCTATCGTAAATACTTTAAATGCAATCGCTCCAGAATTAACTAAATTTTGTAAATTTAAATCTGTTAATTTACCAAGAGCCGGAATAAAAGCAAAGTTGATGTAGGTGTTTTCGAGAAAATGTTTTTTTCTAGAGGCAAATTCTCCAGCATTGGACATGCATGGATTACTTATTGGCATTTCAAATAAAGTTGTAATTCCACCTTTTGCGGCTGCTTTTGTTTCACTTTCTACTGTGCCTCTTTCAGGAAAGGATGGTGCTCTCACATGAAAATGAATATCTATTATTCCTGGTATTATAGTTTTGTTCTTTGCATCAATAATTTTTTTTGCTTTATTGGATTTTAGTTTTTTATTTATTTCAATTATTTTCCCTTTATTAATTAGAATATTAACTTTTTGAAATTTATTTTGATAAAAAACAGTGCCGTTTTTTATTATTAACTCTAATTTCTTATCCATTTTAAAAGATATTTAGTTCTTTTAAAGCTTTAGCAACTCCATCAAGATTTGATAATTTCATTGAAGAATAGTTTGGAGACAATACAATTCCTTTCCCTCCAGCTTTGTAGGTTGCTAGCACTGATCGATATGCAATATCTGGAGTACATTTTGCCTGTTCTTTAGTTGATCGAGGGGCATCAATACCTATCCCCATATAAACATCCGCTTCATTTTCAACACCTCTAACAGCATCTTCACATTGAGTGTATATGTAAGTATCTGGATCGAGTCCTCTTTGTGTAAGATTATCTAAACTTGATTCATTAACTCCTAGAATTTTAGCAAACACGCTAGTTACCTCTGATTTTGTTAGGTTGTTTAAAATTGTTTTTCCAAAAATATTAATTTCTCTCTCAAATATTTCACCCGATTGATGTTGATAGGTTATTGGCTTAACCCAATCTGAATATTTTACTTGCTCTTTCCAAGGCCATTGAATTTTTCTAATCAAGTTAAAATGATTTCTGTTCCAGACATTTAAACCAAAAGATAATTTGGGATTAACCCATTTAACTAGACCATAAATTTCTTTATCTAGATCTTTATTTCTTTCTAACCAAAATTTTTCCCATTCCAAAATTTCAGGCTTATCAAATAATAATCTAAAAAATTCAATAAAATTTCCATCTACAAATTTTTTACCATTTTTTATATTATCAAAAAATTCAAACATAACTTTTAGAGAGTCTCTTATTTTATTAACATTTAAATTACGTTGATTTGCCTCAATAAGAAATTGGCGTGAGAAATCACCAGGAGCACTGCCCTGAAATAATTGATCCAAAGGTGAATATCTTTCATTACACCACATAACACCATCGATATCATAATTTGCTACTTGATCTTCGATCATAGAGAGGATCCAATTTCTGTAATCTAGGTTACTTGTTGAAGGTGATGAACTTATTCTTCCAAATACATCTATTTCCATACATTGAACAAGATTCGGAATATCTACACCAGTTGCTGATCCATGGCCTGCGTAATTAAAAAAGGGCTCCATGAGTTCAATAAAAACTTTCATGCCTCTTTCTTTAGCTTTAGGTATGACCATCTTTAAAATATCTTCGTTGACCATCTCTTTATCTTGAGCTTTGAACTTTTTAATAAAGGTTTTATTATAAAATTTAGGATCAGGATCAAAATATGCCCCACCTTTCATGGAAAAAGGTTCGGGGATGCCATGATCAGGCCATCCATCTATTTTCCATGAGACTGACCTTCCAGATTTAAGACCTAACCAAGAAACTGTTCCAATAAGCAGAACATTAACCCCAACTCTATTTTGAAGCGTATCTAATACTGTATCAACCCCTTCATCTATGAATGATATTGGGCTTATTTGAACTCCAACAAATTTGTTTTCTTTATTTGTGTTCATTGATAAATCCTTTGATTCTTTTCATTGACTCTTGAATTTTTTCTATAGGTTGCAAATAAGAAAGACGAATATATTTATCTTGTTCGTCACCAAATAATGTCCCCGGAAATAGGAGGACGCCAGTGTTTTCTAAAAGCTTTTTACAAAAATTTGATGCAGTCAAACCACTTTTAGATACGTTTGTATAAATATAAAACGCTCCACCTGGATCACCGTATGTAAAACCTATTTCATCAAGAGCTCTCATGCAAAATTTTCGTCTTAAATTATACTCTTCTTTCATTTTAATTATTTCTTCTTGAGGCCCTTCTAGTGCGGCTAAGGCACCATATTGAGAAAAAGTACAAGAATTAATTGATAATGAATGTCTTATTTCTGACATTTTAACAGCAATATCTTCAGGACCAGCAATGTATCCTATTCTCCATCCTGTCATCGCATAAGTTTTAGAAAAGCCATTTAAAGTTAAAGTTCTTTCTTTCATATTTTCCAAAGTGCCAATTGATAAATGTTCATGGTTTTCATAAATAAGATCAGCATAAATTTCGTCAGCAATTACAATAAGGTTGTGTTTTATGGCTATGTCTGCAATTTTTTTTATGTTTTCTGGTGGAGTGACAGCTCCTGTCGGGTTATTTGGAGACACAAGCACTATTAATTTAGTTTTATTTGTAATTTTTTGCTCAATTATATCTGGCATTAAAGCAAAATTATTTTTTTCATAAGTAGGAATTGGTACTGGTATTGCGTTGCACATTCTTACAGTAAGATCATATGTTGTAAATCTTGGTGAAGTAATTAAAACTTCATCATCTCTTTCTAAAAGACTTAACATTGCCAAAGCAATACTCTCTTGAACACCAGCAGTAACAACTATCTCATCAATATTATAATCTAAATTATATTTTTCCTTAAAATTTTTTGAAATTGCGTTTCTTAACTCTGGCAAACCACTTGGTGGTGTGTAATGATGCTTATTTTCATCTAGAGCTTTTTTTGCGGCTTCAACTATATGTTTTGGGGTATGAAAATCAGGATCACCTCTACCTAATGGAATCACGTCACCCATCTTAGAGGCAATGCCTAATAACTCAGATCTAAATGACTCATCATCTAGCGATATAATTTTTGAACTATCAAATACTACACTCATTATATTAGTCTGTTCCCGTTAATGTATACTTGCTTAATTTTTGATAAATCATCAATATTTTTATCAGGCTTGCCATCAACAATGATTAAATCAGCTTCCTTACCTATCTCCAATGATCCAATTTTATCATCCATTTTATTTACTTTTGCTGCGCGATAAGTTGCTGATTGGATTGCGTCTAAGTTATCTTCAACAACTCCAAGATCAATCATAAATTTCATCTCAGGAACAATTGCATCATGAGGCACTACTGGTGATCCCGCATCTGTTCCAAAAATTATTTCTATACCAGCTTTTTTAGCTTTAACTAAAGAGTCAAAACGTGATTTATCTTTGACAATTTTTTGTCTTTCTTTAATTTTCCACTCAGGAATATTGTATTGTCTTGCTATTTCAGCATTACTTTGCATTACAACGGGTGAAAAAGTTGTGCAAATTGGTATATTTTTTTTTGCAACCTTATCTATTGTGGAGTCTGTCATCGGGCCTCCATGTTCAATACAATCAATTCCAAAATCAACTACCCTATCAATAGCATCATTAAAAGTTGCATGTGCAGTGATATAAAGTCCGTTTCGATGGGTTTCATCGATTACTGCAGACAGTTCTTCATCAGTAAATTCTAGGGTATCATGACATGCCATAATTTTTATTAAATCAGCTCCAGCTCCGA
Source organism: uncultured Alphaproteobacteria bacterium (assembly GCA_902594815.1). Lineage (GTDB taxonomy): Bacteria > Pseudomonadota > Alphaproteobacteria > HIMB59 > CACPNW01. The sequence continues at coordinate 66,998 of CACJNL010000004.1, read as the reverse complement.
CTTGCTCTCTAACTGCCCTTCTCATTTCATCAGGTCCAGAAGCTTCTCGACAGCACCAATATGTGTGTCCAGCAGTTTGCACAATAGCTTCACCACAAATTTTTAATCTTGGCCCAGGGTAAATACCTTGCTCCACAGCTTGTTTTGCAAAAATATTAGATTTATTCATTCCCAAATCTCTAACTAAAGTAATTCCTGCTCTCAAGGATTTGAGCATGTTTGCACATGATTTGTAGGCAGAAATTTCTACTGAATCATCCATTGATTGCTGTGCTAAGTCATGGGTTCCATCCCAAGCAAGATGTGCATGAGAATTCATTAATCCAGGAAGAATGGAGTGATCCTTAAGTTCTACTATTTTTTTGTTATTTTGAGTATCAATCAAATCCGACAATTCACCAACCTTAGAGATTTTTCCATCTTCAATTTCAACAAATCCATTCTCGATTACTTTACGAGTTTTAGGTTCGATAACTCTTAATTTAAATAAAATATTTTCTTTATTTGTCTCAAACAGAGGACGAAGAATTTTTCTAAATTTCCATGGTGCTGCTTCTGGCATTTTTTCTCCTTACCTTATATTTATTATTCTGTTCTCAAAATTTTTATTTAAAAAATTTGAAATTTGTATTCCTTCATTACTATCAACTATCATAGAGCTTATTGTTCTATACCCATCTATATTAGGTCTATATATTCCAGGCTCGTTTGAAAAGACCATTTTATTTTTTAATATAGTTTTATCTCCAGGAGATAACCAAGGAGCTTCATGGCCCTCAAATCCCATCCCATGACCAATTCTATGTCTTATGAATTCACTTAAACCAAATTCATGATATATTTCAAAAGCAATTTTATTGATTTCTTCACAAATTTGACCCTCTTTTAAGTTTCGTACAACTTCATCATTTGCTTTTTGCATTGCTATCATAATATTTTCTTGATCTTTATTTGGGTCTCCAAGAATAAAAGTTACACCTGACTCTGCATACATTCCGCCAACACAAGCTCCAACACCACAAATCAGTGTTTCATTACTTTTAGGAATTCTGCTTAACGATTTACCGTGAGGTAATGCCCCTCTGGGTCCAGAATGAATGGTAGCTACAACATTGCACGGTGTCTCATCAAAATCATTTGGTAAATCTTTTAACATTTGATTTTTAGAATATTCAGTACAAATTTTTACAAGCTCTCTCTCATTTAGTTTATTATTTATTAAGTCTTGGCCATTATCTCTTAAATATTCCAGTGTGAGATCTGCATATTTTGCAGCAAGAGTAATAAGATTAATTTCCTCATCTAGTTTTTGGAATCTAAATTTCTCTACACCTGTGTTGTGCAATAAGGTATCAAATTGAGTTTGTACTAAATTTAAAATATCGATATTTTTTATATCAGTTCCAATATTTCTTTCTTTTATGTTTTCAGCCATAAATGAATACGGGTTTATTTTTCCTGGAAACTCTTCGTAAATACAAACATTATCTATGTTAACATTTTCAGCATTTTCTTTTTCAAGTAGAGGAATGAATAATTTGCTTTTATTTTTTTTGGATAGATAAAAACCAGATGGTCTCTCATTAGTTACGTAGAAGAAGCCAGTAAAATAATAGATATTTGCTGGGTTTGTAATTAGAAATCCATCTAAATTTTTTTTATCTATTAGGTTTAATAAGTTTTGTCTTGTTTGCTGATAAAATTTTTTGGACAGAGGTTTTGTGGTCAATTTTTTATCCATTAGGGTCTTTTTAATTTTTTTATTTCTAAATCTTTGGCAAGTTGATCAAATGAATCAATTACTTTATCATCTAGAGGTATTCCGGACTTCATTTTTTCCTTAACTCTTTTATTTTCAATTTCTCCAGGAACAAAAATTTCATCGAAACCAGGTCTTAATGGAAGGTTTTTGATCGTATTAACAAAGTCATCTATGCGCTTATAAAATTCTTCTATTTTCATAAACCATTCAATATTTATTGCTGTAATTGAGTGTGAAACATCTAACCTTTTTGGATCAGAGTATGGCATTAACCCATAGCCACCCCCACTTATTACTCCTGTTAATACATCCGTCATAAAAGATAAGCCATAACCTTTGTATTGACCTATACCTAGAAGAAATCCATCCATTGCATCTGATGGGTTTGTAGTTTCATACCCTTCTTTTGTAAGAGCCCAATCTTTAGGCATTGGTTTATTTTCTCTTTCATGCCACCTCATCATTCCTTTACCAGCTGTGGTGAGAGCAATATCTAAAATTAAAGGGAAGCCTTTTCCAGTTGGGCATGCAATACCCCAAGGATTTGTTCCAACCCCTCCACTCTTGGAGCCCCAGGGCGCCATTTCAGGGCCAGCATTTGTGTATACTACGCCAATACAATTTTGATTAGCAGCTTTAACAGCATGTACTGAACTGGAACCAAAATGCGTTGAATTTTTTATAATGACTTTACCTATTCCTTCATTTTGTGCTTTTTGAATTGCAATATCCATACATTTTGAGGCCTGAATAGTACCTATTCCATTTTTTGCATCCACTAAAGCTAAGGATGAGCTTTCTTTAATAATTTCATAATCAGAATTTAAATTCACTTCTTTATTTTGTATTCTTTTAAAATAAGTTGTTATTCTTTGAACTCCTTGACCTTGACCTGAAAGAAATCTTAATTCAGAAAACATTAAAGCATCTGAAAAAATTTCAGCATCTAGTTTATTTAATCCCATTGCAACAAATGAACTAAAAACAAATTCTTTTAAATCTTCATAATTGATTGAAGTCATTTTTATTTCGGTCATATAATTATTTGATAAATTTTAGGTAATTAACAATATTAGCTTTTGAGCTAATTCTTGCTACACCGTCATTTTTCTTGGAGGACATGAGTATTGTTATTCCAGGACCATATCCAGCTCTTGGTCCATTAGTCTGACCTATAATTCCTACTGCCCAGGCATTTCTCAAAAATCCATGCTGATAGCTACTATCATAATTATTGATAAAAACTAAATCCCCAAGCTTCAATGTATTTAATTTATATTTTTTCATTTCAGTATCATCAGTTGTTTGAATATGAAGGGAACCTGACTCACTTGTTAGGCCTGATCCAGCTCCAACTAAATGCTCAGGTATTGTGTGGGTTACGGGTATTTGCAATTTTTTATTTTTAATTTCAATATTCATTTTATCTAAAAGTTCAGGGGATAAACTTTTGCAGAAAATATTTAGAAATTTTTCAATTTTCAATCCCACACCGCGTGATTTGATAAGAATTTTATCGTTTATAGAAATTTTTTCTCTAATTTTTTTTGGAAAATGAATAATTATTTGTTCTGAGAATCTGCCTGATTTTCCTGTTACAATACCTTTTGTATTTTTTGCATCTCCACTCATTATAACTGCTTCATTGCCAACACATGCTAGGATATTCAAACCTCTATTTCCAGCTTCACTTTGATACTTAATAGAAACACCAGGATGGATACAATCAGCTTCCCATCCAAAAGCTGAGTCTCCAACTGATACATTGTGTACTACTGACCCCCAACTTGGAAGAAGGAAAGGATTTCCTTTTGAGTCTAATCGATAGGGTTCCGCAGGCAAACCCTGATAATTTGGCTGACACACTGAGCCCATGACAGTTACATTTACTAATAATTTTTTATTGGTTTCTATCTTCATAATTTTATATTCATTATATTTTTTAAGTTTGCATTTTTATTAATTTTCCATCCAAGATTTTTTTTATCACCTGTCATAATTGTCATTATCCCAGGACCATGACCAGTCATAACTGAGTCTCCATGTATACACAAAGCTATACTGACCTGGTCTTTTTTAAAAGATCTGCCCCACTTATGATCAGCATGATTAATTACAATAAGATCTCCTAACTTCATCTGATCTATTTTAAGTTTTTTCATAAGATCTCTGTCACCAGACATTAAATCTTGATCAACATATTCAGAATTTAATTCTGCTCCAGAACCCATAATTCTTATAGGGAGCTCAATAGCCACATCGACGATTAACTTATTCTTTATGACATTTAAGTTCATTGATTTTAAAAGATTTGGATCGATTTTTTTTAATTCAATTTCAGGAAAGTCTAGAAGTTTTAGACCTCTACCATGTGCAATAATATCAATTTGATCCCCAACACAAATTTTCTCCAACGTGTTGTTTTCAAAATGTATTAAATTTCTTGCATGTTCACCAGTCACTATTCCAATCTTGCCTTTTGCTTCTCCAGATCTTATGATTGCTTTGTTTCCAGTACATACCAAATAATGTAATGCAAAATGTTCATCAATTTTTTCTGAGTCTATAGAAACGCCTGGTTCTATATGATCGCCACTCCATCCAAATGCTTTATCGCCTACTTTAACATTACTTACCACTCCATACATACCTGGTAAAATAACAGATTTTCCATCATTGTCTGGAATGTAGCCAGGGTTTTTAAATGAAGGTTGTGTAACGTATCCTCCAATTGACATCTTTATCAAATTTTTTTCGTTAGTTTTCAAATTTGAAATCATATTATTGGGCATAACTTGTTTGAAACAAATAAAAAATAACAAAATAGTCACTTTAGTGATGATTAAAAGTAAACCATTGATTTAAATTTCATTGCAAATTTATCAGCACTGAAATGATTATTTATCTATTTCTAAATACTTTAAAAAGTTCTAGAAGCTAAAATATGGGAAATGCATTTAATGAATTAACTAATGAAATAAACAAATTTAATGATGTTTTAAATACAATGTCTGTTTTGATATGGGACTCTAGAACTAAAATGCCAAAAAAAGGAGCAAGTTCAAGAGGTTATCAAGTAGGTACGCTCACATCAGTGGCAAGAGAAATTCTTTTATCATCAAAAATGAGAAAACTCCTAGATGAGTCAGAAAATGAAACACATAATTTAGAAGAGGATAGTTTTGAAAGAAAGACAATATTACATTTGAATGAAGCAATTAATTATCATGATAAGATTCCTGAAAAAATCCAAGTAAAAAAAGCTGAGTTAGAGCCTTTGGCGCATAATGCTTGGGCAGAGGCTAGAGAAAAACAAGATTTCAAAATTTTTAAACCTTTTTTAGAAGAGCAGGTAAATATTGCTATTGAACAGGCGCATTGTATAGGTTTCAAAGATCATCCATATGATGCGTTGATGCAAAGATTTGAACCAGGTGAAACAGTTAAGTCTTTAAAAGTTCTTTTTGATGAATTAAAAATAGGTTTAGGCCACATTTTAAATAAAACGAGTCAAGTAGAACAACCGAATAAAAAATTTTTGTTCAATGAATATCCCATTGATAAACAAATTGAGTTTTCAACTAAAATAGCTAAAAAATTTGGATACGATTTTGATCGAGGAAGGTTAGATAGTACTGTTCACCCTTTTGAAATTTCATTTACAAGAGATGATGTTAGAATAACTACACGTTATTATAAAAATTTTATTAATCCTTCTTTATTTGGAACTCTGCATGAAGCAGGACATGGAATATATGAGCAGAATGTGAAAGAAGAATATACCCGGTCGGCTATGACGACAGATTTTTTGAGTTTCTATGCTGTTGGTGGGGTTAGTTTTGGTGCTCACGAGTCACAATCAAGATTATATGAAAATCATATTGGTCGAAGTAAGGTTTTTTGGAATAATCATTATAATGAACTTGCAGATTGTTTTCCTGATGCTCTAAAAGCTGTTGAGGCCGAAGACTTCTTTAAAGCGGTAAATGTTATTGAACCTAGTCTAATAAGAGTTGAGTCTGATGAGTCGACATATGATTTCCATATTATGATGAGAGTTGATATTGAAAGTATGCTTGTTGACAAGACGCTTAAAGTGAATGACTTGCCTACTGTATGGAACGAGCAAATTAATAAATATCTGGGACTAAAAGTGCCCAACGATAGTGAAGGAGTTTTACAAGATATTCACTGGTCAGGTGGACAATTTGGAACTTTCTGCAACTATACGATTGGTAATGTAATGGCAGCCCAGTTAATTGAGACTATGGATATTCAAAATCCAGAAATCAGAAAAGATATTAATGAAGCTAATTATTCTTCTTTACTTGAGTGGTTAAGAAATAATATCCATCAGCATGGAAGAAGATATACAAGAAACGAATTATTAGAAAAATCAACTGGATCAACACTAAATGCGAAACCTTATATTGCTTATTTGAAGAATAAGGCAAGCCAAGTGTACGGAGTAAGTTTTTAATGCATTATTCAAAATTCATCGCTTCCAGAATTAAAGATCATAAATCTAATATTGTCACAAAAATGTGGAATATTCAGCAAAAGCTTGATGATGTAATAGCAATGGGAAGAGGTGACACCGATCTTGATACGCCTAGGCATATAATTGATGCAGGTATTGAAGCACTTAATAATGGAGCAACACACTATACTCATCCAATGGGGATGCCGGAACTTAGAAAAGAAATTTGCGAAGATATAACTAAACATGATGGAGCAAAGTACAATGAAGATGAGATAGTTGTTACAGCTGGTGGTCAAGAAGCTATGTTTGCAATTGCGCTTGGAATTTTGAATTCTGGAGATGAAATGATCGCAGTTGCTCCAGGGTATAATCCATATTTTCAAGCAGCAGAATTAGCTGAAGCAAATCCAGTCATGGTAAAAACATACATTGATAATAATTTTGCTATGACAGCTGATGCCGTTGAACCTTTAATCACTGAAAAAACAAAAATATTAGTAATTATAAATCCGTGTAATCCCACAGGAGCTGTAACTCCTTACGAAGAAGTATTGAAGCTCTCTAAATTAGCAATAAAACATAATTTGGTTGTAATTTCTGATGAAATTTATTCTAGACTAACATTTGGAAATCATAAGGCTCAACCTGTGGCAGCCTTACCGGAGATGTTTGAGAGAACGATAACTTTAAATGGTTTTTCCAAAGCATATTGTATGACTGGCTGGAGAGTTGGATATTTTGCAGGACCTAAAAATTTAATTACACATTTAGGTGAGATACATCATGGCTTTGCAATTTGTGCTCCTGCTGTTAGCCAACATGCAGCTTTAGCCGCTTTGAAGGGATCACAAGAATGTGTAACTGATATGAGAAAAATTATGGAAGAAAGAAGAGATATTTTATGTAGAGGACTTGATGAAATCAATATTCCTTATTCAGAACCTCAAGGAGGTTACTATGTTTACGCAAATGTTTCAAAAACAGGATTAAATGCTACTGACTTTTGTCTTAAATTACTTGAAGAAGGCAAAGTTATAATTTATCCCGGCGGACTTTACGGAGATCACTGTGATGATTTTGTTAGATTCTCTCTTACTCAGCCTGCTGAAAAAATTAAAGAGGCAGTGTCTAGAATTAAAAAGGTAGTGGCCAACATATGAGCAAGGAATTAAATAATGAAGTAATGGAAATAAAGCATATGGCATTTGCTGTAGAAGATATTGAACAATCGTTAATATATTATAAAGATTTTTTAGGAGTCTCAAAAGAAATTGAAATCCAAGATATGCCAGTATCTAGGACTAGAGTTGCTGTTTTTAATATTGGTGAAATAGAATATCAATTATGCCAATCAATGGATCCAGATGGTAGGTTTAACAAATGGATAAATGAAAGGGGTAGAGGGGGACTTCACCATATTTGTTATGTAGTAAAAAATTTAGATGACTCTATTAAAGTAATGCAAAGCAAGGGAGCCACTCTAAGAGAATGTCAAGCATGTAAAGTGACAGGTAATCATCCTCATCCAGAAGGTTTTATAGCTTTTTTAGATAACGAGGTTGATAATATCGAAATTGAGCTGATGCAAGTATACTCACAAGAGGAGCTAGAAAAATATAAATCCTATCAAGGAATTTAGTATTAAAAAAATATTGGTAACTGGATCTGGAGGATTTCTTGGCTCAGCACTTGTAAATGGTTTGTCTAAATTTAATTATTTAATTTATGCCATTGATATTAATTTTTCATACAAGCTTGATAATTTAAGTAAAATTAAAAAAATAAAAATTAATCTTTTAAATAAGAACAGTATAAATAAAATTGATAACATCGATGTGTTTATTCACTGTGCAGCTCTAACAAGACCTGTAAAAACTAAAGATAATAATAATTTATTGAATATTAATAATAAATTAACTTTAAACGCACTTGAATTAGCAAAACTTAATGCGGCTAAAACATTTTTTTTTATAAGCTCAACATCTGTTTATCGATATTTTAATTCTATAACATATAATGAGCGTTCAAAAGTTCGAGGATCAGAGCCCTACTCAAAATCAAAATTATTTGGTGAAAAATTTAGTAGAGAATTTTGTAAAAAAAATAAAATTAAACACACAGTATTACGCATAGGTAACATTTACAGTGGTAACGAATTTAAAAAATGGAGCAGAAGTAATACCTCGTTATTTCAAAATTGGTTGAATACATCAAAAAAAAGAAAAATAATGAAAACCAACTCGTTTAATACTTTTAGAGATTGGACGTTTGTAAATGATATTTCAATAGCTTTACATAATATTATAAAAAAGAGAAACAAGTTTAAATTACTTAATTTAGTCTCACCTTTCATCATTAAAGATATTGATCTTATGCGTTTAATTGACTCGAATGCTAAACATATAGAGATTGAAGGAAGTAATTTATCAAATAATTCTACGGTGACAATTTATAGAAATAAGCTCAGTTTTAAAAATTGGACTTCACCTAAAAAAGTAATTAATTTAATAAAAAAAAATACATGAAGAAATTAAAGATATTGTTGGTGGGTTATGGTCCAAGAGGTAAAATTTGGTCCAAAGTTGTAAATAAAAATAAACAGACAATTTTAGTCGGTATCTGTGATATTAATCAAAATCTAAAAAAAAAGTCTCCTGTAAAATTTTACTCAAAATTGGATAATGCTATTTTGGATACAAATCCAGATGCTGTTATCTTATCAACACCTCCTTTTAATCGTATGAAGGATTTGAAAGTGTGCGCGAAATATAAACTGTCAGTATTAGTTGAAAAACCACTTACAGTTAATTTTAATGAGGCGAAAAAATTAATTACATTTATGACAAGAAAAAAACTTCTTTTATTTGTTGGACTGAACTTTAGATACCTTCCTACTACTTTAGAGAAAATTAAATTAATTAATTCAAGTAAAGTAGGAAAACCGATATTTTCAAAATTCATCTATGAAAGATGGAGAGATGGCAGACTCGAGAGATTAAATAAATATCCTTTGTTCATGAAACACCCAATGCTTTGGGAACAATCTATTCATCATTTTGATTTAATTAGATTCATTTTTAAATCAAATATTAAATCAGTTTTTGCCAAGACATTTAATCCACCTTGGTCAATGTATAAACATCATACAAATGTAAATGCTATTTTTGAACTTCGTAATGGAATGATCGTAAATTATGTAGGTAATTGGCAAAGTAATTCTAAAACACTAAATTTTGAATGGAGAACTGATTGCACCAAGGGAATTATTATACAAAAAGAACAATTTAAAAATTTAAATTACAGAACTCTTGAAAATAAAAAAATCACAAATATTAAACTTAAAAAATTTAGAATGTGGCTAGATGATGCTGAAGCACTTTTAAATGATTTTATTAAAGTTGAAAAAAATTCGAAAAATTTGATAAAAATTAACAAAGATCATTTAAATTCTTTATCTATTGTAGAAGCGTGTATTGCATCAGCAAAAACAGGAAAAAAAATTAGTGTCAAAAATTACTGACTTTTATTACTTTTTTGGCATACTGAATCATAATAATAATGACTTATAGTCATCACTTAAATGACTAATTTACTATTCTAAAATATTAAAATTTCATTACCTTCTTTAATAGTTTTCATATTTTTAATTATGGAGGTTGTATGAAAAAAATAATAACTGGAGTAGCGATAGTATTTGGTTTAATTTTACCATCTACTTATTCTTTCGCAGCACCTCCAGATGATACATTTGTTGTTGGCTTGCCTACTGATACTGTTGGTTTAGAGCCTGCTCAAATTAGTTCTCGACACACTGCTAATATTATGAAGCACATGTTTGGTCAGTTATATTCTGTAGATGAGACTGGTTCTATCGTGCCTAATTTAGCAGAAAGTTATACAATTTCAGATGATGGTAAAGAATATACTTTTACTCTGAAGAGTGGACTAACTTGTCATGATGGTGAAGCGTTGACTGCAGAAGATGCAGCATATTCTTTTAATAGAGTAGCAGATCCTGAAATGGCATTTACAGGTAACTCAGCTGGCTTTGTATATAAATCAATTGATTTTAAAGAAGCAAGGGCAGATAGTGAGAGAGATGTAACAATTGTTTTAGGTGGTCCAAACCACATCGCTTTAGGCTTAATCGCGGAAGTGTACGTTCACTGTAAAGACTCTTATGAAAAGATGTCAAAAGAAGAAGCGTCAACTAATCCAATTGGTTCAGGTCCTTATGAATTTGTTAAATGGGATAAAGGAAGCCAGATTGTTATGAAAAAGGCTGCTAATCCACCTATACCAACAAATTTTGAAAATATTATTTGGAGAGTAATCCCAGAAGCTTCTACAAGAACTGCTGAACTTATCGCAGGTAATGTAGATATGATTACTAATGCATCTCCTGATCAGGTTGAAGCAATAGATGCTTCAAGCACAGCGAGTGTTGCTAAAGTTCAAGGTACTCGAAGAATGTATGTTGGTTATCATCAGGGTCCTGAATTTGCAGTTACTCCAGGTGGAGCAGCAATACAAAAACCAGAGGTTAGAAGGGCTCTTCAATACGCAGTCGATGTAGAAGCAATTTGTGCTAATCTTTTAAATGCACCTTGTACAAGAATGACTGGTATTGTTAATCCTAATAATGCTCATCCAACATTAAAACCTTACCCATATGATCCAGAAATTGCTGAATATTTACTAGATCAAGCAGGATATCCTAGAGATGCTAATGGTGTTAGATTTGAAATGACACTTCAAGCAGGTGAAGGTAGATACCTAAATGATAGAAATGTTGTTTTAGCAATTTGTCAGTATCTTGATGATGTTGGGGTTAAAACTAAATGTGATATTTTAGATTGGTCTTCAGTATATATCCCTCTAATTATAGAGAAAAAAGCTGGACCAATGTATTTTATCGGTTCAGGTGGAGCTACTTGGAGTCCGCTTTACGATATGGCTGACTTATCAAAACCTGACTCTGGACCTAACTACACTAAATGGCAGAACGAGGAATGGTTCAAAGGTTGGAAAGTTATTAATAACACCAACAATGAATACATTATACGTAGAGAAGTAGATAGAATGTTAGAGGTTTTTTATAATGAAGGACCTTGGCTACATCTATATTTCCAGCCTGACTTCTATGGAGTTAGCAACAGAGTAGATTGGTCTCCACGAAGAGATGAAAAAGTAGATTTATTTAAAGCTACTCTAAAATAAATTTATTTGATATGTTGGTCCCATTAAATGGGGCCAACAAACATTCCATTTTAATTTTAGAACATGTTTTTATATATACTCCGCAGATTGCCACAAACAATCCTGGTAATATTTGGAGTAACATTAGTAACATTTATTGCTTTGCAGATAGGTGGCGATCCAACTTATTTATTTGTTAGTGAAAGAGCTTCCCCAGAGGAAATAGAGGCTACAAGAGCAAAGCTTGGATTTGATAAACCTCTGTATGTACAATATTTCAATTATGTAATTAAACTTTTACAGTTAGATTTTGGAACCTCACTTTATTATGGTCAATCTGCAATGACAATAATATTAGAAACTTTACCCGCAACAATTGAATTAACAATTTTTTCAATGTTGATAGCAATATTTGGCTCAATACCTTTTGGTATATTTTCTGCAATTTATAGGGGGACTTGGATAGATGGAACACTCATGGCTATTGCAATGTTAGGACAGTCTGTTCCAAGTTTTTGGTTAGGAATCATGTGCATTTTATATATTTCACTAAATGTTGGGTGGCTTCCTATATCTGGTCATGTTCCTTTTTTGATGCCTTTATTTCAAGGAAACTTTGTAGAGGCTTTTAAAAACCTTCCAACAACTTTAACTTATTTGATATTACCAGGGTTTGCAGTCGCATTTTATTCCGTGGCAAGAAATGCTAGATTAATTCGCTCATCAATGCTCGAAGTTTTATCACAAGATTATGTCCGAACAGCAAAATCAAAAGGGTTAACAAACTATGTTGTGATCATGAGGCATGCAATGAGAAATGCATGGCTGCCAGTTGTCACTATAATAGGTTTGGAATTTGGATTTATGATAAGTGGCGTAGTAGTAGTAGAAGTAATTTTTGCTTGGCCAGGTTTAGGCAGGACTGTGTTTGATGCTATAGCCAATAGAGACATACCATTAGTTCAAGCTGCTGTTGTAGTTATATCGGTTTTTGTAATTATTATTAATTTGATAACTGATTTGGTATATGCAAAACTTGATCCTCGAATAAAATTATGAGTAAGTTGCAATCAACTTCTAATGACACACTATCAAATGGAAGTTCATCAACTTCATCATCTTTTTTTAAACTTTTAATTGCTCTTATTAAAAATAAATGGGCTTTAATTTCAGTTTTTTGGCTTTTCTTTATTATATTTGTAGCAATTTTTGCTTCAGAAATATCTCCTCTTGATCCTAATAAAAATCATATCATGGAAAGAGTTTCACCTCCTTTAACTTTAGATAAAAAAGGTGAAATGAAATACTTAATAGGTTCTGATGCTCTTGGCAGAGATAGTTTTTCCAGGCTCATCTATGGAGCTCAAGTATCATTGCTTGTCGGATTTTCTGCTGTTTTTATTGGTGGTATCCTTGGAACATTGCTTGGAATATTTGCTGGTTATTATGGAAGATTGGTGGATGATATTATAATGAGGTTAGCAGATATTCAGCTCGCTTTTCCTTTCATATTACTTGCAATTCTTTTTTTAGTTGTTCTTGGTGAAGGTTTGATCAATTTAATTTTAGTATTGGGGGTGGGGCAATGGGTAACTTACGCAAGAATAGCTAGAGCTCAAACTATTTCGCAAAAAAGAAAAGGAGTATGTTGAAGCTGCAAAGGCGCTAGGAGTAAATAACTTTAGTATAATGTTTGGGTCTATTTTACCTAATATTTTTGCACCGTTAATTGTCATAGCCTCTTTTAACGTAGCGAGTGTAATTTTAGCTGAAGCTGCTCTTTCTTTTTTAGGTTTAGGTGTGCCTCCACAAATTCCAACTTGGGGTGCAATGTTAGCAGAGAGTAGAGACCATATTTTTGCAAAAAGATGGTGGTTACCATTTTTTCCAGGTATGGCAATATTAATTACCGTATTAGCATTTAATATTGTTGGTGATTGGTTGAGGGATTATTTAGATCCAAGATTAAAGGAGATAGAATAAATGAATGTAAAAATTGGAATAGTTGGAGCGAGTTTTGCAAAAGCAGCATATTTGCCTGCACTAAAACATATTGAAGGAGTTGAGGTTACTGCAATTTCATCATTTAATATTCAAAATGCTAAATCCTGTGCTGAAGAATTTAAGGTTAATAATTTTTATGACAATTGGGAAAAGATGTTAGATGAAAATTCATTTGACTTAATTTGTATTGCAACTCCAACTGATTTACATGCACCTATATCTATTCAAGCTCTAAAAAAAGGTGCACATGTTTTGTGTGAAAAACCTACAGCCATGAATGCTCATGAAGCTAGGGAGATGCTGAAGGTAGCAAATGATCAAAATAAAATACATATGATTGATCATGAATTAAGATTTAACCCAAACAGAAAACATATAAAAAAATGGATTTCTGATGGTGAAATAGGAAACATTCAGCATATAAATATTCTTAATGTATCAAATGGATGGTTAAGCCCTGACTCGAGGCCTATAAATGATTGGTGGAGCCTTAAAAGTAGAGGTGGCGGACGAATGGGGGCAAATGGATCACATCAAGTTGATTTAATAAGATGGTGGAGTGGGGAAATAAAGTCAGTATTTGGTCAAGCCTTAACCATAGTCGAAGATCGTATTGATAAAGATACTAATAAGTCATGGAAAGCCACTGCTGATGATTTATCTCATTTTTCACTTGAATTAGAAAATGGAGGATTAGCAAATATTTTTTTAAGTGGTGTTGCAAGCCATGTTCTAGGAAATAAAACACAAATTTTTGGTACAGAGGGAACGATCATTCTTGAGGATAAAACTGAAGAAATTTTATTTGCCAAAAAAGGCAAAGAATTTGAAAAAATGTATTTTGAAGATCCCAACGCATCACTTGAGGGAATAAATAAGGGAATATGGAATGTTTCTGTTGTAAGTCTTTTAAGAGAATTGGTATCAGCTATTAGAGAAAAAAGACCTTTAAATCATGGTTCAACATTTGAAGATGGTTTAAAAAATCAAATTGTTGTTGATGCAGTTCTTGAATCTACAGTTAAAAGAAAGTGGATTGATCTCTAATTTATGGAATTTGCAAATCAAAATATTTTGATTACTGGAGCCGCAGATGGTTTAGGTCTAGCAGTATCAAAAGCTTTTGCAAAAAAAAAAGCAAATCTTTTTTTAATTGACGTTAACTATAAAAAACTGATTCAAAATAATATTTCTAATTCTAATAATATTGAATGTGACCTAAGCAATATTAATTCCGTAAAAAGTTTAATAAATAAATTTAAGATAGAAAATATTTATATTGATATTTTAATACACAATGCTGCAGTTCTTGTTCCAAAATCATTTGAAGAAACAACATCTGATTATTGGGATGAAATGACAAACATCTCTCTTAATAGTGGGTTTTTATTGTCTAATTATGCTTGGACAAACATGAAAAAAAATAAAAAAGGAGTTATAATTTTTGTTTCTTCAAGATCAGGTATCGAAGGTTTTAAAAATGAAAGTGCATATTGTGCATCTAAACATGGCCTTGAAGGACTAATGAAAAGTTTGGCAATAGAAGGGTCCACAAGTGGAATTCAGGTTTTTACACTAACACCGGGAATGTTTATGAATACACCAATGTCAGAGAAAAATTATGAAGAAGAGTATAAAAAAAAATGGGTAGATCCAATCGAATTAGCCCCAGCATTTTTAAAACTTGCCTCAGGGAGTTATCAAAGATTAAGTGGATCTCATGTTAATGCTTGGCAATTATCTAAGGAGGAAAATCAATAATGAAAGATATTTATAATCATATTGATAATAATGTTGAAGAGTATGTATCAGATTTACAAGAATTAATAAGAATACCCTCTGTTTCTGCACAAAATATTGGATTAGAAGAGTGTGCAGAGTTTGTTAAAAAACAAATGCACAAAGATGGGTTACCGGCAGAGCTTCATGAAATTCCTGGGGGGCCACCACTTGTTTTTGGACATCTCAAATCATCGTTGTCAAAAAAAACATTATTTTGCTATTCTCATTATGATGTTCAGCCACCTGAACCAATTGAAAAATGGTCTCATGGTGGACCATGGTCGGGGGCATTAGTTGATGATGTTATATATGGAAGAGGAGCTACTGATAATAAAGGAGGTCTTTTGGCATTTAACAAAGCGGCCAAAGCTTTCCTTGAAGTTAGAGGTGAAGTACCTTTAAATTTGAAATTTTTTTATGAAGGTGAGGAAGAAATTGGCTCAGTGCACCTAGGCCCTTGGGTAGAAAAAAATAAAAAACTTTTAGAAGCAGATGGTATGCATTGCTTAGATGGTACTGTGGATACTTTTGCCAAAGTCCCTGAAGTAGAATTAGGATTAAAATCAGTATTATTTATTGAATTAATAGCAAGAGGAGGTAACAAAGACATTCATTCGCTTAACTTTCCTTTAGTTCCTAGTCCACCATGGGAATTGGTTCATGCTTTATCAACTATTATGACAAGAGATAGAAAAATATTGATTAAAGATTGGTATGAAGGGTTATACGAATTAGGTGAAGAAGAAATAAATCTTCTTAAGAAAAAAAATGAAAGAGTTGATTTATCTGCATTAAAAAAAGAATTTGGAATAGAAAAATTTGTACTTGATAGGGAAGGTGTCGAAGCGATTAAGGCAAGAACTTATGAGCCAACAGCAAATATTCAGGGAATGATATCAGGTTATACAGGACCTGGTCATAAAACTATCGTTCCCAACGAAGCAAGAGTAAGAATTGATTTTAGGTTATTACCTCATATGAATCCACAAAAGTGTATAGAAAAAGTAAAAAAACATTTGATTGATCATGGATTTGGACATTTGGAAGTTATAGCTTTTGATGCTGCTGAACCACCATATAAAATTTCAGTGAAAGAAGACATTTCACAAGCTATAATAAAGGCTGCTGAAGAGGTATTTGGAGAAAAACCTGTAGTAAATGGAGTTTCTGCAGAAGGAACAATTTTAAAACATGTTTGGATGCCTACTGTTTTAACTGGTTTTGCTAATCCAGGAGCTAATTTGCACGCACCTGATGAAAATATTCATGTTGCAAACTATATTAAAGGAATTAAATATGCGGCAGCAATAATGGAAAATTTTGCCAAAGAATAAAAAACGTATTTGATTTATTTATCTTTATTTACTGTTGCATTTATGGTTGCAACAATCATTCCTTTTGGTTCCGAAGCTTATTTCATAACATTACTATCAATGGATAAATATAATAATTTTTTATTATTATTATTTGCATCTGCTGGAAATATTTTAGGATCCGTATTTAATTGGATTTGTGGTTATTACGTTAACTATTTTATTAAAAAATCTTGGTTTCCAATAAACAATAATATGATTGATAGAGGCAATAAAATTTTCAATAAGTATGGAAAATGGTCACTCTTACTTTCATGGGTGCCCTTTATAGGAGATCCTATAACATTTGTTGCAGGTACATTACGTTATTCAATAATTCCTTTTATAATTTTGGTAAGTATTGGGAAATTTGGAAGATATTTGGTAATATATTTGTCATTAAGTTTGGCATTGGGAATTTTTTAAGATGAGTAGTACTTATTATTTTTTATTTTACCTCATTGGTTTTTTTTCAGGTATTGGAGTATTCATTTCTTTATATTTTTTGTTCTTCAAAAATAAATCAACTCAAAAAAATGAGGAAAATGATATTGTTTCATTAAAACAACATATGCAATCTATTCAGTTATCACTGCAAAATTTTAATTTAGCCCAAGACCGATTAGAAAATACTCTTGTCAGAGGTGGTTCTCAACAACAAGGCTCATGGGGAGAATTTGTATTAAAAAATATCCTAGATGGTGTTGGACTGAGAGAGGGAAATGAGTATGAAACACAAAAAGCTTATAGAGATAAAGATGGTAATTTACAAAAACCTGATGTCATTGTTCATATGCCAGGGAATAGAGATATAATTATCGATTCAAAAGTTTCTCTAAACTCATGGCACGAATTTTCTAATACAAATAATGAAAATGAAAAAAAAATTCACTTAAAAAAATTTATAGACTCTGTAAAAAATTTTGTAAGAGATTTGGGAAAAGATGATTATGCATCTCTGTATCAAATTAATTCCATTGATTCAGTATTGATGTTTATTCCGATTGAGCCAGCATTACTAACTTTATACAACGAGGCTGCTGATGTTATTGAGAAGGCTTGGCAAAAAAAAATTATCATCGTTGGCCCTTCTACGTTGCCATTCTTACTTAAAGCAGTTGAAAATATGTGGCGCATAGATAAGCAATCTAAAACAATTAAAGATATAGCTGCAACAGCAAGCGAAATATACGACAAGGCTGTAAATGTTTATGAGTCTTTTAGTACTGTCAAGCAATCTTTAGATAAAGCTAGTTTAAAAATGGATGAAGCAAAATCTCGACTGCAAGATGGACCAGGTAGCTTAACAAAAAAAATTGATAAAATGAAAAAACTTGGAAGATTAAATACAAAAAAACAGTTGCCAGAAGATTCTGAGAATGCAATAGACTAATAATATATGCCTAGTTTTGATGTTGTGAGTAGAGTTGATTTTCAAGAAATTGATAATGCTATTGCAAATGCATTGAGGGAAATAACAAATAGGTATGATTTTAAAGGATCAAATACTTCAGTAGAGAGAAAAGAAAAGATTATCACTATAGTCACAGATGATGATTTAAAGCTCTCACAAGTTGACGATATTTTGATTTCACATTTTGTTAGAAGAAAATTAGACCCCCTGGCTTTAGGAAAAAAAGATAAGGAAAAAGCTGGAGGTGATAGAATAAGACAGACAATAACATTAGTAGAGGGAATAGAGCAAGATATTGCAAAAAAAATAACATCAGAAATTAAAAATTCAAAAATGAAAATTCAAGCAAAAATTAATGGTAATGAGCTTCGCATTGATGGAAAAAAAAGAGATGATTTGCAGGCTGCAATGAAGTTAATTGAAGATTTGCAAACTGGAATTCCAATACAGTTCATAAATTTTAGAGATTAATTAAGTGATATCATGGGAGTTAATTTTAGCTTTAGCGGTATATAATTTCATAATGTATGCTACCCCTGGTCCAAACAATAGTATTTTAACAGCCTCAGGAATAAAATTTGGATTCATAAGATCAATTCCAAATGTACTTGGTATTCCTACTGGTCACGGATTACAATTAGCACTTGTATGTCTAGGATTAGGTTCGTTATTTATTAAATATCCAATTCTTTTTGATGTGTTGAGATATGTTGGTTCTGCATATATATTATATCTTGCTTACAAAATGTTTGGTTCTTTAAATATCTCGAAAACCGAAGATAGATCAAGACCCTTGAATTATTATGAAGCAATACTTTTTCAATTTGTAAATCCAAAAGCTTGGGTCATTTGCTCAACGGCTGTTACGTTGTATTACCCTAAAAATGAAAATATTTTAGTTGGAACTTTATTTATGGTAATCATGTCGACTATAGTGAACATTCCTTCAATAAGTATTTGGGCGTATGGAGGGAGTATTATTCGTCAATATTTAGGTAATGAAAGGTTAAAAAAAGTTATAGAACTTTTATTGGCGATAATGCTGATTGGTACAGCTGTTTCAGTATTTTTTTACAATCCTTAAACAGTAGGGATTTCATAATAATCCCCAACAACATTGTAGCCTTTAATTACAGCAGCTCTATTTGATATTGCTAAATACCAACGAAGAACATTTGGATATTTATCAAGATCTATTTGATGTCTCTCAAATCTAGCTATCCATGGCCAAATAGAAATATCAGCAATAGAGTATTCATTAACAATATATTCTCTACTTGATAATCTTTCATCTAAGATTTGATATACATGTTTGGTGTAGCCCTTAGATTTTTCTTCCGCAAATTTACTTTTACCAGCGTTATAAAAAAGGTATTGGTGTGCCTGACCTAACATTGGACCCACATAAGACATTTGAAAAAATAACCACTGAACTATTTCCCAATAACAATTTTTATTAAGAAATTTACCGTATTTTTCAGCAAGATAAAGAAGAATAGCACCAGACTCAAAGACAGTATTGCCTTCATCATTATCCACAATTACGGGAATTTTATTAGTTGGAGAAATTTTGGAAAAAAAATTAGAAAACTGTTCTTTTTTCTCTAAATCTATATGTATTGCATTATATTGGACTCCCAATTCTTCAAGCATAATGCTGATTTTTCGACCATTGGGAGTTGCTGAAGAATATAAATCAATCATTTTTAGAAATTAGTTAAATTCAAACTACATATAAATCATGCTTAGTTCAACAGACAATATAATCAAACTTGCTTGGAGCGATAAAGTATCATTTGAAGAAATTAAAAGAATTCATGGTTTAAGCGAATCTGAAGTAATAAAAATTATGAGAAAAAATCTAAAGTCTAAATCATTCAAAATATGGAGAAAAAGAGTTACTGGAAGAACAAGAAAGCATGAAAAAAAAAGAAATTTCTCCTCGAGACCTTTTAAGTTGGATGATTATGTTTAGACAATTAATCTTATTTTTGTTTTTGATTTTTTTATCTTCTCAATCATTTGCAGATCAAAACGATAAAAGATTGAATTATTTATTCGACAAACTGATTGTTACAGAGGATCAGTTGGAAATAGAAAAACTCACGCAACAAATATGGAAAATTTGGCATGAAATTGATGATCCAAAAATAACAAGAACTTTTGAAACTGGCGTTCAAATGATGAATCTAGGCTTTCATTCTAGAGCAATTGATTATTTTGATAAAGTAATATTTGAAATGCCTAATTTTGCTGAAGCTTGGAATAAAAGAGCAACAGCTCATTTTATGATGGGAAATTTCGATCTTTCAATGAGAGATATTAGTAAAACATTAGAGCTTGAACCAAGACATTTTGGAGCATTAGACGGAATGGGTTTAATATTTATTCATCTTAATCAGCCTGAAAAAGCAATTGATATCTACGATAAAATGTTGGAAATTTTTCCGAACAGTAATTCAACAAAAATGAAAAAAGATAGAATTTTGTCTTTTACAACTCAATCTACTTAAAAATCAAATAGAATAATTAAAATTGATAAAGTAAAAAAACTTACAAAAGTACTTAAAACTATATTTGATGAAATAAGTTCTTTTTGAGAATTATATCTAAATGCAAAATAATAGGTTTGTGATCCACTAGGTAAAGCTGCTGCTAAAGTTACAGTCATCACTAACAATTCATCTAAATTCAAAAAAAATTTAGAGATAGTGAATGCAATTAGTGGGTGGAGTATATTTTTCAAAAAAGTTAAGATCACTGATCTTTTAAATGAAAGAACTAAATTAAATGTTGCTAGAGCAAATCCAAGGGATAAGAGCACACATGGCAGAGCAATTTCTGAAATTAAATTTAGAATAAATAATAAATTAGTTGGTTGAGGAATGTTAAAATAATTTAGTGAAATTCCAAAAAATATACCAACAAGAACTACATTTCTAAATAAACCAATAAATGTACTTAAAATTTGCCTATGGATTTTCAAGGATCTATTTCTGTAACTCTCAATTATTAAAGTCGTATATGTAAAATGTACTAAGCCATGAAAAAGAACTAATATCATGTAAGGCATAACATTTAATTTGCCGAAAAGTGTATGCATCAAGGGAATCCCAAGTGCTACAGAATTTCCAAAACATGAAGCAAGCCCGATCAGTGCGCTATCATCAACAGTAAATTTAAATTTATTATAAGCAATTTGATAACCAATAAAAAAAATAAAAATTCCAGCTCCAAAAAAAACAAAAAGTAAATTTAACGTATTAAAACTAGGAAAATTAATTTGCCAAAAATAGGTTATCAGGGCTATGGGAAGTAATATATTAAAACTTAAGTAATCAAACTTGCTTATAATTTTATGAGATAAATTAAAATATTTTTTAATTATAAATCCCAGTATGACATAGCTAAACACGGATAAAATTACATAAAATAAACTATTCATTAGCAATTAAATTCTTCAAAATATTATCCACTCCACCTTCAAAAATCTTCTCAATATCATTGAGGAAGAAATTGTAATTTAAAGAATTATCGTTTGATAAAATTTGAATATATGGATTTTTTACATTATCAGTAATTCTAAACTCCATAAAATTTTCTCTATTACTATTCAGTTTTACAATTATATCAACAATATTAGATTTTAAATTATATGTACCGTTTAATTTAAAGTTTAATTCTTTTTTTGTTGTGTCAAAATAATCAATTGTTAACAATTCTCTTTCTAATGTAAACTTACTATCAAAAGATGTATCTTCTTCAAGTATGCTTAAAATGAAATTTGATAATTTTTTATAAGACTCAGGTAAATTTATTCTACTCAGAATTAATTTTATAAATTTAACAGAATTCTTTTCATCAGCATTTAATTTATATTTAATGTAACCTTTTGGATATATTTCAAGATGTGAATTGAGACTATCATTAGAATATTTATATATATTACCATCAGCTTCTAAATCTTGGATTATTAATTTTTCAATTTTTATACTTTTAGCCTTTAAAGAGTATTCTGCGGGTTTTTGATTATAATTTTTATAAATCTCAAATTCTGCATCTTCTATAAATAGGTTTATATTTTCTTTTTCTAAGTCGAATTTTGTTAACAGAGATACTATTGGAAAAAGATTAAATGAATAATCCTCAAGTAAATTAATATTTAAATTTAGTTTTTTCTCAATATTTGAAATGGTATTTTTAATTAATATTTTATCGACAGCAACATATAAGGCTAAAAAAATAATGATAATTAAAAGAATGAATATACCTAAAATTTTTTTGATCATACTAGTTTTTAAACGATGTTAAATATTGCTAATTTATAATTTTTAATTCATAATCTATATGGTCAGCTAATAGTTTTTTTACTTCATTATTATCTATATCTTTTATTGATGTGGGATTCCATTTTGGATTATGATGTTTTTCAATTAATACAGCCTCAATTCCTTCACTAAAATCAATTCGGTTAGTCATTTTTTGACTCAGTCTATATTCATTTACTAGACACTCTTCTAATGAATTTGATTTTGAATCATTAAAAAGTAATGCTGTTACGGCTAGACTCATTGGGCATTTTTTTTTAATTTTATTAAGTAAATAGTCTGGGTTATTTAATATCTCTTTATTATTTAAGATATCAAATATGGATCCTGATAAATTTTTATTATAAAAATTAAGTCTATCTTGTGAAAAAGAAGAAATAGCAGTTGTTTCATAATTTTTAATTTCTCCATTAACAATATAGTTGTTGATTAAGTCATTTAATTTTTCTTCGGGGCAATAATGTGTTGCCAATTCAAAATTTAATAAATCTCTGTTGAAAATTATTTCTCCCGTTAGAGCCAGATATTTTCCAATGTTGTTCTTCAATTTTGAAAGAAAAAAACTACTACCAACGTCTGGAAAGAAGCCTATGGATGTCTCGGGCATTGCAAATTTGGTGCTGTCAGTTACAATTCTATAGTCTCCATAAATTGATAACCCAACACCTCCACCCATGACAACACCTTTCCATATTGATAAATAAGGTTTAGTGAAATTTTTAATTTGTAAATTTAGCGAATATTCTTTTGCAAAAAATTCGCGTTTTAGTTCAGATGATGGACCTGACAAATGAACACTTTTAACATCACCTCCTGCACAGAAATGCTTGCCTTCACCTTGAAGCAGTATTCTTTCTATATTTTGGTCAACTTGCCATTCTTGTAATTTATTTGCAAATTGTTCTGCCATAGATAAATTGAGAGCATTTAATGCTTGTGGCCTATTCAGAGTAATGATTCCTGTGGTTTGCTTAATATCAAATAAAATTTCCATTATTTTTTTTTAAATTTTAAAATTTTATCTGATAGTCCAACTTCCTTAGCTTTAAGTCTATTAATTTCATCTCTTATTCTTGCTGCATCTTCAAATTCTAATTTTGAAGCAAACATATTCATTTTTTCTTCAAGATGTTTAATATGCTTGTTTAAATCTTTTCCTACAAGCTCTTTTGCATTTTCAATTTCTACTGTAACATGATCTTGCTCAGCAGTATTTTCTAAAATTTCTTCAATATTCTTTTTAATACTAAGCGGAGTAATATTATTTTCTTTATTGTATCTTAATTGTTTTTCTCTTCTTCTTTCAGTTTCATCAATAGCCTCTTTCATACTTTTTGTAACAGTATCTGCGTACATTATCACTTTGCTATCAACATTTCTTGCCGCTCTTCCAATTGTTTGTATTAAACTTGTTTTAGATCTTAAATATCCTTCTTTATCAGCATCTAATATCGCCATAAGAGCGCATTCGGGGATATCTAATCCTTCTCTTAATAGGTTGATACCAATCAAAATATCAAATACGCCAAGGCGCAAATCTCTAATGATCGCAACACGCTCTAGAGTATCGATATCAGAATGAAGATAGCGGACTTTCAAACCCTCTTCATGCATATATTCAGTTAAATCTTCAGACATTTTTTTTGTTAAAGTAGTTATAATCACTCTATATCCATCAGTAATAGTCGACTTACATTCATCAATTAGATTATCAATTTGATGCTTTGTTTTTCTAATTTCAATTGGAGGGTCAATTAAACCAGTAGGGCGAATCACTTGCTCAACAAAAACTCCACCTGTTTTTTCCAATTCATAATCTCCTGGAGTTGCGCTCACAAAGATTGTTTGTGGACGCATTGCATCCCATTCCTCTCGTTTTAGAGGTCTATTATCTAGGCAGCTAGGAAGTCTAAATCCATACTGTGATAAAGTAGATTTTCGTGAAAAATCACCTTTGTACATTCCTGATATTTGACTGCAAGTAATATGACTTTCATCAATAAATAACAAAGCATCTTCCGGTATGTATTCGTATAAAGTTGGAGGTGGCTCACCAGGTTTTCTTCCTGATAAATATCGTGAGTAGTTTTCAATGCCACTACAACTTCCTGTTGTTTCAATCATTTCTAAATCAAAAGTAGTTCTCTCATCTAAACGTTGACGTTCAAGAAGTTTTTTTTCATTCTCAAAAACAATTAGTTGTTTTTTTAAATCTTCTTTAATTTGAACAATAGCTTTTTTGATTGTTGGTTTTGGTGTAACATAATGTGAGTTAGCAAAAATTCTAATTTGTTCGAGATCACCTAAATTTTCTCCAGTCAATGGATCTATTTCAGATATCTTTTCAATGTCATCACCAAAAAAGGATATTTTCCAGGATCGATCTTCGTGGTGCGAGGGAAAAATTTCCAATATATCTCCTTTCGCACGAAAACTACCTCGTCTAAATTCCATATCCCTTCTTTTGTAAAGTAGTTCAACTAGTTTTCTAATTATTATATCTCGATTTATTGATTGATTTTTTTCAAGTGAGAATGACATCGAAGAATAGGCTTCCACAGATCCAATGCCATAAATGCATGATACAGAAGCTACAATGATAGTGTCTCTTCTTTCAACAAGTGAGCGTGTAGCTGAATGACGAAGCCTATCAATTTGTTCATTTATAGAAGACTCTTTTTCTATAAACGTATCACTTTTAGGAACGTATGCTTCAGGAGTATAGTAATCATAGTAGCTAACAAAATATTCAACTGCATTATTGGGAAATAAGCTTTTCATTTCTCCATATAGTTGTGCCGCTAAAGTTTTGTTAGGTGCCATAATGAGAGTAGGGCGTTGCATCTCTTCAATTACTTTTGCCATTGTAAAAGTCTTGCCAGATCCTGTAACACCTAAGAGGACTTGTTCATTTTCTCTATCTCTTAAATTTTGAACAAGTGTTTTTATTGCATTTGGCTGATCCCCACTTGGTGAAAAATTACTTATAATTTCAAATTTTTCTTGAGATTTTAACGTTGTGGATTGAGTTTTAGTAAGGTTCATTTAGAGTCAATATAGTCCTTTAAATAGGAATATTTATCTAAAAATCGACCATCTTCAGTAATTGTAGCGTTGAGTATTCTGCCATCATCTATCCCAAGGATAAATGGAATGACCTCATTTACAATCCCATTTCCAAATTCCCTGCTTGAGTCCCTTGGTAGTTCTGAAGGTAGATTGTCAACTGCCATAACAGCTAAAGCATTTTGAATCTCACTTGTTTCTTCGAATGTGTCTTTGTTAATATAAAAATTTGGATGTTCAATTGTGGTTGATTTGATTGTTGATGGAACCGAACCATCAACATCGCAAGTGACATCACCAATTATCTTAAGTTTGGTAAAATCAGTAATTTGATTTTTTGTAAATATTTTTGGTGAACTTGGGTCCCAATAATGTGCACTTATGTAAATATCACTTTCTTTTAAGTGTTCAAAGGTTTTACTCTGATACTCCTTGGGGCAGTTAATGAAATGCACTAATTCAAATTTCTTATTCTCTTTATGCATAACATAATCTTTTGTATCTAAATTACAAAAGACAGGATAATCAAATTTTTTATCTAAAAAATCTTTCGGTGTAATTTTTTTTATATTTGTATATTTTAAAATTTCTTGAACTCCTCGATTTACCCTTCCATCACCTGTTATCAACATTTTAAAATTAGGAAAACGAACTTCGGATAAATTTTTTATAAGTCTTTCATAATTATTAATTTTGAATGCACGCGCTAAAGGTTGAAAATTATTTTGTAATAAAAAAAGATTCAAAGTGTTATAACATCCTACTATTCCTGCAAATCTTCCAAAACCAAGATATCTGGACCCGTTTGTAGCTCTTATATTTTCATAATCTATAAGTTTAATTTTTTTATTTAGTATAGCTCGCAGAAGTTCTTTTTTATCCATTCCTGGAGTACCTTGTGCATTTGATAGTGTCTCTTTATTTAATTTATAGGTATGTGAAAAAAAAACGTAAGTTTTATTTGGGATTAAAATATTTACATCTACTTCTTTAACGCCAAATATTAACTCACAATGATCTAGATTATCACTTAAAATTCCTCCATTTTGAACGTATTCTTCATTTTTGAAACTTCTTTTGTTACTTGGTTCAACGTAAATATTAAGGTCAGGAAATTTATTTTTTATTTCTTTGATTTGTTCAGGCGCAATTGGGGCTCGACTTTCATCATTCCTGCTTTCTTTGATTATTCCAATTGACTCTATTTTTTGAGTCATAAACTATTTTTTATATCAATATTATATTCTTCAAAAGTTTTAAAAAAATAGTTAATTAAGTTTTCATCATATGGGGCAGCTTGCACTCCACTTTCTAATTTTTTTTCTATTATTAGATCTATTGCACAAGATAAGGTTATAGATACCAAGACTCCCATCGCGGTATTTTCGCCAGATCCTTTTTCATCTAAAAAATAATACTTATTAAATACTTCTTTATTATTTTGATGTGCTAATAAATTGACATATAGTACAACGCGATCTTCTTCACCTGGTGAATAGGGATGCTTTTTCCATAATTCTTCACCCAGATTGTTGATTTTTGTATCAAGATCTTTAGATTTGTTGGAAAGCATTTCAAAAATATCTTTCCATGCATTTTCCCAACCATTCAATCTTAAAGTGCCCCTTACAAATTCTTTAAGATTCCATTGCTGATCAAAATTATACTCTGTGATATATGGAGTTGAGTCCCGATTTGGATAAGCCTCGTAAATCTCATTATTAACTGAATATTTTCCAATATTTTTATAGGGAGTTTTTACTACTTTTTGAAAGTTGCTAATAAATTTTGCATCATTGTTTAGAGCTTTGATGACCCCAACCGGAGACCAACTAAATTTATATTTAAAATCATTAGGTATTGCTGGAAAGCCACCACAATATGAGTGATAGGTAACATCAAGGTTGCTTAAACCAGTTTCTTTTAATTTTTTAACGAGTAGATGTGAAAAAAAATGATCAATACCTGGGTCAAGACCAACCTCATTGATAAAAACTAAATTATTTCTTTTTGCTTCATCGTTTAAATTTTTCATATCTGGTGAGATATAACTGCTTGAAGCAAAGTGACAGTTTTTATCCAAGCATAATTTTGCAATGGTTAAGTGATGATTAGCTGGTAATTGTGATACAACTATATCACCTGCATTTAAGACGCTAGTTAATGATTCTATATCAAATGTTTTAGCAGTTACATTTTGTTTATCAACATGGCTTATGCTTTGTTGTGCTTTTTCTAGCGTTCTGTTCCAAATAGTTACATTTTCATAATTTTGAGAGATTCTTCTAATTCCTGGAATGGATGATAGGCCTGTCCCTAACCAATGGATATGTTGCATAGATTTAATTTACTTTTATTTTAAAAAGATTACTACAATAAAAAACAAACAGTACGGTAAAAAATTGATAAGTTTAGTAATTATTTTTCTATTAACAGGAACGATATCTGGATTTATCGCAGGTCTTCTTGGGGTAGGCGGAGGTATTATTATTGTGCCTATCAGTTATTTTATTTTACTATATCTAGATTATTCGCCTGTTTACGCAATGCATGTAGCGATTGCATCATCACTTGGAATAATTTGTTTTACCTCCATCTCTTCTATAAGGTCACATTTAAAACTTGGAAATGTTAATCGATCAATACTTAAGAGATGGGTGCCTGGAATTGTAATTGGCTCCATATTGGGATCCTATTCCGCAAGCATTATTTCCGGAAAAATTTTAGTTAATATTTTTATTTTTTTGGCTTTTTTAATTGCTTTAAATATGGCTTTTCAGAGAGATCCGATAATTCTCTCAAAAGATCTTCCAAGATCAAAACTTATCAATTTAATATTAAGTTCACTGATAGGGTTTCTATCAGTTTTAATTGGGATTGGGGGAGGGAGTTTTAGTGTGCCATCCCTAACAATGTTTTCAAAAAAAATACATGAAGCTGTAGGTACTTCCGCTGCGCTTGGTTTCTTTATCGCTTTTCCTGGAGTGATAATTTTAATGATCTCCGGATCTTCAATAAATGATTTACCACCATTTTCAATTGGTTATCTAAATTTAGCAATTGTTCTTTTGGTGTCTTCTACTAGTATCTTTACTGCAAACATAGGAGCTAAAGTATCGGTTAGCATTAATAAACTTACTTTGAGAAGAATTTTTTCAATTTTTTTATTGTTAACATGTCTAAGTCTAATTATGGAACATTATATAATATAAGATTATGAGTTTTATTGCTTCTAGATTAAAAAGAATTAAACCTTCGATGACTGTAGGTATTAACGTTAAAGCCAATGCTTTGAGAGCTGAAGGTAAAGATGTTTTAGTTTTGGCTGCTGGTGAGCCTGATTTTGATACACCAGCTAATATTAGAAAAGCTGCTTTTGATGCTATGGAAAGTGGACAAACAAGATATGTCCCTGGAAAAGGTACCCCTGCACTTCAAAAAGCAATTCAATCAAAGTTTATAAAAGATAATAATCTAGAATATTCACTGGATGAAATAATTGTTGGAGTAGGTGGTAAGCACATAATTTATAATGCAATGATGGCAACGCTTAATCCTGATGATGAAGTTATAATCCCAGCTCCTTTTTGGGTTAGCTATCCTGACATTGTATTATTAGCTGAGGGAAAACCTATAATAGTTGAGTGCCCTGAGAGTCAAAATTTTAAAATTACAGCTAACCAACTTGAAAAAAATATAACTGAAAAAACTAAATGGTTAATGCTCAATAGCCCAAGTAATCCAACAGGAGCGGTCTATTCAAAAAGTGAGCTAAAAGAACTGGCAGAAGTTTTGCTTAAATATCCTCATGTATTAATTATGTCAGATGATATTTATGAAAAAATTATTTATGATAATTTAGAATTTGGTACGCTTGCTTCAATCGAACCAAGATTAAAAGATAGATGCTTAACTTTAAATGGCGTATCAAAAGCGTACTGTATGACAGGATGGAGACTTGGCTATTGTGGAGCATCAAAAGAAATTATTGCAGCAATGAATAAAATGCAATCACAGAGCAATACATCAACATCTTCGATTTCCATGGCAGCTGCTGTTGAAGCATTAGAAGGCTCTCAGGAATTTATCAAAGAACATAATGAAGCTTTTGTTAGAAGAAGAGATATGGTTGTAAGTTTATTAAATCAGATAGAAGGAATAAACTGTTTAACACCCGAAGGTGCATTTTATGTTTATCCATCTTGCGAGGGTGTAATTGGAAAACAAACACCTGATGGTAATAAACTTGCCACTGATGAAGATTTTATGAATTATCTCTTAGAAAGTGAAGGCATTGCAGGCGTTCATGGTGCTGCATTTGGTTTATCTCCATATTTTAGATTATCATATGCTACAAGTGATGAAATTCTTAAAGATGCATGTTCTAGAATCAAAAGAGCTTGCGAAAAACTTAAGTAAGATCTTGATCCGCAATAATTTTTGCTATTCTGAGAAGATTTGTTGATCCAGCGTTACCAAAAGGTACTCCAGCTGTAATAATTACACTATCATCAGCATTAACTAATTTTTTATTTTTGGCAACGCTGCAAGCTATTTTCACCATTTCAGTTGTATTTTCAGCATCCTGCACTGAATGACATGAATTAACACCCCAAATGAGTTGCATTTTCCTTGCAGTTTTAATGTTAGGTGAAAGTCCAATGATTTGTACAGGCGCTCTTTCTCTTGCCATTCTTAATGTAGTTTTACCACTAACTGAAAAAGTTAAAATTGCTTTTGCGCCAGCATTTTTTGCAATTGAATAAGCAGCATTTGTAATTGCATCAGTATTATCAATTTTTTTTACATTTTCTTCATCTTCAATTTCTAAATTGAAATTATTTTTATCCTTTTCTACATTCTCAATAATCCTGTCCATTGTTGCGACTGACTCTACAGGATAATCTCCCATTGCCGACTCACCAGATAACATGACGGCATCCGTACCATCATAAATTGCATTTGCGACATCTGATGCTTCTGCTCTTGTCGGCACTAAATTAGAAATCATACTTTCAAGCATTTGAGTGGCAACAACTACTGGTTTTCCATAATGTCGGCATCTTTTAATAATATTTTTTTGTGCAATTGGGACTTTTTCTGTTGGCATTTCAACACCCAGATCACCTCTTGCAATCATTATTCCATCAGCAGCTTGAATTATATCATCAATATTTTTCACTGCAGATGGCTTTTCAATTTTTGCCATTACTAAAGCTTTGCCATCAACAATTTTTTTTAACTTATGTATATCTTCAGCTTGTTGCACAAAGGATAGAGCAACCCAATCTACATTCATTTCGAGTGCTTTTTGAAGATCAGCTCTATCTTTAGAAGTGAGTGAGTCTATTGGCAGTATAACATCAGGTATATTAACACCTTTATTATTAGAGATTACTCCATCATTGAGAACTTCTGTAATTAAAGAGTCTTTCTTTTGCTCGATAACTTGCAGCCTAATTCTTCCATCGTTTATCAATAGAGTGGTATTGGGTGTTAAATGTTCGTAAATTTCACTATGTGGAAAGTTGACTCTTTCATTGTCTCCAAGTTTTGAATTAGTGTCTAAAATAAATTTTTGACCCTTTTTTAGAGACTCTTCTATATTCTTAAATTCTCCAACCCTAAGCTTAGGGCCTTGTAAATCTGCCAGTATGCATGTTGCATGATTATACTTTTCTTCTAATTGTCTTATCCATTCGAGATTTTGTCGATGAGTTTCAACAGTTCCATGGGAAAAATTTAGCCTAAAAACATCACATCCAGCTTTAAAAACTCTTTCTATTGTCTCGTTAGAAGAAGATGCAGGACCTAATGTTGCTAAAATTTTAGCTTTTCTATTACGTTTCATTTAATTAATTAAAGTGTATATATTTAATTTTACTAAAATTAAACTTAATTGAGTAATTATGAATAAAAATTTAGACAGAGAATTATTAGCAGATGTTGCAGAAAGATTAATAAATCATTTACAAAGTAGAACTGACGTACAAAACATTGATTTGATGAATTTATCTGGATTTTGTCGAAACTGCTTATCAAAATGGTATTTAGCAGCTGCAGAAAAAAGAAATCAACCTATCAATTATGATATGTCTAGGGAATTAATTTATGGAATGCCCTATGATGAATGGAAAAAAAAATATCAAAAAGAAGCAACTAAAGAACAGCTGAAAGATTTTAATAATAAATAATACTAATAAAGTTTTTCTAGATCTTCTTGGTATTTATCTTTTACAGCAAATCTCCGAACTTTCATTGACACAGTCATCATGCTATTTTCAATAGTAAATTCATGATCAATTAAAATAAACTTCCTAACCTGTTCAATAACAGAAAGATTTTTATTTACTCTATTTACTACTTCTTTCATAAGTTTATTAAAATCATCATCTTTAACAATTGACTCAAATTTTTGCTCTTTACCATTCTCTTTAGCCCAATTTAATGCAAAGTCTTTGTCAGGCACAATTACTGCAACTAGATAATTTTTAAAATCTCCATAAAGCATAGATTGTGCTATTTCAGGTTCTATATCGAGTTTTGCTTCAACTCTTGTAGGTGAGATATTATCTCCTCCAGCATTAACAATAATATCTTTCTTTCGATCAGTGATTTTGAGATATTCTTCTTCATCAAATTCACCAATATCTCCCGTGTGTACCCATCCATCAATAATTGTTTTTGATGTTGCATCTGGATCATTCCAATAGCCATTCATTATATTTTCACCACTTACTAGAATTTCTCCATCCTCAGCAATTTTTACTTTAACACCATGAAATAATTTTCCTACCGTGTCTAGCTTGACTTTTTCTGGAGGATTAGCAGAGACAACCGGTGCTGTTTCTGTTTGTCCATAACCTTGCAACAAAGGTAATCCTAAGGCCGTTAAATACAGACCCACTTCAAAATTAAGAGCAGAACCACCAGAAATAAGAGCTTTCAAGGAACCACCAAATCTTTTGTTAACTTTTCTTCTAACAATTTTGTCCATAATAGTATTGGTTATACTCTCAAAGAAACTTAATTTTTCTCCATGGTATTTTTTCTTACCTAATCGTAGGGTAGTCGCAAACAAAGTTTGACTTAATTTACCTTGTTTTTTTAACCCTTGCGAAATTCTTGTATGTAATGAGTCATAAAACCGTGGAACTGCTGTCATAAAGTGAGGACTTACTTCACCCATATTCACTACAAGTTTGTCTATACCTTCAGCATAATAAACTTGAGCACCAATACCTAATGTAAAAAATTGTAAAGTATGTTCATATGAATGAGATAATGGCAGCCATGACAAAAATTTAATTTCATCCATTCCTTCTAATAAATTTTTTAATAGTATTTGTGCCCCAGTACAATTTGATAGCATTGCTCCATGACTAAGCATTACTCCTTTTGGATTACCACCTGTCCCTGAAGTATAAATAATACACGCTGTATCTTTCCTTTGAATGGATTTGATTTCATTATCAAAATCATAATTTTTATAATCTTCGTTCTCAATATTTTTCCAAGCATCATCAGAATTTTTTTCAACAAGATTACTCCATTGCATAATATTTACAGGATTATTATATGACTGACTATCATCATTAATTTTAATAACGTTTTTACAATCAGCAGAGCTTTCAATTGCTGGTAGCGCTTTTAAACAAAGCTCATGAGAAGATATAATCATACATCTTGCGCCTGAATGATTGATTATATGACTATAATCTGCTGTAGTACTAGTAGTGTAAACAGGAACTGTGATCGCACCAATTGACATAATAGCCAAATCCGCAATTTGCCATTCAGGTCTATTTTCTGATAAAATAATAACTCTATCACCTTTAAGGACTCCTAAATCTATTAATGATCTTGCCACAGACTTAACTGAAAGCTCAACTTCTCCCCACGAGAGAGATTCAAAGTTATCATTATTTTTTTTCCATAAATAAGGTTTGTCTTTCATTTTTTTAGCTTGCTCAAAAAACATTGAGACAATATTATTAAAATTATCGAAATTAATAGACATTTGACTTTACCTCCCTACAAACACTATAAATAATACCTATATTCATTTCATACTATGAAAGCCAATAATAATCAAACTAATGCTCAAAAAAAGCTTGGAAAACTGCCTGTTTGGAAACTTAAGGATCTCTATAGTTCTCAAAATGATAAAAATCTTACTACAGATTTAAATTATATAAAAAAAGAAACCAAAAAATTTGAAAAAAAATATTTGAATAAAATAAAACTTCTATCTGCAGAGAAATTATTAGAAGCAATAGTTAAGTTAGAAGAAATTGATATCTGGATGGATAAAATTCTCAGTTATGCTCATCTTTTAGTTGCAGAGAATGGTAATAATGAAAAAAATAAAATTTTTTATCAAAAAATGCAGGAGACTATTACAAAATATGCATCCTCAATTATTTTTTTTACCCTTGAGCTTAATCAAATAAATGAAAACAAACTAAAAAGTTTGTTAACAAATCATAAATTAAAAAAATATAAAAATTGGATTTCCAACAAAAGATCATTCAAGCCTTACCAACTAGATTTAAAAATAGAAAAAATTTTGCAAGACAAAAGTATAACGTCTCGTTCCGCATGGATTAGATTATTTGATGATTTAATAGCCTCTCTTAAATTTAATTTTAGAGACAAAGAATTAACAAGTGCACAAATATTTAATTTTTTATCCGATAGAAATGAAAAAACAAGAAAAGTTGCAGCAAAGTCAGTTGGAAAAGTTTTAGGAGATAATATAAAATTATTTTCAACGATAACTAACACTTTAGCAAAAGATAAATCTATTAACGATGACTGGAGAAAATTACCATCACCAGTTACTTCTAGAAATTTATCAAATGTTGTGGAAGATACTGTTGTTGATAGTTTAGTATCTTCAGTAATTGAATCGTATCCACGACTCTCGCACAGATATTATGCTTTAAAAGCAAAATGGTTTAAAAAGAAATATTTAATGTATTGGGATAGAAATGCTCCTTTACCTTTTCAAAATACAAAGACGTATTCTTGGAGTGAAGCTCGAAATACTGTGATTGAAGCATACACAGCATTTGATAAAGAAATAGGAAAGATTGTTAAAAAATTTTTCGATGAAAACTGGATTCATGCACCAGTTTTGGAAGGAAAATCGCCAGGCGCTTTTGCTGCATCAACAGTTGCATCAGTTCATCCATTTATTCTTGTTAATTTTCAAGGCAAAACAAGAGATGTTGCAACGCTGGCACATGAATTAGGTCACGGTGTTCATCAGTATCTTGCAGGAAAAAACCAAAGTCATTTTAATGCAGCAACTCCTTTAACATTAGCTGAAACTGCGAGTGTATTTGGTGAGATGTTAACCTTTAAATCAATTCTTAGTGCGTCAACCTCTAACAAAGAGAGAAAAGCACTATTAGCAAATAAAGTAGAAGATATGCTCAATACAGTTATTAGGCAGATAGCTTTTTTTCAATTTGAAAAAGAGGTTCATACCTTAAGAAAAAATTCTGAACTTAGCTCCAATGAAATTTGTGAAATATGGATGAATGTACAAAAAGATAGTTTGGGGCCCTCAATTAAATATGAAGACGAATATAAATATTTTTGGAGTTATATTCCTCATTTTATTCATTCACCATTTTATGTATACGCCTACGCGTTTGGAGATTGTTTAGTAAACTCCTTATTTAATACGTATGAGCAGGGATTAGAAAATTTTGAAAATAAATATATAGATTTACTTAAAAGTGGAGGTTCAAAAAAATATGATGAACTTTTTCAACCTTTCAATTTAGATTTATCTAAAAAATCATTCTGGAAAAAAGGCTTGAGCATGATTGAAAAATTAATAGATGAATTAGAGACACTTTAAATGTCTGATGCAGAGTCACGATCAATAGCTAAACAAATAAAACGTTATGCCCAAGTAGGAGGAGTTGTAGGAAAGCTTGCAACTAAATTAGCTAGTCAAAAGTATCTTGGTGTAAAATTAGACAAAGAAAAACATGCTCTAGAAATTAGGGAAGCGCTGGGTGGCATTAAAGGTCCTTTGATGAAGGTGGCTCAGTTATCAGCTACTATTCCAGACCTTTTGCCTGATGAGTATACAAAAGAGTTGATGCATCTTCAGTCCAATGCACCGCCGATGGGTTGGTTATTTGTAAAAAGAAGAATGGCTACAGAGTTATCTTCAGACTGGTTAAAAAATTTCAAAGAATTTGATAAAGAAGCAACCCGAGCTGCTTCTCTAGGACAAGTTCATAAAGCTGTATTAAATAATTCTGAGAAAGTTGCATGCAAATTACAATACCCAGATATGCAATCGGCTGTTAGTGCAGACTTATCACAATTAAAAATGATTTTTTCTATCTATCAAACTTACAATAAAGCTATCAAAACCTCTGAAGTTTACAAAGAAATAACTGAGAGACTAAATGAAGAACTTGATTATGAAAGAGAAAAAAAGCTCATGAATATATTTAATAAAATCTTTTCTAAAAATAAATACATACATGTGCCAAAAACTTATGAAAAGTTAAGTACAAAAAGATTACTAACGATGTCTTGGTTGGAAGGTAAATCAATTTTAACATTCAAAGATGCAAAAAAAGACGTAAGAAATTCTCTTGCTAGAAATATGTACTATGCTTGGTATAAACCTTTTTTTGAATATGGTGTCATTCATGGAGATCCTCATTTAGGTAACTATTCTGTTCAAGATGATTTAAGTATTAACCTTTATGATTTTGGCTGTATGAGGATTTTTCAATCTAAGTTTATTCAAGGAGTGATAGACTTGTATTTTGCTTTACAAAAAAATGATGAGGCTCTTGCAGTCCATGCTTATGAACAATGGGGGTTTAAAGATATCACAAAAGAAAAGTTAAAAATTCTTAGTAAATGGGCTAATTTTTTATATGCCCCTTTGATGGAAGATAAAGTTCAAAAAATTCAGGAGAGTGATAGCGGTGTATATGGGGCACAAATAGCATCTGAAGTTCATCGGGAATTAAAAAAAATAGGCGGTGTTAAGCCACCAAAAGAGTTTGTTTTCATGGATAGAGCAGCTGTAGGTCTTGGGTCAGTTTTTATGCACCTAAAAGCCGAGGTTAATTGGTATAGAGTCTTTCATGAGCTAATAGATAATTTTGATAAAAAAAAATTAACTGAAAAACAACAAAATACTTTAAAATCAGTCAACCTATAATTATAAGTCCTTATGCAAATTTCAGCATTAAAAGAAAATTTTAATAATGAAAATAGAGTAGCGTTAACTCCAGACACCATCAAACTTTTTCA
Organism: uncultured Alphaproteobacteria bacterium; assembly: GCA_902594815.1. Taxonomy (GTDB): domain Bacteria; phylum Pseudomonadota; class Alphaproteobacteria; order HIMB59; genus CACPNW01. The sequence continues at coordinate 30,307 of CACJNL010000004.1, read as the reverse complement.
GCGTTTAGGTTTAGAAGTTTTAATTGAAGATGGCGCAGGTAATAATTCTGGATACCCAAATGATCTTTATGAAGCAAATGGGGCTAAGATCGCCTCACGAGATCAATGTCTCAAGGCTAGCATCTGTTTATGTGTAAAAATTCCAAATGATAATGATCTTCAACAATTAAATGAAAATACAGTTTTGATAGGTATTTTGAATCCTTACGAAAATAAAAAATATTTTAACACTTTAAATGAAAATAAAATTATTTCTTGTTGCATGGAGCTTATTCCAAGAATTAGTCGGGCGCAAAGTATGGATGTATTATCATCCCAAGCTAATTTAGCTGGCTATAGAAGCGTAATTGATGCAGCTGAACAATTTGGAAAAGCGTTTCCAATGATGATGACAGCAGCAGGAAGAGTTAATCCAGCAAAAGTTATGGTTTTAGGCGTTGGTGTTGCTGGATTGCAAGCAATTGCTACTGCTAAAAGATTAGGTGCAGTGGTATCTGCAACTGATGTTCGATCCGCCACTAAGGAACAGGTAGAGAGTTTAGGTGGAAAATTTATAATGGTTGAAGATGAAGAGTCATCCAATGCTGAGACTGAAGGTGGCTACGCTAAGGAAATGAGTGAAGAGTATAAACAAAAGCAAGCTAAACTTATTGCTGAAACTATTGCAAAACAAGATATAGTAATCTGTACTGCTCTAATACCTGGTAAAAAAGCTCCAGTTTTAATCTCACAAGAAATGGTTGAGTCTATGGCATCTGGCTCAGTTGTCGTTGACCTTGCTGTTGAGGCAGGGGGTAATTGTCCATTAAGCAAAGAGGGTGAAGTTGTAGATCATCGAGGAGTTAAAATTGTTGGATATGCTAATGTACCAGGCAGAGTAGCAAAAGACGCTTCTGCCTTATATGCAAAAAATATTTTTAATTTTTTGAGTTTAATTATAAACAAAGATGACAAGAAAATTAATTTCAATTGGGAAGATGAAATAGTTAATGCCGTTACTTTAACGCACGAGGGAAAATTAAGATTGGAGCAATTTAATTAACATGGAAGCACATAGTTCAGAAGTTTTTGTAATAGGATTAACTGTTTTTTTTCTTGCTTGTATCATTGGATATTATGTTGTCTGGTCTGTTACTCCAGCATTACACAGTCCTTTAATGGGGGTTACTAATGCAATTTCAAGTGTGATCATTGTAGGAGCTATTTTAGCGGCAGGCCCTCTTGGACATGATACATCTAAAATTTTTGGAATTATAGGAGTGGTTCTCGCCTCTATAAATATTTTTGGAGGCTTTATAGTAACTTATAGAATGTTATCGATGTTCAAAAAAAAACCTAAAAAAGAACAAAAGGATTAATTAATGTCAGCAAATATGGTTGCAGTTTTATATCTTATTTCAGCACTAATGTTTATTTTTGCTCTAAGAGGTCTATCTCATCCTGAGTCCTCACGGTTAGGTAATATATTTGGAATAGTTGGAATGGTAATAGCCATTATTACTACACTTATGTTTAAATCTGTTCTTAGTTATGTTGAAATTGGAGCTGCTATTATAGTTGGTGGAGCAATTGGAACTTTCATTGCCCTAAGAATAGAAATGACGGCCTTGCCTCAGTTAGTTGCTGCTTTCCACAGTTTAGTTGGTATTGCTGCAGTTTTCGTTGCAGCAGCAGCATTTTATGATCCAGCTTCTTTTGGAATTGGTACAATAGGAGCAATTGGAACAAGCAGTTTAATTGAAATGAGTATTGGTACTTTTATTGGTGCAATAACTTTTTCAGGATCGGTTCTTGCATTTGGTAAACTTCAAGGAACAGTATCTGGCAAACCCATAGTTTTTAAATTTCAACATGCTATTAATGCTTTAATACTATTATTTATAGCATTCCTAATTATAATTTTTTGCATCAACCAATCACCATCAATTTTTTGGACAATTGTAGCAGTTTCAATATTGTTAGGTTTCTTAGTTGTTATTCCAATAGGTGGGGCCGATATGCCAGTTGTCGTTTCCATGCTGAATTCTTATTCTGGATGGGCTGCCTGTGGTATTGGTTTTACTCTAAGTAATAATTTACTAATTATTACTGGCGCGCTCGTAGGTGCTTCTGGTGCTATTTTAAGTTACATAATGAGCAAGGGTATGAATAGGTCTATTATCAGTGTTGTGTTAGGTGGTTTTGGAGGAGAACAAGCTGCAAGTGCTTCTGGAGATAATTCTGATAAAATAGTAAAACAAGGAAATGCGGAGGATGCAGCATACATTATGAAGAATGCTGACTCAGTTATTATAGTTCCAGGTTATGGGATGGCTGTTGCTCAAGCTCAACATGCTTTAAGAGAAATGGGAGATATACTTAAAAAAGAAGGTATTAATGTTAGATATGCAATTCACCCAGTTGCAGGAAGAATGCCTGGCCATATGAATGTTTTACTAGCTGAAGCAAACGTACCTTATGAAGAGGTATTAGAACTCGATGAAATTAATCATGATTTTCCAATGACAGAAGTTTCTTTTGTCATCGGTGCCAATGATGTAACTAACCCTGCAGCTAAAACTGATGAAAGTTCACCTATATATGGTATGCCAATTTTAGATGTTGAAAGATCTCAAACTGTATTATTTGTAAAACGGTCAATGGCCACAGGTTATTCAGGAGTTGATAATGAGTTATTTTACCGAGATAATACTACTATGTTGTTTGGTGATGCCAAAAAAATGTGTGAGGATATAGTTAAAAGTTTAGCTTAAGAGTTATTTCTTCTAGCTGTCTTTCTTGATCTTCTGATGTTTTCTTCTTTTTCTCTAGCTCTTTTTAGGCAAGGCTTCTCAAAATGTTTTCTTAGCTTCATTTCTTTATAAAGCCCTTCTCTTTGCATCTTTTTTTTAAGACTTCTGATAGCTTGCTCAACATTATTATCTTTTACGTTAACTAATAGTGTCATATTTTGGAGGGCATTTAACACAAACTTATACTTAATGCAAATACTGAAATCTGTTTAAAAAATATTGGTATAAAGTCTATATATGACTATATATCAATAGTGGCGATTTTAAAAATAGCAAAATTAGGACATCCGGTTTTAATAAAAAAAACTAATGAAATTAATGACTTAAACAAGGTTGATCTAAAAAAAATTGTTTTTGATATGTCCCAAACAATGCTGGATTCAAATGGTATAGGGCTTGCAGCTCCACAGATTCATCTTTCGCATAGGATGTTTATTTATAGAAATCCAGATGTCGAAGAAGAAGATAAAATAAATATTTCAGTTTTTATTAATCCATCGGTTGAGACTATATCAGACGAAACAGTGGATGATTGGGAAGGCTGTTTATCAATTCCTGGTATGTCTGGCTTAGTTAGAAGACATAAACGTATTAAGTATTCAGCTATTGATTTGAATGGAAAAAATATAACTGGTGAGGTTGAGGGATTACATGCAAGAGTAATTCAGCACGAGTTCGATCACCTTAATGGTATTTTATATACATCTAGATTAGCACATAAAAATGCATTTGGATATTCTGAAGAAATAGAAAAATTTTGGAAAAAACATCATGAAAAAAACTCATAATAATTATCTCAACTCCAAAAGATTAAATATATTAAAATTAGCAAAAGATATCATTGCTAATGAAGGGTTAACCTCCAATACTTTTGACACAATTGCTTCAACGCACAAACTAAATATCAGTGAAATAAATCTATTATTTCCTGATGGTAATATGGATTTATTAAAATATTCTCTTGAACAATTAAATATTGAGCTTCAAGAATATTGTCAATCAAGAGACTTGATACGATTACCTGTACACAAAAGGATAAGAAAAATACTACTTTCTAAAATTGAAATAATGAATAACGAAAAAAAGTTTTACAAAAAAATATTCTTAAATTCTTTATTACCTAATAAAAATGTTTCTTTACCATCTCAACTTTATAAAAGTGTTGATCAGATATGGTATTTAGCAGGAGATACATCCGTTGATTTTAATTTCTATACTAAAAGATTAATTCTAGCAGGTATTTATTCTAGAGTCGTCCTGTTCTTTTTTAATAATAATAATCAACAAGAGCTCGAGCATCTTTTAGATGTAAACTTAAAAAGAGTAGCTAAAATACCAGAATTAAAATCTAAAATTAAAATTATTAAGGATTATTTTCCAAAAGCAATGAAGTTCGTCAAAAATACAATTTAAGCTATACTGTCCGGTTCTAGTTCATTCCTTAAACTAGAAATTTTATCTTTTAAGACTAATTTCCTTTTTTTTAATCTTTGTATTTGCAAAAAATCAACAGTATGTTTTTCTTGAAGTTGAATGAGAATTTGATCAAGATCTAAGTGCTCTTGTTCATATTCTTTTAACTTTTCAATTAATTTCTTATTAGTCATAAAATTAAAAATTTATCTTATAAAATAATAGTATATAAGCTCGTCGTGGTAAAAAAAATAGGTATTTTAACTAGTGGTGGAGATTGTGCTGGCTTAAATGCAGTTATAAGAGCTGTTACACTTCGAGCAACTAATGAATATGGATGGAAAGTCTATGGACTAAGAGATGGCACTTTAGGGCTAATGAAGAACCCTATTGATGTTGTTGAACTAAAACCAGATTTTTTTGATGGAAATTTAATGAGAATGGGTGGAACTTTTTTGGGTTCTAATAATAAAGGAAATCCATTCGGCACTATTGAAAAAGATGGAAAAAAAATTGAAGTTTCTGAACTAATTATAAATAGTTTTAATAAATTAGAACTAGACGCATTAATTGGTATAGGTGGGGATGGAAGTTTAAAAATTCTTCAATCTTTGACAAAAAAAGGGAATATTAAATTCATAGGAATTCCTAAAACCATTGATAATGACGTTAAACACAATGAACTTTCAATAGGATATGATACTGCAGTTGATGTAGCCACCAATGCGCTAGATATGTTGCAACCTACTGCGGCAAGTCATAGAAGGGCGATGATACTTGAGGTCATGGGAAGAGACGCAGGCCATATAGCTTTAAACGCTGGTATTGCGGGTGGGGCAGATGTAATTCTAATCCCAGAAATACCATACTCTATCAAAGGAATTGCTCATCATATTGATCAAATTAGGAGCACAGGGAGAAATCATGCTCTTATTGTTGTTGCAGAAGCAGTGAAAAAAGAAGATGGAAAAAAGGCAACTGTTAAATTTGTGGATGGAGAAGTAAGACTAGGAGGTATTGGCGCTTATTTGGGAGATGAAATATACAAACTTACTGATGCTGAAACGCGCGTGACTGTTCTTGGTCATGTTCAAAGAGGAGCTCAACCCACACACAGAGATAGACTAATTGCAAGTGCTTTTGGGGTTAAGGCAGTAGATTTAATTGCAAATGGTAAATATAATAGAGTAGTTGTTTGGAAAGATAGAAGTGTTCAAGATGTGGCTTTAGATGATATTGCTGGAAAATCGCAAACATTAAGTAAAACTGATCCTTTGATAGAAGTAGCAAAAGGTTTAGGTATCTATATAGGTGAATTTAATTAAAACTTACCTACCTTTTTCCAAAGATAAAAATATATTCGATAAGGCAATATTCTCAAAATTTTAACAATAAATACAATTGTAAAAGGAAAATAAATTTCAAATCTTTTTTTAAAAACGAGACCGTGGTATATTTTTTCAGCGGCAAATTCAGCAGATTTTAAAAAAGGCATTTTAAATGAATTTAATCTTGTGGCTTCTGTATCAATAAAACCTGGATTAATTACTTTGATTGTAATTCCGATCTTTTTAAAATCAAAAAAAAGACTCTCCGCTAAGTTTAATTGGGCGGCTTTTGTCATTCCATAAGCTCCAGAAGTTGGCCAACCCCTATAACCAATTGGAGATGAAACTATAGCAATAGTGCTCCCTCTATTCTTCATCACATCTTTAAGAATGTTGATACAATAAAGTGTACCTTTCAAATTAACATCAACTAGTAATTCGTAGTTTTTAATATCAAATTCTTGATTTTTATTAGGGGAATATGCAGCGGCATTTAATAAAGCTGTATTAATTGCACCTATCTCATTTTCGATAAATAGAATTGTTTTTTTTACCTCTTCTTGATTAGTAATGTCACATTTAGCTATATATAAGTTTTTAAAATTATTTTCACTTTTCAATCTTTCTTTAGCTTTTTTTAATTTTTCACTTTTACTTGAGCTAATAACTACAATCCAATTATTTTTTAAATAATGTTTTGCTGTTGCAAACCCAATTCCCGATGAGCCTCCAGTTATCCAAATAATATTGGGAGTCATTAATTTTTCAAATCAGTTCTAATTATTGTTATGGTTTTTTTATCTTTGGGATTTTGAAACTCCATTTTTATAAGCTCATCTTCATTATACCAAAGTGTATATTCAGGAAAAGGTCCTAAATCTTTAGGGTTAACTGAAGCATTAAATATAAATTTTTCTGTATCAAACGTAGATCCATCAATTTTTATATTTTCATTTTTAAGTTTTTCTACATAAATCTCTCGTACAATGCCTTTTTGCGTATCAAACACCTGCTTTTCTTTTAGCATTTCTTTATTCCAATAATTTAGAGGAACAATATTTTCATCCATTTCAATTAATCCATCCATGCCGGTTGCTATAAACATTCCATTTGTATCCTTACCCTCAATTTTATATTCTCTATCATCTTCAAAATCTGTAAAACCATCAATAGCTATAAAATTTCCGTTTCTCCAAGTTTCTTTTGTTTCTTGAAAAAATTTGTAAGCAGGGATAAATAAAACTTTTACCTCAATATCTAAAATTGAATGTAAGATTAAACTTTTATTTTCTTCTATGAACTTAGTTGTTAAATTACCTATAACTTTATTTTTTCTTAATACATCAAAATTAACTTCTTTATCTTCTGGAACATGAAAAACATTCGCGTTTATTGGTAATGAAAAAAAAATAAGAAATATAAAAATAACTCTCATGCCTTTAGTCTTAATGTTGATCTACCTCCATCAATATGAAATATTTGACCAGTAATCCAGCTATTTTTTTCACTTAAGAGAAAAGATGATAAATCTCCAAAATCTTCACCTTGTCCTATTTTGGGTATTGGATGCATATTTTCTATAGCTTTTCTTATATTTTCATTACTTACCATCTTTTGTGACATTTTTGAGTCAGTTAGGCTTGGCGCAATACAATTAACTCTAATTTTAGGTGCGAATTCTGCAGCTAAACTCATTGTCAATCCCTCAATTGCACCTTTTGATGATGAAACTATGGAATGGTTTGTAAACCCCTGTTTAACAGCAATTGTTGAGAAAAGCAGAATTGATCCATTATTTTTAGTTAAACTTTCCATATTTGATTTAATTACATTTATTGCTCCAAGTGTATTAATTTTAAAACTTTCTATGAAGTCTGTATCTTTCGTTATTTTTAATGGTTTTAAATTAATAGAGCCAACACAGTAAGCTAGCCCATTAAGTGTGTCTGCATGTTTATTTGATATTTGATCAATTTGATCTTTTTCCAAGACATCACAGATTTCATATTCACAATTAATTTCTTTTGATTTGTTAATTAATTCTTCTTCATTTCTTGAAATAAGAATTGGAGAATAACCCTCCTTAATTATTTTTTTTGCAATAGCAAAACCAATTGCTCCTGTTCCACCAAAGATGAAAATTTTTTTGCTCATATTAAACTCCTTTAATTGTTGATTTGAAATAAGCTAATAATAAAATTGATAGTAATAGTACTGAGTTTGTTTGATGTAGGCTTGCATATTGTATCGCGACATTCGATAGTAAGGTCATTACTCCAAGAAAGAATTGCAAGCTTAGGATAGATAACACAAGAAAAATGATTGATTTTTGTAATCCAGTTATCTTACTTATAAATAAATACAAAAATAATGAAAAAGTATATACGAAAGTTAGGGTGGCAATCCATCTATGATTAAAATTTATTGTAACAGTATTTTCGAATAAATTTAAGATGCCCATTTCTGCCAAATAAATATCATCTGGAATAATTTTTCCATTCATTAGAGGGTAAGTATTAAACGATTGTCCTGCATGAGATCCTGCCATAAAGCCACCACTCAAAATAGTTATAAAAACAAGTATTATAGATATCAGTATAAAGAATTTTTTAGATTTAATATTTATTAAATTTATACTTTTTAAATGAAAATATTCAATACTTGTCCAAAGCAGTAGTGTGTAAATGATAATTGCATTAGATAGGTGAAATGTTAAACGATAGGGGCTTACGTAAGGGTCGTTTTGAAGTCCACTTTTAACCATCCACCAACCGACTGTAGCCTGCACCAACCCCAATCCAAAAATAATAGCAAATCTTTTGTAGAAAAAAGAATTTAGATATCGTTTGAAGTAAAAATAAAAAAATGGGAATATAAAAACAATACCAATTAACCTAGCAAAGAACCTGTGAAACCATTCCCACCAAAAGATATATTTAAATTCTTCCAATGTCATATTTTTATTAACGTACATAAATTCTGGAGTCTGCTGATAATCATTGAAGACTTTTAGCCACTGACTTTGATTTAATGGAGGTATAGTTCCAAGTAATGGACGCCAGTCAACCATCGAAAGTCCAGAGTCAGTAAGCCTGGTTAAGCCTCCAATAACAATTATCAAAAAAACCATTATGGTTAATAATAGTAGCCATATCATTAAAGGCTTGTGATAATTAAAGTTTAACTCAGTAAATTGCATAAAAGTTTATATATTGTATAGAAATAGTAATAAAAGTTGTTATTTAAATCCCATGATTGAAAAAACTGATGTTATAGTTATTGGTGCCGGACCAGTAGGTTTATTTGCTATTTTTGAGCTAGGTTTGCTAAATATTTCATGTCATGTAATAGATAACTTAGATAAACCAGGAGGCCAATGTGCAGAACTTTATCCAGAAAAACCAATTTACGATATTCCATCAAGAGTTAAAATAACTGGGCAACAGCTTACTGATGATTTATTAGCACAGGCTAAACCTTTTAATCCAGTATATCACCTCAATCAACAAGTTGAAAAAATAACTAAATTAGAAATAAATGAATGGATAGTTGAAACATCTAACAATAAAAAATTACAAGCAAAGTGTATAGTAATTGCAGCTGGAGCTGGTAGTTTTGTTCCTCGAAAAATACCAATTGAAAATCTTGATAATTTAGATGGAAAAAAAATATTGTACGCTGTTAGAAATAAATCTTTACTTGAAAATAAGAAGATCTTGATTGTTGGTGGGGGTGATTCTGCCTTAGATTGGACAAATGAACTATCAAAAATAGCTGATGTTACGTTGATGCATCGTAGAAAAGAATTTAGGGCTGCTCCCGATTCTGTTTCCAAGATGCTTGAATTAGAAAATGACAAAAAGATAAATTTTTTATTAGGTCAAATTGATAATATTGAGGAATCAAAAAATGATAAATTAAAAGTGATAGTAAAAAACAACGAAGAAAAAATAGATCTTGAAGTTGATTATTTATTGCCATTTTTTGGTTTAAAAATGGAACTTGGCCCAATAGCAAATTGGGGGCTAAATTTAGATGAAAATTTAATTAAAGTTGATACTGAAAAATTTGAAACATCCGTATCTTCTATATTTGCTATTGGGGATATAAACGCCTACCCTGGTAAATTAAAATTGATCTTATCTGGTTTTCATGAAGCTGCTTTAATGGCTCAACAATGCTTTAAATATTGTTATCCAGACAAAAAAAATGTATTTCGTTATACTACTTCATCAAAAGATCTGCACAAAAAATTAAATTCTTAATGAAAATAAAAGTAACCGACCGTGAGGGAAATAAGCATGAATTAGAGGGAGATACCAACTCTACTCTCATGGAAGTACTAAGAGATGCAAATCTTGATATTGAGGCAGCGTGTGGCGGTTGTTGTGCCTGTGCGACTTGCCATGTTTATATCAAAGATGAATGGTTGGATAAGATAAGTGGCAAAGATGATGATGAAGAATCTATGCTAGACCAAGCTTTTGACGTCAAACATTCATCCAGATTAAGCTGTCAGATAAGCCTTTCCGAGGATTTAGATGGTATAGAATTAGAATTAGCTCCCGAGTGAAAAAAAGACTTTACAAATTAATATAGTTTGTATACAAATAGTTTGTATACAAATGGCAGACACTTCTCTTAATGAGAATAGAATAGGATTATTAATTTGGCAGACATCAAATGTTTGGCAATCTAAAATTCGCAAACAATTAATTGATTTTAATTTATCCTTTAACGAGTATCTTATTCTAGAGACTGTATATAAGTTATCAAAATCTATAGCTTATATTAGTCAAGTTGATGTAGCTAAGCACTCTTTTGTTGATAAATCAGTAGTCAGTGCCAAATTGACACAATTACAAAACAAGAAACTAATAAATAAAATGACACCAAATGATAATAGGTCAAATAAATTAGCTCTAACAAGAGATGGAAAGATGATTGTTGAAAAAATAATAAATCATGTAGTTGAAGTTGAAAATGAATTCTTTGGTAAATTAAATCAAGAAACTTTTAATTTCATTAATTCTTTAAAATTGCTATTGGGTAAAAAGATTAGAATTAAAGCAAATTATAATGAGTAAAATAGATCTAAAATTTTATAATAATTTAAAATCTTGGCCTTTCAAAGAAGCTGAACAGATTATTAAAAGGAATGGCGGTTTAGCAAATTTTAAAATACCTAACAAAGGTTATATACTTTTAGAGACAGGGTATGGGCCATCCGGATTACCACACATTGGTACATTTGGTGAAGTTGTTAGGACTACTATGGTTAGAAATGCACTAATGGCTATAGTTAATTGTCCAACAAAATTGATTGCATTTTCTGATGATATGGATGGATTAAGAAAAGTGCCAGATAATGTCCCCAATAAGGAAATGTTAAGTGAGTACATAGGAAAACCTTTGACCTCTGTTCCTGATCCGTTTGAAAAATATGAAAGTTTTGGTCATCATAATAATGCAAAGCTCAGATCTTTTTTGGATGAATTCAAGTTTGATTACAATTTTGTTAGTTCAACGGAACAGTATAAAAGTGGATTTTTTGATAATACAATTATTGAAATACTGCAAAATTATGAAAAGATTCTTGAAATTATTTTGCCAACTTTAAGAAAAGAAAGAAAAATTACTTACAGCCCCTTTTTGCCCATAAGTAAGGAGACTGGAGATGTATTGCAAATACAAATAGATGAATACAGGCCTAAAAGTAATAGTATTGTTTATACAGAACCACAAAATAATAAAAAAGAGGAAATTTTAGTAACTGGAGGAAATTGCAAATTACAGTGGAAAGTTGATTGGGCAATGAGATGGATGGCACTTGGTGTAGATTATGAAATGTGTGGGAAGGATTTAACAGAGAGTGTAGATTTAGCCTCAAAGATTTGTAAGGCTGTAGGAAAGAGATCACCTGTAAATTTAATTTATGAGATGTTTCTTGATGAAAAAGGTGAGAAAATTTCTAAATCTGTTGGTAATGGAATTAGTGTTGAAGAATGGTTGCGATATGGGTCACCTGAAAGTTTGTCATTATTCATGTATCAAAAACCTAAGTCAGCTAAGAAACTTTTCTTTGATGTGATTCCAAAAACTGTCGATGAATACATTTCTCACAGCAATGGTTATGAAAAATTGGATGATCAAAAAAAATTTGATAGTCCAGTATGGCATATTCACTCAGGGAAATCTTCAAATTTCAAATCAGATATTACATTTAATTCTCTTACAAATCTCGTAAGTATATGTAACACAACTGACAAAAAAATAATTTGGGGATTTGTTAATCAATATGATGCAACTATTAGTCCAAATAATAATCCTGGGTTTGACAAATTAATTGATTACTCCATTAATTTCTATCATGATTTTGTCTTACCCAATAAAAAATATTTGAATGTTAACAACAATACAAAAATAGTTTTTGAAGACATTAAAGATGTTTTAACTAAAAAAATAAATAAAAATACCTCTGCTGAAGATATCCAAACGTTGCTTTATGATGTAGGTAAAAAACATCAATTTGAAAATTTGAAAGATTTTTTTAAGTTAGTATACCAGGTTTTATTAGGACAAGAACAAGGGCCACGTCTTGGCTCTTTTATTAAATTGTACGGGGTGGAAGAGACAATCAAAATAATAGATCAAAAACTCCAAAATTTAGATAATGTTAATTAAATTATTAAGGCTATTTCCTCCTGAAACTGCACACGCAATAACAATAAAACTCCTTAAATCCAATTTTAATTTAATTAGAAAACAGCCAAAAATTTATAAAAGTCTCTACCAAACAATAAAAGGTATAAACTTTAAAAACCCTATAGGATTAGCTGCTGGCTTTGATAAGAATGCAGAAGTTATAAATCAAATGTTTGCTTATGGATTCGGTTTCGTTGAAGTTGGAACAGTTACACCAAAAAAACAACTTGGTAATGAAAAACCAAGAGTATTTCGTTTGATAGAAGATGATGCAATTATAAACCATTTGGGTTTCAATAATAAAGGAAGTGAAGAAATTTTATTAAATTTGAAATCTTTTTATGCAAGTAAAAATAATAATGAAATTATAGGAATTAATGTTGGAAAAAATAAGTCAACTCAAAACGATATTGATGATTACCTATACGGTATTGAAAAACTTGGAATTTATGGAGATTACATCACTATTAACATTTCCTCGCCAAATACACCTGGGCTCAGGGATTTACAATTACGTGGTAAGATAGAAACATTAGTAAAAAAAATTCAAAAAAAACAATCAGAAATAGAGCAATTAGAACATAAACCAATTTTTATCAAAATTTCTCCTGATCTTGATGATGAGCAATTAAGAGATATCGCTTTGATGTCACTTGCTAATAATGTTAACGGATTAATTATTTCTAATTCCACTATTCAACGTCCTGATACTCTGATTTCAAATTTTAAAAATGAGGTAGGTGGATTGAGCGGTAAACCAATTTTTTTGAATTCAACAATACTTCTAAAAAAGATGTACTCCTTAACTAATGGTCAAATCACACTTATAGGAGTTGGGGGTGTATCAAGCGGACATGAATGTTATGAAAAAATCAAAGCTGGTGCAAGTTTGGTTCAGTTATATACTGCTTTAGTTTATAAGGGTCCTAAAATTATTGATCAAATTTTAAAAGAGCTAGACGAGCTTATTACTATTGATGGTTATAAAAATATTTCTGAAGCTATTGGTAAATCTACCTAATGACAAAATTTATAAATAGTTTTTCAGAAATATCAGATAAATACAATGTATTTATTTTAGACCAATGGGGCGTAATGCACGATGGACATTATGGTTATGATCATGCAATAGATGCTGTTAAACATCTAATTTATAAAAATAAACAATTAATAATCATTTCTAATTCTTCAAAAAGAAGAATAAGTTCTATTAATCATTTAAAAGATTTAGGATTTGATAAGAATAATTTTATTGAGGTCATGACAAGTGGAGAAATGATCTGGCAAGAATTAAAAGATTTTTCTTATAAATATGATTTTAAAAAAAAAAACTGTTTTCATATTTTTGATAGTTCTAAAGAAGATGGGAAGGATTTTAGAATTGGATTAGAAAAATTTAAATTTATTGACAATATTAAAGATGCTGATTTCATACTTGCATGCACACCTTTTCAAAATACTAAAACAATAGATTATATTCCTATTTTAAAGGAAGCTCTAGAAATGAATTTAATTATGTTTTGTGCAAATCCTGATTTTGTAACAGTAGAAGAGAATAACGAAAAAAACATGTATTGTATGGGAACTATTGCAGATTTATACGACCACATGGGTGGTAAAGTTGTTATTTTAGGGAAGCCATCCAAAGAAATTTATCTAAAATCTTGCAAACAATTTGATCAAATTAATAAGTCTAAAATTATAGCTGTGGGAGACTCATTAGATCATGATATTTTAGGTGCTTCAAATTTTGGTGTCGATAGTGTTTTAATAACAAGTGGAGTCCATAAAGATTTGTTTAAAAATTCTATAGAAAAAGGGTTAAATAACTTAGAAAATGATAGAAAATGGAATTTTAAACCAACATATGTTTGCGAAAATTTTTCTTTTTAACTTTGCTTGACAAATAATCAATTACATTTACTAACCCCTTTCATTATGAGTATGAAGTGTGAATTAACAGGTAAATCTTTTCAAACAGGCAACAACGTCAGTCATGCCAAAAACAGAACTAAAAGAAGATTTTTACCTAATTTGCAAAAAATTACTTTCATAAGTGAAAAACTTGGTCAAAAAATTCAACTTAAAGTAGCAGCTAGTACTATCAGAACTGTTGAAAAAAAAGGTGGATTAGATGATTTTTTAGTTTCTACTCCTAATAGTAAACTTCCTGAAAAAGCTAAAAAATTAAAAAAAACTATCCTTAGTAAGATCAACTAATCCCTAGATGGATTTTTTTATTAATTTTACGTCATATCTGGGCTCAGTAAATACATTCACATTATGGTTAATAATGCTGTTATTTTCCTTTTCATCAATTTTAATTTTTTTAAGATTATTTGGATATGTGGGCTTATATGTTTATTCCGCATTAGCTATTATAATTGGTAATATTCAAGTTTTAAAAACTGTAGATTTTTTTTATTCTCCAGAGCCAGTAGCCTTAGGAACGGTTTTATTTGCTTCTACATTTCTATGCACGGATATTTTATCTGAACATTTCGGTAAAGATAAAGCAAAAAAAAATGTGCTTATTGGTTTTGTAGGATTTCTATTCATAACAATTATGATGTTAATTACTATTGGTTTTAATCCATCACAAATTGATTGGGTTCAAGAAAGCTTAGCAAATGTCTTTACTCCTATGACTAGATTTTTTATTGCAAGCATGATAGCCTATCTCGCAAGTCAATATTTTGACGTTTGGATTTATTCTAAAATTAAAAGTTTCACGACTAATAAATTTTTGTGGTTAAGAAATAATCTTTCAACAATTTTATCATCCTTAGTAGACAATACTGTTTTTAGCATTCTTGCATGGATAATTTTGAATCCCAATCCGGAGTCTTTTTACAATGTGCTAATGATTTATATTTTTGGTACTTATGTGCTTAGAATTTTTATAGCTTTAATTGATACACCTTTTATGTATTTGTCTAAAAAGTTTATTCCCAAATAATGACAAATTTTTCATGGAAGATTGAATATAAATCAAAAAAAAATAATGCAAGGATAGGAACATTAACCACACCTCATGGAAAAATTAGTACTCCTGCATTTATTTTTTGTGCAACGAAAGGAGCATTAAAAGCATCAACTACCAATGTAGCAAAAGAAAACAATACTCAAATCATATTGTCTAATACCTACCATTTAATGATACAACCAGGAGGTGATCTAATTGCAAATCATGGTGGATTGCATAGATTTTTAAACTGGAATGGTCCAATGCTTACAGATAGTGGGGGATTTCAAATATTTTCCTTAGGTCATGGCTCTGTAGCTGATGAGATTAAAGGCAGAACAAATACAAAAAGAAATAAGACACTTCTTAGCATAAGTGATGAGGGGAGTTTATTTAAATCTTACTTAGATGGATCTATAAAATTATTATCACCAGAAAAATCTATAGAAGTACAAAGAGATATAGGAGCTGACCTAATATTAGTTTTTGATGAATGTACACCTTTTCATGTGGATAAAACTTACACTGATAGTTCAATGAAAAGAAGTCATAGATGGGCAACTAGATCACTAAATCGTTTCAATGCATCTATAAAGTATAAACCTACTTATGGTTCAGCCGGTGAGCAAAAATTATATGGTATTGTTCAAGGAGGTATTTATGAAGATCTTCGTGAAGAAAGTATAGATTTTAATTTGAACAAAATTGATACGTTTGGAATTGCAATTGGGGGAAGCCTCGGATCATCAAAAGAGGAAATGTACAAAGTTGTTAACTTCACAGCTCCAAAATTAGGAACTCAACATCCAATACATCTTTTAGGAATTGGAGATCCAAAAGATATATGGAGCTTAGTTAAAAATGGAATTGATACATTTGACTGCGTTAGTCCAACAAGATTAGCAAGACACGGAACAGCACTAGTAAGAGGCAAGTTAGGAAAAAAAAATATTAAAAATAATGCGTTTTCTCAAGATCTATCTCCCATCGATTTAAATTGTGGTTGTTCAACTTGTAAAAACTACTCATTAGCTTATCTTCATCATTTATTTAGAGCAGGTGAGTTGCTTGTTCTTCAACTTATTACTGCACATAATATTTTTTTTATGAATGAATTAATGCAAATAATAAGGAATTCTATTAAAAATGACTCTTTAGAAGAAGCAGAGAATGAGTGGTTTAGTTAATTTGAAATATTTCTGATAGTTCATTTAGAAGCACTTCTCCTAATTGATCAACATCCATGATGGTAATTGCTTTAGAGTAATACCTTGAAACGTCATGACCAATACCAATAGCAACGAGCTCTATTTCTTTTTTACTTTCTATCTGATTAATCACATCTCTTAAATTTCGCTCAAGATAGTTTCCTGGATTCACAGAGAGTGTTGAGTCATCTACAGGAGCTCCATCACTGATAACAATAAGGATTTTTCTTTTCTCTTGTCTATTTTTCAATCTACCGTTAGCCCAAACTAGAGCTTCTCCATCAATATTTTCTTTTAAAATGCCTTCTCTCAATAGCAATCCTAAGTTTTGCTTTGATCTTCTTGATGGAGAGTCTGCAGATTTATAGACAATATGACGTAAATCATTTAACCTTCCTGGATTGCTAGGTTTACCGTCTTTTATCCATTTTTCTCTAGAGGCACCGCCTTTCCAAGCTTTAGTTGTAAAGCCAAGAATTTCAGTTTTTATGAGACATCTCTCAAGAGTTTTTGCCAAAATATCACTACACAATGCTGCAACTGTAATAGGTCTTCCTCTCATAGACCCTGAGTTATCAATTAGAAGTGATACGACAGTGTCTTTAAATTCAACCTCTTTTTCTTGCTTGTAAGACAGCTTGTTTTGAGGGTTAGCAATTATTCTTGATAATCTGGAGGTGTCTAAATAGCCCTCTTCCATATTAAAATCCCAATTTCTATTTTGTTGGGCAAGAAGTTTACGTTGAAGTCTGTTTGCAATTTTTGTTATCAAGGGTAAGAAAGAAAATACTTGTTTATCTAAGTTATATCTTAACTTTTCTAATTCTTGTTGATCACAAAGCTCATTAGCATTTATTACTTCGTCATAATCCTTTGTGAAAGATTTATAATCTTCTATAAAGTTGTTATTTTCAATTTTAGGAAAGTATTCAATTTCACCCTCTGATGAGTCTTCACCAATTTCATCATTTTCTTCCATAGAGACAGTTTCTTGTAAATCTAAAGTACTGCTATCAGTTTCTGTTTTAGTTTGATTTGTATCATTTTTTTCTTGTTCATTACTATCATTGTTTTCGTTATCGTTACTTATCTCATTATCTTGTTTTAAATCATCTGAGGTTTTTTGATTTTCATTTTGATCAAAAAAGCCATAATCTTCCAAATATTTTTTAATTTTTGATCCAAAAGTTGTTTGATTATCTATACTTTCTGTCAAATCTCTAAAAACTTTTTCATAGTCATCTCCAAATTTGTCTTTAATAAATTTTCTATTTTTTTTATTAGACTCTCCTAAATTAAGATTTAAAAATTTTTCATAAGCAACATACTTAAATGCTTCAGCTATATTGATCTGATCATTATGAGTATTTTTTTTCAAATCTAAAATATGTTTGTTTGTAATATTTGATTTAATTCCTTTAAAGAACGTCGATCCTTTAGCTTCAATTCTTGATTGCTCCAAAGCGTTAAAAATCTCATTTGAGAATTCACTATTATTGATTAAATCATCATGAATTTCTTTAGAATGAAACCTAAATTCAAGTGCTAATGAGTCTGCCTCTGCCCTTATATATGTTAAGTTATTTTTTATACTTTCAATGTTAGGTTCTGTTAAATTAATTAAGTTGCCCTCAATTGATGAATTTTCTTTAGTAAAACTTATCTCAACTAGATTATTATTGCTGATAGATTTTGTAGTAGCGGTGAGTGATTTCTTAAATTCTTCTAAAATATCTTCATTCTTTAACATTCGCTACCTTTGCATCTGAAATATCAATGCCAAATGAGCGCTGAAAATATTCCTCGATAATAGGTCTTTCAAGCTCATCACATCTATTTAGAAATGAAAGCTTAAATGCATACTCAATATCATCGAATATTAAATAATTTTCTGCCCAAGTTAGAACTGTTCTTGGACTCATAACTGTTGAAATATCTCCATTCATGAAACCAGATCTAGATAAATCAGCAGTTGCTACCATTGATTTTATAATATCTTTTCCATTTTTATTATTAAGTTTTTTTATTTTACTAAGAATTATTTGTTCTTCTTCATTATTGGTTAAATAATTCAAAATTGTAACAATATTCCATCGGTCCATCTGACCTTGGTTAATTTGTTGAGTTCCATGATACAGACCAGAGGTATCACCCAAACCAACTGTATTAGCAGTACCAAATAACCGAAAATATTTATTTGGTTTAATGACTCTTGATTGATCAAGTAAAGTTAATTTTCCTTCAGTCTCTAAAATACGCTGTATTACAAACATTACATCAGGTCTCCCAGCATCATATTCATCAAATACTAGAGCTACTGGGTTTGAATATGCCCAGGGTAAAATTCCATCTTGAAATTCCGTTATTTGTTTTCCATCCTGTAAAACTATGGCATCTTTACCAATCAAATCTATTCTGCTTATATGACTATCGAGATTTACTCGAATGCATGGCCAATTTAATCTTGCAGCAACTTGCTCTATATGAGTTGATTTACCGGTACCATGATATCCTTGAATGAGCACCCTTCTATTATTTGCAAATCCAGCAAGTATTGATAATGTTGTTTCAGGGTCAAATCGATAACTTAAATCGATTTCAGGCACATGTTCAGTAATTTTTTCAAAACCAAATACTTCAAAATTGCATTTAACTCCGAACGTATCTAGAGTATTAATTAGTATATCAGGTTTTGTTTCCATTTTTTTTTATAAATTTTTTTAATAGTAGTTTGTAAGATTCATTTATTTGCTTAAATTTTTCTTCAGCTTTTTTATTATTTCCATTTACATCAGGATGAAAGATTTTCACTAACTTTTTGTAATTTTTCTTTATTTTTTCCAGAGAAACAGGCATTTCTAGATCTAAATCTTTTAAAGCCTTAGAGTCTTCAGTTGTAAGTGTTTCATCATATAGCTTATTTTTGAAGTAATTATCATTAATTTTATCATCTTCAGAATTTATAAACTCATCCGCAAATCTGTTAAATTCATCAAAAGTATCTTTGTAATTACCTTTAAGTGGCCAAGATGGTCTGTCCCAAACTGTATCATTTCTCATGGAATGTTCAATTTGATCTACAGTCATCCCTCTATAAAAATCCCATGATTTATTATATTCCTTCACGTGATTTAAACAAAAAAAGAAATATTCATTTAGTCTAATTCTAGATTTAGGAGCTCTATATTCTCCCTTTTCATTACATTTATATGAGTCACATTTTTTAAAAGAGTGTTTTTCCCATGATAAATTATTTTTTTGAATATCAAATTTAAATTTGTTCATAAATTATATATAGTTTAAAATTATGAATCGTACAAAAAGAATAGAAACTATTTTAGAAAAATATTTTGGTGATACAAACATTTCTGTAATAAATAATTCAAGTCTACATAAAGGTCATAATAATTTTGATGGAAGTGGTGAAACGCATATTCTTATTCAATTTAATAAAAGCTCTGAATTAAATTTAAGCAGATTAGAAATACATAGAAAAGTTAATTCATTATTAAAAGAAGAATTTGAAAGTGGTTTACACTCATTAGAGATTAAAATTATTTGATTATTTTTACTTCAATTTTTGATATTTGCTTTCTTGAATGTGATAAAACTTTATAACTAAAATAATCATCTTTTACTTCCTCTCCAAACAGAGGAATTCTTTTAGCGATTTCTAAAATTTGACCTGAGATTGTTGAAGCTTCACTTGAAGGTGCATCTAGATCGAAATGTTTATATAAATCTTTAAGATTACTTTCGCCATTTGTAATAATTATGCCATCATCTATTTTAGTGAATTGCTCATTACCTAAATCAATTTCGTCAACTATTTCACCCACTATTTCTTCAATAATATCTTCTAAAGTGATAAGGCCTAATAATTCACCATATTCATCTACAACAAAAGCTATATGCTCTTTTCTGTTTTTAAACGCAGCCAATTGTTCCAAAAGATTAGTTGTCTCAGGTATAAACCAAGGCTTTGATATCTTTTCAAAAATGATTTCTTTAGAACTTTCTTTTTTTGATAAATCAATGTTTAAAGTTCTTACATTAAGAAGACCTATAATATTTTCAGGATTATTTTTCCAAAAAGGGATCCTTGTAAATCTAGAATTATTAATTTTTTTTATTATTTCATTTATTTCTAGTGAAATATCAATTGAATAAATATTTTTCCTATGTGTAAATACTTCTTCTACCGTAGTGTCATTAAGTGTAAGTATACTTTGTAGCATATCTTTTTCATGCTCTGAGTCAGGACTAGAGGTTTTATACATATCTATTACACCTTGAAGTTCTTCTTCTGATTGTTCATCGGTAAATTTATCATCTTCTTTTTTCTTTTTTAAAAAAATCTTTTTTACAATTAAGTTTATTAAAAAAATTATAGGATATAGTAGTTTGCTAAGATAAAAAATTATTGGTGCAATTTGTAGAGCAGTTCTATTTGGTTTACCTAAAGAATACGTTTTTGGCAGTATCTCTGCAAATATGACAATTACAATTGTCATAATCATTGTTGCATAAAATATACCACTTACACCAAATAAATCATATAATACGGCTGTTGCTAATGATGAGGCAAGTATATTTACTAAATTGTTAGATAACAAAAGTGCTGAAATTACATTTTCAAGATTATCCAAGATTTTAAGCAAATATTTAGCTCTTTTATTACCTTTTTTAAATTTTGAAAAAATTCTTGGTTTTGATGTTGCTGTTAAAGCTGTCTCTGAGCCAGATAAAAAACCTGAAATAATTATTAGCAGACCTAAGCAAATTAGAAGTAAAATTGTAAGATAGGACATTAAATTAGTTTTTTATTAATTTTTTTATTTTATCTAGGTTAATGTTTGGTTTTAGAAAAGCATTACCTACGTTTTTTAGCAATATCAAATTAACTTTATTATCAATATTCTTTTTATCTCTGTAAATAATTTCAAATATTTTTTTATTGTACATCTCTTTATTAGTAATTGGAAGACCGTGAGCGATAAAATGGTTTTTAATTTTTGTAAAATCTTCAAATGATAAATATTTTAGTTTATGGGAAATTTTAGAAGCTATTATCATTCCTATTGATATAGCTTCTCCATGGGTTAATGTTTTGTCGTAATTATAAAACGTTTCAAGTGCATGGCCAAATGTATGACCAAAATTTAAGATGGCCCTTGAATATTTATTTTTTAATTTTTCTTTTTCATCTTTTACTACATATTCTTTTTTTATAGATACACTTTTGTAAATAGCTTCAGAAATAATTTTATAATTAAGATTAAATATTTTTTTAGAATTAACATTTAGCCAATTAAAAAATTTTTGATCATTAATTATCGCATGTTTTACAATTTCAGCATATCCTGATAGAAATTCTCTTCTTGGTAAGCTTGATAAAGTGCTAGGGTCAATAAGCACTTTAGCAGGCTGATAAAAAGTACCTATAAGATTTTTTCCATATTTAGTGTTGATACCGTTTTTTCCTCCAATTGAACTATCGACCTGAGACAACAATGTTGTTGGGATTAATACAAGATCGACTCCTCTTAACAAAGTACTTGCAATAAATCCTGCAAGGTCTCCAAGTGTTCCGCCACCTATAGCAATTAGGACACTTTTTCTATCCACACCCATGCTTAGTATTTTGTTACTTAATTTCGAGTAGTCTTGAAAAGACTTAATTGTTTCTGAACAGCTAATAGTGATATATTTTTGTTTTTTATAGTTTTTTACTTTTTCAAAAAAATTAAAAACTTTTTTATCTATTAAAAAAATTACGTTATTGTTTGATTTAATAAGTTTATCAATTTTTTTCTTTATTGAGTTTACTTCAATCTCAACAGAATATTTTTTTTCGCTAATATTTAATATAATTTTTTTATTCATTTAGATCTAATATTTTTTTTAATTCCTTAATAGTATGATTTACACTTTTGGAATTCTCTATTTTTATGTCTGCTTTATTATAATACTTTTCTCTTTTTTTTAATAATTCTTGTAAAATATTTTGTATGTTTTTGTTTTTTATCAAAGGTCTTTTATTTGAATTTTCTAATCTTTTTACTAACTCACTATTACTAACACAAAGATATATGTTAAATGAATTTTGTTTTAATATTTTTCTTAAATTAACATTATTCATTACACCACCACCTAATGAAATAACATAATTTTTTTTAAAAAGAATTTTACTTATATACCTCTCTTCAAGTTCTCTGAAATACGCTTCACCAAAATTATCAAAAATTTGATCAATTGATTTTCCAGTTTGTTCCTCAATTAGAGCATCAGTATCTATAAAATTAAATTTGATTATTTTTGCAAATTTACTTCCAATTATTGATTTTCCTGAACCCATCATTCCACAAAAGGTGATATTGAGTTTATTATAATTGCTTAAAATCATTTTAGATTACGTATATTATCTTATTGTTGACAAAATTTGATTACAGAAAGAAATAATTTAAATGTTGAATTAATTCCTATAGAAGACATTGTTTAATTATATGAAACCGATTTATATTACTTTATTATTTATTGCAATTTTAATGAGTCTTTTCTTTAGTCTTTATATCATTGAAATTCCATCTCCGGCCAAAATTACCACAGAAGAATTAATACTGGATATAAAATGAGATTTTTAAAGTTAATAATTTTTACTACTGCATTGATTTACTCGTACTCCTTAAAAGCATCAGAGGTCACCGTTATTGAGCTTCATCAAAATAAAAGCTTGGATCAATTAGTTTTAGAACAAGAAAAAGATGAAAAAAATATAAATGATGTAGATAGCTCTAATGTAGAATCTGAAGATCACAATTTAACACTTTCTAATAGTTCTGAAGAAAATATTTCTAATTCAAATCAAGATGATGAGGTTGAAACAACTAATTTACAGAACGAAAACAATGAACAAAATTTAGATGTAGAAGATGTTGCATTTATAGAACAAGAAAACATATTTATGATAGATGAGATAAGTTTACAGAAATATCTTGAGATAATAAACAATATTAAATCTCAAACGTTACATAAAGAATTTTTAAATATATTATCTAATCCAGCAATGGAAACAACAGAAGAAGATATTAATAAAAAATTTTTTCTAATAAAAAAACTATACGAAATGGGTGAAATAAGAAAATCTTACAACTTAATTAAAGAGTCGAATTTAGATTTATCATCTAAGAAGGAATACTATCAATATCTTAAAAAAATTGAATTAAACTATTTGCTTTCAACTTATAAATTATCAGAAGTATGCGAACTAAAATCACAATTATTAGAGGAGTCAATAGTGTTGTCTAATTCGTTATTGGAAAAAACTGATATATTTTGCCTTACAATAGATAATAAATTATCTGAAGCTAAGCTTTTGAACTCATTACTTCTAGACAAAGAGCAATCACCAGATCTATTTTTCCAGCAATTATTTGAATACACTGTTTTAGAAAATAAAGAGGGAGTAGTTTTTGAGTCAACAAAATCGCTGCAATCAAATGATTTGATTTTTTTATATAGTGCCATGCTAAGAATTAATGAATTGCCGTTGACTGAAAAATTAATTGAAATTGACCCTCTTAATCTTTCAATTCCTGTTATACTAAGCGACCCAACTCCAATGAAAATTCGCTTAAAAGCAGTTAATAAAGCATACTACGACAATTTAGTATCTGTTGATATCTTGTCAGCACTTTATCAATCTGCTGATTTTAATTCGCAACAATTTAACAAACCAGAAGAAACAATTCAAAGTTTTAGTAAAAATAATGAATTGATCATGGCTTTTTATTATCAGTTGGTCAACAGGCAAATTTTTCCTGAGGATAGATTAAAAGTTATAATCGAATATTGGGAATTTGCTAAAAATATTGGTTTAGAACAAATTGCATATTCTGTTACAGAAAATATTATCCAAACTTTTACTCCATCATCAGATAATTCAAAGTATAGTATGCAAATTGCTATGGCTCATATTTCGAATAAAAATTTTACTGAAGCTTCTAAGTGGTTAAATTTCATTGATAATAAAGAAATAAATAAATCTCAACTTGAGTATGTTAAATTTTTGATTGAGCTAAGTGAAAATAATGATTTGAGCACTATTATTAACTTTTTAGACTCATTAAGTAACAGCATAAATGATGAGGTTGATATAACTATTTTAGAGACTATCGATGTTTTAAATAGATTTTTAAACATAGATAAAGAATATGTAACTAACTTTAATTATGATAACATTATAGATCAAAGAGTAATGCCTTCATATTTTTTAATCACAAATCTCAATAAACATATTGAGCAATT
The DNA here is from genome assembly GCA_902594815.1 of uncultured Alphaproteobacteria bacterium. Classification (GTDB taxonomy): domain Bacteria; phylum Pseudomonadota; class Alphaproteobacteria; order HIMB59; genus CACPNW01. Next base: position 5,589 of record CACJNL010000004.1, on the reverse strand, counting down.
AAATAATATGCACCTTTTTATGCTTGCTGCAATTTCAATGGAAAATAAAAACTGGCATGAGTTGTACCCTGAGCACCTACTACTTTTATTAAAGGCTTATAATACATACAATCAAGGTTCGTTAATTAAACCCATTATTCTTGAAATTTTAAGGGATTTAAATGTAACTAAATGAATAGATACTTAGATTTTGAGAATGATATTGAAAATATTGAGAAGTTAATAACTAAATTAGATAAAAATAAAAATAACTTCAAATCTGAAAATGCAAAATTATTAGATAAGAAGAATAAATTATTTAAAAAAATTTATTCAAACTTATCTGCTTGGGATAAAGTGCAAGTGGCAAGACACCCTAATAGACCCCATGCAAAAGATTATATAAATCTTATTTTTAATAACATTATTTACCTTCATGGTGATAAAAAATTTGCTGATGACACAGCAGTATTAGGTTGTCTCGCAGAAATATCTGGACAATCAGTAATTGTAATAGGTACTGAAAAAGGTAATTCAATGGAGTCTAGAATTAAGCATAATTTTGGTATGGCAAAACCTGAGGGTTATAGAAAAGCTCAAAGGTTAATGAATATTGCTGATAAATATAATTTACCTATCATTACTTTTGTTGATACTGCAGGTGCTTTTCCAGGAAAAGATGCTGAAGAAAGAGGTCAATCTGAGTCAATTGCGTCTTCCATACAAACTTCATTAAAGATAGGGTCTCCATTAATTTCAATCGTTATTGGTGAAGGAGGTTCGGGAGGAGCAATTGCTCTTGCCACAGCTGATAAAGTGCTAATGCTTGAGCATTCAATTTATTCAGTCATTTCTCCAGAGGGATGTGCGTCAATTCTTTGGAGAAGTAGTGATTATATACAAAAAGCTGCAGAAAGTTTGAAACTTACTGCTCAGGATTGTCTTAATAACAAAATTATAGACTTGATAGTCAAAGAAGTTGCAGGTGGAGCTCACAGGTTCCCTGAAGAACAAGCTGATCTTATAAAAAATGAAATAATAAAATCTATCAATAATTTAAAATCACTTACAATTGAAGAGAGACGAAAGCTAAGAAATGAAAAATTTCTCAGTATGACATCGGAAATTTAAAGTCCATGACAGAATTTATATTTTTTTCCAGAACCGCAAGGACACATATCATTTCGACCAATTTTTTTTACTATTAATTTCTTAGTTTCTTTTTGATCAATTTTATCTTTCCTGTTTTCGTTTACTAATTCAATATTAAATAGAGCTTTAAGTACTCTTTCGTTTTGATTTGACAGCATTTCATCAAAATAATCAAAAGATTCTTTTTTGTATTCAAAAAAAGGATCTCTTCCTCCCATAGCTCTTAAATTAACACTTCCACGGAGCATATCCATTGCTGCTAAATGTTCTCTCCAGTCTTTATCTATTTGAAAAAGCATGACTCTTTTTTCTGCAAATTTAAATAAATCCAATGAAAACTTATTTATTTTGTCTAAGAGTTTTTGATTTACTTCATCTTTAATACGTTTTGTTATTTCTTCCTCATCAACTCCTTCTTCCTCAAACCAAGTATCAATCGGCAAAGATATTTTGAAAGTATCTTGAACTCTTTCTGTTAATAATTTAGGATTCCATTCATTAGAGTATTTTTTGGGAGGAATAGCTTCTAATATTATTTCATTGATGTAATCTTCTATCATTTCCTCAATAATTTTTGATTGATCCTCTGTTCTTAATATTTCTTTTCTATTCTGGTAAATTATTTTTCTTTGATCATTTAAAATATCATCAAATCTCAAAATTTGTTTTCTGATATCATAGTTATGTGACTCAACTTTTTGTTGAGCCCTTTCTAGGGATTTTGTTATTAACGAATGAGTAATGGCTTCTCCTTCCTTAAGACCAAGTTTCCCAAGGACATTTTCTAGAGTTTTAGAGCCAAATATCCTCATTAAGTCATCTTCCAAAGACAAGAAAAAAATACTCTCTCCTATATCACCTTGCCTTCCAGACCTTCCTCTTAGTTGGTTATCAATTCTTCTACTTTCATGCCTTTCAGTGCCTATAACTAACAATCCTCCTGATTCTATTGCTTGTTTTTTTAATTCTTCATTTTCATTTCCTAATTTAATGTCAGTACCTCTTCCTGCCATATTTGTTGATATTGTAACATTTCCAGGTATTCCTGATTTTTCAATGATTTCAGCTTCTTGTTCATGATGTTTAGCATTCAAAATTGAGTGGTTGATATTTTCTTTGTGAAGAAATTTTGAAATTAATTCCGAATTTTCAACAGATGTAGTGCCAATTAAAATCGGTTGTTTTTTTTCATATCTTTCCTTAACGAGTTTTAAAATAGCATCGTATTTTTCTTTTTTTGTTATGTAAATTTGATCATTGTGATCAGATCTGTTAACTTTTAAATTTGGAGGAATTGAAGTTACCCCTAAATTATATATTCCTTCAAATTCTGCAGCTTCTGTAACTGCTGTACCAGTCATTCCACTTAATTTATTGTAAGTTCGAAAAAAATTTTGATAAGTTATTGAGGCGATTGTTTGATTTTCTTTTTGAATAGTAAGATTTTCTTTGGCTTCTATTGCTTGATGTAAACCATCACCATATCTTCTGCCTTCCATGGGTCTTCCACTTAAATCATCTATTATGACAATTTGTTTTTCTTTAATTATATAATCCTTGTCTCTTATAAATAACTTATGCGCTCTTAAACCTTGAATAATGTTGTGATTTAGTGCCATATTATCTAAATCTTGCAACGTTCCACTTTTAATTAGGTTATTTTCTAAAAGTAGTTTTTCTGCAAACTCCATCCCCTTGTTAGTTAAAAGTATAGATTTATTTTCTTCATTTAATTCATAATCATCCTCTTTAAAAAGTTTGATAATTTTATTAATCTTTGGAAATAAATCAATTGATGAAGTAGACTCTGAAGAAATTACCAAAGGAGTTCTTGCCTCATCAATTAAAATACTATCAACCTCATCTACGATTGCAAATGTATCTTTTTTGAAGCAAAGACTTTCGTAATCACCTTTTAAATTATCCCTTAAATAGTCAAATCCAATTTCGTTATTTGTTGCATAAACAACATCACATTCATATTCTTTTGGTCTTATTGTATGATCTGTTTTTGAATTTACACAGCCAACAGTTAATCCTAAAAATTTATAAATTGCTCCCATCCATTCAGAGTCTCTTTTGGCCAAATAATCATTAACAGTAATAATATGCACAGATTTACCTTCTATTGCATTTAAGTAGGCAGGTAATGTAGCTGCTAGTGTTTTGCCTTCTCCAGTTTTCATTTCTGCAATCTTACCTTCATGTAAAACGATACCCCCAATAAGCTGAACATCAAAATGCCTCATCTTTAAAGTTCTTTTAGCGACTTCTCTTACAACAGCAAAAGCCTCAGGAAGTAGATTATTTATATCGATTTTTTCAACTTGAACTTTTTTTTTAAAATAATCAGTCTTATTTTTTAATTGATCATCAGTTAATTTTGAAATCTCTGACTCATATTCATTTATTTTGGTTACTATATTTTCATATTTCTTTAATTTATTAGATCCTAAGCCTCCAAAAATTTTACTAACTATATTAAGCATATTATGATATGTGGCTGTTATCATATGAAATTCAAGAACGCTAGAAAGGATTTAGGCCTTAATAGTAATGATAGATTATATAATACTTTAGTATCTCCCTTTGCCCCTAAAAGTTCTAAAAATTTAAAACCTAGAGGATTTAAAATATTTACATTTCAAGCTGGCTTCAAAAATAAAAAAGATGATCTTATGATTATAATTTTTGATAAGCCTGTTGCAGTTTCTTGTAAGTATACTTCTAGCACGATGCCGTCAGCTCCGATTATTTGGGATAAAAAAAACAATAAAGGTATATGTAAAGCTTTAATAGTTAACTCAGGAAATGCAAATGCTCATACTGGTGATATAGGATTAGAGACTATCGATAGGTACACAAAAGAACTGTCAAAATATTTGTCTTGTTCAAAAAAAGAAATATTAGTTTCCTCAACAGGTGTAATTGGAGAGCAATTTGACTCACAAACAATTAGTAATCAAATCAAAAAACTTAACAAATCAAAAAATAAGATGCTTATTGATGCAGCAAAAGCTATATGTACAACAGATACATTTGTAAAAACTTCAGTACATTATTTAAAGATTAAAAATAAAAAAATAACAATCTATGGATTTGCAAAAGGCTCAGGTATGATCAGTCCTAAGATGGCAACAATGTTATCTTATATATTTATAGACTGTGACATAAATCCAAAAATATTAAATAAGCTTTTATCTGAAAATATTGAAGAAACTTTTAACTCAATTTCTGTAGATAGTGATACATCAACAAGTGATACTGTAATGTTATTTTCAAATCCCATAAATAAAATTAGTTTAAATGATGATGTCCTTAAAAAAATTTCAAATAAACTAAATTCTGTTATGAAAGAGCTTTCTTACAAAATTATTTCTGATGGAGAAGGGGTTAAAAAATTAACTAAGATATCTGTTAAAAATGCAAAGTCTAAATCTCAGGCAAAAAATATTGCGTTCTCTATTTGTAATTCTCCACTTGTTAAAACCGCTATTGCCGGTGAAGATGCTAATTGGGGTCGTGTAGTAATGGCAATAGGTAAAACAAATGAAAAGGTGATACAAAATAAATTAACTATAAAATTTGGTAACATTTTTTTGGCAAGAAATGGTGAGAGAAACAGAAAACTGAGCTTATCAAAAGTTGACAAATACATGAAAAATAAATTGATTGAAATAGAAGTAAATCTTAATTTAGGTAAATATTCAAAAACAGTTTATGGAAATGATTTAAATAATGAATATATTAGCATAAATGCTGATTATAGATCTTAATTATTTTAAAATTTCTTTTAAACTATTTTTTGCTTGTCCTGGTTTAAGGGGTTTTTGTTGTGAATAATGATCTTTCCAGGCTGATAAAATATAAAAATTTGTAGAAATTTGATAATTGTTCTGACTGTTTTTTTTAAAATTTTTTTCTAATTTTACAAAATAATTCTTATTTTCGAATTTTTGTTTTTTATCTTCACTATAGTATGACAATTTCATTGAACGCAAATCACTAAGTAAATTTTCAAATTTACTGTATTCTAGCTTAATTTTTTCAGAGTTTACTAGTGGAATTTTGAAATTATTTTTTTTTAATAATTTTATAATTTCTTCTAAATTGAAAAATTTATTAAATCTGTTGTATGCTCCTCCATAAACTTCTATGTCAGTTTTAATCATGGCCTCTTTTAATGAATTAAAGTTTTCTAGTGTTGGCATAGTGGCTATAAAAAAGCCATTTGAAGCAAGAGAATTTATTATTTTTCTTAATAAATTATCTAAATCATCACATAAAAATAAATAAAAATTACTTATAATTAAATCAAAACTCTCCTTTTCTGTTTCCCAGCAATCTAAATCGAAGCTATTTAATGACAAATCATATATTTTTAATGAATTATTTTTATATTTTTTATCTATAAATCGAGTAATTTTTGAGCCGTGATTACCTAAAATTAAAATTTTT
>CACJNL010000003.1 GCA_902594815.1 uncultured Alphaproteobacteria bacterium | reverse complement strand
AACAAATGCACTGGCAGAATGACTTTCGATTTTTTATTTATACTCTTATTAATTAATTTTGTGTCTATATTGAAAGTATCTTCTCGAACATCTATCCATTTTATTTTAGCACCTGCTAAAGACACCGCATGACTGGTTGGTATATCAGAGTTAGCAACAGTTATAACTTCATCATTATCTTTTAAATTTAGAGCTTTAAGCGCTAGTAAAAGACCCATAGAGCCAGAAGAAACAGTTATAGAATATTTTACCCCACAATACCTGCTAAAACTTTCTTCAAACCTTTCAACTTCCTCTCCCATTTCCAAAACTCCCTTGTTTAGAATTTTGTCGATAGATTTAAGAATTTCTTTTTTATTTGATTGGTAGTGTTTATTTAAATCATACATAAAATCATAATTTTTTTATGATCACTCCATAAAGAACATCGAATACGGACATGAAATATTTTATACTCATATATTCTTTAGGATTATGACTACCGTTTTTATTACGAATAAATAACATTATAGAGGGAATGCCAAAATTTGCAAAAACACTTGAGTCATGACCAGCTCCACTTGGCATAATCATAGGCTTTATCTTAATTGATTTTGCATAATCGTCAAAAACTCTAACTAATTTTTTACTCATTATGGCAGGTTCTGAACTTGTTTCTTTTCCTAGAGAAAATTTTGTTTTTGTTTTCAACTCAATCCTCTTTACTTTACCTAATAAGTATTTTTTAGTACTTTCAAGAACAGCTTTTGAGCTACTTCTTACATCAATACAAAATGTTACCTGTCCAGCACTTTTAGCAAAAGAATGCTCTTCAAAATCTGTAAAGAATTGACCAAAAGTTATAGTTAAATCTTTTCCTTTTTTTAATTGATTTTGCCAATAAATATTCATTTCATTAACCAATGATGACACTGCAACAACTGAGTCTTTTCTATAATCAATTGGAGTAGCTCCAGAATGTAAATACTCGCCTTTACAAACAGCGTTTCTAAACCTAAAACTTCCCCTTATACTAGTAACTATACCCAAAGGTAGTTTATTTCTTTCAAGGATTGGTCCCTGCTCTATATGAGGCTCAATAAAATATTTGAAATTTTTTAAATCAAACTTTACCTTACCTTGACCTACTTTGTTGGCATCAAATCCAGATTTGTTGATATGATAAAACAAAGATTTTTTAGAATCCGATCTTATAAGAGAATGAAGAAGTTTTTTATCAAACTTACCAATAGCTATTTTGCTTCCAATATAGCTATAGGGAAACCAACAACTCTCTTCACCTCTAATACCCATTACACCAATCGAAAAATTAGGTTTAATATTATTTTCGTAGAGAGTTTTAATTAAAATGATGCCCATTAATACTCCAGCTAAACCATCAAAATTACCTCCATGTTTTTGACTATCAAGGTGAGATCCAATCACCACAATTTTTTTTGATTTTCCTTTATATAAAGCTAAAAAATTGCCTCCATAATCCATTTCTACTGAATGAGAAAATTGTTTTATTTCTTTAATTAAAAATTTGTGAGTTAAGTTTTCACCTTTACCAAAAGTTTCTCTGGTCACACCAGGATTTGCAGATGTTAGTGATTTAATTTTATCAAAAAGATATTTAGAGTATTGGGTATTATTCATAAAAATTTGTATACCAATGATTAGCAATATCTTCTCTTTTGCATACCCAAATCTTTTTAAGACTTCTTATATGCTTTATAATTTTTTCTATGGCAACAACTCTACCAGGCCTTCCTATTAACCTAGGATGGAGGCCTATATTCAGCATTTTAGGTTGGTGTAATCCTTCTTTGTACAAATAATTTATTGAGTCACAAACATATTCGTAAAATTGCGTTGCACCACTAAAACCTGATGGTAATTTGAAATGAACATCATTTGTATCTAAAGAGTAGGGTATTACTAAATGTTTTTTTTCTTCAGTCTCAAACCAGTGAGGCAAATCATCATTATATGAATCACTATCATATAAAAAATTTCCATTTTGAATAAGCAATTTTCTAGTATTTTCACTTGGAGCATACCTACAGTACCAGCCTTTAGCTTTTTTGTTAGTTAGTTTTAAAATTAAATCATAAGCTTTTTTTATTTGTTTTTTTTCAGTAATTTTATTCAATCTATAATGTTCTTCCCACCTGTAACCATGACAGCATATATCGTTAAAAGAATTTTTGATGTGTTCGCATATTTCCTTATTTTGAAGAAGTGTCAAAGCACAAACGAAAAAAGTATGTGGCAATTTATAATAATCCAATAATTTAGTTATTCTCCAAAAACCTGCTCTTGATCCGTATTCATAAATTGACTCAATTGCTAAATCTCTTTGATTTTGCTTGTGTCTTCCCCCAGGTACTTCGGATAACCCAGACTCAGATTTTAGATCTCCTAGTAATGGTGAGTATTCAGAACCCTCTTCGACATTAATTACAAAATTAACAGCTAATATGGATTTTCTTGGCCAATTGGGATTGGGTGGTTTCTTTCCATAACCGGTAAAATCTCTTTCTAAAAATTTCATTTTTTTTAATTACCATTCGCCTTCAATTATAGCAAAAAAACAACACCATTCCCCAATTGTAACATTTGGAAGTGCTCTTAAACCAAAAATCATCCCATCCTCAGGTGCTATCAAAGTACAAAGCTCATTACCATAATAATCAATAATAGTTGCGATATGATCATTTTTTTTCATCATTGATAAAAATTTTATTTCTGGATTTGGAAGAAATATTCCACTCTTTGGAGCTAACAATGCTTGCTGAAATCCTTTATATCTTACTGAAGGATAATGAGGAGACCCTTTTATCATTTTGTAATGAACTAAGATATTAGTGCAAGCTTTAAGAAGTGTTTTGCCAACTTTTAAAAATGCTCCAGGCGCAGTAGAAGATCTTCCACCTAGTTCTACAGTTAAGGCAGGTTTACCAAGTTCAGACATTACAGCCATAGGACTTTTAGAAGTTACATTAGAGTATAAGCAAACTTTCCAGTCCTCGCCCATAGCACGTGCTAATTCTTGAGTTTTTTCATCGGTTGCAGCAAACATAGCCTCAGCTAAATATGAGTGACTACCTCCCGAATGAATAGATATTTCCATATCAGCATATTTAACCATCCATTCTTTATGTACATGCGCTATTCTTTCACTGAGATAGCCTTCCTCTCTCCCCGGATAAATTCTATTCATATCATAGGAAAATGTATCTAATGGGTTTCCTCTTTCAGCTGCCTCCATAGCAGGCACATTAATAACTGGGATCAGAACAATTGATCCTGATAATTCTTTTGGGTCTATAGCTTTTTTTAAAAGCGAGCATGTTAGAATACCTTCTGGCTCATCTCCATGTATCCCTCCATTAATCCAAAAACATGGCCCATCACTTATCCCATTAATTATTGTCACGGGTATAGATATCTCTCCACCACCTGCTAGTTTTTCAACTAAAATGCTACCTTCAGAAATTGAACCTGGATCTGCTTTTGCCGATCCAATCTCTATAGTACTATTCATTATTAAACTCCTGTAACTTTATATTTTTTTAATTCTTCTTCAGTATAGACTTGCATAAACTCTATTTCCGTACCTGCTACCTCATCATCTAAGAAAGCAACAAAACCCTCTGGATGTGGATGACTTCCATACACATTACACGCATCGCACTTTCGAAGCCTAGCATTATGCTTTTCGGCATGCTCTAAAACTTTTTTTATATCATCTACTTCATAACAAATATGATGTAATCCCTCCCCATATTTTTCTATCCATTCTGAAAAACGACCATTGTCTTTCAATGACTCACAAAGTTGGAACTCAATGTCATTAATAAAAAAAATTGCAACTTTTGTATCAGCTTTTTCCCAAATAACTTTTTCTGTTTTTTGAGACACTGATAAAAATGATTGAAAATTAAGTAATGCTTTATCAACACTTCTTACGGCAAAAGCCATATGTTTTATACGCATTGATTTGTCCTGATTTAACCGTGCCCTTTGCCTATAATCCATAGATTATAATATTTAACAGACATTAAAGAATGCCAAAAGATAAATTATATCAATTAAGTGATGACAATAAATCAACTCTTTAGTATAAAAAAAAATGCTTTCAATTGAATATCGTTATTTTTTTCAGTCAGCGCTTGATAGTTCTATAAGAAAAGCATCTCAAAATTTAAATATAAATTCTTCTGCAATAGTGAGACAAATTCAAAAACTAGAAGAACGATTACAGACAAAACTTTTCATAAGAAATGCAAGAGGTTTGGAACTTACTGATGAAGGAAGAATGCTTTTTGAACATTTAAAAACACAAAATGAAGCTAATAATATCTTTTTGTCAGATCTTAGAAGTAATAAAACAAACACCACTGGCGAAATAAATATATCTACAGGAGAAACTTTTGCTGTTCAGTTTTTAACACCTATAATTTCTAAATTTAGAAAAAAATATCCTGATATTAAAATCATTGTGTCATCAAGACAGCCGGAAACAATAATTGATAATCTAATTACAAATAAAACTGATTTTGGAATATCATTTACCAAAAATTTACCCAGTACACTTAAAAGTATATCTGTATATGATTTTCCTATGGGAGTGTTATGCTCACCACAACATTTGTTAGCCAAAAAAAGTGAAATTAATTTAGAAGATTGTCTAAAATTTCCTCTGATATTTCACCCTGGAACAGTAACTTTTTGGAATTCAATTCAAAGAGAAATTGGTGAAAAGCTCTATTCTATAAATGCAAATTTGATTTCAAATTCTTTTGCTTTTATAAAGAATTATCTAGCAGATGATTCTAATTATATTACATTTTTTACAAGTGTTGGATCTGTAAAAGAAATAGAAAGTAAAAAATTAGTTTTTAAAAAAATAAATCATAAATTATTTATTAATAATAAAGTGGGAATTATTATTTCAAAAAAGAAAAGGCTTAAACGATACACTGAGGAGTTTATTGAATTAGTTGATATCGAATTTAAAAAATCCTCAACAGCGTAATTGAAATGACTATATTATAGACTCTATTTTAGGCATTAACCTAATCAATTCTTTAGTATAGGGATGATTAGGACTTTCAAATAATTTTTCAGACTCATTAGTCTCACATACATTTCCATTTTTTAGAACAATGATTCTATTACACATTTGTCTAATAACTGGAAGATCGTGACTAATAAAAAGCATAGTTAAATGTAACTCATCTTGAATATCTTTTAATAAATTTAAAATTTGTGCCTGAATACTTACATCAAGAGCAGAGGTTGGCTCATCACAAATTAAAAGTCTTGGTCTTGTAGCAAGGGCTCTTGCTATAGAAATTCTTTGTCTCTGCCCTCCAGAAAATTCATGTGGATAACGATCAAGAGATTGTCTTGTCATACCAACAATGTCAATTAAATCTTCAATATTATTTTGCAAATCTGATTTTGTTATATTTTTTTGAAAAAATTTTAGTGGTTCTGCAATAATATCTTTTACTTTAAATCTTGGGTTTAATGATGAATACGGATCTTGAAATATCATTTGTATTTGACCTCTACTTTTATGGATTTGATATTTCTTTCTTTTGTCGTAGAGAGAGAGTTTATTATACTCTATTTCCCCAACAGTTGGTCTTACAAGTCCAGTTATAATCTTTGCTATTGTCGATTTCCCAGAACCTGACTCCCCAACCAAACCTAAAGTTTCACCTTCAAATAATTCAAATGAAATGTCATTAACTGCTTTTACTACTCTTTCATCATTTATTTTTTTAGAGGAAGATAAAGAACTATCATCAAAAACTTTTGTAATATTAGATACTTTTAATAGTTTTTGATTACTATTTTCTCTAATTCCCCAAGTTTTAATTATTTTTTTTGTTAAATTTGATGAGGTTGAAGTAATTTCTTTTCCTTCAGGACTAATTAATTTGAACCTATCAATTTTTTTATTGGTTGGTGGCACTGAAATAACAAGACTTCGAGCTTCAGTTGATTGCGGATTAGTAAGTAAGTCCCTTGTATTTCCTTGTTCCACTATAAGACCATTACGCATTACAATTACTTTGTTCGTTGTTTCTGCAATAACACCCATATCATGGGTTATTATAATTACTCCTAAATTTCTTTTTTTTGTCAATTCTTTTAGTAATTCTAAAATCTGAAATTGAATACTGACATCTAAAGCTGTTGTAGGCTCATCAGCTATTATAAGATCAGGCTCACAACTAATTGCAAGTGCAATTACAACACGTTGGCGCATTCCTCCACTAAATTGGTGAGGATAGTCTTCAATTCTCTTTTCTGCATTATCAATTCCAACTTCCTTTAGTAAGTTTATCGATTTTTTAAGAGCATCATCATACGATAAATGTAAATGCGTTTGGATTGTCTCAATGAGTTGATCCTTGATTTTAAAGAGAGGATTTAATGATGTTTGTGGATCTTGAAAAACAAAACCAATTTTTTTTCCTCTGATCTTTTGAATAATCTCTTCTTTATTTTGTAATTCATTTCCATCAATTTTTATCAAACCACTTGTAATCTCACCAGGAGGATCAATTAAATTAATTATAGCATTTGCAATTGTAGATTTTCCTGAACCTGACTCCCCTACAATACCAAGTATTTCGCCTCTTTCTAAAATAAAATTAACATCACTACTTGCAACAATAGTCTCTTTTCTTGTCTGATAGCTAATATTTAAATCTTTAATTTCTAATAAACTCATCTTTTTTTCAATTTTGGATTTAATGCATCTCTCATCCAATCACCTAAAAGATTGATTGATAGTGCTAATATTACAAGAAATATTGCCGGGAAAAAGGTAATCCACCATTCTCCAGAAAATAAAAAATTATTTCCAAACCTTATTAGTGTGCCAAGTGATGGTGTTGTGGGTGGAACGCCTACACCTAAAAAACTCAGCGTTGACTCTGTAATAATAGCAAGAGCAAGACCAATCGTAGCGATAACTAAAATTGGTCTAAGAATATTTGGTAAAATATGTTTAAACATAATGAGTACGTTTGATAATCCAATTATTCTTGAAGCAGATACATATTCTTTATTTTTTTCAACAAGGGTAGATGCTCTTGTCACCCTAGCAAACTGTGGCCATTCTGATATGCCAATTGCAAAAATTAATACATAAATTGCCATTTCATCATGCATCGAACGCGAGATTATTGCTCTTGCAATTCCATCAACTAACAATGCCATTAAAATTGTTGGGATAGTTAACTGAACATCAGTGATACGCATAACAATAATTTCGTATCTGCCTCCTATATAACCAGCGGTAACACCCAAAAAAACTCCTAATATCATGGCAAAAATAATTGATGCAAAACCAACAATAAGTGAAATTCTAGAACCATAAATCATTGTTGAAAACATATCCCTTCCCTGTTGATCGGTGCCAAGGAAAAAACTAGCATTTCCACCTTCGGACCATACAGGGGGAGTAAACGCATCCATTAAAGATACACTGGCAGGATCAAATGGATTATAAGGCGCAACTATACCAGCAAAAAAAGAACATAAAAAAATTATAAAAAAAACACTTGAAGAAATAATAGCAATCTTAGAATTAAAAAAACTATATCCAATATCTGTATCATAAATTCTAATAAAAGTTTTTTTAATCATCTAATTAGTCTCTTCTTTAAGTCTTATTCGTGGATCAATAAAATAATAAGTTATATCAACGATAAAGTTTATCATTACAAAAATAAAAGCAACCATAATCATGTAAGCTGACATAATAGGAATATCTACGAAATAGACGGCGTTAATAAATAGAGAGCCCATTCCAGGCCATTGAAAAACAGTTTCTGTAATTATTGAGAAAGCTATTAATGTTCCAATATTAATACCTGTAATCGTTATTACTGGAATAAGTCCATTTTTAAGGGCATGTTTATAATTAATAGTATTTTTGTTTATTCCTCTTGCTCTTGCAAATTTAATATAATCGGTTTGAAGAATTTCCATCATTTCAGCTCTTACAAGTCTTATTACATAAGTCATTTGGAATAAACTCAAAGTAATTGATGGAAGAATAAGAGCTTTTAATCCAGAGATAGTTAAAAAACCTGTTGTCCAGAAACCTAGGTCAGTAACTTCACCCCTTCCAAAAGATGGAAGAATACCAAGAATTACAGAAAATAAATATATGAGCATTATTCCTATAATAAAAGTTGGTAATGAAACACCTGCCAAAGAAACAACAAGAATAATATTTGAAAGAAAACTATCTCTATGAATACCTGTGTATACCCCCAAGATTGTTCCTATAATAATAGCTAGCATAGCAGAAACAAAAACTAACTCTAGAGTAGCTGGTAATCGCTCACCAATTAAATCAGAAACTTCTCTTTTTAATTGATAAGAGATTCCAAAATTGCCTTGAACTATATTGCCAACAAATCTTGAAAATTGAATATAAACAGGATCGTTTAATCCCAATACTTCTCGAACTTCAGCTCTTCTTTCATCAGAAGCATCTTCTCCTGTCATACTATTAACTGGATCTCCAACAAAGTTAAATAAAGAAAAAGAAACAAAGGCTACAACAATCATAACGAGAATAGATTGTATGAGTCTTTTAAAGAAATAATTGATCATGAGGTGTTAATCTGGCCAGTTTATTTAACTGGCCAGACATTTTGATTAAATTTAGTTTACGTTTGCAAATCTAAATAATGGTTCGTTGTTCATTCTAATTGGAACATCGACATTACTTTTAGATGCTTGGTTAACAACTTGGTGATGTAAAGGAAGATATGTTACATCATCTTGAGTAATATCCCAAGCTTCTGCAATCATAGCATTTCTTTTTTCCAAGTCTGTTTCCACACCCATAGCTGCAACTAATTCATCAACTCTTGCGTTGGAGAAATTTACCTTATTCCAACTACCAGCGCTGTCAAATAGATATGAATATACATAATGACTGTCAAAAGTTGGAACCCCCCAACCTAACATATACATATCACTTGTCATACCATTTGCATCACCTTCTTTTACTTCAGAAAAGTGCTGACTTTTTGTTTTAGCATCAAGATTTACTTTAACACCAATTTTAGCAAACATGCCAATTGCAGCAACACAAATTGCTTCATCGTTAATGTAACGATCATTTGGACAATCAAGTGTAAGCTCAAATCCATCTGGATAACCAGCTTCTGCTAAAAGTTTTTTTGAAAGTTCAGGATCATACGGTAATCTCTGATCTCTTTCAGGAGTATGACCGTTTACACCCGGAGCAGTAATAATTCCTGCTGGAACACTTTGGCCTCTCATTACCTTGTCCTTGATAGCGTCCATATCTAGAGCATGATACATAGCCAAACGAACTCTTTTGTCTGCAAAAGGATTTTTTCCTTTAATGTTAGAAGAATTAAGTTCAGCTGAGCCTTGATCCATACCAAAGAATATAGTTCTGTTTTGTGGAGTCATTTTTACAGTATGACCAGATGAAGATTTAATTCTTTCAATATCTTGAACTGGCACAACGTTAGTATAATCGATTTCTCCAGAAAGAAGTGCTGCAACTCTTGTTGCATCATTTTTAATTGGAAGTAATTCAATCTGATCTATGTTGTGTGTACTGTCGTCTCCCCACCAATCAGTATTTCTTTCAAAAACAGTTCTAACGTCCTGTTCTCTAAAAGTAATTTTAAAAGGTCCCGTACCATTTGCATTAGATGCACAGTAAGATGTCTCACCAGCATCCCAGTTGTAAGAAACTTCACAACCATTTGCTTTTGCCCAAGCTTCAGACATAACAAATATCTGAGTTAATTGGTTTAAAAGAATTGGGTTTGGTCCCTCAGTTACTATTTCAAGTGTATGATCTCCAGTAGCTGTAGCAGATTTAATACTTTTAATTAAATCCACCATATCAGAAGGGGCAGTTTTTGCTCTATTAATACTAAAAGCAATATCACTTGCTGTTAGTGATGAGCCATCATGAAACTTGACACCTTTACGAATATTAAATACCCATGTATCGGCACTTGTTGCATCCCATGATTCTGCCAGTTGAGGAAGTATTTCCATATTTATACCTGGAGTTACTAAGCCCTCATAAACTTGACGAGAAACCATATGAGTTGGTCCTTCATTTTGAGCATGGGGATCAAGAGTTAATGAGTCACCAGGCATAGACCACTTGATTGAAGCAGCATACGAAGATGAAACAAAACCTGACATAACCAATACTAAAAAAATATTAATTAATTTTTTCATTTTATTTCCTCCTAAGAAAATTGAATTTCCTAGCAATACAACTAAGAAATTTTAATTCAATATTAATTAATTCAAATATGACTAAAAGGGCTTAAAAATAACGAGAATGATGATGGCAATGAGGAAAATAGCTGGAATTTCATTGGTAATTCTGAAAAATTTCGATGTGATTTTATTTGAGTCATTAGCAAAGTTTGTAAGCCATTTTCTGCAAAGAAAGTGATACACAGTTAGAAGTAAAACAAAAAATAATTTTAGTATTAACCAAGTATCAAAACCTAAATAGTGTGTCATTGACAGACCTGTTATCCAAGTAAAAATAAATGCAGGAGTCATAATAATAGAAAATAATTTTCTTTCCATGACTTTAAATGTTTCTGATGTTTCTTTGTTTATCTTTGTATCAGCATGATACATAAAAATTCTTGGTAGATACAATAAACCTGCCATCCAAGCTATAACACTAAATATGTGAACAGATTTTAAAATATTATAAATCATTTTATTCCCATTTAGCTAAAGGTGGCATGGACATTAAAATAGCATCAATATTGCCTCCAGTCTCTAAACCAAATTTAGTTCCCCTGTCGTGAAGTAAATTAAATTCTGCATACCGACTTCTTTTAACAAGTTGAATATTTTTTTCATCCTCATTCCATTGTTCATTTTTTAAGTGAGTAAGTGTGTCTTTAACAAAATTTCTAAAGTATTTGCCGACTTTTTTTATAAATTCAAAATCATATTCCCAATTATTTTGTAAATTATCAAAAAAAATACCTCCTGCCCCTCTTGCCTCTTTTCTGTGAGGAAGATAAAAATATTCATCACACCATTTTTTAAATTCGTAATATTTGTTTGGGCTGTACTCATCACATATAATTTTTAAACCATTATGGTAATCATCTATTTTATCAAAATTTAAAGCTGGCGTTATATCCATGCCTCCACCAAACCATTGCTCAGTTGTCATTAAAAAACGGGTATTAAAATGCATAGAAGGTATTTTAGGTGACATTGGATGCAACACTACACTTATACCAGTAGCTTTATAGCTAGGGTTTGTTTTAGCTCCAGGAATTTTACTTTGCATTTCACTGTTAAATTTTCCAGAAACTGTTGAAATATTTACACCTCCTTTTTCAACAACAGGCCCTTTGATTTTTGACATTGTTCCACCACCATCATGTTTGTGATTCCAACTAGTTTTGATAAATTTATTTCCATCAATTTCTGTAATTATATTTAATAATTGATCCCTGAGATCTTCAAACCACTCTTGTGCTTTATTAAATTGATTATCTGTCATGAGATATTCCAACCTTGAGTATGTTTTAACACCAGATTAGAAATAAAATTTAAATGTTTTTGATCATCATTTAGACATGGGATATATTTGTATTGTTCGCCACCTGCCTCCATAAAATATTCTCTATTTTCTTCTTCAAGTTCCTCAAGAGTTTCCAAACAATCTGCACTAAAACCAGGAGAGATAATATGTATATTTTTTACACCTTGACCAGGTAGTTCTTTTAAAGTTTCAGATGTATATGGTTTTAACCATTCTTCTCTTCCAAATCGACTTTGAAAAGTTGTAATAATTTCATTATCATTAAGTTTCATTTTTTCTTTAACCAACCTAGTCGTTTTCAAACAAAAACAATGATATGGATCACCATTTGTGAGGTATCTTTTAGGAATACCATGATAACTAAATACAATTTTTTGAGGTTTGTTATTCTTTTTCCAAAAATTTTCAATAGAACTAACTAGAGCATTCAAATATTCTTCTTCTTCGAAATATTGATTAATAATTCTTAGCTCTGGAATCCATCTCCATTTTTGTAAAATGCTTGTAACCTCATCAAATGTACTGCCCGTAGTAGCAGCACAGTACTGCGGATATAAAGGAAGAACTAAGAGACGTCTTACTTGTCTACTTTGTAAATCCTTAAGAGCGCTATCAATTGAGGGATTGCCGTAACGCATTCCCAAAGCAAATTCAATATTAGGGTATTTTGATGACAATATTTTTTTAATTCCATTTAGTTGTTTATTAGATATGTCTAAAAGTGGAGAGCCGTTATCGGTCCAAATTTTTTTATAATTAGCAGCAGATTTTCTTGGTCTTACTTGAAGTATTATACCTTTAAGAATAATTTGCCATAAAAATTTAGGTATTTCTATTACTCTTGGATCTGAAAGAAATTGATTTAAATATACTCTCAGAGATTTTGCATCAGGCGCATCAGGAGTTCCTAAGTTTGTAATTAAAACGCCAGTTTTATCCTTACTGCCATGTTCATAATTTTTTTCACCAAAATATTTCATGTTTTTTATTTAAATTTCTTTCTTATAGTCTCAATGAACAAATGAACATTTTTTTCCGGCGTATTTTTATTAATGCCATGACCTAATCCGCAAACCCATCCATTTAAATTTTCAAAGCTGTTACAATTATCTGAAAATTTATCTAACTCTTCTTTTAAATGTTGAGTATCAAGTAAAAGTTTTTTTTCATCAAAATTGCCTTGAATGAAGCCATGCTTTAAGTCTGTAAATAAATTTTTTAAGTTCATGCTACTATCTATACCTACGCCTGCAAAAGGTAATTCTAGTAAATGTTTAATATCATTGAATTGCTTACCTCTGACATAATAGCCAATTTTGTTTGGGTATAAATTTGCTATACTAGTTAATAGGCTGGTATATTCTTTTTGAAAAAAATTGTTATCTAAATCTTGTATTCCACTATCAAACATCATTACAATTTCTGCTCCTGCATTTAATTGTAACTTAATGTTAATTTTTAATGCCTCATAAAGAGTATTTTTAATATATTCAGGGTAGAATTTTTGAAATTGTTTTTGCTCTTTATTTTGACCAATAGCAAATCTCATAACAGTCCAAAAACCGCCAACAAAACCTATAAGACTTTTGTCTTTTGATAGTTTTTCTCTTGTTATTTTTATTGCTCTTTGCTGAAATTGCATGTGTTCTTCAACATTTTCTATGTTGTTGAATCTTTCGTAATTCTCAAAAGTTAAATGTTCCTTAAATTGAGGTCCCGGATCAAATTTAAGTTCTAAACCAAGCGCTTCTAAAATAAAAAGAATATCACTAAATAAAATAGATACATCAAAATCAAATTCCTCCACTGGACCACATGCTACTTCTGCAGCAAGCTCAGGTTCTTTACATAGTTCTTCAAATGAATATTTTTCTTTTAGTTTTTGGTAGTGAGAGTGATATCTACCTGCTTGACGCATAAACCAAATAGGAGGGGTCGCTTGTGGTATTCGATTTAAGGAATTGTAGAATTTTGAGTTACTCATTATTTTGTTGAAGATAGTATATTACTTTTCCAATCTTTATAAGATAACTCAATAAATAGATTTTTTGAGTCTTTTCCTAAGATATTTTTTATTTCATTATAAGTATTTCCTGGACCGCAAAAATGAAATTTATCACGAATACTTGGAAACTCGCTAAGCGCTAACTTGAATGCGCTAGAGCTCATCCAATAAAAATAAGTTTTATTATCTAAGTTATGGAAATTTTTATTTTTTTCTAACTTGTAAGTAGGAATTACTTTTTTTATCTTTGATGAAGGGGCATCCATATGAGTTAATTTTATCCATTCATTTTGTGTAAGATGCTGAATATTACATTCTATATCCTCTCCTAATCCATCAGATGAACCATTTACCCAAATTCCTCTTTTTGCTATATTTTTCCATGTTTCCAATCCACTAACCCAAATAATATTAGATGAATCAATATTTGTATTTTTTGGTAAAGCACTTTCTCTTGAAATCCAGATACATTTGTCTTTTAGTTCAGATAATTTTTTATTACTATTCTCAATTTCTACTCTATTAAAAAAGTTATAATCGCTTAGCTCTGCAGGGAATATTTCATCAGAAGATTTTGCTTTTACAGATAATAAATTATGATTTTTATAAATTATTTTTTCATAAAATGCAGACCCATTTTCAGCTTCTCCCTTACTATATTTCACTTTTCCAAAATGAGTATTTAAGAATGAGACACCTATTTTCTGATGACAGCCACCCCCATATTTTTGAAGTTCTTTTCTCTCCAAAATAACATTTGCATAATCAGCTTCATTATTTAATTCAGATAAGAGTTTTTTTAAATCAGTATCTTCAGATCTTATCTCAACTGCTAAAGCACCTTGTCCAGGAGATGATGGATTGACAGAAAGCGGTATTACATTCCATAAACATTCACTGATATGTAAAAATAAATTATTTCTAAGATTAGGGAAATCATTTTGATTTGCATTAAGAAGTCTATCAATTGCTGCTTTTGCAACAACAAAGCCATCTACATTTCCGTCTAAAAATTTTTTAAAACGAGTGAGTATATTTCCTCTAATATTTTCAAATGTAATATTTTTAATTTGAAATGGTAAATAATTTTTGACAAAACTCTCTAAATTATACTGACGTCTAGGCGATGAGGAAAAAATAGAAATCGAACTATTCTGATTGATTTTTTGTATACTATTTTTTTTAATAAACAACAAATCCCTCGGATCAGCTCTATCAAGTGTTATAGCAACTTCAGTTTGGTTGCCGACATCTAAAGGTAAATCTTTCCAAGAATGAATAATTAGATCACAATTTTTTTTTATTAATTCATCTCTTAAATCATTTGTGAAGACTCCTTCACTTGGCATTTGTGATAAAGGTGTTTTTAAATCAATATCTCCAGATGTACTTTTTGTTATATAATCTGATTTTAAAGATGGGTATTTAGATAATAATACTTCTCCAAATTCATTGGCTTGAATGACAGCTAAGTCACTTTTTCTAGATAAAATTCTTATTTTCATGGATTATAATTCCTCACATAACACTATATAATAAATAAATAAAATTATTACTCATTAAGGTTTGAAGAAAATATGGTAAATTTTAAGGGGACTAAGACATCATGGGGTTTGATAGCAAAAATTTTTCACTGGTCCATAGCTCTTTTGTTATTTTGGCAAGTTACAACTGGGATTAGTCTTCACAATATGGAATTTTCTCCATTAAAAATTGGGATTGTTGGTTCTCATAAAATTTCTGGAACTGTAATATTTTCACTTATTGTTTTAAGACTTTTATGGAGATTTTTTAATACACATCCGGAATACAAATCATTGCCTAAGAAACATAAAATCACATCTAATATAGTTCACTTTATTCTTTATTTCTTGGTAATATTTATTCCAATTCAGGGAACATATATGACTTGGCTTGGCGGCTCTGATGTAAGTCTATTAGGTTTAGTTGAAATACCTCCGTTTGTAGATATGGATTTTATTTTATATCAGAAACACCTAAAGGTTCACTATTATAGCGCTATTATTTTAACCTCTTTTTTTACTTTGCATATTATTGCTGCTCTTTATCACAAATATATAATTGGAGATAAATACGAAGTGTGGAGCAGAATGATATCTAAAAATAAAAAGGTGTGACAATTATGCAAATAACTTACTTGGTTTTTAACAATAAACATATACTTAATTCTTAGATGAATTATCAAAAATTTTTCAATTCAGAATTAGAAAAACTAAAGAAAGAAGGTCTCTATCGCAAATTTAGGGAGATTGACCGACCTATTAAAAAATTTCCAAAAGCAGATGAAACACAAGGTGAAATTGAAAGAGATGTTGAAGTATGGTGCTCAAATGACTACCTTAATATGAGTCAACATCCAGAAGTTGTTAATGAAACTGTCAAAACTCTACTAGAAATAGGTTCAGGTTCAGGAGGAACAAGAAATATATCAGGCACAAGTTCTTATCACACAGCTCTAGAGGAAAGACTTGCAAAAGTTCATAATAAAGACAATGCTCTTCTTTTTGCTTCAGCTTATACTGCAAATCAATCAACATTGTGGACTTTAGGAAAAAAAATAAAAAATTTAGAAATATTTTCTGATGAGCTTAATCATGCCTCTTTAATACAAGGTATAAAAAATAGTGGAGCTTCATGTCATATTTTTCAACACAATAATGTTGATCATTTAGAAACCCTTTTAAAATCCGTAGACAAAAACCATCCTAAACTGATTGTCTTTGAAAGTTTGTATTCTATGGAAGGTATTAGATCTCCAATTATCAAAATAGTAGAACTTGCAAAAAAACACAAAGCCATGACCTATTTAGATGAAGTTCATTCAGTAGGTTTGTACGGAGAGAGAGGGAAAGGTATCGCAGTTGAAATGAAAGTTGATCAAGAGATTGATATTATTAATGGCACTCTTGCTAAAGCCTTTGGTCAAATGGGCGGTTACATTGCTGCTAGTAATGAAATAATTGATTATATACGAAGTTTTTCACCTGGTTTTATTTTCACGACATCTATCTGTCCATCTATTGCTGCTGGTGCAAGTAAAGCTATAGACATTGTATCTTTAGCTGATCAATTAAGAGTAAAAATTCATGAAAATGCATCTTCAATGAGACAGTTGTTGGATGCAATAGCAATTCCCTATATTGATACTAATAGTCATATAATTTCTGTTATGATTAATGACCCTTTTTTATGTAAAAAAGTTTCAGAAAAGTTGATTGACGATCACGGTATATACGCTCAGCCAATTTTCTACCCAACAGTTCCAAAAGGGCTCGAAAGGCTAAGGATTACTGTCACACCTAAACACCGCAAAGAGCACATAGAAAATATGGTTCAGTGTCTTGATAAGGTCTGGTCTGATCTGAGTTTACCTAGAAAAAATTCTACAAAACTAAAGATTAACAACTAAGATAATACTGGCTCTCTTTTTTTTCTTGCTCCGTATCCATGATAAACAACTGCTAGGGTAATTATAATACCTCCTAGAATTACCGTAGAGCTAGGAACTTCATTTATGCCAAAAATTGGTATCCATACCCACAATACTCCACCTACCACTTCCATTAACGATAATAGTGTTAACTCTGCTGATGGTAAATGCTTTGCCCCTAAAGTGTACAAAATCAGGCCCGATGCAACTATCAAGCCATGAAGTAAACTCAAATAACTATTTATTTTTGGCATTTCAGCAAAAGGCTTAAAAGAAAATCCTAAAACAAAAAATGAAAATATTGCACAGAATAAACCAGCTAGAACAACAGTAGTAAATTTGGGAGTTTCAGGTTTCCACCTAATAGTTACTGAATATAAAGCAAAACCAGATGCAGAAATAAATCCTATAATAGCGCCAAGAGCACTTCCAGAGATAGTGTCGTTGTAAATCATTACACAAACGCCAAAAAAAGCGATAATCATTGCTATCAATGTTGACCTTCTCAGAGTTTCACCAAGTATAAAATAACCAACAATGGCTGCAATAAATGGCATAGCAGCCAACATAAATAAAGTCACTGCTGCTGTAGTCATGGTAATTGAAAAAATAAAACCAGTAAACGCAGTTGCTAAGAAAATACCTCCTAAAATTGATGAAATTCCAATACGAAGAAAATTTTTATAAAAACTTATTCCTTCTTTTAAAAATAAATAAATTAATAAAATAATTGCAATTGAAATACCTCTATAAAATAAATACTGAAAAACATATGTGTGCCCATCAATCATATATCTAACAGTCACAGCTCCAAAACTCCAAAATAATCCTGCAAGAAAAACTAGTATAAAAGCATTAAAATAACTATTAGAATTCATTACATGAGATTAGTGCATCAAATTTCTTAAAAAGTAAATTATAAAAGATATTATTGAAAAAGTTTTAGTCTAATTGCAAACCCCGATTGACCCAAGCGCACATTTTTTACCATCCACCCATATGGCACTTGATAAATTTGCTTCATCAAAAATTGCTCCAGAAATATTTGCTCCTAAAAGATTGGCCTCAAACAAATTTGCTCCTTTAAAGGATGATGTAAATAGATTGGCTCCTTCAAAATTTACTTTTGCTAAATTTGCATTTTCAAAATTAGCATTGTTGCAATTAGCACCTTGTAAGTTAGAGGCATATAAATTTGAATTACTAAAATTTGCAAAGATAAAATTTCCAATTGATAAATCTGAATTATTCAATTGAGATTTCTCTAAATTAGCTAAAGATAAATTTACACCTGACATTTTTGCATTAGCCATTCCAACACCAATAAGGTCTAAATTTTCAACAAAATTGCAGTTTGTCCAATCAACTTCATTGGAAGGTTGATCTTCACAACCAGCATAGACAAGATTTGAAGTTAAAAAAAATATTACAAAAATAATTAGTTTCATTAAATTTTAAATAAGAAAACTTTATGTTTAATTTAAGGCAATTACCTTGATGTAAGCTTTAGTTCAATTCGTCTATTTTGCTGTAAATCTTCATTAGTTTCACCATCGCTTATTGGATAAAACTCTCCGTATCCAGCTGCGGCAAGTCTGTTTGGAGGAAAGCCAATTTCAAGTAACAGTTTCAAAACTGAATTTGCTCTAGCAGTAGATAATTCCCAGTTAGATGGATATTGCATTGTCCTAATTGGTCTTTTATCTGTATGTCCCTCTACTTGTATTATCCAGTCTATATCTGATGGAATTTGATTTGTGGTTTCCATTAATGTCTTAGCAATTTGCCTTAATTTTTCTTTTCCATTTTCTTGCAAATTAGCTGAGGCTGAGTCAAAAAGTAATTCAGACTCAAAAATAAATCTATCTCCAACAATCTTTATATCATCTCTATCGCCAAGTAGTGATTTCAGTTTACCAAAAAATTCTGATCTATATTTTTGCAATTCAAATATTTTTGATGTTAATGCTTTATTTAACCTCTCACCTAGGATTTCAATTTCTAAATTTTTTGAAGCTGTTTCTATTTCACTTGCTTCAAGGGCTTCATTAAGTGTCAATATTTCAATTTTTAGATTTTCAATTTCATTCGATAAAATAGATATTTGCTCTAAAGTTTGCGATGACTCAATTTCCATTTCCTTAATCTGACTACTTGATATCTCATTTTCTGCAACTCTTTGACTTTCAACATTCTCAACGGTTTTCTTAAGTATTGCAATTTCTAATTCCTGCTCCAATCTTTTTTCATCGGAAATTGATAAAACATTATTTAACTCAATAATTTTGCCCCTGAGGTCAAAAATAGTTTTATCTTTGCTTATAAGATTTTGATTTAATTTTGCTAATTCCTGATTTTTAGATCTTATTGCTTCAAGTTGTTCTTGAAGTGTTGCATCTTTTAGACCAAGACTATCATTTATCTCTAATAAGTCATTCGTGAGGTTTTGGTATTGAGTTATTTGATTTTGCAACTCTTCATCTCTTAGAGCTAATTCTACATTTGTTTGTTCTAATTCTACATTTGTTTGTTCTAATTCGACATTTGTTTGTTCTAATTCTACATTTGTTTGTTCTAATTCTACATTTGTTTGGTCTAAAAGAGCTGAAGTTTCTTGAGTTTCTTGCTGTGAGATAATTAAATTTTTATTTAATTCTTCCAGCTCTTTATTTTTGGTTTTGATTGCATTTAGCTGTTCAACAATACCACCATCTTCAATCCCTAAACTCTCGTTGATAGCAAGGAGATTCTCATTTTTAATTCTTAATTCTTCAATTTTACTTTGAAGTATTTTTTCATTATTTTCTAACTTTTTATTAACTAGATTTAATTCACTTATATTGTCATTTAGCTCAGCTTCACTAATATAAAGTTTTTTATTAGTTTCATCTAATTTATTATTAAGTGTATTTAATTGATCTATTCTAGTTGCAAGAGCTTTATTAATTCTCTCTCCTAACCCATCAGTACTTAAGATAGCACTATCAAAACCTTCGTACACCTCTAGAGCTTTTGCAACAATTCTAAGCTCACTTAAAAGCTCGGTAATTTGATCAGAAAGAGCGAGGATGTTTTGCTCTTGTACAAATATTTCAGTGCTTTTTTTTGCTAAATCTGTTTGCAAACCTTCAGAGATTAATTCTTGCTCTCTCAAATTTTGTTGAACACCACTAAGAGCAGACTCTGTTTCCGTAAGTGTTTGTAGAACCTCTTCTTTTTCATTTATCTCGGTTTGTAATATTTTGGAGAGCTCACTTATTTGCGTCCGTAATTCTTGCAGAGCCTTGTCCCTTCCAGTAATTGCATCACTTAAATAGATTTGTGAAACCGTAAAAACCATTAAAACAAAAATTATAACAATTAGCAACGTAGCTAAAACATCAACAAATCCTGGCCAAATATTTGCAGTTTCACCAAGTCTATTTCTAAGAGACCTTGATGCCATTTTTATTTTTGAGTTTTTTTGTTAAATTCTTGAATATTTTTATTCAAATTATCAAATATTTTTTTTGTAGAGGAGTCTAAAATTCCTTGCTCATTAATCTTATTAATGAGTTGTAAAATACTAGATTGAGTATTTAGTTGAGTTGATAAAAAATTAGATAATTTTTCATCAAGATTAGCAGATTGATTATTAACTTTCTTAATTTGATTGCTTAACTCAGATAAATATTTACTAATTTCATTTTGATTGTCAGAGGTTTTTTTGAGGGAATATACAATACTATCAAGATTATCATAAATTTTTTGGAGAGCTTGGGTATTTACATTATCTGAAGAAGTTGAATTTAATAAATCAGGCACAGAATTATTATTCAACACTTTTTCAAAAAATAAACTAAATTTATTTTGTGCTTGACCTAGGTTAATATCAATAAAACCTAAAATTAGAGAGCCAGCTAAACCTAACAACGAACTGCTGAATGCAATGCTCATACCCTGTAAGGGTGCATTTAGTCCATCCTTTAAGGAATTAAAAAAACCTGCCACATTTGTATCATCAATTCCTAAACCACTTATTACATTTCCAACAGACCCAATTGTTTTTAACAAGCCCCAAAAAGTTCCTAATAAACCTAAAAACACAAGTAAACCAACAAGGTATCTTGATGTTTCTCTTACACTTGATAACGCCATATCTGTATTTTCAATTAATCGGTTAATAGAAGTACTTTTAAAAACAAACCTTCCATCAATTGGCTTTAAGTCAGTAATAATATTTTTAAAATGACCTGTGTTATTTACAAATGACTGAGAAGATTTGTTAATATCAAAATTTACTAGAGAACTAAAATCATTATTAAGGTTAATTAGTTTTACTATGTTAAAAATAATCCCCACAGCTAATGCTAATAAAATTATTAAATTTATAAAAATATTAGATAGAAAAGCCTCTTGAAGAACTGGATAAAGAAGAACTACAATAACAAATACAAGCGCTAAGAATACCCCTACTCTTAATAAATACTGGTTTAAAGTTTGCGGCATAAAATAATGTTTAATAGTATATGTATTTGTTACGTATTTTATACATCTAAATTATGTCAATTATACATATAATTTCTAGTTAAAGGTAAATTGTTAATATTCTTTGACATTTGAATTTGAAAAACAACGTTTCCCATATTTACAAAGGAGTATTTACTAGCAAGTAAATAAAATTCCCACATCCTATAAAACCGATCATCAAACATTTTAATTATTTGATCTTTATTATTTTGAACATTTTTATACCAATGAGTTAAGGTATGGGCATAATGAAGTCTTAGTATTTCAATATCAGTAATATTAATATTAAGTTTTTCTGTTTCATGAATAATATCGGATAAGGAAGGAATATAACCTCCAGGAAATATATATTTTCTTATCCAAGGGCTTGTTGCTGTTGGAACACCTCTTTGACCAATTGTATGCAAAAGAAATACTCCACTATCCTTTAATAAATCATAAGTTTTTTTTAAATACTCTCTAAAGTATTTTATACCCACATGTTCAAACATGCCTACTGACACTATTCGATCAAAGTTTTCATTTTCATTTCTATAATCTTGTAACTTAAAATGTAACTTTTCAGACAGGCCTTCTTCTTGAGCTCTCTTAGATGCAGTTGCAAATTGATTTTCAGATAAAGTGATACCTTTAACAGTTGCACCAGTTTGTTTAGCAATTTCGATTGCCATACCACCCCATCCGCATCCAATATCTAAAACTTTCATATTTTCAGAAATTTGAAGTTTATTTATTATATGATTTTTTTTATCGATTTGAGCCTGATCTAAACTAATATTTTCATTATGAAAATAAGCGCATGAGTATTGCATATCTTTATCTAAAAAGAGTTTATACAAATCTTCTTTTAAATCATAATGATGAGCAACATTTTGTTTTGATTTAACAATTTCATTAAGTTGTTGAAAGATTTTAAAATAACCAGAAAAATTTTCATAAACCTTGTATACAGAATTGTGTTGTATAAAATCATCATAGCATGATGTTATAAGATCCATTAATTGTTCAATTGATCCCTCTTCTATAAGTATTTCCTTATTCATATAACCCTCGCCAAGATAAAGGCTTGGATTTCTATATAATTTTTTTTCAATTGATTTGTTTGTTAATCTAATTTTTAAGTTACTTTTACCTTTTCCAAATACATGAATATTATTATTACTATCAATAATTGATAGCTGTTCTTTAAAATTAACTTTTTTTAAAACTGAATAAAGCATAATTTTTTAAGAATAATACTTTAAGAAATTGGCAACTAAAGTCAATAAAATGAAAATGGCTGCACCTTAAGGTACAGCCATTTAGTAAGAAGAAAAAATTAAGCAGCGATGCGGCGATTTTTTTGAGCTTCTTTTTCTTTTTTCAGCTCTCTCTCATCAATATATGCTACATCACAGTGATCCTGACAATATGGTTTTCCTGTAAGCGTGTCTGCCTCACAAAAATGAAAATCTTTTTCTTGCGGATCCCCTATAGGCCATTGGCAACTAGAGAATGTATGAGTCACTCTGTTTTGCTTAAAATAATTTTTAATAATAGACATTACTTGTTCCTTTATGATCCTGTAATAAATGAAATTCTTTTATTTTCGAGGTAGGTTATATGATTGAAAAATCTAGTATTCAAGAACAAAAAATAAAAAATGTATATATCCCAATATGTTAGTATTACTATCAAAAACAACTACTATATGTAGATAGTATAGTATTTTTGTTTGTCTTAAAAAAACGAATCGACTTATCTAATTATGAAAATCAAAATTAAAAAAACTAAAAAAGTTAAGTATGAATAATACAAAACCTTTTTTGAAAGTTTTGAATTTGGAGGCTTTCTAAAATAAACAAATAAAATTACTATAGTCCAAAAAGCAAAAAGTATTGACCAGCCAGAAAGAAGGGCGATGTAAAAATCATTATTCATTTGTTTTAAGAGAATTAATTATATTTTTAAAAACATCTGATGGCTGTGCGCCATTAATAACAAATTCTTTATTAAAAATAAAACAAGGGACTCCTGAGATACCGATAGCATTTGCTTGTTTTGCTTCGTTGAGCAAATTTTCATTATCTTTTTTTGATAAAAGATATTCCTCAATACCATCTTCATACAAATTTGTTTGTTTCAATATTTCGATAATTGTATCTAAATCACCTATATCCTTGCCCTCAATAAAGTAATTAAAAAAAATAGACTCAAGCACTTCATTTTGCTTTTGTTTGCTGAATGCAAAAGCTAATAGTTTGTGAGATAAAAAAGAGTTTGGTGTTTTTTTAATTTTTTTAAATTGAAAATGTATATTTACTAACTTACCCTCGTCTTCAATTTTTTTATACACTTTAGAAGCTTTTTCTTTACCCCCAAACTTTGTATTTAAATACTCATTTCTATCCATTCCTTCTAATGGCATATCAGGATTTAGTTGAAAAGGTCTCCAAATAATTTCAAATTTTACATCCTGAAAATGCTGCAGTGCTTCGTTAAACTTTGCATATCCAATATAGCACCACGGGCAAATTGTGTCTGAATATATATCAATTGTAATTATCTTATTCAGATAGAGCTCTTTTTTGAATGTATTGTTGATGATACTCTTCAGCTCTATAAAAAGTATCAGCTTCAGAAATTTCTGTTACAATCATATTATTAAAAGAGGGTTGATGCTTTTGCATTGATGTTATTGCAATGTTTTTTTGTGTATCGTCAAAATAATATATTACGGATCGGTACTGACGACCAACATCTGGCCCTTGTCTATCAAGTGTAGTAGGATTATGACATTTCCAGAATTCTTCAACAATGTTTTCATAGGTAATTATTTCATCATCAAATTCAACTTGTAATACCTCAGCATGATCTGTGTTATTATAACAAACACTTTCATAAGTGGGGTTTTCTGTATTGCCACCAGAATAACCTACTTCTGTTTTTACAATACCCTTTATTTTTCTAAAATGCTCTTCAACACCCCAAAAACAACCTGCGCCAAATAATGCTTTTTGAATCATATTTTAAATATATACACTTAAATAAATTTATCAAATCTATGGGATTAAAATACAAAATAATTAATGAAAAAGATTTGTATTCAGGTTTCTTTAAATTAAAAAAAATAGAATTTATTCATCAAAAACATGATGGTAGTTGGACTGATCAAGTAGATCGGGAAATTTTTGGTGGTGCTCATGTCTCCACTTTACTTCCTTACGATCCTCTAAGAAAAGAAATTGTTTTAATTCAGCAATTTAGAGCAGGAGTCATCTCAAGATATGATGAAGATTATCTGTATGAGATAGTAGCTGGTATTATTGATGAAAATGAGTTAGCTGAAGATACGGCAAAAAGAGAATGTCTTGAAGAAACAGGATGTGTCGTCAATAAAATTACTCCAATTCAAGGATACTTTCCCGCTCCAGGTTCATCAGAGTCCTATTACCATCTGTTTTTAGGAGAAATTAATTCTTTTGAAGGTGAAAGAATAAGAGGGTTGGAGACTGAAAATGAAAATATATTAGTCAAATCATATAAAGTTGAAGACGTGAGAAATATGTTAAAGGAAGGAAAAATTAAAAACGGCCTAACTCTTATAGCACTTCAATGGTTCTTTTTAGAATATTATAAAAACTAGGTACCCAGTCCTCTTTCGTATGGTTGGACTAGCTCTTTACAAATCAAAGTCATATCAAGCGTTTCAATCATTTTATCTATTGTTTGATATTCTTGACACTCATAAAGCTCATTATCTTTTTGAAGAACAGTGACAAATAAGAGGATGTATAATCCATTTGCGGTTTCAATGTTGTTAATTGCATAACTTTTGACTTCAAAACCTTCATTAATTAAATCTTTATAAGTTTTTTCAGACTCCAGCCATTGATCGGTGTTAGGGTTAGCATTAACTAAGGAAGTAAATGTCATAAACAAAATGACAGAAAGGAATAACTTTAATTTTCTTTTAACCATGCAATTATATCATCAACGTGTTTCTCTATTGGATATATAGGATAAAAAACTTTTTTAACAATTTTTTTTTCAATTATTAGAGTTAGTCGTTTTAGGTATGTTTTATTTTTTATTGAAAAAATTGGAAGACTTAGAGAATCTTTTAATTCTAATTTTGCATCACTTAATACATCAAATGGTATTCCCAGTCTGTTTGTCATTTCTTTATTATAATCAACAGTTTGAGAAGTTACCCCGATAGGAACGGCATTTAAGACAATTAAATCATCATATTTATCTCTAAACTTACATGTTTCTAGTGTACAGCCGCTTGCACCAGGTATTGAGTTCCAGTTTTCTGGAAGTGGCCTATCTGGTCTTCCAGTCATTGGAAAGAAATACAAAATCATTCTAAATGTATCTGAACGATCAAGACGCAATAAATTGCCTTCTTGATTTGGTAATGAAATACTTGGAATACTTGATTTTTCTAAGTGATTTGCTGCACCATCATTTTCTGGAATAGGAAATTTTTGATTAGCGCTCATTATTGTATTGTAAAAATTTATTCTTTATAACATAACAAATAGTTATGACTCAAATAAAACCAACTGCAGGACAAACAACACCACGCTTTGCTGATATTGCAACTTTTTTTCGATTACCAATAATTAAAGATTTAAATCAATTGGATTATTGTATCTGCGGGATACCTTGGGATGGAGGAACAACAAACCGACCAGGGGCAAGACATGGACCAAGAGAAATTAGAAATGCTTCTTCACTCATCAGAACATATCACCCCTCGTCATTAAAAAGTCCTTATGATAAATTTCAAATAGCTGATATTGGTGACTGTCCAGTCAATCCAGCTGACTTACAGGACTCTCTCAATAAGGTTACCAATTTTTATAATTCAATTGTTGAATCTAACACTATACCGCTCTCTATAGGAGGAGACCACTTAGTTTCACTCCCTATACTAAGGGCGCTGGCAAAGAACAAACCTGTAGGTATGTTTCAATTTGACTCCCATTCTGATACTTGGGATACATATTTTGGAGGTTTTAAATATACCCATGGAACGCCCTTTAGAAGAGCAATTGAGGAAAATCTAATTGATCCCAAAAAATATGTCATTTTGGGTTTAAGAGGAGGTCTTTACGATCCTGATGATTTAAAGTGGGCCATTGAACAGGGAATTACAATTATTACAACAGACAAGTTTTATGAAATTGGAATGGCAGAGTCTATAAAAATAATCAAAGATACTATTGGAGATACCCCTACATATCTTACTTTTGATATTGATGGCATAGATCCAACGTATGCTCCTGGGACTGGCACTCCTGAAGTTGGTGGGATCAATGTACATGAAGCTCAACTACTAATAAGAAATTTAAAAGATTTAAATTTTATAGGTGCTGACGTTGTTGAAGTATCACCTCCTTTTGATGTAAATAATATGACATCTCTTGTGGGTGCCACAATTGCTTTTGAAATACTTTGCACAATGACTAAAACAAATTAAGTGAAAAAAAAACCATCAGCAATTGAAAAATATTTATTTGATTTAAATGGTTACATAATCATAAAAAAAGCTATTTCACCAAAAGAAGTTAAAGACTGTAACAAAATAATCGATGATCTTAAAAATTTAAAGAATGGCGAATGGAATGGTTATGTGCATGGACATAATTATGGAGGTAAAGAAGGATTAAACCTGCAACAAATTTATGAGTCAGGCAAACCTTTTGAAAAACTCATCGATCACCCTTCTTGGATAAATCATATGCAAGAATTTGTAGGGGGCAAAGGAACTTTTGATCATCAACATGGTCCACTTTTCATAGATGAAAATTTTGCAAATGTAAGAGGTCCAGGAGAAGCAATTGGCATTCACTCTGGGAATCCTGAGGGGATACAAAGAAATCATTATAGATATCAAGATGGAAAATTTCATTGTTCTCAGGTAAATATCTTGATTGCCCTTACAAAAATAGGTCCTGGTGATGGTGGAACAGTTATAATTCCTTCCTCACACAAATCTAATATTCAACACCCAGAATACCAAGAGAACAAAATGAAAAAAAATAAAGTAACCTCAGCAGAAAATATGACAGGGTCTTTTGAAGTCTACCTAGATGCTGGTGATGCATTATTATTTGTTGACTCTCTATGTCATGGATCTGCAAAAAGGACTAATAAGGGTGAAAGAAGAATTGCAGTCTACAGATATGGACCATCTTGGGGATTTTTTCGACATCCATATAGACCTTCATCTGAGTTACTTGATAGATTAACAAATTTTCAAAGAAAAATTGTTATGCCCCATGAAAAAATACTAACTCCAAGTAATTAAAGTTGAAAACTCTATTTTTACTGTTTGATTCACTAAATTTAAGAATGTTAAATTCGTATGGTGGAAAATATTTTGAAACAAAGAATTTTAATCGATTAGCTAAAAAATCTATTCAATTTAATAATCACTATGTTGGAAGTATGCCATGTATGCCTGCAAGAAGAGATATGCATTCGGGAAGATTAAATTTCTTGCATCGAAGTTGGGGTCCTTTGGAACCATTTGATAATTCTTTTCCAGAAATATTAAGAAACAATAAAATATATTCCCATTTAGTGACTGATCATTACCATTATTTTGAAGATGGTGGTGCCACCTACCATAACAGATTTAATAGTTGGGATTTTATAAGAGGTCAAGAAAGTGATCCATGGAAAGCAATGGTTCAGCCACCATTGGAAAAATTCAAAGAAAAATTTCATAAATCACAGTTAAATCTCAATAATAGAGAGTCCGGGCATTATCGTTATGCGATCAATAGTGAATATATAAAAGAAGAAAAAGACTTCCCTTCTGTTAAATGTTTTAATTCTGCTCTAGATTTTCTTCAAATAAATAAGGATGCAGATGATTGGTTTTTACAGCTGGAAACATTTGATCCTCATGAACCTTTTTTTGCTCCAAAACGTTTCAGAGAAAAATTTAAAACAAATTACCGAGGACCAAGGTTAGATTGGCCACAATACGATAAAGTAAAAGAAACTGATGATGAAGTTGCTGAATTGAAAGCTAATTACTTTGCCTTGGTAGGACTGTGTGATTATTTATTAGGTAAAATTTTAGATTACTTTGATGAACAAAAATTATGGGATAACACAGCTTTAATTTTGACTACCGATCATGGTTTTATGCTTGGAGAA
Source organism: uncultured Alphaproteobacteria bacterium (assembly GCA_902594815.1). Lineage (GTDB taxonomy): Bacteria > Pseudomonadota > Alphaproteobacteria > HIMB59 > CACPNW01. Next base: position 49,585 of record CACJNL010000003.1, on the reverse strand, counting down.
CATGATTGGTGGGCAAAAAATAGAATGCCAATGTATAATGAAATAGCTCATATACCTCTTTTTATCTATCATCCTGATTATAAAAAGTATGTTGGGGAATCAAGAAGTGCAGTTACTCAGAATATTGATTTAATGCCAACGTTTCTTGCTATGAATAATTTGAATATTCCGAAAGAGGTTAAGGGTAAATCACTTTTAGATTTATTAAAAAAAGACTCAAATATATATACAGCGCTCTATGGTTATTGGGGAGGAGGAATTAATATAACTGATGGAAGTTATACGTATTTTCACTATCCTGATAATTTTGATCAAACAAGCAAAGATAAATATCAATACACTTTAATGCCAACACACATGAGACAGTTTTTTTCAAATGAAGAACTAAGAACTATAAAAATTCAGGAACCATTTTCATTTACAAAAGATATACCTGTTATGAAGATAAACAGAATTCAAAGAAAAACAGATGAAGGTTTTAAATCTCTGGAGGATACCAAGAGTGCTCTATACAATATCATTAAGGATCCAGGTCAATTAAATCCATTACAGGATCGACATCTTGTTAGCAAATACAAAGAAAAAATGATTGATTCAATCAAAGAAAATGATCCACCTAAAGAGCTATTAGCTAATTATTTTAATATTTAATATGAACTAAAACTACATCATCAGCTTTAATAGTGCCGTATAGAGCTTGATCTTTTTTAATTTTTTTTAATTGTATTGAACTATTTGTTCCAAAAACTTGTTGAATTTTAATATTAATTTTGGATTCAATTTTAACAAAGGGTCCAGAAATATTTTTCTTTGTGAAATTATAAATTGCAAATATTTTTTGATTACTATTATTAGAAAATTCATTACAAATTAGACCAGCTGATAAAGTGTCAATTAACGGAGTTGAATTGGATCCAAAAATAATATTATGAAATTTTTTAAGGACATATTTTAATTGATTAATTACTTTTTTTTGTTTCTTACTAAAGGGCAACCAACATCCAAACACATCTTGCCAAATAACTAAACCAGTCCCATTAAAAGCAGCTCTTTTAATGATTGAGTCCTTATCAGAGCCTACACTCCATCTAGAAACCAAGTTAAGCGGATGTTCAGGAAAAACAAAGCGAAACATATTAGCCTCAACTTCAACCTTATAGTTTCTTCGAATATCCCCAATTTGATCCCAAGAACTTGTTAATTGCTCGATTTGTCTTTGTTCTTTTGGCGTTCCCTCAGAAGCAAATTCAAAAGAAGGAAATTTTTTTTGTATCTTAAGAAAAGACTCGGGCAATGAAGACATTGTATCTAAAAAAAAGCCATCTATGTTTGTTTTGGTTATAAAATGTTCTAGCGACTTTGCATGATAATCTAAGCTTTCATTTGATCTAACATCCCAAGGTTTAAATGGAATAAAAAATTTAATTCCATTTCTATGACATATTTCTACAATTTTTTTTATTGAGTTTAATTCTTCAGGTAAATACTTGTAAAGATCCCATTGATTTGTACTATCAAGACCCAATCTTGGATATTGATGCCAAAAAATTAAAGAGTCATAGCCTCCAAATTCTTTTCCATCTTTTATAATTTTTTTTATGTTTAATTTTGTTTTTTTATAATCAAAAATTTCTTTCCCGTAAGCAAATGTAAAGTGTGTAATATAATTTTTTTTAATCCAAGTATTTTTTGGTCTAAAATATTTTCTTAAATCATATCTGCTTCTCGTGTTCTCTTTCCAGAGATGAAAAATTTCATTTTTACCCTTAGAACTTGTGTAGAGCCGCATAGTAATTACATCAGAAAGCTCTGTATTTAATTGAACCTCAGACTCATAATGATCAAAATCGTCTTTTAGAAAAGCTTCATGCATTCCGAGGTTATAATTAGATTGCCATGGAAATTGGTCAAAAAATTCTATACCAACTGCAACATTCTTAGAATTATTAGTTATTATTGCAGGAGGATATTCATGAAAATTCCAAACACTTTTTTTTATAGATTTTTTACCATTAATCACATGTCCAGGTTTTAAAAAGTTTTTATGATTGTTAAGATTGCATAAAAAAGGAAATATAAGCGTTGTTTTCTTTGGAATTTCATTATTCCATTTACCAGCTAACTGAAAAATAATGTCGATGATATTCTCTTTTTTTTGAATTATTGATACCCGTCCTTTAAAAATATCTTTTTTAAATAAATATGAAAAATCTAGAGCAATAAATTTAAATTTATTTTTTGTTTGATCTATAACGTTTTCAATTCGTAAAAAACTATTAGAAATAATTTCATTTTCTATTTTTATCTTTAAAAGATCATTATTCTTATTTTTTAAAAAATTATATTTTGAATTTAAATCAAATAATTTATCTAAATTGATTTTTTTTTCATAATCAATAGCAAATAATAAATCTCGCGAAGAAAGACTGATTATTTTATTTTTCACTTTTTTATTTTTATACATCATAAACACATCTAAAGCCTAAAGTTGATGCTCGGTTCATTCCCTCATTTAATATTTGAAGTTTCCAATGATAATTATTTTTTCTTGCTCCCCCACCGACATGCCAATGATCTTGTGCATAAAAAAAACTCCCACCTCTTAAAAGTGCAAATTTATGTTCCCCGTCATCATAAATTCCAGACGTCCATTCCCAGGTATTACCACTTAAATCTTCACACCCACACCAGCTAGCTCCTTTTTTATGCGCATTTACAGGTGTTAATGCACCTTGATCATGATTACAAACCAAGGGATCAAATATATCGCCCCAAGGCCATTCTAAATAGTTTGGGCCAGCAGCGATGTATTGCCATTCTTCATCAGTTGGAAGTCTTCCACCAACCCATTTAGCATATTGCATTGCATCATGTTGGGATACACAAACTACAGGATAATTATTTTTAATTTTATTAGGATTATGTGCTAAAAATCTTTGAGGGTCTGCTGGTTTATAACCTGTGCTTTTTATAAAATTTAAGAATTGTTGATTTGTCACTGGATATTTATCTACGTATAAATTTTTAATAAAAACATTCTTTGGTCCATGATCTAACGAACAAGTTCCTTCTAAGGTAAGGTGTGCAACTCTATAAATATACTCAGATGAATCTATGAATATTTTATTATTTTGAATAGATTTCATATGTAAATAATTATGTAAGATCTTTAACAGTATCAATAAAAAAAGGTGATTTAATATGATTGTTTAGTAAAGGATCTTTTGTTGATTTCATCCATTTAGCAATCTTTCTCAAAAGGTCTTGTCTTATTTTTTTATATTTCTTATTTTGAGCTAAATTTTTTCTTTCAAATTTATCTTTTTTGATATGATAGAGCTCATAACGGTCTCTTACATTAATCATTTGTTTTAACATTGCTTTGTATGTAGGGCCCATCATTACGTCTCCTGGAACCCTTATTATTTTATCTGAGTCAAAATTTATTATTAATTTATAATTTTTGTCTCTTATACATCGTATTGGATCAAATAAATCATGGTACGTTTTTTCAGCAAATATGTTTTTATTTTCGTTATATTTTTTATTCATGATCAATGGGTAAAAGCTTTTTCCCTGAATAATTTTAGGTATTTTTATTTTAGCAAAATCCAACAAGGTTGGCAGAATATCAATATTTGAAATTAATTCTTTAAATTTTTTATTTTTAATTTTTAGCTTAGGATAAGAAATAATTAAACTAGTTTCAATTCCAGCATCATACAGCGTACCTTTTGCTCTTGGAAAGGGTATTCCGTGATCTGTTGTGAATAATATTATTGTATTTTCATAAAGGTTTGTTCTTTTTAAAATATTAATTATTTTACCAACTGAGTCATCCATTTTTTTTATTGCTCCTTGCATTGATGCAAACTCTTTTCTAATATCATGATTATTTGGAATATATTTTGGAACAGATATGCCCTTCGATTTAAAGGGTTTAACTCCCCCAAAATCAAAAGGTCGATGAGGTTCAAAGAAATTTATCTCTGCATAAAAAGGTTTTTTAAATAAATTGCTATCAATATTTTCTCTTATATTTTTTACTACTGCATCTGCAGGCCTTTCTGGAAAAATTTTTTTGAAACCTAAGCTTTTCTCATTGTAAGTAACATGCTGTAATCCAAAAAGAATTGAGTTATAAGCATTCTTCAAAAAATATTTTGCAATATGATGAACCTTTTCATCAAGACTCCAACCAAAATGGGCATGGGCCAAACCCAAAACACCATTATTATGAGGATACAAACCAGTTGCTATTGCGGCTCTGCTAGGACTGCAACCTGGACTTGTTGCATATGAATTTTCAAATAAAATGCCGTTTTTTGCAAGAGCATCAATTGCTTTTGTGCTAACAGACTTAACTCCATAACACCCAAGATGCTTGCCAATATCATGACATATAATTTTAATAATATTTGGATGAGTCAAAAAAAATTAACCTTTTACTGATCCAGCAGTTAAGCCATTAATAACTCTTTCCTGGAATAATACAAATACAGTTATACTTGGCAAAATACTAATTACCACTGCAGCAAACATTCCTACATAATCTGAAAAGAATTGATTAGTAAAATAACTTATCCCAAATTGAATAGTTCTAATGTCTGTTGAAGATGTCAAAAGCATTGCATAGATAAATTCATTCCAACACAAAATAAATTGAAACGTTCCCGCAGTTGCCAAGCCTGGCAGAGCTAAAGGTAACATAATCCTAAAATATCTAGCAGCAAAATTACAACCATCTAAAAATGACGCTTCTTCAATTTCCTTGGGTATGGATTTAAAAAACTCTGTAAGGATAAATGTTGAAACAGGAAGTCCAACAGCACAATAAACTAAAATAAGTCCAAGCCTTGTATCATAAAGATTTAAAAAATTAATAATTGCAAAATAAGGAATTATCAGTGCATTTAATGGAACTAAAATACCAGCCGTTATCATTAAAAATAGAACATTCTTTCCCCAAAAAGTATGTCGAGCTATTGCAAATGCACACATTGATGAAAATAAAATATTTAAGAAGGTTGCACTGGTACTAATTACTAAAGAATTAATTATTAGCTTTCCTAGTCCTGCCTCACGAATAGCATTAGAATAATTTTGAAATTGAAATACCGCTGGCAGTTTAAATGGGTCATCAAGTAATTCTGCATTAGTTTTCAATGAGGCGAGCACCAACCATAGAAAAGGAAATACTGCATAAAAGACAAAGGATATTATGATTACCCATTTAAAAATAAAATAAAAGTTTGAAGATAGATCTCTTTGCATTTTAGTTATAGGTTTCACTTTTTAATAATTTACGAAGTGATAATAAAAGAATAGCACCAATTGCTATCATTATCACTCCTGCGGCATTTCCTCGACCAAGTCTTTGTACTGATAATTCATTCCAGATATAAACAACAAGCACTTGTGTTTTATTTGCGGGTCCTCCTGCAGTCATCAAATATACATATTCAAACTGTCTTAAGTTAAATATGACAGCTAAAATTATACATAGAAAAAAAGTACTTTTAATTAACGGTGCAGTAATATGTAGATCTTTTTGAAATTGGCTAGCTCCATCTATATTAGCTGCATCATAATAATCTTCTGAAATGCCCGCAGTTTTTGCAAGCATAATAACCATAAAATATCCAACATAACACAAAGAGAAACCAATTAAGGCTGCGTTAGCTGTTCTTACATTGCCAAGCCAGTTGTGATTTTTATAATCTGAAAACCCAATGTAATCTAACAAGAAATTTACTAAACCATATTCTGCATTAAACATAGCCGCCCATAACATAGCTATCGCTGCTGATGACACAACCTGTGGGATAAAAAGAACTGTTCTAAATACTTTCCATCCTCTAGATCTATGAGCCAAAAGTAATGCAATTATTAGTGCTAAAGGAACAGTAATTAAAGCAGCAGTAAGGCACCAATATAGATTATTGGTTATTGCTCTTACAAAAGATTTTTTATTAAATAATTTAGTGTAATTTTCTAGACCAACAAATTCTGCACTAATTCCATCCCAGTTAGTAAAACTTGTAACAAAAAGAAAAAGAATAGGTATGATAAAAAAAAGAAAAAAAAGAATAATTGTAGGAGCAATAAATAACAGAAGCCATACAACTTCATCTTTTTTTATTTGCATAAATAGATAAAACTATGAGGTAATGAATACCTCATAGTTATTTAGATTATTATTCGGCGTCTTTTAGCATTTCAACAGCGCCCTCTGGTGTCACTTCACCTAAAGCTAAAGCTGACAATGCTTGTGGAAATTCACTTACAATTGGTAAAGAACCCATTCCGTTCATGAATGTTTTAGCTACATAAGGAGCATTTCCTTTTTGCTCATTCATTTCAATGAATAGTCTGTCCATATCGCTAGGTAAATCAGCCTTTACAATAAACATCGCACCAGAACTATAAGATAGTCTTGCGACATTTTCTGGAGTTGTTAACCATTTTAAGAATTTTACAACCGCTTCTTCTTTTGCTGGATCAGATTGTTTACCAGCAGCTAAAGAAGATTGCTTTCCACCAACATAGCCACCTGGAGCACCTTCTCCACCAGTTAGCATTGGAGCTGGAGCTACACCTATATTTTCATGCAAGCCAGGTATACCATCAGAAGTATAACGCGCGATGAACCAAGGTCCATTCATAAAAACTGCAGTTCTTTCATTTAAGAAATGTCCACCAGAAACTCCCGCATCTGCACCAACTGCATCACTTGTAGTGTATTGATACATTTTTTCCATAACTTCAAAAGCTTTTACAAAAGCAGGATCATCAAGTCCCCTATCATAAACATTTGGTCCACCAGCTGAAGCTAGTGCTTGAGAAAACCACAGCATTGAGGTCCAAGCATTTTTAGCTGTCATTTGTGACGTACAAACTTTTCCTGTTGCAGTAACAGCTTCGCACATTTTGAAGAATTCATCATACGTAGCAGGAAACTCATCATAACCAGCAGCTTTTAATAATTTTTTATTATAAGTAACTGGTGTCACAAAAAGCTCATATGGCAGATTAGTTAATTGACCGCCCATCATATTACTTTCAAGAGCTCCATCTGGGTAAACATTACTCCAATGTGAGTCAGAAGCTACATGAGGAGCAAGATCCATTGCCTTGCCACTTCTGTGCAAAATATCCAGTAAGTCTGCACCAACTGTAAATATATCTGGCAAATCACCAGTAGATATCTGAGCAGTTAATTTTTGTGCATAAATATCGTAATCAGTTTGTTCCTCTATTACAACTTTTATAGAACCTGAATTTGCAGCATTGAATTCATCTACAAGTTCACTAATAACTGTTGACTTTGAGTCTTTTCCAACCCAAATTGATGGCCAGTTAATTGTAATTTCTGCAGAAGCTACTGTCGAAATTACAGTTAGTGAAGTTGAAATGAAAACTACTGAAAATAATTTTAATATTGATTTAATCATTAGTCCTCCAATTTTCTTAAAGGTTTAAAACATACTTATACTTTATACAAGAGTAAAAAGTGTTAGAAATTTTATAAAATTAAACAAAATTGAGTAAATAATTTGTTTAAAAAAAAATAAAAAATCACTAAATTAAAAAAAAAATAAATTCTTGAGTTATCAATACAATAAAGTATTTAAATGATGGAAATCAGCCAAATAAATTATTAATTTTAAGAAAATTTGAGGTAAAAACAAAGTATGAAATCTAGCAATATTGGAAAATTTGTACACATTAAAAAATTATGTAACGATCATGGTCATTTACAAATGCTCGCAATTGATCAAAGACCACCAATATTTAGTTTAATAAAAAAGAAAAAAAAGAGATATACCTACAAGGATGTTGTAGATTTTAAAAAACATATATCACTAAGCTTATCTAAGCACTCCACTGCTATACTTATGGATCCGGTTTATTCAGTACCTAATTTGATACCTTCAAGTAGATGTAAAGGTTTGATAGTTACTCTTGAAGATCATGATTTTATTGAAAAAGGGAAAGGTAGATATTCAAAAAATATTAAAAATTGGTCAGTTGAAAAGATAAAAAGAATGGGTGGTGATGCTGTCAAAGTACTAGCTTGGTATCGACCAGATGCTGATGAAAAATCAATTGAACATCAAAAAAAATATATAGCAAGAATAGGCAAGGAATGTGAAAAATATGATATTCCATTTTTACTAGAGCTATTGGTTTATCCATTTAAAAATGAAATTGGATATTCAAAAGATTATAAAGAGCAACTAGATAAAAATCACAATCATGTAATAGATAGTGTAAAGGAATTTTCTAAAGCAAAATACAAGGTTGATATTTTTAAATTGGAAAGTCCTGTAGATAGTAGCCAATTACAAAATAGTAAATTCACTAAAGCTACACAAGATGCTTTCAAAGAATTGTCTAAGGCAACAAGAAATATTCCGTGGGTAATGCTTTCCTCTGGGATGAGTAAGAATTCTTTTTTTAATTGCTTAAAATTAGCTTATAAAAATGGTGCCTCGGGGTATCTTGCTGGTAGAACTATTTGGCTAGATGCTTTTAAAGATTATCCAAATTATAAAAAAATAATAACAAAGCTTAATAAAGACAGTCAAAGTTATGTTAAAAAATTAAATGAACTTACGAATAAAAACGCTCTATCTTTAGAAAAATATTTAACGCAAAAACTAATTCAAAAAAACGCTGCGTATTTTAAAACTATTTATAAAGGCTTCCGATGATTGGGTGCTTTAGTTTAGCAAGAGAAACTTTTGATATTAAATTTGCCAAGAAGAAATTAGCAACAACAAAAAGAATAATAAAAAAATTAAATAAAAATATAAATTTTTTTGATGAGTTAATCACTAATGATGAAATTGGAAAAAGCGCTTTAAAACACTTTGAAAATATTAAATGCACAAAGTTTATAGTTATTCAATCAACTTTTACTGATGCAAAATTTATTTCTTCTTTTGTTAAGAAATTTAAAAAACCTATATTATTTGTTTCATTTAAAGAAAAAAGATCGGGTGGACGCTTAAGACTGAATTCGCTTTGTGGAGTTAATTTAGGATTACATGCATTAATTAAAAGAAAATTTTATTCTAATTTTATAATTTTCACGAATGAGCAGCGATCATTTTCAAATGAAATATTAAAATTTATTAAAAATAAGAATAATTTTACTAAAAAAAATTATTTGAAAAAAATAAATTCAAAAAATATTAATAATAGAATTATCAATTTTAAAAAACCAAAGTTAGGGCTGATCGGTGAAAGACCAGAAGGCTTTGATACTTGTGATTTTAATAATGAAGATTTAAAATCCAAGTTTAATGCCAAAATAAAAAAGATAAAATTGCAAAATTTATTTAATATTTCAAGCAAGGTTAATAAAAAAACAATCAATGCAACAAAGAAAAATATAAGCAAAAAACTTAAACATATAAATCAAGTAAACCAAAAAGAACTGAATAAAAGTATATCTCTATTCCATGGTCTCAAACAAGTTCAACAAAAACAAAATATTGATGCATTTGCAGTTCGTTGTTGGCCTGAAATGTTCACAGAGTATGGTTGTGCTTCATGTGGACCAATGGCTATGATGAATGAAAATAAAATAAGCTCTGCTTGTGAAGCTGATGTACTTGGAAGCTTAACATGCAACATTTTAAATCAATTAAATAACAAGCCAGCTTTATTAGTCGATATTGTCGATGTGGATGACAGAGATAATACAACTGTTTTTTGGCATTGTGGACTAGCCCCTATAAGTATGGCAGAGAAAAATACACCCAGTGCCACAGTTCACTCGAATAGGAGAAAACCTCTTCTACATAACTTTGCGCTTAAGTCAGGTGATATAACAATTTTTCGTGTTTCAAAATCAGAAAATAAATTAAAATTTATAGTAATGAATGGAACAGTGCTTAAAAGAAAAAATTCTTTTTCTGGAACTTCAGGAGTAATCAGTTTAGGTAAAAATACACACAACAAAATAAAAAATTTATTTTTAAGCGGTTTAGAACATCATGTAGGGTTTACTTATGGAAATGTGCTTGAAGATATTAAAAGCTTAGGAAAGCAGTTAAGAATACCTACATATACAATATGAGCGCAACTACAAAATATGGAATTATTGGAACTGGTGTAATGGGCCAAGAACATATTCAAAATATAAATATAATTGAAAATGCAGAAGTAGTAGCAATTTGTGATACTAATGAAGGCTCTAAAAACAAGGCCAAGTCATTAGTCAAAGAGTCAACAAAATTTTATAATAATCTAAATGAATTAATAAGTGCAAATATTGCAGATGCTTATATTATTGCTACACCCAATTATACACATATCGATGTATTAGAACAAATATTAGTAACAAACAAACATTTGTTAGTTGAAAAACCATTGTGCACAACAACTGAAGATTGTAAAAAATTTGAGTTACTTTCAAAAGACTATTCAAAGATAATTTGGACTGGAATGGAATATAGATATATGCCACCTGTAAAACATTTAATTGATGAAGTTCATCAAAATGTAATTGGTAAAATTAAAATGTTGTCAATACGTGAACATCGATTTCCTTTTTTACACAAAGTTGATGATTGGAATAGATTTGCTATTAACACAGGAGGTACATTAGTTGAAAAGTGTTGTCACTTCTTTGACTTGATGCGACTCGTTGTTAAAAGTGAGCCAGTCAAAGTTTATGCGAGCGGAAATCAAGATGTTAATCATTTGGATGAAAAATATGATGGTAAGACTCCAGATATTATAGACAATGCATATGTTATTGTTGATTTTGAAAACGGTGCACGAGCAATGCTTGATTTATGTATGTTTGCAGAAAATTCAGAATACCAAGAAGAAATAGTAGCTGTTGGTGACTTAGGAAAAATTGAAACATTTGTTCCATCAAGTGCTTCAGGCAGAGACTCTTCAGAAGTTAGAATTGGTATGCGAAAAGATAATGTTACTAAATCAACAGAAGTAAAAGTTGATAAGGAAATTTTATTAGCAGGTCATCATCATGGCTCAACTTATTATGAACATTTAGCATTTATAAATGCTATTCAAAAAAATGAAGAACCAGAAGTATCTTTGAGAGATGGATTAATGTCAGTTGCTATTGGTGAGGCAGCTGAAAACTCTATCAAAGAAAACAGAGTTGTATTTATGAAAGAGTTTAATTTATAAATTGAAAAATTCTTTTACAGCATTAACTATAAATTCACTTACTCTTTTGTTAGACTCGTCAGTCACGCCAGCAACATGGGGACTGAGTATGCAATTTGTATTTTTTTTAACTTTTTCTAAAAAAGATTTAGGTGCAGGTTCTGTATTATACACATCAAGAGCAAATCCTGAAATCAGCCTTTCTTCATAGGCTCTTAATAAATCTTCTTCGTTAACGATAGAACCTCGTGACGAATTAATAATAATAGGCTGTTTTACCATTTTCTTGAAAGTATTATAATTTAATAAATTTTTAGTATTTTCAGTGAGAGGTAAATGAATTGAAATTACATCTGACATTCTAAAAACATCATTTATATCGAGTAATTTAGTATCAAATTGATTACCAACACTTGGATCAAGATATGGATCGTAGGCAATTATTTTTGCATCAAAAATTTTAGCTAGGGTAGATACTTTTTTTGCAATTAAACCAAAACCAAGCAAACCAATTGTCTTGCCCCTAAGTTCTCTTGAACTAATTGAGGTTCGAGGCCAATTTCCAATTAAAGTTTCTTGGTGCATTAAAGGAATATTTTTTAACAAGGTAAGAGCTGCATTAATAACATATTCAGCAACGGAGTCAGCATTCATACCTGTAGCTGGTTGCACATGAATATTATGATTTTTACAATATACGGTATCTATATTATCAAGACCAACACCCAAACGTCCAACAAATTTTAGATTATTTGCCTTTTCAAGAACTTCTTTAGTAACTTGTGTTTTATTTCTTACAACTAAAGCATCAAAACTATTAATTATTTTTTTTAATTCAGTATTATTAGTTGAGAGATCATGATCTACCGTAACATCAAAATTAGCTTTTAGTAACTCAACATATTCGACATCCATAAATTCAGTTATCAAAATTTTCATAAAACTATATTTCCTTTAATTGTATTTTTTTTACAAATTTTTTAACAGATGAAAGATTAGGCAATGAATAAATTCCACCAGTTTTAGTGCATTTTAAGGAAGCTGTGGCTGTGGCAAGTTTCATGGCATTTTGTAAAGAGTGCTTTTGATGAATAAAGGCTGCAAAACCTCCATGAAATACATCACCTGCACAATTTGTTTCAACAACTTTAATTTTAGGAGGTTTGCAATTATAGATTAAACCATTTTCAATCCAATACACACCTTTTTCACCAGCCGTTATTGCATAAAATTTATTTTTTATTGAATACATTTTCTTTAATGAACCAACAATTGATTTAATTTTTGTATATTCAAATGCACCTGTCTCAGAAAAAATAAGATGGGAGGATAAATGAATTATTTGTTTAATTTTTTTGTTTAATTTATAATTATCAAGATCGACAATATGATTTAGATTATTTTTATTACAATTTTTGGCAATATAGAGGGTTGCTTCAACCCATCTTAGATCAGACATGATAGTTGTATTTTTTTTAAATACAATTTTAGGTAATTTTTTATGATTTAATAATTTCTTTTCACTAAAAGCAGCAAGAAGTCTCTCACCTCGCTTATCTTCGTAAACAAAACTTTGTGATGATTTAACTCCTTTAATCTCAACAATGTTATTATGTTTAATTTTAAATTTTTTTAATTCATTTTTTAAAAATTTTGAGGCATCATCATTTCCAAGTCTTCCAATAAATGAAGTATTTATTCCAAGTTTTTTTATAGTAAAACTAGCAACAGCTGCAGATCCTCCAAGTCTTTTTTCTATCCCTTGGGCAAGTACTTTAATAGGTTTTTTCGGGAAACTATCAATTTTAACAATATGATCTAAAAAAACTGATCCTACACAAATAATCATATTAAAATTATATATTAAAAATTAAAGGTAAGAAACTAAACCTATTGATTTTCTAAATCGATCCCTAATAGTAACAGCATTCAGTGGTATTGGCTTTATTGGCACATTACCCGATTGTATTTTAGAGATAATGACATACGAGTTATCTTTATCAGCTAATGCCTTCTTTAAATTTCCATCTGTTTCTTCCCCAGAACACTCTATAACATTTTTACATCCAGCTCCAATAGCAACCTCTTTTAATGAGGTACGTTCATTAGTAAAAGTTTTTTGATCGCCAGTAGAGCCATAAGAGCCGTTATCAACTATGAGAAGAGTATAATTTGAAGGTGCTCTATTACCAATAGTTGCAAGGGTGTTCATATTCATTAAAACCGACCCATCACCATCAATACTAATCACATTTTTATCAACTGTTAAAGATAATCCTAAACCAATTGATGATGCTAAACCCATACTTCCTAACATATAAAAATAATTTGGGCGGTCATTAATTTTATATAATTCTTGTGAAGGAAGTCCAATGTTGCATATAACTAATTCATCTTGAATTGTTTCTTTCAACAGGTTTAATAATTCAAATCTGTTCATCTTTAGTCATCCTTCATTAAATTAAAATTACAAAGTATAGCGACAGGACTTTCAATTACTTTTGCATGATTAGTAAAGGTAGTTATTTTATCAAGATCATCTTCAGTGTTACAATGAAGCATTGGTATGCGAAGGGTATTCAATATATCTTCAGTAACACTTGCCATTCCACCCTGAGCTCCTACTGGTTCTCCAGGAGTGCCTCGATAACTTATCAAGAAAACAACTGGCATTTGGTATAGTTGCAACAGAGAAACAATAGAATTGACAGAATTACCAATTCCAGTGTTTTGCATCATTATACATGGAAGTTTATTCCCTAAATACGCACCAGCACAAATACCCATTCCTTCTTCTTCTCTTGGAATAGCTGAGTAATAAATATCTTTATCATTCTCTAAAATAGTAATCATATTTGCTAAAAGTTTACAGGGAACACTTAAGAAAAAATCTGCTCCACCTTCTTTTAAATTAGTAATAATTTTTTGGCTAATTTTCATTGTTTATGAGTATTACTTCAATAAAAACATAAGACAAGATTTTATTTTTTTAAAAATCGTTACGTAATTTAATTTTTATCTTTGATAAATAATTTTTATTTTTTCTTAGTATTGGAGATGGAAAATTAGATTGATTGATTGCATCTGGATAGTTTTGTGGCTCTAAACATATTCCATACTGAATTCCATATGATTTATTGTACTTACCAGAATACTTCCTTAACATCATATTTCCTGTATAAAATTGAATTCCTTGCTGATTAGTAAAATACTCAACCCCCATTTTAGTTTTATTACTATAAATTTTTGCAACTGGAGCCTCCATCGATTGATCATCTAAAGCATAATTATGATCAATTCCTCCAGTATTAAGCAACTCTCTATCTATTATGTAAGATTTTCTTAAATCATATTTTGTACCAGAAACTTTTAAGAGCTTACCGGTTGGTATAGATTCTTGATCTGTTTCACATATTGCATCGGAGTATATTTGCACAACATGATCTTCATTATTTTGATAATGATCACGGTGTCCATGAAAATTCCAGTAATTATGATTGGTAAGATTAACAATCGTGTCTTGATCTGTTGTTGCATGAAACTCAATAGAAAGTTCATTATCATTATTTAATTCATAAATTACTTTGCAATCAAGATTTCCAGGATAATTTTCTTCCATATCAGGTGAAAGATATCTCAAGACACATTTCGTAGAGTTCTCTTTTTCTTCAATATTATCAATTTTCCAAATTTTTTTATTAAAACCAGTTTTCCCTCCATGCAGATGATTTGGTGGAGTATTTGAAAATAATTTATAGTTTCTATCATTTAATGAAAATTGAGCACCACCTATTCTATTAGCAACTCTGCCGACTATAGCATTAAAGTATCCATTTGAATTTAGAACACCTTCAATATCTCCATAACCCAAAAGAACATCCTCTGTTTTATGTTCAATGTTAAGATATGGAATATTTACTTCATGAATGTACCCCCCATAATTATAAAATTTAAAGCTAAAATTATTATCATTAACTATCTCAATTGATTCGATTGGAAGTGCTACAGGATTATCTATTTTGTCTTGATTAATTTTCATGATGCTTTTCTATCTCTTGTTTTTATAGAATTTTTTTGACGAAGATAGATGATTATTCCTCCTGCCACAATAAATAAAGCTCCAGGAAACAATTGATCGACTGGCCATTCTCTAAAGAATATCCATCCTAAGATTAATGCAAAAAATATTTCGATGTAATCAAATGGCATGATTTTACTCAGCTCTGCTTTTCTTGCACCATATATAAGTAATAGAGTTCCAGTACCTCCTGCCAAACCCATAAGAAAGAAAATAAACAAATCATTGATACTTCTAAAATTTTCCCACATGCCAAAAGTTAACACTAATATTAATGATACACTTATAGTGCCCACTTGTCCGTAAATGTTAATTAATGGTGTTGGAACATCCATCGTAAAACTTAAAGAAGTCACTCTTGCTAAGGAGTAACCTAAAGCTGCTATAACTGGTAATAAAATCATATAATTAAAATCAGATGACCAAGGTTCCATAATAAGAACAATGCCTATGAAACCAAATATAACTGCAGATGTTTTAAACCATCCAAATTTTTCGCCAAGAATAGGCACGCTTAAGAGTGTCACCATCATAGGGCCTGTGTATTCCATCGTAGCTACGAGGGCAAAAGGCAAATATAAATATGAAGTATATAAACAAAGCTGTGCTAACGCTACAAAAGCTCCTCGTAGAAAACCTAATCGCCATTGTTTAATTTTAATTTTTCTTCCATTTTGATGCCAGTCGGTTGAAAAATAAAGTGCAATAAAACATGGGATCATTCCAAAAAGATTTCTGAAAACAGACAATTGTGCTGCTGGGTAATCATTTCTTAAAAACTTGATGGCAATACCCATACAGTCCATCAAAAATAATCCTGAAAGGGATAAAGCAACTGCTGGTAATAAATTATGTTTCAATTAGTTAAGCACAATTAACACAACATTGATCAACCCAATGATTTGGTGATACTTCTATTAATCCCATTTCAATATTTCCCTCTTTACAATCGTGTGTAGGATTTGGACATCTTGTTCTAAAGACGCAACCAGTTGGGGGATTCATTGCACTAGGTATTTCTCCTTGTAATTCTATTGCTTTAGATTTATTTTCAGGATCTACAGATGGAATAGAAGATAATAACGCTTTTGTATATGAGTGTCTTGGATTACTAAATAACTCTCTTGATGGAGCCATTTCAACTATATGGCCTAGATACATAACAGCAACAATATCACATACATGAGCAACAACACTTAGGTCATGACTTATAAATAAATATGTTAAATTTAACTCTTGCTGAAGTTGTTTAAGAAGATTCAAGATGTCAGCTTGTATAGATACATCTAAAGCAGCAACACTTTCGTCAGCAACAATAAATTTTGGATTACTTACAAGAGCTCTAGCTATAGAAATACGTTGTCGTTGTCCTCCAGAAAAAGCATGTGGGAATCTTCTTAGATGCTCAAGATTCAACCTGCATTTTGCTGCAATATCTCTAACTCTTTCATCAGTCTCCTCTCTTGAGGTCGTTATTTTCATAACCTCTAATGGTTCAGCAATTATATCTCTAACAGTCATTCGAGGACTAAGGGCTGCATAAGGGTCTTGAAAGATTAATTGTGCTTTTTTTCTATATTCTTTCATTTCTTTTGACGTAATAGTTGTTAAATCAAAATCTCTATCATCATCATGAAAAATAACATTTCCTGAACTTATTTTATTTGCACCTAAGATAGCTCTACCTAAAGTAGTTTTACCTGAACCTGACTCACCAACTAAACCAAAAAAAGATCCTTTTTTAATTTTAATATTAATATTATTTACAGCTCTGATTTTTTGTTTTTTTGATAAAAAATTTTCTTGATAGTCAAAAGAGACAGATAAGTTATTAACTGATACAATATTTTCTTTCATATTTATCCGCAATTAATACAACATTTATCTACCCAATGACCTGAGCTTATTTCAATTAAACCCATTTCAATATTTCCTTCTCTACAGTCGTGTGTAGGATTGGGACACCTTGTTCTAAAAACACAACCTGTAGGTCTCTCTAAAGGACTGGGTATATTTCCTGGTATAGGTGTTAAAGGTGCATCAAGATTATTAATGTCAGGAAGAGCATTTAATAAACCCCTTGTATATGGATGTTTTGGGTTTTTTAATATTTCATTAACTGGACCTCGCTCAACTACGCTTCCAAGATACATTACTGCAACATCGTCTGCAACCTGAGCAATTACACCTAAATCATGTGTTATAAATATAACACCCATATTAAATTCCTTAATAATATCTTTAATCAGATTAATGACTTGTGCCTGAATAGTTACATCTAAAGCTGTTGTAGGTTCATCAGCTAATAATAGTTTAGGCATTGTTGATAAAGCCATAGCAATCATTGCACGCTGTCTCATTCCTCCAGATAGTTCAAAAGCATATTGATTAAATCGTTTCTCAGCATCTGCTATCCCAACTCTATTTAACATGTCTATTGATATATTTTTTGCTTCATTCTTATCTAGAGGTTTGTGAATCATTAGTTGCTCAACCATTTGACTACCTATTTTAATTGCTGGCGCAAAACTAGCCATAGGTTCCTGAAAAATCATTGAAACTTTTCCACCTCGAATTTTTTTTAAATCATTTTTAGAGGTAAACTTAAGAACATTTTCACCATCAATTATTATTTCAGCATTATCATTATAAATGGTATTACCTGGATTAAGTTGCATTATTGATTTAGCTGTTACTGACTTACCAGATCCTGACTCACCAACAATTCCTAAAACCTTACCTTGATCCAGTGTTAGAGATACATTATCTATTGCTGTAATGCGACCTTCATCAGTATCAAACTTTACATCAAGTTTATTTATTTCTAATAAATGACTCATACTTATTTAGTTTTATGTGGATCTGCAGCGTCACGAAGACCATCTCCGACATATACAAATGTTAAAATTAAAACAACTAAGAAAAAGACAGGTATGAAATACCATTGGTAATTTAATAAAACATCTGCCTTTGTTGCATTTTGTAAAAGTACACCTAATGAATTTACAGGTTCTCTTAACCCTAAACCTATAAAGCTTAGGGCTGTTTCAGATAACAGCATGTAAGGAAAACTTATGACCAGATCAACAATTATGTAGCTTGTAAAACTTGGTAAAAGATGTCGGATAATGATATGAGTTGATGAAGCACCACACATTTTAGCTGCCAAAATATATTCTTGACTTCTTTCACTTAGTAAATGGGTTCGAACACGTCTTGCCAAAGTTGGCCAAGATATCAAACCTAATAAACAAGATATAAAGAAAAATCTTAGCTCTGAACTCCACTCAAGAGGCGCAAAAGCTGCTAGACACATAAATAGAGGTATGGGGGGTACAGTTCGAATGGCATCTGTAAACATTTGCAACAAACTATCAATCCAGCCACCATAATATCCTGAAATACCTCCTATAATTAGAGATAAAACAAAAGATATAAATACTCCCAATGTTCCAACGGCTAATGAAATATATATTGCACTTAAGGTTCTACTAAATAAATCTTTTCCTGCTTTATCAGTTCCAAAAAGATGAATTCCTCCTTCCTCAACACCAAATAAATGCGTATCAAATGTTAGTCCAGGAATTGTAAAATCTAATGCCTTACCTGGAAGATTAATACTATAATTAAAATATTTATATTCCCAACCCTTAACAAAAAAATAAACATAGCGTCTTTTTTCAGTATCTGTTTTATAAACCCATCTGAAATTTGTATCTGCCCCTCTATACTTTGTTAAAGTATGTAAAAAAGGTCTAGGAGAAAAACCATTTTCATCCCAAAACATTGGAATTTGTGGAGCACCGTTTTCATAATCTTTATCACGACCTGCAATTGTAGGATCATATGGAGATAAAAAACCAGAAAACAGACTGCAAACTATCATGAATAATAAAATCGTTCCAGCAATCATCGCTGAACGGTTTCCAAAGAAACGAGTTCTTACCAATTGCATTTGAGTAGCCGTATAGTAT
Organism: uncultured Alphaproteobacteria bacterium; assembly: GCA_902594815.1. Lineage (GTDB taxonomy): Bacteria > Pseudomonadota > Alphaproteobacteria > HIMB59 > CACPNW01. The sequence continues at coordinate 30,379 of CACJNL010000003.1, read as the reverse complement.
GCTTCTTTCTTTTTTATACTAACTTCCACCCATAACTCCTTTTCTAATTCTTGGATCCATTATTGCTAATAATATATCAGTGACAAAATTTACAAAAACAATTGTTGCAGTTAACAAAAATATAATTGCACCTGCTAATTGTTGATCATTAGATCTAGCTAGAGCCTCAATCAACAATGCTCCAGCTTCAGTTAAAATTAAAATCAATGCAACCACTGGAAGTGCACTAAAAATTCTATTTAAATCAAAACCAATAGAATTAATAACTGGTCCAAGTGAGTGCTTTGCTGGATAACGCCATAATAGACTCATACCTGATATCCCTCTAGCTCTTGCTGCCATAACATAGAGTTTATCATTTTCATCTAACATCAATGCTCTAACAGTTTGTAGTGCAAAAGCAGTAGCGTTCCAACCAAGAACAAAAATAGGTAGCCATGCCCTAGCAAGAAAATCTTTTAACTTATCAGCAGACCAAGGAGCATTTTCATATTCCTGAGAAAACAAACCTGTCATCGTATCTCCATAATATACTGTCATAAAAAGCATTATACAAAGGGCTACTAAAAAGTTTGGTAAAGCTATTCCTAAATAACTAACAAATTTAAGCGTCTGATCTAAAGACACATATTTTGTCGTGGCGGAAATAATACCAACTGGTATGGCTATTAAATAAGAAAAGATTAAAGCTACCAAACATATTGTAAGAGAAAGCATAAACCTGCCACTAAGAAGATCATTAATATTCATTCGAAGAATACAACTATCTCCAAAATCTTGATTTATAACAATATCGGAAACCCATTTTCCATATCTATAGAAAAATGGTTTATCCAAACCTAAACGTACTTTTTCAGCTTCAATATCTTCAAATGTTATCTGAGAACCTTGTGTATTTTTAAAAGCTAAATACCTTTCTGCACATGTACCAGGAACTAATTCCATTAATGAAAAAACTATAAAACAAACTATGAGCAATGTTACAATCGCTAAGAAAGCCCTGGTTAATGTGAATTGGATAAAATTAATCATAAGTTGAATTTAGTTAGTTACCGTTTCAGAATAATTAAAAAAAAGAAAAGCGGCAATATAAAATTGCCGCTTTTAAAGATATTTATTTACTTATCTTATTCGTCTAACCACCACTGAGTAGCTAAATATGGATAAGTTCTATAATACTCATAAGAAGTTGTTTTGAATTGCGTAAAGTTTTTCAAAGCATTTCTATGATATGTTGGGAATGGTGCTTTTACAGTACCAATTAACAAAGTTTGTTCTGTTAACATAGTAGTAATTTTTTTACCCCACTCATTAGATTCAGCAGTACCTAAAGCATATGATTGGAATTTATCAATCCCATCGCTTAAGTCATAAACCCATTGTGGAGGTTCTACACCGTCTGTACCGTTACTATCAATGTAAGCAGCCCATAACATACCTTGAGTATGGTTGAAGTAGTTACCAAATGGTGCTTTAAATGTTTCAGGGTTACCTGCAATAATAGCCAGTGGCTGACCTTTATCCCAAGCATGAACATCTAGAGCATTTGAAGATTGTGAACCACGATATTCATCTGGTGTAACTTCTTTAAATGTTGTTTTTACACCAACATCGTTCCACATACGAGCAACTAATTCAACTTCAACACCACCAATACCTTGAGTAGCATAGTCAATGTTCATTGCAAACGGAGCTCCATTTGGAAGTTCTCTAAAGCCATCACCATCAACATCTTTTAACCCAACTTCATCTAGAAGTGCATTAGCACCATCTGGATCATATTGAGCCATATGCATTTTGATTTCATCAGAAACGAAATCAGGCGCAGGTGATATACCTACAAACTGCTCTACAACACCCATTCCATAGTAAGCAACATCGTTGATTTCATTTCTATCAAGTGCAATTGACATTGCTTGACGGAAACGAATATCACCATAGACTTTACGTTTTTCCAAATCTGGATGAGTTACGTTAAAGCTAAATAGTGCAGCACCACAACCTGGGTTAATTTGAAGATTATACTCACCTGACTCAGCACCATCTAATAATTGAGGTGCAGATTCAAGTTGAACAGATTGCGATTTATAGTCAACTTCACCATTAACTAGTTTTAACAATCTAATCTCATTTTCATTGATGTATCTTTCATTTTGATAATCAATGTATGGTAATTGATTTCCAGCGGTATCCACTTGGTGGAAATATGGATTAGCTGCGTACACTCTTCCTTCAGTAGTATCTTCAATAGTCATATAAGCTTCTAATGAAGGATAAGCTGCATACTCTAAGCCACCAACTAGATCAGGGTTTCTCAACATAGGAGTTGGAGTATCAGTCCAACCTGAGTTACCATAATAAGCAGCAAGAGCATCCCAACCATCTGCAAAACCTAAAGCTTGTGCATTTGCATCAGCATTAGAGTCTATTTCAGGATGGAATTGTTCTAAGAAATGCGCTGGCATAAAAAATTGATTATATGACCAAGCAATAGTTGCTGTTAAACCTGGGAAAGGTGATGGTAAGTTAAATCTAGCTGTTACGTCATCAATAACATCAACAGTCATTGGTTCACCACCCACAAGAAGATATGGATAAGGCTTTTCTCTAATTTTTGGATTCATCATTAGATCTTCATACCAAAACTCAATATCTCTAGCAGTAAATGGTTCTCCATTTGACCACTTATGTCCTTTTCTAAGTGTAAAAGTTAATGTTGTGAAATCATCATTCCACTCAAAACTTTTAGCAACATTTGGAACAATAGTTGATAAGTCATCAGCAAATCTTAAAAGGTTTACGTGACGAGTTGACAACATATCCGAAGTACCTGCCTCAGTAGCATTTGATAAGAAATTAATTGTACCACCGTATTTTCCAATTGAATCATAAGGTCTTACAACTAATGGCTCCTCTGGAAGTCTATCCTCTACAGGAGGCAAAGCTTTATTTCCTTGAATAGTTGCATTAATACTTGCAATGTTAGGGTTTTCCTTAAATTGCATTTCACAACCTGCTAATTGTTCAAACTCAGCTAATTCATACTGTTGTGTATATTGTCCAGCATCAACACCATTTGGATTGCTTTGCGTTGAACCATTACCGGCACAAGGACCGGCAAAAGAAAAACTGCTCCAAGATAATGTGGCTAAAGAAAATACAACAGCTAAAATTAATTTTTTAAACATATTATTTTCTCCTCTTTAAATTTAAAGTAATAATAAAGTACATGAATAGATTTAAAATACAAAAAATTTTTGATAAATTTATTACAAATAAATGAAGATATTGTGTATTAATTAAAGTAAACAACAAGATATAGTTATTTTTTTGTATTAATATTATTAAATTTTATGAAGAAATCAGTTTTATTTTTATGTGCAGACCAGTGGAGGTGGGACTGTTTTGGTTTTATGAAACATAAAAATGTTTTAACTCCAAACATTGATAAGTTAGTAAAAAAAAGTACTGCTTTTACATCACACTATGCAGGCATCGTGCCTTGTGGTCCATCAAGAACAACTATGTTGACAGGATTGTACCCTTTCATTCATCGTTCAGTTACCAATGGTGCACCTTTAGATAAACGTTTTACAAATATTGCAAAAGAAGTTCGCAAAATCGGTTATGAACCAAACTTATATGGTTATACCGATACATCGTGGGATCCAAGATATTTAGATCCTAAAGATGAAAAAAATTTTACATATGAATCACCTATGGAAGGTTTCAATACTAAATGTCTTTTACCAGGAAGTGAACCAGAAGCTTGGGCTAAACATTTAAATAATAATGGTTTCAAAATAAATCACGCATCAGAATTATATAAAAGTCGTAAAGCAATAAAGGGTAAAGCTTTTATTCATGAACCTTATGATATACCAACTGAATTTTCTGATACAGCTTTTTTAGCAGATAGAGCAATCAAAGATTTATTATTAGAAAAAAATTCTTTTTTTAAACATGTATCTTTTTTAAAACCTCATCCACCTTTTCATGTAGCTGAACCTTGGTTTAGTCAAGTAAATCCTAATGAGATCAATTTGCCAGCCGCAAATAATTCATTAGAAGAGCTTTCAGAAAGGCATCCATTACTTAAGGAACTTTCAAAAAAATTTCAAAATGAAAAAAATTTCACTGAGATGAGGTTTTCAGAACTAACTGAAAAAGATATTAAAAATATTAAAAGTGTTTATTTCGGAATGTGCGCTGAAGTAGATCATAACATTGGTAAAATTTTAAATGCTTTAGAAACCTCTGATCAAATCAATAACACAATGATTATTTTTACAAGTGATCATGGGGAAATGCTAGGTGAAAATAATTTGTGGGGAAAATTGGGTTGGTGGGATTCATCCTATCGTATTCCACTAATTATTCATGTGCCAGGTCAACAACATACATTTGTAAATGATATGACAGAATCTGTTGACTTAGCTCCAACTATATTAGATTGGTTAGGTGCAAAAATACCACTTGATTGGAATGGAAGATCACTACTAAAATACGTAAAAAATCAAAAAAATGAAATACCACCAAAAGATTACGTAGTTTTTGATTATGATTTTAGAGAATGGACATCTTTTGTAAAAAATAAAAAGTTTGCTCCAGAAGAATGTAATTTATCTGTAATCAGAACTACTAAATGGAAGTATGTACATTTTCCTTCTATGCCTTCATTGCTTTTTAATATGGATGAAGACCCGTCTGAACTTAATAATCTATCTGAGTTACCAAAATATCAATCTATTAAAAGTGAACTTTTATCCAAATTATTAAGTCACCGAATGCTTCATCAAGAGAGACAATTATCAAACACTATGCTATCTTCAAATGGTGTTAAAACAAATTCTGGTCCATTTAACAGAAAACAAAATCATTGAATAAATATGTTAACTACTGTTATCGGCGCTTACCCAAAACCTAATTACCTTAAAATTACAGATTGGTTTAATGCAAAAGGTGGAACAGACACAGCTAACCCAACAAAATTCTATAATGATGAAATAAGAAAAATGGGCAATAATGCAGATAAGATTTTTAAAAAAGCAGCAGAAGATGTAATTAAAGATCAATTAGATTGTGGTATCGACATAATAACTGACGGAGAAATTAAAAGAGAAAACTATATTCATTATCATTGTAGACATTTAAACGGCGTTGATTTTAATACGCTTACAGAAAAAGTAGCTAGAACTGGAAATTATAAATGTTGGTTGCCAACAATAACAGATAAAATATCAGCAACAGAACCTTTCTTGGTTGATGAATGGAAAAGTAATCAAAGTATATCTAGCAAACCTGTGAAGGTTACCATTCCTGGACCAATGACAATTACAGACACAATAGCAAATTCCTATTACAAATCAGATGAAGAGATGGGATATGATTTAGCGATTGCCATTAATACTGAAATCAAAAGATTAGTTGAAGCTGGATGTAAATATATACAAGTTGATGAACCTCTTTTTGCACGAAAACCAGACAATGCTCTTAAATTTGGGGTTAGTAATCTTGAAAAATGTTTTGAAGGAATTAATGATAGTAATATTGAAAAAATCACTCACATTTGCTGCGGCTATCCTGATAAAATTGATGCAATTGACTATCCAAAAGCACCATTAGACTCCTATAAGAAAATTGCGAAAGCATTAGATAATTCAATTATTGATTGCGTCTCAATTGAAGATGCGCATCGTTATAATAATTTGAGCTTACTATCTGATTATGAACAGACAAAAGTAATTTTTGGTGTAATCAAAATTGCTAGTTCTTTGATTGAAACTGAAGAAGAAATTGAAAATAGAATTAATGAAGCTCTTAAATATATTTCAATAGAGCAACTTATTTTGGCTCCAGATTGTGGGCTTGGACATTTATCTAGAGAACTTGCAATTCAAAAATTAAAGATAATGTCTTCAGTGGCAAGAAAATTTAATTAATAAGTAAAGTGCAGTCTTGATCTTTCCTTCGTATTAGATATTTTTATCTCTTAATTATATGATAATATTGATTGATGGCTAATCATAATTCAATTTTAGAAGTTACTACAAAAAACCTTCAATATAATTATAAAAAGTTATCTAGGTTAGCAAATAAATCAATTTGTGCTGCAACAATTAAATCAGATGCATATGGTATTGGTTTTTTAAATGTTTTTGACGCTCTCTATAAAGTCAACTGTAGACATTTTTTTGTAGCAACAACCCAAGAAGCTATAGAATTAAGAAAAAAAAGATCAGCTGGTAATATTTATGTATTAAATGGTTTAGAAAATAATAATATCTCTGTTTTTAGCAAATATAAAATTATACCAATTTTAAATGATATCGATGAATATAATTACGTTTCTAAAAATATAAAAAAATATAAAAATTTAAAATTTGGATTACATGTCGATACAGGGATAAATAGACTTGGTATCAACTTCAAAGAATTTTTAGGATTAAAATTTGAAAATAATATTCATATTTTGATAAGTCACTTAGCAAGCTCGGATGAATCTAAGAACTATTATAATGCTATTCAAAATACAAAATTTAGACAAGCGATTGATCTACAATTAAATGCTAAAATTAAAAGTCTTTCCAATTCATTTGCTTTAATTTTGGGAAAAAATTTCCACTTTGATTTAGTTAGGCCTGGAATTTCTTTATATGGTGGTCACCAAAATACAAAAATGAAAAAAATAATTAAACCTGTTGTTACATTAAAGGCAAAGATACTACAGATTAAAGAAATTGGTAAAAATGAATACATTGGTTACAATCAAACCTACAAAACAGCAAAAAAAATAAAAGTGGCAGTAATCGGTATCGGATACGGAGATGGAGTATCAAGATTATTAAGCAGTAAAGGAAAAGTTTTTTATAAAAAGAATAGCTATAAAATTTTAGGACGTGTTTCCATGGATACCATTACGATTGATATCACAAAAAATAGTCATCATTTAAGGGTAGGTAAATATATGGAAATATTAAATCATACCTTTGGAATTGATAGTTTAGCACAACAATGCAATACAATACCGCACGAAATTCTTACATCTATTACTAAAAGAGTAAAGCGTGTCTATATTTAATTTTTATAAACCGTGTAATTGATTATAGTTTGATGCAACAGGAGATATCCAATTATCTAGAACTTTAGATCTAGTTTTGAAAACTGACACTCTTAAAGGAAAGCATTGCGCTGTGTCTGATGAATGTTCAGAACTACAATCACCTCCGGGACAAGCGGATAATGCTCCAAGTAAATCTATTTCAGCAAAAAATTCTAAAAAATCACCTGGCCTAACTGGACTTGCCTTCATAAAATACTGATGTGTATCAAGGGTAAAGCCTGTGCACATAAAAACATTAAGAACATCATGAACTAAAATTTCAGCTTCTTCTTTTTGTAAATCTTTTTCTTTAACTAGAGCTCTTGTGAGATTTGAATGGCAACAATAATGGTATTGATTATTTGTAATTATATTATTTGTATATGGATCACACCTTGTCCCAATAACATCGTGTACTGAACCCCCATCTTTATCAAATCCATACCAATCTAGAGTGTCATAAGTGATCGTAGCAAGTGGTCTCATATAAGGAAAGGTGCTCCACATTTGATCTTTCAGCGATAGATGTGTTCCGTGTAAAGCTCGAGTTTTTCCAGAATAAAACTTTTCTTTATAATTATTTGCATTAAACAAATTTAGATCCCCAACTTGAGGACCATCAATACTCTCTATTCTAAAAAAATATCCTGCTTTTATCTCAAAACATTTTGCATCTCTTGGTGGAATTATCACTTCGTCTATTTTCTCTAACTCTTCTCTTGCTTGCTGGTAACTATCCCAATATGGAATTTTTAATGTATCGTTTGGATAACATATAACAGGTGATTTCAATTTTCGACTATTCCCATCAGAAGGTTTTTGATGTTGGGAATATTTTTTCATACTTAATTTCTTTGATAAGAAAACATTTAATTATATGCAATTACACTTATAATCTCAAACATAATTGATGCAGCTACCATTGAAGTAATATTATTCTTTTGATCTTTAGTGGGCATTAAACATACAACATCACCGCCAATAACATTTTTATTTTTAACAGACTGAATCAAAGCTTTTGCTTCATCAATAGTAAAGCCAATAAAGCCAGGTTCAATGTTTGATACAGCAGGAGCAACAGTGGCATCAAGTGAGTCTAAATCAAAAGTAATATAAAGAGGATTATCACCTATTTTGTCTAAAGTTTCTTTGATAACATCATCGATTCCTCTTTTTTTAAATTCATCCATGGTTACTACATTGTACCCAAGGTCATAACTTGGTTGCAGCCAATCTAAAGTTCTAGGATTACCACGCATACCAATTTGCATACTAGTTTTCGGATCTATAATTCCTTGTTCAACTAAATAAGCGCCCCAATGAGCAGCACTTTTTTTGGCTCCCATAAAATGGTCTAACTGACTAAAGGTATCAGTGTGAGCATCAATATGTAGAAATGATATTTTTTTTCCATTTGTTAATTCTAGATTATTACTTCCTAAGCCTTGGAGGATTCCACCTGTAATTGAATGATCTCCACCAATTGAAACAACTGGTTTTTTTTCTATTGCAATTCTCTCATAAAAATTAGTAATATCTTCAATGCATCGTTCATTGTTATTTGCATGGGGGAGAGCAACATCACCTAAATCAAATATTTTTTTTTGTTTCCAAGGATTAATGTTGAAATCTAAATGGACTCTTCTTAATCCAGCGGATACATGTCTTACAGCTCTTGGACCTAAATGTTGATCTCTTTCTGTTGTGCCATTACCGGTACTATGAGGTACTCCAACAAGCGCAATATCACATTTTGATATATCTTTTTGATGCTCGCAACGAAACAATGTTGGTATTCCCCACCAATACATGGTCTCCATCATCAACTCATCATTTGAGTTAGTCATAGTTGTTAGATTAATTTATTGCAGTGCTTGGATCAACAAAATTATAACCCAAATCTTCTGCTACTGCTTTGTAAGTAACATTTCCTTGGCAAACATTTAAACCTGCAAGAAAATTTGCATCACTATTGAGAGAATCTCGATAGCCGCTTTGAGCTAATTGTAATACAAAAGGTAATGTTGCTGCATTTAAAGCAAGAGTGGAAGTTCTTGGAACACCTCCTGGCATATTAGCAACACAATAATGAACAACATCATCAATAACATAAGTAGGGTTAGCGTGCGTTGTTGGCTTGCTTGTTTCTACACACCCACCTTGATCGATAGCAACATCAACAATTACAGAGCCTCTTTTCATGACTTTAAGCATATTTTTTGTAATTAATTTAGGTGCATTGGCACCTGGAATTAAAACACCCCCAATTAATAAATCAGTTTCAGCAACATAATCTTCTAAATTTATATCATCTGAAACAAGTGGAATTATACGATCTCCAAACTTTGCATGAAGTTCTTTTAGGCGGGCTTCTGATTTATCAACAATATGAACTTTTGCTTCCATTCCTGTTGCAATAGTTGCTGCATTTTCACCAACAACACCTCCACCCAATATAAGAACATTCCCAGGGTTTACTCCAGGAGCTCCACCAATAAGTAAACCTCTTCCACCTTGAGGTTTTTCTAAGCAATGTGCTCCAGCTTGAATTGACATTCTTCCTGCCACTGCACTCATCGGTGCCAATAAAGGTAGTCTATTGTTTTCATCAGTTACAGTTTCATAAGCAATACAAATTGATTTTGAGTCAACTAAGCCTTTTGTCAATTCAGGGGCAGCAGATAAATGCAAATAGGTAAATAATATTTGATTTTCTCTTAACATATTTACTTCTTCAGATTGAGGCTCTTTCACCTTTACAATCATGTCTGAGTCGTTGAAAACATCGGCCGCACTTGAAGCTATTTTGGCACCAGCTTTTTCATAGTCAGCATTTTCAAAACCAGCACCATAACCTGCATTGTTTTCAACTAAGACTTCGTGCCCATGATTGGTTAGCTGCTGAACACTATTAGGAGTAAGTCCAACTCTAGACTCCTGAGCTTTAATCTCAGAGGGAATGCCTACTTTCATTATTGTTCCTTGAAATAATTAGTAATACCTGTTCGGAGTTTCTCTATCATTTCATCAATATGTTTTTTCTCTGAAATAAATGGTGGAGCAACAATTAAACAATCTCCTGTTGCTTTTAAGCTTAAGCCAGAAGCAAACAAATGTTTAAAGCAAGCGTATCCAGCTTTACCTAAACGTTCATCCATTCTTAGATCAATACCACCCATCATTCCATATCCTCTAATATCAATGATGCCCTCAATATCTTTTAAGCTGAACAAGCCATCTAAGAAATATGGTGACATTTCTTTTGCACGATTGAATAAATCTTCTTTTTCAAAAATGTCTTGCATTGCTAATCCGGCTGCTACTGAACATGGTATCGCTGAGTAAGTATAACCGTGGAAAAACTCGATTGCTCCTTTTGGTGCAGCATCAACCATGGAATCATAGATATGTTCTCGTGATGCCACTGCTCCAAGAGGCACAACACCATTTGTAATTGCTTTTGCCATAGTCATGATATCAGGCGTTACATCAAATGCTTGAGCTCCAAATGGTTCACCCATTCTACCCCAACCAGTGATCACCTCATCAAAAATAAGAAGAATTCCATGCTTATCACAAATTTCTCTTAATTTTTTTAAATACCCTTTTGGTGGTACTAAAGTTCCTGTTGATCCTGCAACAGGCTCCACAATACATGCAGCAATGTTCTCTCCACCAATATGTCCTGCAATTCTTTCCAAATCTTCTGCAAGGTAATCACCGGTTTCAGGTTCACCACGAACAAATTTATTTTCCGGTAAGTGAGTATGTCTTAAATGATGAGTATTCGGCATTAATATGCTGGAAAAAGTTTTTCTATTAGCAACCATGCCGCCAACCGAAATTCCACCAATATTCATTCCGTGATAACCTCTTTCGCGACCAACAATGTGATGTCGGTGTCCTTCACCTTTTGCTTTAAAGTATGCTATGGCAGTTTTGATTGCTGTATCAACTGCTGATGAACCACACATAGTGAAAAATATTCTATTTAAATCTTCTGGAGTATGTTTAGAAATTTTTCTTGCTAATTCAAAAGAACCATTAAAACCTTGTTGAAAAGGTTGCACGTAATCAAGTTGTTCGAGCTGTTTATAAACAGCTTCTCTAATTTCCTGACGACCATGTCCTGCTGGACTACAAAACAATCCTGAACTTGCATCGATCAATTGATTGCCGTGGTGGTCAGTGTAATACATTCCTTCAGCTTTAACCATTAGCCTTGGACTATCTTTAAAATCGTGATTGGATGTAAATGGCATCCAATGTTCTTCAAGTGAATTTGGTAATTCGTTTCTATTTTCTAAATCCATAAATGTCCCCAAATAAGCAAAATTTACCTAGCCTTACATCATACAAATGGCTAATCCAAGAGGAATTCTTGCTGTTTTTCTTAATTTCGTAGGAAAAATTGACGCCCTAGTATAGAAGAAAAAAATTCAATTATGCTAAGCAATAAAGAAGCTCAAATCCCTAATAATTTACTGTCGTTCGCTCAAAAGTCACCTAATCTATCGGCAGGGATTATATGTGCAAACCATGACTCATCAATTGAATCAGCAAAAAAATCAGTTGAATTAAATCTTATAGAGCCAATTTTTATAGGAGACAAAAATGCTATCAATGAAAAGGCAGACAAAATTAATTGGGATATAAGTTCTTACAATATTATTAATTCATCAACTGAAGTCGAAGCAGCTACTATTGGGGCTGAATTAGCAAAAGATAATAAAATTAATATAATGATTAAAGGAAATCTTCACACAGATATATTAATGAAGACTTATTTAAAAAAAGATTTTGGTCTTATTGAGGGAAAGAGATTAAGTCATATTTGGCATATGACGATTAATAAAGATGATAAACCTCTTTTTATAACAGACGGAGCTTTAAATGTTGCTCCACGGCTTGATGTAAAAATGCATATACTAAAAAATGTAATTAACTTTGCTAATCAAATAGACATTATGAAACCAAGAGTAGCTATCTTATCAGGAACAGAAGATCCAATTGAAAGTATGCCAAGCTCAATTGAAGCAAAAGAACTTATGGAGCGTGCAACAAAAGAAAATATTAACGCCTATGTTCATGGACCTTTGGCATTTGATAACGCTGTTTCTCCTTATGCTGCAGCAATAAAAAATATTTCAAATGAAGTTGCAGGAAAAGCTGATATTTTATTAGTACCTAATTTAGAAACAGGTAATTCATTATCTAAAATCTTGGTTTATTTTATGGGCGCTTGTGCTGCCGGTTTTATTGTAGGCGGTAAGGTTCCCGTTGTGGTGACTAGTAGAGCGGATAGCTCTGCATCACGAATAGCCTCTATAGCTGCCGCTGTTATAGCAACACAATAGTGAAACAAAATAAGTTAATTGTAGTTGCTTTATTAGCAATAGGTGCAACTTTTTTTGGTTCCTTTATGGGGGCAGGAGTAAAATTTCTCTCTGATGATCTTCATCCAATTATAATTTGTTTTTACCGATCTTTAATGGGTCTTATTTTGATTACTCCGTTTGTTGTAAGAAATAATTTTAGAGCTCTACAAACAAAAAACATGCGTTTGCAAATTTTTAGAGCCTCAATAAATGTTATTTCAATGATTTGCTGGTTTAGTGCAATTGGAATGATGCATTTTGAAAAAGCAACTGCGCTTGGTTTTACAACGCCTCTTTTTACTACCGTACTTGCTGTTATAGTTTTAGGTGAAGTCATCCGATTCCACCGCACTGCTGCTTTGTTGTTAGGGTTTATAGGAATAATAATCATTATAAGACCAGGTTATGTTCCCTTTGAATTTGGAACTATATTGATGCTTGTTGCTTCATTTAGCTTTTCTTTTGTGCTGATTTTTGTAAAAAAATTATCTGCAACTGATTCTAGTATAACTATAATTTTTTATCATCTTTTATATATGACTCCTGTTTTTTTTATTTTATCATTGTTCTACTGGGAAAATATAAACTTAAATCAGATAATTATTTTCACATTAATGGGAGCTTCAGGTTTATTATCGCATTGGTGCTTAGCTCAAGCATTTAAAATGTCAGACACAACATTTGTTATGCCATTACAATTTACAAAATTAATTTGGGCTTCTTTAATTGGATTGTTTCTTTTTGCTGAACATCCAGACATTTGGACGTGGGTTGGTGGAGTAATTATTTTTATTTCAGTTGTCTACATAACATATCGTGAGGCATTTAAGAAAAAGGGGACACAAAAACCAATACAAGTTGATAGAGCAATTATAAATTAATTTTTAATTTAAAATATTATTTAATTATTTAGCTGTCCATCCCCCATCAATAACAAGTGAGGAGCCCGTAATCATTGAAGAAGCATTTGATGCTAAATAAACAACTGCTGTAGCGATATCACTATCTGTAGCTAATCTTCCAAGAGGAATATTATCCATCATAGCTTTTTTAAATCTCTTATCTTTAAAGAAATTTTTTACCAATGGCGTTTCTACAAATGTTGGGCAAATGGTATTTACGCGGATATTATTCTTGGCTAGATCTAATGCCATGCCTCTTGTTAAACCTTCGATCCCAAATTTAGTCATATTATATATGCTTCTAATCGGGGCGCCAACTTTACCCAATTGAGATGACATATTGATGATTGATCCACCTTTAACTTTTCTATTTTTTGATTTTAACATCACTTTTGTAGCCATTTGTGCTACATGAAAAGCAGCCTTGATGTTTAAATCGACTACATAATCCATATCTTCTTTTGTAATTTTAGTAAAATGATCTGGTCGATTAGTTCCAGCATTATTAACTAAAATATCAAGCGAGTTTATTTGTTTAAAAACTAACTTTACTTCTGCAGCTCTTGAAACATCGCATTCAAAGACAGTACATTTTCTTTTTAACTTATTAATTTGTTTTTTAACCTTATTTAAATCAGTAAGTGTTCTACTTAAAATAATCAGATCTGCTCCTGCTTCTGCAAGAGCAATGGCTGAAGCCTTTCCAATTCCCTTACCGGCCCCCGTTACTAAGGCGGTTTTGTTTTTAACTTCAAATTTTTGTAAATACATTTCTTCTATATCAAGATTTATTGATAGCTTTGCAACTAATTAAAAATAGAAGCGTCTAATTTTAGCGTTATTTTAGAGCAAAAATCATAATTATCCTCTTCATGAAATGAGCCAGGAAAAGCTACACATGAAATTTTTGCATTATGCGCGGATAAGGCACTTTCTCTAGAGTCTTCAATAGCAATACATTCATTAGGCTCAACGTTGAGTCTTTTAATTGCCTTGATATAAATATCAGAATGAGGTTTCGGGTTTTTTATCATTGTGTTATTACCAACAAAATCAAAATCGTCCTCTGATAAATAATTTTTTAATGCCAAAAAAACTGATTTAATATTATCTTTTGTAGTGGATGATACAAATCCTAATTTTATTTGATTATTTTTTGCATATTCAATAACATCGATAACCCCGTCCCTTGGCATGAGTTGTTCAGTCAATAATTTTTGATTAAAAATTTCAGTTTTTCTCTCTCTAATTTTTTGAGCTTCAACTGTTGTATTATTTTTTTCCGCAAAATCCTCAATTCTTTTTGTTCCACCAGATTGTTTGAGCAATAATCTGTAATCTTCTTGATCCCAATACCAATCAAGACCAGCTTCTTTAAAAGCCTCATTGAATGATTCTCTTTGCAAATCTGATGTTTCAATTAACGTTCCAATAGAACCAAAAAATAATGAATTATATTTCATAATAGATAATTAGTTTGAAAAGTTAGAAAGCAAAACATTTATCCCTTTACTGCTCCTGCAGTTAAACCACTAATTAATTGACGTTGAAAAAACATCACAATCATAAATAGTGGTGCAGTTGCGGATACAACGCTTGCAACTGCCCACATATAATTACCTCCATGCTCTACTGTGCCAAGGTATGCATTTATTTTTGGGACCATAGTGTAGTTTTCTTGATTTAATAATAATGCTGTTACTGTAAAATCATTGTATGCTAACATTAGACTAAATAATCCTGCAGTTATTACTCCTGGCCACATAACTGGCATTATGATAAAACGAAAAGCTTGAAAATATGAGCAGCCATCAATAAGAGCACTTTCGTCTAATTCTTTAGGTACTGTTTTAAAAAACGAATACAATAGCCATAGTGTGAAAGGTTGATTGATGGCAACCAAAACGATAATTGTAGTTGGTAAAATCCCCCAGACTTTAAATTGAAAAAAAGGAAACAGGTAACCTGAAACAAGTGTAATGTGAGGCATTGCTCTAAAAATTAGTGCTGCGATCAAAATCCAAAAAGTATATTTATAAGTTGACCTTGATAAAGCATAAGCACCTAGAGTACCTAAAAAAAGAGAGATGGAAACAACTGATATAGTAACAATAATTGTATTTAGAGCAGCCTTTCCAAATTCCCCCTCAGTCCATGATTCTATATATCCATTTAATGTAAATCTTCCTCCAGTTTCAATCAAAGTATTAAAACCAGAAATAGCATAATACCAATCTGCTCTTGAAAAAAAATCAGCTTTGACTTTTAACGAGCCCCAAAGTGTCCAAAGAAATGGGAAAACAGATATAGTTAGCCAAAAAATAATAAAAACTGAATTGATAATTATTAATTGTTTTGAATATTTGTTAACTTTAGATTCCATTTATCTCTCTGTTTTGAACTCTTTCCAGGTTCTGATTAAAACTGGCATAAGAAGAATACCTACCCCTAAAATAGTTAGCATTGAAGTTGCTCCAGCAGATCCAAATAACATTAATGTTTCATTTCTAAGATCCTTGTAGATCATCCATGATAGTGATTGAGCAACACCCTCAGCACTAAAGCCAATGATTGGCTCAAAAACTCTAAAGTTATCCATTAAACAGATTAAAGCAATAAATGTAGCTACAGGGTACAGATGAGGAAGAACGATATGCCTTACTCTTTGTGTTCTCGTTGCCCCATCTATTAAAGCTGCTTCTATTGGATCTTGAGGTACAGTTTGTAATCCTGCATAAAACACAACAAATGCAAAAGGGGTATTATGCCATATTCCATAAATTATTAGTGTAATCCAAGTTAGAGCTTTTGAAGATTTTAATGACAAGTTAGGATCATCAAAAATTATTTGAATAGTTGCACCTAATACTCCCTGTGAGTCAATCATCCAAAATAACACTAAAGATCCTATTAAAGGTGTAACAATCATTGGAAGAATAGTTCCAAAAATAACCATACCTTTAATGCTTTTAGCTAAAACATTAACAGAGAGAGCTACTATAAAACCCAAAACAATTACACATGGGGTAACTGTAAAACAAAAAGTAAGTGTAAATAACAAACTCTTATAAAAAGGAAGATTTAAAACATTCTTGATAAAATCAGAAAAGTCGCCTGTGCTTTGCCAAGCTTCTTGAATTTCCTCAAAAGCTAAGTGATTTCTGTCTTTGTAAGTTCCAAAACCATTAAATCTTCCAAGCGGATTTTCTGCAGCTGATTGAGCAGTAGCTTCTAGATCAACTTGCACTTCTGTTTCACATCCAAACGGATCACATGTCTCAACTTCAATTAAAATTTGCTCAGGCTCTATATGTAAAGATTGAAAGAAACTTGAAAATATAGGTAAGCCTATAAAAAGAATCATCGCTAATCCACTGGGGAAAAAAAACCAAAAAAAAGTTTTATGAGGCATTACTCATACTGTTATATTTTAATTTATAAGAAGTAACAAAAAAAAGAGTGGAACGAAGCGTTCCACTCTAATTATTTATTTTTTACAGGAAACCCTGTTCTTTAGCTTTTGCTATATAAGCAGCTTCAATGTCTTGTAATGCTTTTTCAGCTGACTCATTGCCTTGCAAAAATTCAACCATTTCATCACTCATTGCTCCGTGAAGTAATCCCATTTGAGGAATACTTGGGTACGGAGTTGCTCCCATCTTAGCAGCAGCTAAAACACCGACTGCAGCATCACCTGGAGTATAACCGTTAATAAGCCATACTGCTGCGTTAGGATTTGCATTAGCCATTTCTGTTGATGAAGCAGCCCCAACTAAAGCTCTAAATGAAGCTTCTGCATTTTCATCAGATGTATTTTTAGCAATAGCTACTCCATCCCACCATAGAGTTGTAGCAGCAGCACTGCCGCCACCTACTGTAGGTGGTGGAGCAAGTCTTGTATCTGCTTTAATAGCCTGATCACCTTCATCGTCTAGAAGTGAAGCAGCTCCTGAACCCCAGATATGCATAATCGCAACATTTCCAGACTCCCACTCTTCTTTAACAGCATTAGTATCTTGTGTTAAAAAATCAGGATTACTTAACTCAGTTAATTGTTTAATTACATTTAACGCAGCAACACCTTTAGCATTATTGATACTAGGCTCAGCTGTACCTGGCTTAAAGAATTCACCACCATGACCTAAGTACATGTTTACAAATTCCTGAGAAAGATTCCAACCAGCTTTAAAAGCCCCAGCATACGGATTATCCATTTTTCCAGAAGCTTTAATTTTTGCCGCAGCAGCAATTACTTCCTCGTAAGTAGTTGGAACGGCTATACCAAGCTCATTAAAAATACTTTCTCTGTACCAAAGATGTTGAGCATTTGCCATAAAAGCAACTGCATACACTTTACCATCAAATGTAATTAACTGACTTTTATTTAGATTAGATCCATATTTTTCTACTAGATCATCCAAAGGACGTAGAAGACCTTTACTCATTAAAGGTGTTATAGAACCATTAGTTACAATTTTAGCTGTAAACTCAGCTGGATTTGCTTCCAGAGCAGGTCCTTGAAGTTTTTGATGGTCAACTGAATGAGTTACACTAAAGTCAGCATCAGAACCAGCACATTTTTCTGCTTCTTCCATAACAATCCTCAGAGTAGTAAACTCATTTGCTAAAACATTAATTGTTCCATCTGTAACGTTACACGGTGAGTGACCATCTGCATACGCACCCGTAGAAACAAAAGTGAACATTAATGCTATAAGTAGTTTTTTCATATATTTCCCCTTATTATCAAAGTGTGAAATTCACATTTATTTATAAATAATGTATATTCGTAACATAAAATATTGCAAATTGTTGAATTAATATTCAATTTATTGAATACAAAAATGGGGATAAAATGAAAAAAACTGAGAAAATTGTAACTTCTCTTGATGTTGCAAAATTAGCAGGAGTGTCGCAGTCTGCAGTTTCAAGGTGTTTTACAAAAGGTGCCAGTATTTCAAGTAGGACAAAATTACGTGTACTAGAAGCTGCAAGAAAATTAAAATATAAAGCTACGAACATATCTTCAACTTCAATTTCTAATGATGACAGTGGCTTGGTGGCAGTAATTTTACCTTATGTCACAAGTAGATATTACCCAGAAGTTTTAATTGAATTACATGAAGCTCTTAGAAATGGAGGTTTTAGAATTTTACTTGTTACTACAGATGATGGAGAGGAATTAGATGAAAAATTGATTCAGCCCTATCTAAAAGAAAAATTAATTGCAATTATTTCAGCAACTAAACCAACAGATAAATTTGTAGAAAGTTGCAATCACAAAAGAATACAATTTATTGCTTATAATAGAAGTTGGAACATACCGACAATAAGTTCTGTAGCTTGCGATCATCGTAATGGTGGTGAAATAGTTGCTAATTATTTCATAGAAAAAAAACATATTAATATTGGATTAATTGAAGGTCCTAAAGGATCATTTGTTAGTGATGAAAGATGTATAGGTTTTAAAAACTCTCTTAAGAATAATAAAAAAATTAAATTGATTACTGCGAAAGGTTTTTTTACGTATGAGGGAGGATATCAAGCTACAGAAAAAATCTTTAATAAAAATATTAGTGCAATATTTTGCGCTGATGACACAATGGCATTTGGATGCTTAGATTATATAAAAAAAAATACATCAGCAAAAACACCCTCAAATTTAGAAGTTATTGGTTATGACGATATATCGATGTCCTCATGGGAATCATATAATCTGACAACAGTAAGACAACCTATTAGGCAGATGTCAAAACTAGCAACTCAATTAATAAATGAATTTATTAAGGATCCAGATTTTGAACCTATAAATCACATTGTACAAGGAAGACTTATTAAACGAAAAACAACAAAATAATTTATTTAAATTTTAATCCCATTTGCTCAAAAACACTGAAGTTATCAACCATAACGTAATTATCTAAAAACTTTCCATCTTTAATAGTCCAAAAATCTGAAAATTGCATTTTAATAGATTTACCTGTTTCCTCTACTCCAAGATATGTTCCACTATGTGTACCTGTTAAAAATCCAGTTGCACTTATCCATTCACCTTCAGCAACGACAATATCATTTTTTACATGATAATCTGGAAATGCTTCATAAAAAGGTTTTAGAACTCTATATTTAAAATTTTCTATACCATGGATATCACCAAAACCTGGGGGGCCATGCCAAACCATATTATCATGCCAATATTTATGTTGAGCTTCTAGATCTTGAGCATTGAGCGCATCATACATATCAGCTAATAATTTTTTACTCTCTTCTAAAGTCATTTTTTCTCTCCTAGAATTTGCATTAGAATTGCAAGCTCATTAAAACCAGTCCACTCTTTAATAATTTTATTATTTTTAATTTCCCATTGAGTAATACCCCAAAGATAAACTTCTCTATTAGTTGGTTGGCCATATGAACTATTTCCTTTATGAGTTCCTACTCCGCCCCAACGCACAGATACTAAATAACCATCTTTGGTATTTCCCATCCAGTATAAATCTTCAATACTCAGTGCAAGATCAGGAAATGAAGCTAACATTGATATTATAAACTTTCTTAATTGCAAAACTCCTTTAAATTTACGACCAGTTGAACCTTCAAATTCTACATTACTAGAGTATGCTTTATTTATTGCAGAAAAGTTTCGTCTATTCCAAATAGTATCATAAACTGCATGGACAAACTCTCTTACATTTTTAATTTTATCAGGAATATCAAAACTAATTGGTTTTAATTGAGTAATATTTCTCTTTGGCTTAGAGTTTTTAAAATGAGGGGCATATGGTCCTGCAATTCCTTCATCAACAAGTTGTTTGGCAACTTGATTTAAATCTAAACCGAGTTGTTTAATTAAGCCTGCAGTATCATAAACAACATTTTCATAATAAATTTCATTATTTTTTGCTACACAATTTGCAATACAAAATAATCTTACTTTTTTTCCAGTTGGTTTAGAAAATTTACTAAAACCAGTATTTGTTCCGGTAATAATTGTTCTATGCGAGGTATGAAAACTTGCATTTTCATCTCCTGCCCAAATAACTTCATCAGCGAATAATCTAATATCTGGGAAAGCATTATTTGTGTGTACAGTATCAGCGACAATTTTTTCAGATCCTGATTGCAAACCAAATTCATCCCAAACTCTGCAATCTTTACTGTATGTATCATAGATGTACCCAATATTTTTTTCTTCCCATATTTGATAAGTAATCCTCACAATATAATCTATGATATTTTTATATTGGGCTTCAAATCCCATCATTGATTGATGTTTAAGTTTTTTTGGTTTTGGATTTAGTGATTTAGCTGTTCCTCCACCTCCATATGCTTTTAATGAAATATCATAACTCTTAGGCATATGATGATCTTTAAGAGCTTCTGGTCTTTTGTCTGTAATTTTATTAAATTTCATAATTTGTATTTGTAATGAGATACATTTAAAAATATTTCAAAGCAATGAAATTTTATTCAAAAAAATGAATATTGTCTTTTTTAGTTTATTAATATAATCAAAATGTAATGACTGATCTACAAACAGAAAAAAAATTGGTATTAAATTATTTCAATGAATTAGACAGTTGTAACATTGATTCATTATCAGAGGTTATATCTAAATACACATCAGAAGATTTTAGTATGAAGTGCACACATCCATTCAACGAACTAGGAAGTATAGATCTTGTTGCTAATAATCTTTGGAAACCAATTAAAGATTCATTTTCACCTATACAACGTCGATTAGATATTTTTTATGCGGGTATAAATTCACTTGATGAAAATAAAGGGAAGTGGATCTCAAGTATGGGTCATTTCATGGGTGTTTTCAATAAAACGTTTATAGGCCTTAAACCAAATTATAAATCTATTTTATTAAGATTTGCAGAATTTTATAAAGTGGAAAATAATAAAATTACTGAAGGAGCTATTTTTTTAGATGTAATGAATTTAATGCAACAACTAGGTCTTTCTATAATTCCTGAGTCTACTGGTCTAGTTTGTGTTACACCAGGACCAATGAATCATAAAGGTTTAAAATTTGATATTTCTAATCAAACTGAAAGTCAAAAAACATTAGATTTAATTCACAGAATGCGCGATCGACTTGTTAAAGGATCCAAAATGCAATCCTACAAAGAAGAGTTAGAATTGGATTGGCATAAAGATATGATTTGGTGGGGACCTGGAGGTATTGGAGCTTCATATACTATTGATGGCTATCAAAAAGGTCACACTAAACCATTTCAAGATGGTTTAGAGTTTGTTCGTTTCAATGGACATATACTTAGTAGTTCTGAAGATGATCTAGGTGGTTGGTTTGGTTGGCCAAATTTAATTATGAAACCTAAAGGGGAGTATTTGGGCTTAACAAATGCTAGTAATATTGAATCAGAAATGAGAGTAGTAGATTTATATCGAAGAAACGGAGATAAATTAGCTGAAAATTGGATCTTTATTGATCATTTGCATTTTTTAAAAAAACTAGGTGTGGATCTTTTAGAAAGAGCAAAATTTTTAAATCAGTAATTAGATAACTTTTGAAGCAAGTTTAGTGCCTTCAACTAATGCATGAAGCTTTTCATAACAAATTTTTTCATCAATTTTTCCAAAGCCAGCAAATGTACTAAAACCACAATCTGTCCCTGCCATTAATTGGTCTTTTGGAATTACTGTAGAAAACTGAATTAATCTATCTGCAACAACTTCTGGATGTTCAACAAAATTAGAGGTTGAGTCAATTACACCAGGTACCAGCACTTTATCTTTTGGTAGCTTTATATCTTCAAAAACTTTCCATTCATGTGCGTGCCTAGGATTAGAGGATTCAATTAGAAAATATTTTATTTTCGATTTCAAAATTATAGGTAATATTTTTTCTAGAGCAATATCGTGCGTGTGAGGCCCTTCATAATTGCCCCAACATATATGCATTCTAGTTTGTTCAACATCAACATTAGATAATGCTGAGTTCAGGTATTCAATTTGTAGTTCAGCTCGTTTAATAAATTCATCTTCAGATAAATTTTTAAAATTCATATGTCTTGCTAAAGCAAGGTCTGGGCAATCTAGCTGAACTTGGATATCTGATTTTGTTATAACCTCATATTCTTTAGCCATAATATTAGATAATTTATCCAAATACTTATCTTCAGTACTATAAAATTTATTTGGCATAAAAACATTTATAACACCAGGTGATGCAGAATTCATAAATGCATGTCGATGATTTAGTTTCTCAAGTGAATTTTTAAAATTATTTATATCTTTTAGAAGAGAAGTTTCATCTTTTACTTTTAATTCGTTTGTGCAACATGGTCTGGTATAAGTTGGTGTGCCACCACTTTGAGCAATCTTTTCTTTATATTCTGGAAAATCATCAAGATCAGCAGGCGCTCTTCTTTCGCTTTCGCCTGAGAAACCATCAATTCTGTCTTTAATATAAGTAGCATAACTTATTTTACTCATCTCCCCATCACTGACGAAATCAATTCCAACATCAAGTTGTTTCTTCACGACACTTTCGACATTTTTTTTTAATACTGCATCAAAACTACTTTGACTAAATTTTTCTCCTTTATCTTTTGCAAATAAAAATTCTGAAAGTTCTTTTGATCTAGGAAGACTTCCGACATGTGTTGTCAAAATATTAGACATTAAATTAACCTGTTTTTAATAATATCTGTTTCCAGATCATAGTTTCATCATAGAGAACCCATTCATTTTTAATACCTCTTTCTCCAAATTCAACGTGATTGATACCCATTATATAAATTTTCGAATTAGAAGCTTTCCCAAAAAGACCATTACCTTCATGTTTCCCTACCAAAGACCATCGAACTGAAGCTTTTTTAGGTTCATGTTTTTCTTCAGTAAAAGCAATGTGCTCGACTGAGAATAATGCATTGGGAAGAGCATCTCTTAATTTTTTCCAAAATTTTATAACCTCATCTCTACCATGGTGAATTTTTCCTCCTGGTTGAAATTGCTGTATAGCTCTATCATAACTATCATTTATTGATTTCTCTAAATTAATGTTCATGATGGAGTTTAAAATATTTGCATATAATTCTCCAGAGTTACTAGACGCTAATATAGGAGGTTTATAAATAGATTTTACAGGTGTATTTTCATCAAATGGTTTGCTAGCTTTTTCAGGACCACCTTCATCTTTAATAAGATTACTAGCAAATTGCTTTGGATCAATTCCTATTTGTCTGACAATTGCTCCTTGGTCTCTTACAAGCCACTCATCATAAACCTGATTATTCATACATGCACAATCAGCAATAGTTCGGTAATATAGTTTTTTTCCTGTTGCTTTACCATACATACCATCAACAGAATGAGTAGAGGTTGATAAAATACGGTGTGATGAAAAATATCCCTCATCATCGTTGCCTGTCCAAATTACATCTTCACCTAAAAGTGTTCTATCAGGAAAAAGTTTTTTACTAGCAAAAGTACTTTCAATGACTGGGTCAGCACCATATATTACCCCTGATGGAGATCGCGTTGGTGTTGGAATACTTACATTTGGTATATCAGCATAATACTCTCTTATTGCTTCAAGATCATTATTCTCCCAAATTTGATATGTAATCTTTAAAATATAATCAGGGAGATCTCTGAACTTTTTATCAAAACCTTTCATATTTAATAAATAATTAATTTGTTTGTCGTATTATAAATAAATTTCCATCATTATCACTAATCTGCCTGATTGATCGCAATGCATTTTTGGGAACTGAAAATGTATCTTTCTCTTTAATTACTGTTTTGTTTCCATCGCAGTTGATTTCCCACTCTCCTGTTAAACAATGATATACCTCTGATTTCTCAAATTTATATTCATGTATATGGGCGCTTTTTCCATTAAGAAGTGAAAGGCTAAAACCTGTCACATGCGGTATGTTTGGAGTAAATGATTTATCATGAATATTAAACTGATCAATGTAGTTAATAATTTTATTAGATTGATAGTGATCATCATCAACAAAGTATTTATCTTTATCATTAAATCGAATGACAAACTTTTCTATGTCTTCTGAAGAGTAGTGATCGAAACTTTCTAACTCATTATCTTTTAATGGTTGTATAACTTTTGATTCATCAGTTATTTTTTGTTTTTCTGTATCAATTAGAGAGTTATCATCCATCAATACCATGCCAGATTCTTTAGCATCTTTTAAAAGTTTCGGTGTCCATGTAATTACACCTGGATCATTTTCACCTAAAACAACAAACATCAGCGCTTCTTCATTACTTACATTTTGAAAACCTCTAAACATATTTGTTGGAAAAGAAGCAACATCACCTTGATTTAGTATAATTTCTCCTTCATTGCCTTCCACGCCCCAATAAAAACGCCAAGCTCCAGAATGTATTATAAAAACTTCAGCTGTTGTATGACTATGCAATCCCGAACCATTCATAGATGCTGCACTTACAGCGCCTATATTAAAACCATGTTCTTCAGCTATTTTAACATTCTGTTTAGCATCTTCACTAACACCTGGACCAATAACAGAAAAATTTTTTCTATCTTGATGGCCTTTTAACTTACCTTCCACAAAAGGAATATTGCTAGGTATTAATTCTGAAAATCTTGCTAGTCTTGACTCTAAATCTATTGACATTACTTATCCAATGATATCTTATTCATTTTTTTTGAATATTATTCAAAATATTGAATAAATCAATTCATTAATATAGACTTGCTGTGAGTAACTAACATATTATATTTATGATCAAAATTGAAGATTTTTCTACTGGAATACCAATGGAGTCAAATACAAAACTTATTGAAATAGATCCTGCAGAAAATATAAATAATAAAAGACATATACGCTTACTTTTAAAACAGATTGCAGAGTCAAATTTAGATGATCTACTAATAAAAATTTCAAATGCCTACCATGAAGAAGCTGAGATTAAAGCTTTCCACCCGATCAATGATTTAAAAGGAATAGAAAATATTGAGAGTGTTTATTGGAGACCACTACTAAAAGCTTTTCCAGATTTAGAGAGAAGAGATAATTTATTCATCGGTGGTAGCTTTCAAAATAATATTTTTGTCTCAGCAATTAGTCACTTAACAGGGACGTTTACAAATGAATGGCTAAACGTACCTCCGCATGGAAAAACTATTCATTTAAGAACATGTGAAGTTCACCAAATTGAAAAGGGAAAGATTATTCAATCTCATATATTAATTGATACTATAGATTTTATGCGCCAAGCAGGTTTCTGGCCAATAAATAAATCTCTTGGAGTTGAGGGAATGTGGCCTGGACCAATAACAGGTGATGGAACCACTTTTGAAAATTTAGATAAAAACCTCTCAACTGCATCTTTAGATCAAGGCTTAAAAATGCAAAGAAGTTTAAATATTAAACCTGAAAATGAAGAAGGCGCTACCAAAGAAAGTATCAAAGAAAAATTACTTGATCATCCGCAAATAGAATTTTGGCATCCAAAAATGATGTGGTACGGACCTTGTGGAATAGGTACAGCAAGAGGATTAAAAGGATTTGTTGCTCATCACCAGTTACCATTTCGATTGACTTTTAAGGACAGAAACTATTGGAAAATTGGTCATTATGTTGAACTAGGTGATGGAAATTATTCAATGACTGCAGGTTGGCATAGTATTGAAGCAATACACGGTGCAAAAGATTGGCTTGGATACGAACCAACAAACAAATCGGTAACAATGAGAGTGATGGATTTTTATTTACACCATGAAGGTTTAATAAGAGAAAACTGGGTTCCAATAGATATAGCACATATCTTATATCAAATCGGTGTAGATGTTTTTGAGCTAATAAAAAAATAACAGGTTTAATGGATATTATCAGATAATTATATATACGTAGAAAATTAATTGAGGGGAAAAATGACTATTTCATATATCAAAAAAGCTGACAAAACTGCTTCTTCCGATGAAGTAGAAACAAGACAACGAGTTCAAGAAGTTCTTAAAGAAATTGAATCAAAAAGAGATGACGGTATTAGAGAAATCTCTCGAAAGTTTGATAAGTATGAAGGTGATGTTATTGTTTCCCAAGAAAAAATTGAAAAAGTTATAAAATCATTAGACCAAAAGGTAAAAGATGATGTTCAGTTCTCCTATGATAGAGTACGCAGTTTTGCAGAGCATCAACTTAAGCATCTTAATAATGATTTTGAAGTTGAGTTATCTCCAGGTCTTTTTGCTGGTCAAAAATTAATTCCAGTTAACAGTGTTGGTTGTTATGTTCCAGGGGGTCGGTATAATAATATTGCCTCCGCTGTAATGAGTATCACGACAGCTAAAGTTGCTGGTGTTAAAAATGTAATTGCCGCTAGTCCTCCAAAAGATGAAAATGGCGCTAACCCTATAATTATTTACACAGCAAATTTATGTGGTGCTGATGTTATTATGAACTGTGGTGGAATTGGAGCAATTGGTGCTTTTGCTTATGGATGTTTTGGTAACCCAGAAGTTGATATGATCGTTGGTCCAGGAAACCAATACGTAGCAGAAGCAAAAAGAATTTTATACGGAAAAGTTGGAATTGATTTATTTGCAGGCCCGACAGAAATTGGCATTATCGCAGATCATACTGCTGATAAAGAAATGATCGCTGTTGATCTTGTTGGTCAAGCAGAGCACGGTCCAAATTCTCCAGCGTGGCTGTATACAACTCATAAAGAATTGTGTGATTATGTCATGAAGCGAGTACCAGAATTAATTGCTGAACTTCCCGAAACTTCAAAAAATAATGCTGATGCTGCATGGCGTGATTATGGTGAGGTTGTGTTGTGTGATACAAATGAAGAATTATGTCAAGTAAGTGATGAATACGCTCCTGAACACTTAGAAGTACAAGCTGAAAACTTGGATTGGTGGTTAGATAAATTAAAAAACTATGGTTCATTATTTCTTGGAGAAGAAACTACAGTTGCTTACGGTGATAAATGTTCTGGAACTAATCATATTCTTCCAACTAAAGGAGCAGCAAAATACACTGGTGGTTTATTTGTGGGTAAATTTATTAAAACAGTTACGTTTCAACGTATGACAAAAGAATCCAATAAAGAAGTAGGTGCTGCGGCAGCTAGAATTTCACGGTTGGAAGGAATGGAAGCACATGCACGAACTGGTGATGCCCGTTTAAGAAAGTATGGTTTTCAAAATTAAATAATTTTTTTACTTTCTAAAAAATTAATAATTTGATCAGCTAACTCTTCAGCATTATTTGTTTTCGTATCAAGGACGAGATCTGCATTTTCTGGTATTTCATAGGTAGAATCAATTCCTGTGAAATTCTTTAATTCGCCTGATCTTGCTTTTTTATATAATCCCTTTGGGTCTCTCTTTTCACATTCTTCAAGTGAGGTACTAACAAATACTTCAAAAAATTCACCTTCCTCAAGCAAATCTCTTGCCATTTTTCTTTCTGAGCGAAACGGAGAAATAAAGGATACTAGAGTAATCAAACCAGCATCTAGCATTAATTTTGATACCTCAGCAACACGTCGAATATTTTCAACACGGTCTGTATCGGTAAATCCTAAATCTTTATTTAATCCATGACGGACATTATCACCATCTAATAAATAAGTTCTTTTGTTCATCGTATGAAGTTTTTGTTCAAGAATATTTGCAATTGTTGACTTCCCTGATCCTGATAATCCAGTAAACCAAATCACGCATGGTTGTTGGCCATTTAGTTTGGAGCGCGTATTTTTATTTATACTCATTTCATGCCAAGAAATATTAGTAGATCGACGCAACGCATGATCAATCATGCCGGCACCAATTGTTTTATTATTATATGGATCAATGATAACAAAACTCCCTAATTGATGATTGTTTTTATAAGGAGCAATACTGTGCATTTTATTTAGAGCTATTTTACAATATGCAATATCGTTTAAATTTAATTTTTTGGTTGCTATTTCTTCATAAGAATTAATATTAATACTGTGTACTAGATCAGTAATTTGTCCATTGATAAAATTATTATTAAAACGAAAAATGTAATTACGCTCTGGTAACATTGAGTCTTGATCCATCCAAACAAGATGAGCTGCAAACTGATCAGCTTTTAAAATTTTCTTATTATCTTGTGTAAGAATAATATCGCCTCGAGAAATATCTAATTCATCTTGCAATGTTAATGTTACTGCCTGATTAGTAAAAGCTTCATCCAATTCACCATTTGGTCCATAAATATTCTTAATAGAAGTTTGAGAATTTGATGAAGGAGTTGTGATTACATCTCCTTTCGATATTTTCCCAGAACTTATGGTTCCAGCATATCCTCTAAAATCTGAACTTGACCTATTTACCCACTGAACTGGCATGCTAAATGAATTATCAAGATCTTCCTCTTCAATTTGGATATTTTCTAACGTTTCAATAAGGGAAGGACCTGTATACCATTTAGTATTTTCAAAAGTTGAAAAAACATTATCTCCTTTTAAAGCTGATAGAGGAATATAATTTGTAGAGATAAAATGAAAATTCTTTATTAACTCTGTATATTCTGTGACGATTTTATGAAAAATATTTTCATCATAATTTACTAAATCCATTTTGTTAATTGCCACTACAACATGTTGGATACCTAAAAGATTAACAATAAAACTGTGCCTTTTTGTTTGCTCTAAAACACCTTTTTGTGCATCAATTAAGATAATAGCAACATCAGAATTAGATGCACCTGTTGCCATATTACGTGTATATTGTTCATGTCCTGGCGTATCGGCAACAATAAATTTACATTTTGATGTTTCAAAGAAACGGTATGCAACATCAATTGTAATTCCTTGTTCGCGCTCCGCTTGTAACCCATCAATTAATAAAGCTAGGTCTATATCTTTTCCTTGAGTTCCATATTTTTCACTTTCAATCTTAACTTGATCCATTTGATCAACAAATACATTTTGAGAGTCGTACAATAGTCTACCTAATAAAGTCGACTTACCATCATCCACGGATCCACATGTTAAAATTTTAACTTGCTTCTTATTATTTTGATGTTGAAAAAATTTTTCTAAATCCATCAAAAATATCCTTCTTGCTTCTTTTTTTCCATTGATCCAATTTGATCTTTATCTATTGCTCTTCCTTCTCTTTCAGAATTTTTACTCTCTAATAATTCAATGATAATCTGTTCCACTGATGTTGCTGTTGACTCAATAGCACCGGTTAACGGATAGCAACCCAATGTTCTAAAACGCACCATTCGATTTTCTATTTGTTCACTCTCTTTTACATCCAGCCTTTTGTCATCAACCATTAAAAGTAAATCATCACGTTTAATTACGGGGCGTTCTTTTGCAAAATATAGAGGAACAATATTTATCTTTTCTTGGTAAATGTATTGCCACACATCAATCTCAGTCCAATTTGATAGAGGAAAAACTCTTACGTTTTCTCCCTTTGCTATTTTTGTATTGTATAAACTCCACAATTCAGGTCGTTGATTTTTTGGATCCCAATGATGTTGCTGATCTCTAAAAGAAAATACTCTTTCCTTTGCTCTTGATTTTTCCTCATCTCTTCGTGCTCCTCCAAAAGCAGCATCAAACTTATATTTATCTAATGCTTGCTTAAGTGCTTGTGTTTTCATAACATCTGTATGAAGTTTAGAGCCATGGCTAATGGGACCAATATTATTTTTTACACCTTCTTCATTAATATGAACTAATAAATCTAAATTGTATTCTTTTGCTATTTCATCACGAAAAGTTATCATTTCTCTAAATTTCCAAGTTGTATCAACATGCAATAATTTAAATGGAAGCTTGCTTGGTGTAAAAGCTTTTAATGCTAAGTGGAGCATGACAGCAGAGTCTTTTCCTATTGAATATAGCATGACAGGGTTTTCAAACTCTGATGCTACTTCTCTAATAATGTGTATGCTCTCGGATTCTAATTTTTCTAAATGGGTTAAGTTCATAATTTAATTGAGATCAATGTTGCCTATAGCATAAAATTCAGGATT
>CACJNL010000002.1 GCA_902594815.1 uncultured Alphaproteobacteria bacterium | reverse complement strand
GAAATGTTGCTTTTTTTGAGTTATCACCTTTTGCTAAATTTGAATTAACAGGACTGAATAGCCATTTTTCTCTGCAATATTTGTGTGCAAATGATATTAAAAATGAAGTTGGAGCTATAACCTATACACAAATGCTTAATTCTAAGGGTGGAATTGAATCAGATTTGACTGTCACATGTATTGATAAAAATAAATTTAGGATTGTTACAGGATCAGGTGTGCGCACACATGATAAAAAACATATTTTAAAATACTTAGACTCTTCAGTGAGATTTAAAGATATCACTGATGATTTTGCTTGTTTCGGTATTTTTGGACCAAAGAGTAGAGAATTATTAACAGAATTATTTGGTAATTATTTTTCAAACGCTGAATTTAAATTTGGAATGGGTAAGAAAATTATTAAAGATAAAATAGAACTATGGTTTCAGAGAATTTCCTATGTTGGTGAACTTGGTTGGGAAATTTATATACCAACTAAATATTCAAAACACATATACGAATTAATTATTACTTTAGAAGAGAAATTTGGATTAGTTCATGCTGGTGCGCATGCGATGGATATTATGAGAATGGAAAAGGGTTATTTACATTGGGGTCATGATATTTCACCTGCTGAAAATCCTTATGAAGCAGGTTTATCTTTTGCTTTAAAATTAAATAAAAAAGAAGATTTTATTGGTAAAGAATTTTTAAGTAAAAATAAAAATCTTCGCAAAAAGAAATTGTTAATGTTTGTATTAAATGACACAACTCCCGGTAATCCTTTATTACTCCATGATGAACCTATTTATTATGAAGGTAAAATAGTTGGAGAAACAACATCAGGTAATTATTCGTTTACATATAATAAAAATTTAGCTTATGGTTATGTTGATGCTAAACTTGATTTTGATCTATCAAATTCACTTTTTGAAATCGAGGTTGCTAAGAATAAATATAAGGCTAAAGTATTAAACAATGTACTGCATGATCCAGAGAACAATTTTATTAGAAGTTAAATTTTACAAAAAAATAAATTAATTTCACAAATAAATATAGTTAGATAGTACTTAGTGGAGAATATTTTATAAAAATTTTCAGCATATAATAGAGAATTTATATTAATAAAAAATCAAAAAATGTGGTGTTCTGGAGAACAACCCTAAGTGCAATATATTTAGAAAATAAAGGCCTTTGGAAATTTCTCCATTAAAACTTCGTAGAGATGTTTTTAATAAAAAACGTTGATTCAACAAGTCAATTTCTAAGAATAGGGGCGTTCTGTTGCTTGGTGTGTGAACTTTTCTCAATGCAAGGACGTGCGAACTAACAATCAAAAATTTAAGCTTCTCCTTTTGTAATCGCTTATTCTCTCTAAAAAAAAATTATAGCAAATGCTGATTTAAAATATAATTTTAAATTAAAATGACGTGTATTCGGCTCATAAAATTAGAGCAAAAAAAAATTAAATATATTATAACCTTCTAAAATGGATAATATCCTACATTATTAGAGAACAAACTATAATATTATAATAAATGGAAAAATTTAAATTAAGTTATTTAATAACACGTTTGTTTGTTGTCATTACTAAATTCTTTGCTTTTTTATATTTGAATTCTCCCAAAATATTTAGAATCGCTAATTTTAATTATAAAAATAGTAGCTATAGATCAATTCTAATTAGGGAAACTTCATTTTTATTGCAAAAAATATTAATAAAATTAAATTACAGTCTCCCTATTACAATAAGTAAAGATAGAATTATTATAGATGTTGATGGAGTATTGCTTATACAAAATAGTATAAATAGTAATTTTAAAAAAAAACATAAACATTCTATCAATAGATATTACAAAAAATACAATCAAAAATATTATAATGAAGCAAAACTTTTAGATATTTCATTTGAATTTTCTAATCCAAAAATAATTATTGATCTTGGTGCATGTATTGGAGAGTACTCAATTTATTTTGCAAAAAAATATCCTCAAAGTACAATCTATAGCATTGAAGCTAATTCTAATAATTGTAGAATTCTTCAAGAGAATGTTAAACTAAATAGGACTGAAAAAAATATAAAAATATTTAATAATGCAATCTCAGACAAAGAAAACGAAAGTTATTTTTCTACTTATGGCAATCAAGACAGTGAAGTAATTATTTCAAATAATAATAATCTTAATAAAACAATTACTTTAAGTTCATTATTTCATAAAGAAAAATTGAATAAAATTGATTTAATAAAGATAGATATAGAAAGTAGTAATTATAAAGTTATTAAATGTATTATTGATAATCTAGATAAGATTGAAAATATATATTATGAGTTTTCTAAAGGGCCACCAAATATATTTATAGACTTGATCAAGCGAGTACAAAATATTTATGATTTTTATATTTGTGTTAATGAAAAATTTATAATTACAGATACAGTCTATTTAATAGATAAAATTCAAAAGAATGTTTCTTTAAAAGAAGGTGGATTAGATATTTTTTTTAAAAAAAAATAAATTAACATCACAAATAAATATACTTAAAAGATATGTAGTTGAGAATATTTCGGAAATTCTCAACATTAAATGAGAATATATGTCTATATATATTTAAAATTTGGGGCGTTCTGTTGCTCGGTGCATGAAAAAGTGCTCATGCAATTACGCATATTAAAACACCCAAAAAATTAAGTTTTTCCTTCGTTATTCGCTTATGCTTTCTTAAAAAATTTTTTATCACACAAAATCAATAATTAATATTTTATTACGTACA
This sequence comes from uncultured Alphaproteobacteria bacterium, assembly GCA_902594815.1. Lineage (GTDB taxonomy): Bacteria > Pseudomonadota > Alphaproteobacteria > HIMB59 > CACPNW01. The sequence continues at coordinate 81,698 of CACJNL010000002.1, read as the reverse complement.
TTTTACGCACGTATTTTTTATGCTCATAGGTAGCAAAAATCCTAATTGAGGTATTGCAATCGATATTATTTAGTAGTAGTCGCTTATTAAATTTATGGATAAAAAAACAAAATTAGAAACAGTTTCTGAAAACATCGTTGATAAAGGAAAACAAGTTTTTTTAAATAAAAATGATCTTGTTGGAGATAACCCGAATAAAATGGTTATCGGTAGTGGAACATCTTTTAGAGGTTCTGATATTAATACTGATTATATTGAAATATATGGAAAGGTTGAAACAAGTATTCACTCAAAAATTATTTATGTAGGCTCTGCTGCAGAAATTATTGGACCAATTACATGTGATCATATTGAAATTCATGGGTCAGTGAGTGGAGGTATTCAAGTCAATGGTAAAGTAACAATAAAAAAATCTGCTACTGTAGTCGGCACTCTTAGATATGAAGTTATTTCTGTTGAAGAGGGCGCAAGCGTGTATTCAGATTTACATTGTACAAAAGCTGACCAAAAATTAGTAGATAAAATTTCACATTTAAAAAAAACAATGAACCCAATCAATTTAAGTATTCTTTCAACATCATCTTCTAAAGAAGAAGATAAGCCAAAAGAGGAAACTTCAAATATCGAAAAAGAGAAAAAAAAGAAACGTTCATTCTTTTAATAAAATTCTCTCCAATATAAATATTCCTGTCAAATTATAGTAAAACTTAGTCAGATTTTTTTGATATTTTCTTATAAATTTTAAGTTTTAGTTTTTGTTACTTTCATTAAACTGCCTATTTCTCTCTACTTTCTCTCTCGCATTACGCACATATTACGCACGACATCGGAGCATTTCAGAAAAAATAAAGCCTGATAAATAATTCTTGGAAATCTTATGGGGCGTTCTGTTGCCCGGTGCTTTGAAATTTATTTTAGACTATCTATGTAAGTAACAAAATTATTAATTTGTACAAACTCACAATTTCCTATTGGAAACATTTCTCTAGTTGTAAATCCTCCCCCAGTCATCGTCCAGACATCAACTCTTAAAGAATTAAGTTCAATAGAATAAACTCTATCTCTAATGTTATTTTTACTTGAGAATATATTAATATAGGAGAGTTCTAAATCTACATCATAATAATATTCATTAATTGTAGTTATTTTGTTAAGATCTGTATTAATAACTTTCACTTTATTAGATGAAATAAAGTCAAATCCTGATAGTAATGCAGGACACAATAATTGATTATTTGAAAAATCTTTTTTAGTAAGAGCTATAGACGAGGGTGAACAAAAAAATAAAAATATTAAAATAAATAATTTTTTCATATTAAAGGGGCGTTCTGTTGCCCGGTGCCCCAAACCGCGCTAGCCTAGAAACTAGGCAGCAATAGCTAATCTATTATCGTTAGCGTTTATAAAAATAGCCCGATAACGGCGGAACAATGCCGAGCAAAGTCTTTATCTTTTAGTCAACGTCAAACCTATTTCGCCCCCATATTTTTATGGTGGAGGCGCCGGGTACCGCCCCCGGGTCCGCACAACCTATTACATAAAGCGTTTATCGCCATAGTTGATAAATCAACATTCTCTTTATAAACCAAAGTCATCAATCAGGATAGTTTTGAATTTAAAGCTAATATTTTTAACAAAAATTAGTTGTTATCAATAGTTTTTAGTGAAATAAGATTTTTCAAATGATTAAAGCAATAATGGCAGTTGATGATAAAGGAGGCATAAGTAAGGGCAGTAGTATGCCTTGGCCAAAAAATTCAAATGACTTAAAATGGTTTAAAAAAAACACAGAAAATCACATTGTAGTAATGGGCAGTAAAACTTGGGAAGACCCATTTATGCCTGCGCCACTTGCAAATAGAATAAATATATTAGTAACAAGCAAAGATCTTTCTCTATACCCAGGAGCTGATCATTATATTAATGGAGATGTATCACATGAAATTCTGAGTCTAGAAAAAGAATATTTTGAAAAAGATATCTTTGTAATTGGTGGACCTGAAATTATTAAACAAACATTTAATTTATTTAAAGAGTTTTACTTAACTAGAATCTACGGTAATTTTAATTGTGATAAATTTATAGATATTAATAAAATTATGAACTCTATGAAATTAATAAAAAAAATTAGTTGTGATGATAGTTGTCACTTTGAAATTTGGAGAAAATGAAAAATTATTTAGATGCTCTTAAATATTGTTATGAGAATGGAGATTTTGTAAAAAGCAGAGCTGGTAATGTAAAAAAAGCTTTTGGTTATCAAATGCGTTTCAATCTTGAAGACGGCTTTCCAGCTGTTACGACTAAAAAACTTGCTTGGAAAGCGGTAGTTTCAGAATTACTGTGGTTTCTAGAAGGTTCAAATGATGAAAGAAGATTAGCTGAAATTCTTTACGATGACAAAAGAGAAAATTTAGAGGATAAAAAAACTATTTGGACTCAAAATGCAGAGGCAGATTACTGGAAAGATAAATCAAAATTTATTGGTGATGTAGGAAAAATTTATGGAGTGCAATGGAGAAATTTTAATGGTGTTGATCAAATACAGGAATTAATTGAAGGACTAAAAAATAATCCACATAGTAGAAGGCATATTCTTACTGCATGGAATCCACCGGAGATCAATGAAATGTCTTTACCTCCTTGTCATGCGTTTTCACAATTTTTTGTTTCCAACAATAAACTAAGCTGCCAATTGTATCAGCGCTCTTGCGATATGTTTTTAGGTGTTCCCTTCAACATAGCAAGTTATAGTCTCCTAATACATATTTTAGCTGAAGAATGTAAATTAGTAGTTGGAGATTTTGTTCACTCCCTTGGAGATTTTCATATTTATGAAGAACATTTTGATCAAGTTAAGATACAATTAACAAGAGAACCAAAGCAGTTACCAACTTTAAAGTTTTTACCAAAAAAAATTAATGATTACAAAACTATGGATTTTGAATTGCATAATTATGAACCACACCCTAAAATAGTTGCTCAAATGAATGTTTAGTATCTATATTGATTTAGCTATTTCTAAATAAATTTTAGCAATTTCTCCATTAGGATCATCAATGCACGAGGGTCTTCCCTCGTCAGATTGAATTCTCAAATCTTTACTAATTGGAAGAGAGCCAAGAAATGGTATCTGAAATTTTTCAGCTTCTTTTTTTGCTCCATCATTTGAAAAAATAAAGTGCTTTTCATTGCATCTATCACAAATAAAATAACTCATATTTTCAACTAATCCTAAAATGGGAACATTAACTCTTTTGAACATATTGATACCTTTTCGGGCATCAGCTAGCGCAACATCTTGAGGAGTAGAAACAATAATTGATCCAGATAATTTTGAACTTTGAGCAAGAGTTAATTGAGCATCTCCTGTACCTGGAGGTAAATCTATAATCAAATAATCTAGTGTTCCCCATTCAACACCGTTAAACATTTGTTCTAGCGCTTTCATTACCATCGGGCCTCTCCAAATTGTTGGCGTATCAACACTAACTAAAAACCCAATGGACATACACTTAATTCCATAACTCTCTAGTGGAATTAATTTTTTATTATTGCTTGCTTCAGGTCTGCCAGAAATGCCCATCATTCTTGGAACACTTGGACCATAAATATCCGCATCTAAAATGCCTACTTTTTTTCCTAATTGTCTTAGAGCAACTGCTAAGTTGACAGCAAAAGTTGATTTTCCAACCCCTCCCTTTCCACTTGCTATTGCAATAATGTTTGTTGCATTAATTTTAAATCTACTCTCGTTTTGTTGACCACTACTAGATTGGCTTTCTGACGTAAGTGCAACGTTAACTGATAATACTCCTTCAAGTTTACTTAAACCTTCTTTCAATAAGTCAGCAATTTTATTATATTGATCTAAGTATTTATCATTAATTGTTAGACTAACATTAACGTTTCCATTTTTTTCAACTATCTGAATTTTTGTATTATTTTCATCAAATGGTAAATTGCTCTCAGGATCGTTGTAATTTTTGGTAAAATTTATGATTGTTTTAAATATTTTGCCAGACATACTTGATTTTTTGAAATTCACCCAAATATAACTTAGTAATTAGTTTAATTAATGATAGTAGCTAGGTCGATTTTATCAAAAAAAATATGAATTGGAACAAAAATAACAACAACAACAACCCTTGGGGATCTGGGGGGAATAGCAACAATCCATGGGGAAGTGGTGGATCAAATAATAATATGGATTTTGAAGAGTCTATTAAGAAAGCCAGAGATAGATTTGGTAAATTTAAAATTGGTGGCCCAAGAAACATTTCACTGTTAGTTGTAATAGGTATTCTAATATGGCTTGCTACAGGTTTTTACAGAGTTGAGCCTGATGAGCAGGGTGTTGAGTTACTTTTTGGTAAATGGAACAATCAAACTACCGAACCAGGCCTTCATTATTTTTTTCCATCTCCAATTGGTCAAACAGTTACTCCAAAGGTTGAAGTAATTAGAAAAATAAACGTTGGTTTTAGAAGCGCTTCTGATTTAGGCTTTTCATCAAATACTAATGCTGAGAGAAAAGTTATTGAAGAAAGCTTAATGTTAACAGGTGATCAAAATATAGCTGATGTTGCTTTCACCGTTCTATATAGAATTAAAGATGCAGGGAATTTTCTTTTTAAACTCAGAAATCCTGAACTTACAGTAAAAGATATGGCTGAGAGTGTTGTTAGAGAAGTTGTGGGACAAAGAGATTTACAATTTTTACTAACTGAAGGAAGACAAGAAGTTGAACAAGTAGTTCGAAATGGTCTTCAAGAAGTTTTAGATGGATACGAAAGTGGAGTGTTAATTCAATCTGTTCAACTACAAAGTGTTGATCCTCCCTCACAAGTTATAGACGCTTTTGATGAAGTACAGAGAGCTCGACAAGATAAAGAAAGGTTAGTTAACGAAGCTAATACTTATTTAAATAGAATTGTACCAAATGCTCGAGGTGAAGCTGCAAAGTTGATAGAAAGTGCAAGAGCTTACAAAGAACAAGCTGTTAAGCAAGCAGAAGGTGTGGCTCAAAATTTCATTGACGTTTATAATAGTTATAAAGACGCAAAAGAAGTTACTAGAAGAAGGATTTATTTAGAAACTCTCCGTGAAGTGCTTGAAGGAAAAAACAAAATTATCTTAGATGATGCTGGAGGACAAGGTGTAGTGCCTTATCTACCTCTAAACGAGATAAAAAAGGGAAATAATAATTAATGAAATTTACACCAAGAAATATCATTATAGTTCTCCTTATATTTATAGGATTTCTAACTTTTACAGGCGCTTTCTTTATTGTAAATGAAACTAAGCAAGCAATTGTGTTGCAATTTGGTGATCCAAGAAAAGTTATTACTAAACCTGGTTTGCAGTTTAAAATACCTTTTATTCAAGATGCTGTTTTTTTAGACTCAAGATTATTAAACTTAGATCCTCAACCTGAAGAAATGATACTATCTGATCAAAAAAGAATCATCGTTGATTCATTTGCTAGATACAGAATTATTAATCCTCTGAAGTTTTTTCAAACAGTTAGGAATGAAGCAACCTTTTCTGATAGATTTGGAAGAATTATAAATGCTTCAGTAAGAGGTGTTATAGCACAATATTCTTTAACCTCATTACTGAGTAATGAGAGAATAGAAATTATGCAGGAAATCCAAACCCAAATTTTAACAAATCAAGATTCATTTGGGGTTGAAATAATTGATATACGAATTGGGAGAACTGATCTTACCGAACAAGTATCTAATAATGTTTATCAAAGAATGCGTTCTGAAAGAGAAAAAGAAGCTAATCTTTTACGAGCGGAAGGTGAAGAATTGTCAAAAGAAATAGTTGCATCTGCAGATAGACAGCAAACTGTAATCATTGCAGAAGCTGAAAGAACTTCATCAATATTACGAGGTGAAGGTGATGCACAAAAAAATAAGATTCTTGCCGATGCGTATAGTTTAGATGAAGAATTTTTTGATTTTTTAAGAACCATGCAAGCTTGTAGAGATACTTTTGGAGATACTGAAATGTCTATGGTGATTGCACCAGGTCAAGTTTGTGAAAAATTTTTTGGAGAAATTGAAATAGAAAACTAATGTTGAAGCTACTCCTACTGGGTATTGGCTTACTTCTTTTTTTCGAAGGTTTGTTATATTTTTTCTTAGCTAAAAATTTAAAAAAATTATTAGATCAGTTAGCTAGTGTTGATCCACAAAAAATAAAGACTATATCTTTAATAATGACAATAATTGGTGCCTGCCTTATTTATTTCACTTTCAGCAATTATGGAGAATTATAATGATTAGAATTCTATCAGGTCTTCTTGTTTTATTTTCACTTACTTATTCCAGTACATTAAAAGCTTACACTGATAGTTTTGCTGATTTAGTTGAAAATTTATCCCCTGCAGTAGTAAGTATTGCTTCTACAACAATTGTTACAAATAATAACTCACAAAATCAATTGCCTCAATTTCCTGAAGGTTCGCCTTTTGATGAGTTCTTTAAAGATTATTTTGATAATGAAAGAAGAAATTCACCTTCTCAAAGACCTATGACAGGTCTTGGATCTGGTTTCATTATTGATAAAGAAGGTATTATTGTAACTAATAATCATGTTATTGAAGGCGCTGACGAGATTACAGTTATAATGTCCGATCAAACAGAATTTACTGCTGAATTATTAGGAAGAGATCCTAAAGCAGATTTAGCTGTTTTAAAAATAGAACCAGGTCAAACTGAGCTTACGGCAGTTCAGTGGGGTGACTCCGACTTAATGAGAGTAGGGGACTGGTCAATAGCAATTGGTAATCCTCTGGGACTTGGAGGTACGGTTACTGCTGGTATCATCTCTGCAATTTCAAGAGACTTAAGAGGTAGCAGTCCTTATGTAAAATTTTTGCAAACTGATGCTTCAATTAATAGAGGTAATTCGGGAGGACCACTTTTTAATGTTGAGGGTAAAGTAATTGGCATTAACACAGCAATAATTTCACAGACTGGGGGAAGTATTGGTCTTGGTTTTGCAATTCCGTCAAATAGTGCCAAAAAAATAGTTCAACAACTTAAAGATTTTGGCCGTACAAAAAGAGGATGGTTGGGAGTTCAAATTCAACCAGTTTCAAAAGATTTTGCTGAAAGCTTAGGACTCGAAAACGAAAAGGGTGCTTTTGTTTCTAATGTTAATCCTAAAGGTCCTTCAAAAAAAGCAGGCATTGAAGATGGTGATGTTATACTAAAATTTAATGATATTGAAATTGTGAAAATGACTGATTTGCCAAGAGTAGTAGCAGAAGCTGATGTGGGCTCTATTGCTAAGGTAGAGATTTGGCGAAAAAATAAAAAAATTATGATTGAGGTTGAACTTGGTGAACTACCTGAACAAACTTATGTAAATAAAAAACCACAAAAAAAAGAAAAACAAACTAAAGAACAATTAATCAAATCATTAGGTATTACCATTAAAGATAGCACAGATTCAGTTGGTGTTATTGTAACAAAAATTGATGCTGATAAAATAAATATACAAGAAGGTGATGCAATATTGGAAGTTAATAGAGAACCTGTCGAATCACTAAACTCTTTTATAGCACTCGTGGAAAAATATAAAAAAACTGGCAGATCATCTTTATTACTCAAGATTAAAAGAGATGAAGAAACCAGTTGGGTGACAATCAAATTTATTTCTAATTGAAAAAAACTATCTATGTAATTGCAGGTCCTACTGCGACTGGAAAATCTGATTTTGCGATAACGTTAGCAAAAAAATTAAACGGTGTCGTTATTAATTCTGATAGCATGCAAGTATACAAAAACTTGGAAATTCTAACAGCTCGTCCTTCATCTTCAGAAACTAAAAATATTCCTCACTATCTTTATGGATACATTGATGGCATTGAGCGTTACAATGTTGAAAAGTGGTGTAATGATGCAGTAAACATTATTCATCAGACCCATAGAAATAATTTAACGCCAATACTAGTTGGAGGAACTGGTTTATATATTGATACATTAATTAATGGACTGATAGATATTCCAACTATTTCAGAAAATATCAAAAACGAGTCTGAAAAAATAATTAAAGAATTTGGAAAAGATTTTTTAATTAGTCAAATTAAAAACTTTGACCCTAATTCACTTAAGGAAGTAAATTATAATGATACAGTAAGATTAAGAAGAATATGGGAGGTTTATGAGGCAACTGGTAAGAAGCTAAGTGAGTGGAGATTAAGTGACAATAAAAAATTTTTAGAAAATTTTAATTACAAAATTTTTTTATTTTTACCAGATAGAAAAAAAAATTATGATATCGTAAATTCTCGATTTATTAGTATGATTGATAAAGGAGCTGTTGAAGAGGTAAAAAAATTATTAACCTTGCATTTAAATAGTTCACTTCCAATAATGAGAGCACACGGCGTTCCTGAGATAGCAAAATATTTAACTAATGAAATTAGTTTGGAAGAATGTATTAATAAAGGACAGCAGGTCACAAGAAATTATGTAAAAAGGCAACATACTTGGTGGAAATCATCAAAATTAGAGATTTTTCAAAAATTTGATCAATTTCCATCTGAAATTGATATAAATTCTATTAAAATTAACTGATTTTGCAGTAATTTATTGATTTTATTTTATCCACAGCCTAAGAGAACTTGGCAATGAAACAAGAAATGACAGGGGCAGAAATTGTATTGCAATCTCTTGTAGATCAAGGGGTTGAGGTTGTTTTTGGGTATCCAGGTGGAGCAGTATTACCAATCTATGATACCTTATTTAAACAAAACTCAATCAAGCATGTTTTGGTTCGACAAGAAGGTGGGGCAATTCATGCTGCTGAAGGTTATGCACGCTCAACAGGTAAAGTTGGAGTAGTGCTAGTAACTTCAGGTCCTGGAGCAACAAACGTTGTTACAGGTCTAACAGATGCAATGATGGATAGTATTCCTATTGTTTGTATTACTGGTCAAGTTCCACAACATTTAATAGGCAGTGATGCATTTCAAGAATGTGATACTACTGGCATTACAAGACCTTGTACGAAGCATAACTATCTAGTTAAAGATCCAAATAAATTATCACCGGTCTTTCATGAAGCTTTTACTATAGCCCAAGACGGAAGACCTGGTCCTGTTTTAATTGATATTCCAAAAGATGTACAGTTTGCAAAAGGTAATTACGTAGAAAAAGAAAAAATACTAATTCCATCACATAGATTATTTGAGCCTGAAATTTTTAAACATGATGATAAAATTAATGAAGTTATAGATTTAATTTCCAAAGCTAAAAAACCAATATTCTATATTGGGGGAGGATGCATCAACTCCGGGCCAAAGGCGTCTGAGTTAGTATCAAAGTTTGTTGAGATAACTGGCGCTCCAGCAACGATGACATTAATGGGCCTTGGAGTAATTGGATCATCACATCCAAACTCTCTTGGCATGCTTGGGATGCACGGTATGTACGAAGCAAACATGGCCATGCATGAATGTGATGTAATGGTTAACATTGGTGCTCGTTTTGATGACAGGGTGACAGGAAGATTAGATGCATTTTCACCAAATTCTAAAAAAATTCATATAGATATTGATGAGAGTAATATTAACAAGACAATTAAAGTTGATGTTCCAGTAGTTGGAGATGTAACTATGGTATTAACTAAAATTATTCAAACATGGAAAGATAAAAAGTTAAAAACTAACGCATCTGATTTAAAATTATGGTGGGATAAAATAAATAATTGGAAAAAAATTGATTGTTTAAATTTTTCGAATGATGAAAAAGAAATTAAACCTCAATATGCAATACAAAGATTATATGAGTTAACGAAAGATAAAAAAACTTTTATCACTACAGAAGTTGGCCAACATCAAATGTGGGCTGCTCAATTTTATAAATTTGAAAAACCTAATAGATGGTTAACATCTGGTGGATTAGGCACTATGGGATATGGTTTTCCTGCAGCAATTGGAGCTCAAGTAGCTAATCCAGATGCATTAATTATAGATATTGCGGGTGATGCATCGATATTAATGAATATTCAAGAAATGAGTACAGCTGTTCAGTATAGGTTGCCAGTAAAAATATTTATTCTGAATAATGAATATATGGGAATGGTTAGGCAGTGGCAGGAACTGTTACATGGAGGAAGATATTCCGAGAGTTATACTGATAGTTTACCAGATTTTGTAAAGCTAGCAGAGAGTTATAAAGCAGTTGGGTTAAGGGCAAAAAAACCAGAAGAATTAGATGATGTAATTAATGAAATGATTAATACTGATAAAACTGTCATTGCAGATATCTGGGTTAGTAAAGAAGAAAACTGCTTTCCTATGATTCAAAGTGGATCTGCCCATAATGAAATGGTTTTAAGTAAAGATCAAAAACAGGATGAAAGTTCAGCAGAGAAAGGTAAAATTTTAGTTTAATGAATAAGTCAGTTTACGATAGTCCGGACAATACAGCTGTATCAAAAAGACATATTCTAACTGTTTTGGTTGATAATGAGCCAGGTGTTTTGGCAAGAGTTATTGGTATGTTTTCTGGAAGAGGTTATAATATTGATAGTTTAAATGTTGCTGAAGTTAGCAATGACGAACATTTATCAAGAATTACAATTGTAACTGAGGGAACTTCAGAAGTTGTAAATCAAATTGAAAAACAGCTATTGCGTATTGTTCCCGTCCATAGTGTTTCTAATTTAGATGAAGAAGGAAGCGCTGTAGAGGCTGAAGTAGCGCTAGTGAATATAGATCTTAATGACTCAAATAAAAAGAAAATATATGAAGTTTGTGATTTTTATCGAGCAAGAAAAATTGAAAATGAAAACAATTCTATAATTTTTGAAATTGCTGGTGCATCAGAAAGAATTAATCGATTTATAAAAGAGGTAAATCAAATAACTAAAATTGAAATTGTTAGGAGTGGTCCTGTTGCAATTTCTACTTATAAGAATACTAAGGAGGATTAATGAGAGTATATTACGATAGAGATGCAGATCTTAATTTAATTAAAGATAAAAAAATAGTTATCGTCGGATATGGTAGTCAAGGCCATGCACACGCTATGAACCTAAGAGACTCTGGCATAGAAAATGTAGCAATTGCTCTTCGTGATGGTTCTCCTACGAGAGAAAAAGCAAAAAATGCAAATTTTGATGTTATGACTCCTGCTGAAGCTGCGAATTGGGCTGATATTATTATGATGTTAACTCCTGATGAGCTGCAATCAGATATTTATAATAATGAAATTGCTCCTAACATTAAAGAAGGTACAGCACTTGCTTTTGCTCATGGTTTAAACATACATTTTGATTTGATAAAACCTGCTGAAGGGATTGATGTAATTATGATTGCCCCTAAAGGACCTGGTCATACTGTGCGGGCGGAATATGAGCGTGGTGCAGGAGTGCCTTGTCTTGTTGCAGTAGATAAAAATCCCTCAGGCAATGCACTTGATATTGCAATAGCTTACGCATCAGGTGTTGGGGGAGGTAGAGCAGGTATCATTGAAACTACTTTCAAAGAGGAATGTGAAACTGATTTATTTGGGGAACAGTCGGTTTTATGTGGAGGCTTAACTCATTTAATTTTAGCAGGATATGAAACACTGGTTGAAGCTGGATATGCTCCAGAAATGGCATATTTTGAATGTCTTCATGAAGTTAAATTAATTGTTGATTTGTTGTACGAAGGTGGAATGGCAAATATGCGATATTCAATTTCAAATACAGCAGAATATGGTGATTATTCTAGGGGCCCACGATTGATTACTGATGAAACAAAAAAAGAGATGAAAAAAATTCTTGCAGAAATTCAATCCGGTCAATTTACTAAGGAGTGGATGGATGAGCATAAAAGTGGTCAGACCAAATTTAAGTTAATGAGAAAACAACAAGCAGAACATCCAATTGAAGCTGTTGGAGAAAAATTAAGAACTCTGATGCCTTGGATTGCAGAAAGTAAAATGGTCGATAAATCAAAGAACTAAAAATTACATATAATCTTTGATTAAATAGTCATTAATTTAAAAGTGTAGAGTAATAGTGTATAAGCAATAAATAATGAGTGATAGAGTATATATTTTTGATACAACTTTAAGAGATGGTGAGCAATCTCCTGGAGCAACAATGAATCTTGATGAAAAGATGCAAATTGCGCAACTCTTGGAAGAAATGCAAGTTGATATAATTGAGGCAGGCTTTCCAATTGCCTCAAATGGAGATTTTGAAGCTGTGGCCGAAATCAGTAAAAACATTAATAATTCAACTATTGCTGGATTAGCCAGAGCAAAAATTGCTGACATCGATCGTGCCTGGGAGGCTGTCAAACATGCTAAGTCACCAAGAATACATACATTTATTGCTACTAGTCCAATACATATGAAATATAAATTGATGAAAACTGAAGCAGAAGTTTTAGAGTCAATAAAACATACAGTAACGCATGCAAGAAACTTATGTGATAATATTGAATGGAGTTGTGAAGATGGAGGTAGATCTAATCTAGAGTTTTTATATAAATGTATTGAACTAGCAATTTCTTCTGGGGCATCAACAATCAATATCCCTGATACAGTTGGGTTTACTTTACCATCTGAATTTGGTTCAATTTTTAAATCAGTTAGAAATAATGTTCCAAATATTGATAAAGCTATTTTATCAACTCACACACATAACGATTTAGGATTGGCAGTGGCAAATAGTATTGCAGCAATTCAAGAAGGAGCTCGTCAGGTTGAGTGCACTATTAATGGATTAGGTGAAAGAGCTGGTAATGCCGCTTTAGAAGAGGTAGTAATGACATTAAGAGTAAAAAAAGATTTAATGCCTTTTCATACAAAAGTGCAATCCGAATATATTACAAAAGCTTCCAGACTTGTTTCTTCAATTACTGGCTTTAGTGTTCAACCTAATAAAGCTATTGTTGGAGCAAATGCTTTTGCACATGAGGCAGGTATTCATCAAGATGGAATGTTAAAAAATGCTGAAACCTATGAAATAATGACCCCTGAGTCTGTGGGTCTTAACAAATCATCTTTAGTTTTAGGGAAGCATTCAGGAAAACATGCATTCTCAGAAAAACTAAAAGAGTTAGGATATGATTTTGGCGACAATACTCTTATGGAGCTTTTTGGAAGGTTTAAGGATTTAGCAGACAAGAAAAAAGAAATATTTGAAGAAGATTTAATCGCTCTAGCTGGGGAGAGATCTTTGACATACGATGAACACATTAAATTTGTATCACTAGAAGTGAATGCAGGATCTTTATCTAAACATCAAGCTAACTTAACACTAATTATGAACAACGAAAAACTATCAAATATAAGTGAAGGTAATGGACCGGTCGATGCTACTTTTAATGCAATAAAAGAAATCACTAAAACAGAATTTCGTCTAAAGCTGTATCAAGTACATGCAATAACTGCTGGCACAGATGCGCAAGGTGAAGTAACTGTACGTCTTGAAGATGATGATTTGTCCTCACAAGCAAAAGGTAGTGATCCTGATATTATAGTTGCTTCAGCTAAAGCATATATCAGTGCGTTAAATAGATTATTATTTAAAAAAACTAAGTCTATTGTAAAAAAATCTGCCGAAATCAATATAGAAGGGGTATAGAAGAGTATGTTTATTGATAAGTTTTTTAGTATTTTTTCAAAAGATATGGCTATCGATTTAGGAACAGCCAATACCCTTGTTTATGTAAAAGGTGAAGGTGTGGTCCTCAATGAACCATCAGTGGTAGCAACTGTCGAAAATCAAAATGGCACACAAGTATTAGCTGTAGGAAATGAAGCTAAACAAATGCTTGGAAGAACACCTGGCAAAATTCAAGCAATTAGACCAATGAAAGATGGTGTCATCGCAGATTTTGAAGTTGCAGAACAAATGATTAAAAGTTTTATTCAAAAAGTTCATAAAGGTAGAACTATATCAAACCCACAGATAGTTATATGTGTGCCAACTGGTGCTACTAATGTTGAGAGAAGGGCAATAAGAGAATCTGCTGATGCAGCTGGCGCTAGAAGAGTTTATCTAATTGACGAACCTGTTGCTGCCGCGATAGGCGCTGGATTACCAGTTGCTGAACCTACAGGGTCAATGATTGTAGACATTGGAGGGGGCACAACGGAGGTTGCAGTATTATCTCTTGGAGGAGTTGTGCATGCAACTTCAGTAAAAGCTGCAGGTGATAAGTTTGATGAGGCTATAATAGAGTATATGCGTTCAGCTCATAAACTTGCTATTGGTGAAACTACTGCAGAGAGAATGAAAAAAGAAATTGGTTCAGCAGCTACTCCTGATGATGGAGATGGTAAATCCATGAATGTAAAAGGCAGGGATCTGATTACAGGACTGCCAAAAGAAATATCAATTTCTCAAAGACAAATAGCAGAGGCCCTAGCAGAGCCTGTTGCACAAATTATTGATGCTATTAAAAGAGCATTAGAGCAAATCCCACCTGAATTATCAGCTGATATAGTTGAAAGAGGAATAATGATGACGGGTGGAGGATCTTTGCTTGGTAACTTAGATAAAGTTTTAAGAAGATCGACAAGCCTACCTGTATCTATTGCTGAAGATCCTTTATTATGTGTTGTTATGGGAACTGGAAAAGCATTAGAAGAAAAGTCAAAACTAAGTGATATCTTTGCCTCTGATTAGTTTTTATGGCTCTATCGTTTAAAGTTAAAGCATTATCAAGATCAAGGATAATTAAAAATACATTCTTATCTTTTATTTTATTATTATCTTTCATATTAATTTTATTTTCAAAATCTGATTATTTTGTCGTTAATAAATTTAAATCAATTTCTAATTCCTATCTTCACCCCATTACTTCTTTTGTTGTGGCTCCTGTAAAATTTGCAAATAATATTCAAAACCAATTTTATGAATTTAGAAATCTTAAAGTAGAAAATAATATTCTCAAAGAAGAAATTATGCGATTAAAAAAATGGCAAGCTTTAGCAGTTCATAATAGTACTGAAAATAGAGTCCTAAAAAGACTTTTGAATGCAACTGATAATAGCTTATCTCTAGTTAAAACAGCATCTATAATTAGTAGAAATGATTTTATGTTTAGTAAAATGATTAATATTAATGCTGGCATTAAAGACCGCGTCATTAATAACATGGCTGTAGTAAACCATAGAGGTCTTGTTGGAAGAACTGTGGATACTTCGATAAATAATTCAAGGGTATTGTTGCTGACTGATCCAAATTCATCAATTGCAATAAAAACAATTTCCAATGAAAGTTATTCACTACTTCAAGGCGCTGAAGATGGAGTGCATTTAGTAAGCTCATTTAATAAAAATGATAAAATGCCCAAAGTTGGAGATTTAGTTGTTACAAGTGGCAGCGCACAGGTTTTCCCTTCAGATATCCTAGTAGGTAAGATTACAAAGATAACAAAAAATAATTTTTATGTATTACCTTTTGTTGATTTTAAAAACATTGACTATGTGCAAATTGTCAAAACTAAATAATGTTTTCCAAGCTACTTAGTAGTCAAATCTTAATTTACAATATTATCTTATTTTTTTCATTCTCATTAAGTGTTAATTTTTTCGTTGATTTTGAGGTAGTAAATTACATAGCATATGTTTTATTTCATTTAACTTTAGTCTATTTAGTATTCTATTTTTTTAAATTTTATCTTTTCGTTTTATCTTTTTTATACGGTATTTTTTTTGATGTTTTTTTAATTGATAATATTTCACCTCATTTAATTTCTTTTTTAATTTTTGTAGCTTTATTTTATTTTACAAAAAAATATTTATTAAATTTATCATCAAATAAAGTTTCTTTTCTTATAATTTTTATAACATTAAGCATGTTTTTCTTTGAGGCAATTATCGCGAATTTACAATTTAACTATCCTATTAATTTTGAAAACTTATTTAGGTTATTTACTACTACTATTATTCTCTTCTTTCCTTCTTTATTAATTTTTTCTAAAATAGATAAACTATAATGTTTTATTCCGAACAAAAAAAACAGGTAAGCACATATAATAGACGAACATTTTTTTTATTTCTTCTTAAACTCTCTTTATTCACTGCTGTTGGTTGGAGATTATATAATATTCAAATACTCGACTCTTCAAAATACAAAACTTTATCAAAAAAAAATCAAATTGATCTTGAAATACTTTTTCCTTTAAGAGGTAAGATATTTGATCGTAATAAAATACTAATAGCAAATAATGAAAAAGTTTATGATCTTTACTTAATTCCTGAAAATACGAAATCTATAAACAATGCACTTAATGATTTATCAAAATTTATAGATATTGATTTTGCTAAAAGAAGAAAAATAATTGATTTAAGCGCCAAGGTAAAAAAATTTGAAAAAATAAAAATATTTGAAAATATTTCATGGTCAACATTAGAAAAAATTGAAACAAATAAGTACAAGCTTGAGGGAATTTTTATTGCTGAAGATCATTTAAGAATTTATCCATATAAAGAAGTTTTTTCTCATTTATTAGGCTACATCAATAAACCTAATGAAGAGGAACTAGCTTTGCCTTTTATTTCCAAAATGCCTAATTTGGATATTGGAAAACAGGGATTAGAAAAGTCTTTTAATCCAGTGTTGGTAGGTAAGGCTGGACAAAGAGAAATAGAGGTAAATTCAAATGGCCGAATTATCAGAGAAATATCAAAAATAGATAGCGTAAAAGGACAGCAGATATTTCTCTCAATTGACGCAAGAATACAAGAATATGCTATAAATTTACTTCAATCCCACAGAGCGGGTTCTATAAATGTAATTAATATTAAAACTGGTGAAATTTTATGTATGGCTTCTATGCCTACATATGACCCAAACAAAATAATCAAAAAACCAAATACAGAGTATTGGGAAACTATCTTATCAAATACTTTGTCTCCATTAACTAATAGAAGTATTCAAGGTCTATATGCTCCAGGGTCTACCTTTAAAATGATTGTTGCAATTGCTGCTCTCAAATATGGAATAATTAATGCTGACTCTACCCATTCTTGTAATGGAAAAATAGAATTTGGGGATAGGTTATATCATTGTTGGAAAACAAATGGTCATGGGAAAATGGATGTAACAAATGCAATAAAAGAGTCATGCGATGTATTTTTTTATGAAATTTCAAAAAAGCTAGGAATAGATAAAATTGCTGAAGTTGCAGAAGATTTTGGATTAGGTAAAATATTTGATATTTCGATGTCTAATCAAAAAAAAGGGATAGTACCCACAAAAAAATGGAAAAAAAATACACTAGGTGAAAGTTGGTATGCTGGAGAAACATTAATATCAGGCATTGGGCAAGGCTTTGTTTTAACAAATCCCTTTCAACTTGCTGTCATGACAGCTATCATAGCCTCAAATGGAAAAATTATTGAACCATCAATACTAAAAAGAGAAAAAATAAATTTTAAAACGAATGAAAAGTATTCAAAAGAAATAAATATAATTAAAAAAGCGATGTTCAAAGTTGTCAATGAAAATAAAGGGACTGCTTTTAAATCACGAATAGATGAGGTTAAGTTTGCTGGCAAGACTGGCACATCTCAAGTAAAAAGAATTTCTCTATCTGAGAGAGAAAGTGATGATTTTAGAAAAAAAGAACAGGAATGGAAAAACAGAGATCATGCGTTATTTGTGGGATACATACCTCATGATGATCCTCAATATGCTATTTCTGTAATAATAGAGCATGGTGGATCAGGGGCCTCAACTGCAGCCCCAATTGCAAAACAGATTTTCAGTTACATAAATAAACTAGATATATGATTTTTAATAAAATTAAAAATTTAAACTACTTATTAATTTTTTTACTTATACTTTTATCATTTATTGGTGCAGCAGGTTTATATTCAGCAGCGGATGGTTCTTATAATCCTTGGGCATCAAGACATTTAATTAGGTTTTATGTTTTTCTTTTAATGGCAATATTTATCAGTGTGATAGATATAAAACTTATCTATAAATATGCTTATTTACTATTCACTTTTAGTGTACTATTACTAATTTCTGTTGAGATAATAGGCGTCCTTGGAAAAGGAGCTACCAGATGGATTAGAATATTTGGTTTTAGTATTCAACCATCAGAGTTAGTAAAAATTACGATAATATTAGCCTTAGCTAAATATTATAATGATATAAAATTTGAAAATATTAAAAAAATTAGTTTTTTATTTTTTCCTTTTTTAATTTTAATTATTCCATTTGCATTTGTAGTTATTCAGCCCGATTTAGGTACTTCTCTAAGCATAATCATGCTTGGTGCTTTTATTCTTTTTTTAGCAGGAGTCAGAATATGGAAATTTCTTCTAGGTGTAATTGCTACAATAATTTCTATACCTATTTTTTTACAATACATTAAACCATATCAAAGAGATCGCATTATCTCATTTCTTAACCCTGAATCTGATCCATTAGGGCAAGGATACCAATTAATTCAATCAAAAATTGCTTTAGGCTCAGGAGGTGCTACTGGCAAAGGTTTTTTGAAGGGATCTCAGTCCTATCTTGAGTATCTGCCAGAAAAGCAAACTGATTTCATATTTACTCTGATAGGAGAGGAATTTGGATTTCTTGGAACAATATTTATTATTTTGATTTTTATTTTGTTAATAGCGGTTTGTTACTTTATTAGCATCAAATGTTTTCATACTTTTGGGCGTATCTTAGCTTTAGGAGTTGCTTCAAATGTTTTTATTTATGTCTTCATGAATATTGCGATGGTATCAGGTCTAATGCCTGTTGTTGGAATTCCTTTACCTCTTATTTCTTATGGAGGATCAGTAATGTTATCAATAATGATTTCCATGGGATTGGTATTAAATGTTGAATTAAATTATAATTTGAAAAAATTACATAATGCTTAAAATTAAAAATCTAAATAAAAGTTTTGGTGGCCTAAAAGCAGTTAATGATGTTAACCTTGAAGTTAAAAAAGGCTCCATCACTGGTTTAATTGGACCAAATGGTGCTGGTAAAACTACTCTCTTCAACACAATCGCAGGTTTGTACGCACCTGAGAATGGTGAGATTTATCTTGAAGATAAAAATATTGCAGGATTAAAACCTCATGAATTATTTAACATGGGGGTACTGAGAACATTTCAAATTGCTCATGAATTTTCATCTCTAACTGTTTTAGAAAACTTAATGATGGTTCCTGGCAATCAACGGGGAGAACAACTAATTTATGCTTTATTTGCAGATAGTGCTGTCAAAAAACAAGAAGAAGAAATCAGAGCAAAAGCAATAGAAGTCATTGAATTTTTAAACCTAAAGCATTTAACACAAGAAGTTGCGGGAAATTTATCTGGGGGTCAAAAAAAATTATTAGAATTAGGAAGAACAATGATGGTGGAAGCAAATTTAGTTTTATTAGATGAAGTTGGCGCAGGGGTAAATAGAACATTACTTAATGAAATTTCTGATGCAATTATAAGATTGAATAAAGAGCG
This sequence comes from uncultured Alphaproteobacteria bacterium, assembly GCA_902594815.1. Lineage (GTDB taxonomy): Bacteria > Pseudomonadota > Alphaproteobacteria > HIMB59 > CACPNW01. The sequence goes on along the minus strand of CACJNL010000002.1, from coordinate 62,244 downwards.
AAACTATACCTTTTTTGTAATTGAGCATGATATGGATTTAATAGAAAAAATTTGTGATCCTGTAATAGTTATGGCAGAAGGTGGTGTCTTATTTGAAGGTGATTTTAACAAAGTTAAGTCAAACGAAGAAGTTATTGAAGCATATTTAGGTAGAGGAATAAAAAGTAAACAATAATGATTAGTCTTGTTGGTAAAAATTTAACTGCTGGATATGGTGGTGTTGATATCATTAAAAATATTAATTTAGAGGTAAAGCAGGGTGAGATTGTAGTAATAGTTGGGCCAAATGGGGCTGGTAAATCAACAGCAATGAAAGCATTATTAGGAATGTTAAAATTAACTGATGGTGGCGTTTCTTTTGCAGAGGATGATATTACTTTTATGCTTCCTCAAGATAGGGTTAATTTAGGTATTGCTTTTGTTCCCCAGACCCAAAATGTTTTTACAGGAATGAGTGTTGAAGAAAATTTAGAGATGGGAGGGTTTATTAGAGACGATAATATTAATCTTACTATTGAAGATATTTATAATCTATTTCCAATTCTTAAAGAAAAGAGAAATCAAAATGCAGGTGAGTTATCAGGTGGTCAACGTCAACAAGTTGCTTTTGGAAGAGCATTAATGACAAAGCCAAAAATTTTAATGTTAGATGAGCCCACTGCTGGTGTTTCACCAATTGTTATGGATGAATTATTTTCACGAATAATTGAAGTAGGTAAAACAGGTGTGGGTATCCTGATGGTTGAGCAAAATGCAAAACAAGCACTTAATATTGCGGATAGAGGTTACGTTCTAGTTAATGGAAAAAATAGCAGAGAGGGAAGTGGCCAAGATTTACTTAATAACCCTGAAGTAAGAAAGTCATTTTTAGGAGGTTAATTTGATTGATTTTATAAACTCTTTAGTTGTGCTTCTTAATTTTGTTATTATTCCTGGCTTGTCTTATGGGTCACAACTAGCTCTAGGTGCTTTAGGAGTTACCTTTGTATATGCTGTGCTTCGATTTGCAAACTTTGCACATGGTGAACTAATGTCTTTTGGGGCCATGATTACAATTTTATTTACCTGGTTTTTTCAATCTCAAAATATTGGATTAGGTATATTGCCAACAGCACTAATAGCTTTGCCTTTTGGTATATTAGCTACAATTGTGCTTGGTTTGCTCTCTGATAAATTTGTATTTAAATATTATAGAAAGCAAAAGAGTGTTCCAGTTGTATTAGCCATGGTTTCTATAGGTGTTATGTTCGTGGTAAACGCTATTATTAGGATTATTGTTGGTACTGAAACAATCAAGTTTTCTGATGGACAAAAATTTATCATGAAAGCAAAACAATTTAAAGCTATGACAGGTTTAAATGAAGGCCTTGCCCTTAAATCCTCTCAGGTAATTACTATACTTATTACAATATTACTTTTAACTTTTACTTTTTGGTTTTTACAAAAAACAAAGACTGGAAAATCCATGAGAGCGTTCTCTGATAATGAAGATTTGGCATTATTATCTGGTATCAATCCAGATCGTGTTGTTTTTATTACATGGTTAATTGTTGGCACTTTAGCATGTGTAGCAGGAACATTATATGGCCTAGATAAAAGTTATAAACCCATCATTTATTTAAATCTTGTACTACCAGTATTTGCTTCTGCAATTGTAGGGGGTATAGGTAGTCCTTTTGGGGCCGTTGTTGGAGGATATGTTATTGCTTTTTCAGAAATAATGGTCACCTATGCTTATAAAAAATTCTTTAAATATTTACTACCCGAGAGTTTGGAGCCATCAAGTTTAGTTCAATTACTTTCTACTGATTACAAATTTGCTGTCTCCTTTACTATTCTGGTAATTGTTCTGTTAATTAGACCATCAGGTATATTTAGAGGAAAGGTTCTATAATGAGATTTGATAAATACGAATGGACAGCCATATCCATCATGGTTTCATTATTTATTTTTGTTGGTTTTATACAAGGCTGGTCGGTTAGTTTAGTAATCCTTAATATGTGTATCATCTCTGCTATCATGACAATGGGCGTAAATATTTCATGGGGATATGCAGGTGTTATTAATTTTGGTGTAATGGGTTTTTTAGCCATGGGAGGGCTAGCTGCTGTTCTAGTATCTTATCCTCCTATTAAAGAAGCTTGGCAAGTTGGTGGCTCAGGACTAGGTATAAGTTTTATTTTAATGATACTGCTTGTAATTGCTGTATTTTTTATAACTAAATTAGTAGAAAAAAAATCACATAAATATTGGTTTAACGGTTTAGTAATTTTATTTGGATTAATAATTATTAGATATTTTTTTCTTAATGCAACAGCAAAAATTGAAGAGGTTGATCCAGCGTTAGCTGGATTTTTAGGAGGTGCTAATTTACCAATCATCTTTTCATGGATTGTTGGTGGTTTCTTTGCTGGAGGTGTTGCCTTTGTTATTGGAAAAGTAGCTCTTGGTTTACGTTCAGATTATTTAGCAATTGTAACACTTGGTATTTCTGAGATTGTTGTAAGTGTCCTCAAACATGAAGAGTGGCTATCAAGAGGAGTTAAAAATGTCATTGGTCTAAAAAGGCCAGTACCCTATGAGATTAATCTACAAAATTCTGAATGGTTTATAAATATGGTAACATGGTTTAATTCATCTAAATTAAACAATATTATTGACCCTGATACAAAACAGGAAGTTATGAATAACTTAATTATTGATGGGTCAGGAATATTTGTAAAACTTAATTACGCACTATTATTTTTTATTGTCATGATTGTAATTTATTATTTTGCTAACAAAGCTCAGATATCTCCTTGGGGGCGTATGATGCGAGCTATTCGTGATAATGAAGTATCTGCAAATGCCATGGGTAAAGATATTGTTAAGCAACACTTAATTATTTTTGTAATTGGAGCTGCGATTGTAGGCGTAGCAGGTGCCATGCTTGTTACTTTAGATGGTTTATTTACTCCTTCTGGCTATAGACCACTTCGTTTTACATTTATTATTTGGATAATGGTTATTGTTGGTGGGAGTGGAAATAATCTTGGAGCTATTTTTGGGGGATTTGTAATTTGGTTTGCTTGGATTGAAGTGGCACCACTTACTACATTTTTAATTGAAATGTTTACTTCTGGCATGGATCCACAAAATGCAATTCGTTTACATTTATTAGATAGTGTTCCATATTTTAGATATTTATTAATGGGGATGGTCTTACTTCTAATATTACGATACCGTCCTAAAGGTATTATCCCTGAAAAAGTCAGACACTCATAACTTCCAATAAAAAAAAGATAAAAAAAACCCAGCTATTAAAGCTGGGTTTTTAAAATAAATAATTTAGTAAAAAATATTATAGTGCACCTACTGTTACAAAAGTACCACCAGAAACTTCAAGTTCCTTAAAGGCACCAGCTGCATCACCAAATGCGTTAAATTCAACATCAGTTGCACCCTGATAATCAATATCTTTTCCAGCTGCTAACATTTGCAGACCGTAAGCTAATTGACCTGGATTAATCACAATCCCAGGAGCATTTGATACTTTACTAATGTTAGATAAGATTGATTTTCTATCAGCTGAACCACCTGCTTGAATTGCAAGTGCAATAATAGCAGCAGCGTCATAAGACTCTCCTACGTATGGAGCACTTCCATCCATGCCATTAGCAGCAGCAAGATCAGCAAATTTTGCAGAACCCTTTGAAATTGCACCTGGCATAGAGCCAAATGATCCTTCAAGATCAGCACCAATATTATCAACGATTGATTGACCAATCATACCATCAGACAGAACAAAAGTATCAAAAGCACCAGAATCAAGAGATGCTTCAATCATTCCTTTTCCACCATCATCAATATAACCAATAACTAGTAGAGCGTCACCACCAGCAGATGCTAAAACACCAACTTCTGATGAGTAATCAGCTTTTCCATCTTCATGTGAAGCTGACGCAGTAATAGTACCGCCACCCGAAGCAAAAGCAGCTTCAAATACTTCAGCTAAACCTTTACCATAGTCATTGTTTGTATAAGTTACAGCAATACTTTCAATACCTCTTTTCAGAGCTAAATTAGCTAACACTTTACCACCCATTGCATCAGATGGAGCAGTTCTCCAGAACGTTCCATTATCAGCGATCTTACTTAAACCAGGTGAAGTTGCAGAAGGAGATACCATCAAGATACCATTAGGAACTGCAACGTTAGCATTGATTGCTCCAGTAACACCAGAACAGTCAGCACCCATGATAGCAGATACACCATCAGCAACCAGTTGCTCTGCAGCAGCCGTCGCTGCAGCAGAATCAACACAAGTTGAGTCAGCTTCAAGTATTGTAAACGTTTCACCACCAAGTAGATTTCCAGAATTTGAAGCTTCTAGAAATGCCAATTTTGCTCCATCTCTCATAGCAGGAGTTAGAGATTCAATTGGACCGGTGAAACCTAGAATAATACCAACTTTAATTTCAGCTAAAGCTGCAGTCGAAATAGACGACAAGCTTATAATAGCTGCAACAAGTAATTTTTTCATATTTCCTCCGAGAAATTATTTTTTTTATATAGATCAAATCAATTCTAAGGTACAGAATTCAATGATATGTAATTTATTAAAATAGCTAAAAAACACAAAAAAATGGAAAAATTTAATACAATTACAGTTATTATTGGCGCTGGGGTGGTAGGATTAGCTATTGCTAGAGAAATAAGTCAAAAAAATAGCGAAGTTATAATTCTTGAAAAAGAACCAAAAATTGGTCAGATTACAAGCTCTAGAAATTCTGGTGTTATACATGCTGGCATATATTATCAGCCAAAATCTCTGAAATCTAGACTTTGTGTTGAAGGAAATAAATTGCTTTATGAGTACGCAAAAAAATTCAATGTTCCTCATATTAATACAAAAAAAATTATCGTAGCAAACAATGAATTACAAATGCATCAGGTTCAACAAATAAAAGTACAAGCAGAAACTAACGGTGTTGAAAATTTAGAGGTAATAGATGAAAAACAAGTCAATCAACTAGAACCCCTTATTAAATCTACTGGAGGTTTATTAGTGTCGTCTACTGGAGTTATTGATCAACACACTTTGATGCAATCGTATCTAGGTGAATATGAAAATAATGGAGGTATGATCTCTTATAATTCAAATGTAAAAAAAATATCAATTGTTAAAAATAAATTTGAAATTGAAGTAGTAGATAATGAAAATACTAGTACATTAATTATTTGTGATTATCTTATTAATGCAGCTGGAATTTTTGCTTCGGATGTGGCGAACACTATTGAGGATCTTGATAAAAAATATGTACCCAAAACTTATTTAGCAAAAGGAAATTATTTTTCCTTAAATAAAAAATTACCAATCACTCACCTAATTTATCCAGTGCCCGAAAAGATCAGCCTTGGTATCCATTTAACTTTAGAGATTGATCATTCCATTAAATTTGGTCCCGATGCAGAATGGGTTGATGATCCGTATGATTATTCTGTTGATCAGAACTTAAAATCTAAGTTTGTTAATTCTATAAACAAATATTTACCTAATATTACAGAAGATATGCTAACTCCAGCTTATGCAGGTCTTCGACCAATAACGAGCAAAGAGGATAGGGTAAAACGTGATTTTACGATTAGTACTGCTGAAGATCATAAAATAGAAAAATTAATTAATTTATATGGTATAGAGTCACCTGGATTAACATCTTCATTAGCAATAGCAAAGTATGTTAATGATAAAATATAAAAATTAAAAAATATTAATTAAATGAACCTTGATACCGATTTAGTAAGTAATATTCGCATCAATCTTAGTGCGATTGAACGCAGAACATCTACATTAACAAAAAGACGTTCTGTTAAAAAAGAATATCAAGCGGCATGGTTATTAAAAGCTATCTCGTTAATTGATTTAACAACATTAAGTAGTGATGATACAGCAGGAAAAGTAGAGCGCTTATGTGAAAAAGCAAAAAGACCCATCTCTCTTGATTTGCTTGACCATTTGGGATTACATCAAGGAGAAATTCAAGTGGGCGCTGTATGCGTTTATCATCATTTAATTAAAGAAGCGAAAAAAAATTTACCAAAGAATATTCCTGTAGCGGCAGTCTCTACTGGTTTTCCAGCTGGGTTGTCATCATTTAAAACAAGAAAATTGGAAATTACAGAGTCAATTAAAAACGGAGCTGATGAAATTGATATCGTAATTAATAGGGGCTTTGTATTACAAAATAATTGGAAAAAATTATATGAGGAAGTTGTAGATTTTAAAAAGGCAGCAAAAAATAAACATATAAAAGCAATCTTAGGTGTTGGCGACTTAGAAACTCTAAGAAATGTTGCTAAAGCTTCCATGGTTTGTATGATGGCAGGGGCTGATTTCATTAAAACCTCTACAGGAAAAGAGTCTATAAACGCTAATCTTAATAATAGCCTTGTGATGCTTCGTATGATCAGAGAATTTTATCAAATGACAGGTAAAAAGATTGGCTTTAAACCTGCAGGTGGTATTTCAACAGCTAAAACTGTCATTGAGTTTTTAATTTTAGTAATGGAAGAGTTAGGTAATGATTGGATAAATCCAAAATATCTTCGTATCGGTGCTTCAAGCCTTCTTATTGATATTGAGAGACAACTCTATCACTTTGCTTTAGGAAGATATGCAAATAAAGAAAAACTAGCGATTGGATAATGAGTAAAATTATAAAAAATTTTAAAAATATATCTTACGGTCCTGCGCCAGAAGATAGTAAAGATGTCATGGCTTGGATTAATTCAATGAACAAACCAAATCATTTATTTATTAATGGGTCATGGGTAAAATCAAAATCTTCAAAGAAAATTCAAGTTATTAATCCAGCTACAAATAAAAAATTAACATCATTATCTTTAGCTAATAAAGCGGATGTTAATGCAGCGGTCGGTGCAGCTAAAAAAGCTTATAACTCATGGTCCAAAACATCATCAAATACACGTGCAAAATATTTATATGCGTTAGCAAGATTAATTCAAAAACATTCTCGCTTTTTATCTGTTCTAGAGACTATTGATAATGGAAAACCAATAAGAGAGACAAGAGACATTGATATCCCATTGGTTGCAAGGCACTTCTACTATCACGCAGGTTGGGCAAAAAAAATAGATACCAAAACACAAAAGCCGATAGGAGTGATTGGCCAGATTATTCCTTGGAATTTCCCTTTATTAATGATGGCATGGAAAATTGCTCCAGCAATTGCCGCTGGTAACACGGTTGTTTTAAAACCTGCAGAATTCACTTCCTTATCAGCGCTATATTTTGCTGAATTATGTCAAAAAGCAAGAATCCCTAAAGGTGTTATTAATATTATTACGGGAGATGGTAGTACCGGGGAATTGATTACTGCACATGCTGATACAAAAAAAATTGCCTTTACTGGATCAACCGAAGTTGGAAAAAAAATTATTCAATCAACAGCTACACAAGAAAAAAAATTAACAATGGAACTTGGAGGTAAATCTCCATTTATTGTTTTTGAAGATGCTGATCTTGATAGCGCTGTTGAAGGAGTAGTGGATGCAATTTGGTTTAATCAAGGCCAAGTGTGTTGTGCTGGCTCACGCTTATTAGTTCAAGAAAGTGTGGAAAAAATATTTATTAGAAAACTGAAGGCGCGAATGGAAAAATTACGTGTTGGCAATCCACTAGATAAATCTATAGATATTGGGGCTATTGTAGCGCCGGTACAATTAAAAAAAATTCAATCAATAGTAAAAAAGGGTGAGAAAGAAGGTTCCAAATTATGGCAACCTAGTTGGGCTTGTCCAACTGATGGATTATTTTACCCACCTTCGATATTTACTAATGTTTCCCCTTCTTCTTTTATCGCCCAAGTTGAGATTTTTGGACCAGTCTTATCAGTTCTGAGTTTTAGAACTCCTAGTGAGGCAGTGAGTATCGCCAATAATACACCTTATGGGTTAGCAGCAAGTATATGGTCAGAAAATATTAATCTTGCTCTTGATATTGCGCCAAAAATAAAAGCAGGTGTTATATGGATAAATTCTACAAATTTATTTGACGCTGCATGTGGTTTTGGCGGTTATAAAGAAAGTGGATTTGGAAGAGAGGGGGGTATTGAAGGGATAAGAGCATATCAGGATACTTCACTTCCTGAAACTTCAAATGTTTTCAAAAAAATTATTAAAAATAAAGTCGAACTCCCATCCATAGATGCAACTCCTAAATTATACGTTGGGGGTAAACAAAAGAGACCTGATAGTGGATATTCTTTTAATCAGTTATCAGCACAAAAAGAATTTATTTGTGATATAGCGCGAGCTAACCGAAAAGATGTTAGAGATACGGTAGAAGCAGCATCAAAATCCAAAATAGGTAGTTTAAATAACTTTAATAGATCTCAAATTTTATTTTATTTAGCAGAAAACCTATCACAACGAAAAGAAACATTTGTAAATCTACTAATGAGTATTTCTGGCGTGAGCAAAAATCAAGCGCTTAAAGAATTTGAAGATTCGTGTGAAAGAATTTTTTATTATGCTTCGATGGCGGATAAGTTTGAGGGAAATATTCATAATCCTCCAATGCGTGGATTAACTTTAGCTGTAAAAGAATCAATTGGTATTGTAGCTAGCATAATGAATGATCATCAGCCACTTCTGAGCATATCAACAGTTATTTCTTCTCTTTTTGCAAATGGCAATTCGAGTATTGTAGTGCCATCAGAACAATCATCTTTAATCGCAACATCTTTGTATCAAGTTTTTGAGACGTCTGATATTCCACCAGGCTCCATTAATATTTTAACAACAAAAACTAATGAACTTAATGACACATTAAGCCAACATGAAAATATTCATGGAATATGGACTTTTTCTGGAGATGCGAAAGTTCGATCATCAATAATAAGTAGTACTGTTTTTAATTTAAAAAGATATTGGTGTCCAAAAAATATTAATATTGATTGGTCTAATACCTCTGAAGAATTTCTAAATGAATTCCTTTATAAGGGGTCTCAAGTAAAAAATATTTGGATTCCATACGGGGAATAATTATAAAAGTTTAATGACTATTAGCGTACTTGGAATATTTGTTGCAGACCTTGTTTTTTTTGGAAAAAAAATTCCTGATGAAGGGGAAACTATCTTAGGAAATAATTTTGTGATTGGTCCAGGTGGGAAGGGATCTAACCAAGCAGTTGCTGCTGCAAAAGCAGGTGTTAAAACTTACTTTATTTCAAAGATTGGGGATGATCAATTTGGCCAAATGGCCAAGAAAATTTATGACGAAGCAGAAGTTGATTACTCGAATGTTATTATTTCTAAAGATCATTCAACGGGGGCAGCGGCTATCATGGTCAATGAACAATCAGGGGCTAATGCAATTAACGTATTTCCAGGAGCTGCCGGTGCTATTACAAATAGTGACATTGATAATGCTGAAGAGGCGATCAAAAATTCAAAAATTTTTCTCACCCAATTAGAAGCTCCAAAGGATACAGTGATATATGCCATTAAAAAAGCAAAAGAATTAGGGGTGCAAACAATACTTAATCCAGCACCAGCAGCTGACATTGATAAAAGTATTTTTCCCTTTATTGATTATTTTACGCCTAATGAAACTGAAGCAAGTTTTTATGTCGATCATCCTGTTGAAACGCTTGATGATGCAAGTAAAGCAGCAAAAACATTAATCGATAGGGGGATTAAAAATGTTATCATTACTCTTGGAGAAAAGGGAGTATACTTTGCAAATGCTAATGAAACATTTTCATCTCCTATTGCAAATTTATCAAATCCTGTTGTAGATACAACAGGTGCTGGTGATGCTTTTAATGCAGGTTTTGCTGTAGCATTAACAGAAGATCAGAATATTAAAGATGCAATTGCATTTGCAAGCGCAACAGCTGGATTATCAACAACTAAGATTGGTACAGCTAATTCTATGCCTAGTCGCGAGGAAATTGATAAAATACTTTAATTAGTATAGAATAGTCTTATGCAAGAATATTTAGAGAAATTATTGTATTTTTGGGCTGGAATTACGGCTATTGGGTTAGTTTTAGTCATCATTTTTTGGGCTATATCAACTATAATATATGTAGCCTTTATCTCTTTGTTTATAGCTATTGTTGTAGCAGCTTTTTATCAATTTTATTGGTCAAAAAGAAATCGCTAACATTTTCCAAATCCAAAAATTAGTGTAGTTAATTCCTATGTCTGCAAAATATATATTTTATGATTTAGAGACTACTGGAAGAGGAAAGAAGGAGTATCCAAGTGCTTTTGGCACTACTCCCAAATGGGAGCAGATTATGCAAATTGCAGCTATAGTCACCGATGAAAATTTTCAGGAAACAAATCAAAATATTAATGAATTTTGTCGGCCACGTTTATCAATCATTTCTCAACCTGGAGCACTTTTGACTACGCAAAATGGTATCAGGGAGGCGCTTCATGCAAAACAATCTTCCTATGAATTAATGAAAAAAATTAATTCAACTTTTGATGAATGGAAAAAAGATACGGATGAGCCAATTTTTATTGGTCATAATATTATTGATTTTGATGAGTCAGTTTTGGAATATAATTTGTTCAATAATCTATTTTTCCCCTATATTACAAGAAAGAGTAGGGGAGATACCTTAAGTTTAGCAAGGGCCTTGTACGCACTTAGTCCAAGCAGTCTTAAGACACCGTTAACGGCAAGAGGAAACCCCAGTTTTAAATTAGAAAAATTAGCTGAATTAAATAATCTTCCAATTGAATTTGCCCACGATGCCTTAAGTGATGTTAGAACTTCTATAGCTCTTACAAAATTTATTCAAGAAAGTGAAAAAGATAACTGGGGTCAATTACAAATGACAATGAATAAAGAGAAAGCAATTGACTATGTAAGTTCAAATAAAGGTTTTTGTTATATGACGAGTTTTGCAGGCAAAGTTAAACTTCAGGCTTTATCAATGGTGTGTGAGTCCCAGTACAGTGGTTGGTTTCATACAATCGATTTAGCTCATGATCCTGAATCCCTCATTAAATGTAATGCAGAAGAATTCAAAAAATTAATTAAAAAAAAGAATCGTTATGTAATATGTAATCAGCATCCAATTTTATTATCTGGAAAAATTGCGACCAATTACGAACCCTATAATGAGATTGGTGCAGAAATATTAAACGAAAGAGCAAAAAAAGTTTTTAAAAATAAAGCTCTTGCAGATAAATTTAAATTGATGGAAATAGATCGCCAAATTGAAAAAGAAGAAGAGGTTTCGCAAGATAATATTTTTCCTGAAAGTAAAGCAAATTTGTTTACAAAGTTTGGTCAATCAACAGAACTTGCTCAATTTCATGAGCAAGATGATTGGAATGAAAAATATAAAATTGCCCTTGGCATTAAGGATCCAAGGGCTAATTTTATGTTAAAACGCCTCATTTTTGATGAGAGTCCAAAGACACTCTCACCTGAAGATTTTAAAATGGTTCATCGCGAATTGCATGACAGACTAGTAATTAATCAAGAACGTCCCTTTACCACGATACCAGAAGCCATGAATTATATTGATACAGAATTTGCTAAATTAGAAGAAAATGAAGATGAGGATAAAGCAAAAAAAATTAATATTCTAAAAGATTATAATAAATACTTATTATTTTTAGAAAAATATTTTTCAAATAAAAATGCTGAACCTCTTCCCACAGGATCTGAATTAGCTAAAATAATTTTTGATTAATGTTTGAATTACAATATATTTTGATTGGTGTAATTCAAGGAATTACTGAATTTCTACCCATCAGTTCATCTGGTCATTTAGTTTTATTTGGTCAGTTAAGCAATTGGGAAGATCAAGGTTTATTTACAGATATTGCAGTTCATTTTGGAACTTTGTTTGCAGTGATTTTTTATTTGAGAAAAGATATTTTTTATTTAATAGCAAATGTCTTCCAATTAAAATTTATTGAAGATCAAATAATTTTTAAAATTATATTATCAACTTTACCAGCCATATTAATAGGATACTTTATCTATGATTATGTAAGTATTTATTTTAGAAACATTCAGTTAATTGCTTTCTCAAGTATACTATTTGCAATTATTTTATATCTAGCTGATAGAATAAAAATACAAAATAAGAGTTGGAAAAAAATAACATACCTTGAGGCCCTTTTAGTTGGATTATTCCAGGTACTGGCTTTTATACCTGGTGCGAGTAGAACTGGGGTCACAATAACTGGAGCTCGGTTTTTGGGATATGACAGACTTAATGCAGCGCGTTTTTCTATGATATTATCTATTCCAATCATTCTTGCCTCAATGACACTTTCTTTATTCAATGTTTTTAGAGAGAACTACGTAGATGTAAATCTCTCTCAATCATTTACTGCTGCAATTGTGGCATTTATCACTGCTTTATTATCAATTATCTTTTTGATGAAATTTATAAAAACATTTAATTTCAATATTTTTATTATTTACCGGTTTTTGTTAGGTATTTTGTTATTATTATTTGCATATTAATGTAAGGCTGTTGTAAGGACATATTGATAATTAAATAAATAGTGAAGGTAAAAAAATATGCATAAAGTATCTGGAGTTTATTGTGCTGCAATAACACCTATTAATCATGATTACTCTGTAAATAAAGATTTGTATCTTCGTCATTGCCAATCATTGATGAAAAAAGGCTTAGATGGTTTAGTTTTGTTTGGTACAAATGGAGAAGCTAGCAGTTTCTCTATTCAAGAAAAAATAGAGTGCATTAAATTTTTAACTGATAACAAAATTGATCCTAAAGTCATGATTACTGGTACAGGTTCATCAAGTTTAAGAGAAGCAATAGAACTTAATAAGTTTTCTTCAAATATTGGAGTTAAAGCATCTCTACTTTTACCTCCTTTTTATTTTAAAAATGTTAAAGATGATGGAGTTCTTGAATACTATAGAAGAGTAATTGAGGAAACTGGTAATAATGATTTTAAATTTCTTCTTTATAATATACCCCAGCATTCAGGAGTTACGATTAATTTTAATATAATTGAGACTCTTCTCAAAACTTATCCAAATAATGTTGTAGGCCTCAAAGACTCAACAGGAAATCTTGATAACATGCTTAAAACTATAAAGTATTTCAATGACTTTTCTGTTTTTTGTGGAAATGGAGCTTTGGCTTTACATACATCTAAAAGAGGCGGGGCAGGTGCAATAACTGGAGATGCTAATATTACTGCTAAATTATTAAGTTTCATAATTCATAATTTCAAAGATGAAAAATCAATTGAAAACTTTTCTGATCTTCAATCATTAATGGAAAACATTAGAAATGTTCTAGGGTCGCATGAACAGGTGAGTTTATTAAAAGCTTACTATTCTGTTGCAGACAATATGCCTGAATGGAATAAATTAATGCCACCTTTAGTTAATATTAAAAATCCTGAAGACAATAAACATGTTATTGCGCTTTTAGATTTAGTAAGGCAAATAGATACGTTAGTACCTTCTAGTTCTTGAGACAAAATAATTTTTAGCGTGTTGAGAAATAAAGTCCTGAACTGGTTTTAAAAAAATAGCAAAACCGATACAGTCAGTAAAAAAACCTGGAGTTATTAAAAGTAATCCCGATATAAGCAAAAAAATACCACCTTTAATCTCATTAGTCGGCATTACTCCATCATGCATATTTTGTCGTGCACTAAAAAGTAAACTCAAGCCCCTTCTTCGTACTAAAAAAATACCTACAATGGCTGTTAATAAAATAATAGCTATCGTATTGAGTATTCCTATATTGGACCCGATTGTTATAAAAATGCTGATTTCAATTATTGGAATTAAAATAAAAATTAAAAAAATCATTCAGTTGGTGACTCTAAATTGTCTTCCTGCATATTAATTTCAATTTTATTTTCAAATTCTCTTAGACGCTTATATACACTAGCCAGTTCAATTATGGTTGGCCAAGCTCTAAAAAGATATTGCAATGATCCTTCAACTCTTCCAAAAGCACGAATTATTTGCTGCATGACACCTAATGTCATTACACCTGCTACTATGGCTGGAGCTAAAAAGATATAAGCTGCCAATACATTTGCTTGAAGATAAGCCAATCTTCCAATGCTAAAATATAGATAGTACAAATAACTTTTAAAATGAATTTGTCTGACACCATCAAATAATTCTTCAAGTGTTTTAGGTCTTACCCCTCCATCATCTTCAGCGATGACTAAAATTTTTCTATATGCAGCCTCTTTTTTCTGAAGATCATATTCGATTCCTACTAAGCGAAGAAGCCAAGCAAGCACTATCATTAGTATTGTCCCACCAACTGCCCAAATAAAGGCTCCAGATACAAGACCATATTGCCAATCACCAAACCAAAGTATTGGAATTCCAATCGATAAAGTCATTAGCAAAGGAAAAAATTCAACTAACACTAATACTGACTCAATTAAACTTGTGCCAAGACCTTCCATTATTCTACTAAATTTTATTGTATCCTCTTGCACTCTTTGACTTGCGCCTTCTATCGTACGGGCTTTGTCATAAACACTATGGTACCATTCAACCATAGCCGTTCTCCAACGAAATAAAAAATGTGATGTCAAAAATGAAATAGCTAAACCTAATATAATTGATAATGCTGCAAGTTTGGCAAAGCTTGCAAGTGCGCCCATATACTCCTGCATGGTCACAGCATTTGGCGTCCCTAATGCTTTTTGAATCATGTCATAAAATTCACCAAACCATTCATTAATTTTTACATCTATCTGAACTTGCACCCAAATTGAGGTTAAAATTACTACTGAGCCAGCATATGCCCAGACATACCATTTTGGATTAGTAAAAAACTTAAACATTACAAGTTATATAATTCCAATTTACATTATTTAAAGCTTTAAGATACTACTTTAGAAAATTGTCAACTTCAACTTGATATGACTCCACCAAACGATTTGTTTCATTTGCCATACCGACTACTGCAATCATTTCTTTAAGCATTTTATCCGACATCCCTTTTTTCCTAGCTGCGGCTGTGTGAGAACGAATACAATACTCACAACTGTTAGTCATTGAAACAGCAATATAAATCATTTCTTTAGTAAGAGGGTCTAATGCACCCTTCTTCATTACTTCCTTAAGTGAATTCCAAGTTCGTTCTAAAGTTTCAGGGTCATTCGCAATAGTTTTCCAAAAATTGGGAATATTTTTAATTTTTCTCTCTTTTTTAATATTATCAAAAACTTTTTTAACTTTTCCAGAAGCTTTTTTTTCGTCTATAGTTTTGAATATTGTCATACAGTCTCCTAGTTTGGAAACTATCATAAATTAGAAAAGGAAAAGATTAAAGGTAGTTATTTCTTCTTTTGTCGTCTTTTATTACGTCTGTATTTAGATCCTCTTTTGCGACGACCACGGTGTTTTTTTGGATATCCCATAATTAGGAAGGTTTATACAAATTCTTAATAGTAAGTCAAAGATTAATAATGCCAATCTTTAGCTTCATTAAACAAAAAATCTCTAAAAACCTCTAATCTACGATCATTTTTGAATGCTTCCGTATAAACAAAGTAAGTTTGATAGGATGGACCCTCAACATTAGGAAGTACTCGAACCAAATGTGGTTTATCAGCAACCATATAATCTGGAAGAGATGCTAAGCCTGCACCTTTTTCAACTGCTAAAGACATTCCATAAATACTATTGACTCTAAATTTAGGTCGTCTTTTAATTCCATCTTTTCCTAACTTTAAAATCCAATCGATGTTAGAGATTGGAGAAGGCAATCCTGATCCAAAACAAATTAAGCTGTGTTTATCTAGATCATTAATATTTCTTGGAATGCCTGCAGATTGCAAATAGTCAGACGAGCCATAAATATGATTATGAAAGTTAACAAATTTTTTGAATATTAAATTTGCTTGGGTGGGTTTTTTAACGCGAACAGCAACATCTGCTATTCTGCTAGATAAATCTACCTCTTCATCAGACATGATAATACTAACTTCCATATCAGGGAATTGATTAGTAAATTTTGTTATTCTTGGTGTAAGCCAAGTAGATCCAAAACCAACAGTTGTGCTTATGGTGAATTTACCAACAGGTTTAGTTTTTTTATCAATCAATTTTTTTTCAAAACTAGATACTGAATTATTAATTTGACTTACCGTATTGAATAAATTTTCCCCTTGCTCGGTTAATCTTACTCCTTTTTGATGACGTATGAATAGTGGTGTTTTTAAATCATACTCTAAATCTTGAATTTGTCTACTAAGGGCAGATTGGCTAATGTTTAATTTTGCACTTGCTTTTGAGATACTTTTTGAAATTGCTATTTCATAGAATGATTTTAATTTATCCCAATCCATTATCTAAGTGAGTCTATCTTTTTTTTATAATTTTCTTTGCCTCCAGAAAATATGTATGAACCAGCAACTAATACATCAGCATTTGCCTCTTTGCACATTAGTGCTGTTTCACTATTTATACCTCCGTCCACTTCAATTTCATAATTAAGATTTCTTTCTTTTCTAATATTAGCTAATTCAGTTATTTTATTTATTTCTGAATGCATAAACTTTTGTCCACCAAATCCAGGAACAACAGTCATTACAATAACGATATCAATTAAATCTAAAAACTCTGTAATTTCATTAATTGAGACTCTTGGATGTACCGCGATGCCTGCTTTTAAGTTAGCTGACTTTATTTGCTGAATAATATCTTTGCTATTATTGTCAGCTTCTGGATGAAAACTTATAATGTCAGATCCAGCTTTAATATATTCATCAATATATTTTTTTACGGGTGTAATCATCAAATGAACATCTAAAACTTTTTGTGTTATGGAACGTATAGATTTAACCATATTTGCACCAAATGTTAAATTATCGACATAATGACCATCCATTACATCAATGTGAATATACTCAGATCCATTTTTATCAATTGATTGAATTTCATCATGCATGTGCATTAGATTTGCAGAAAGAATTGAAGGGGCTATTTTTACCATTTTGATTTTGTATATATAATATATATATCAATTTCGTAATGAAAAGTGTTGTAAATAAACCATGGGGTTCCTTCGAAATTATTGATGAAGGTACCAAACACACGGTTAAAAAAATTATTGTTCATCCAGAAGGTAAACTTTCGTTACAAAGCCATGAACATCGTTCAGAGCATTGGTTAATTGCAAGTGGATCAGCTGAAGTGATAATTGATGATAAAACTTACAACCTCAAAGAAAATGATAATATTTTCATACCAAAAGGCTCAAAACACAGACTTACCAATAAGGGCAAAGTTAATTTAATAGTTATCGAGATGTGGTATGGTGATAAATTAGACGAAAATGATATCAAGCGCTACGAAGATATATATAAAAGGATCCAATGATTATTAATACGCCAGTCTCCCTGGGAGAATTAGTAGATAAGATTTCTATATTACATATTAAAAATACAAATATTAAAGATAATGAAAAACTTTTATTGGTTAAAGAGGAATTATCTTTATTGCAGCAAACATTAAATGATCATGTAAATAGCGATCAAATTAAACCATTCTTAGATTCTCTCATAGACATTAATTCTAAATTATGGGTTATAGAAGATGACATACGTGATTGTGAAAGAAATAAAAATTTTGATCAGAAATTTATTGATCTTGCAAGATCTGTCTATTTTACAAATGATAAGAGATCTGAAATTAAACTTGAAATTAATAAAAAATTTGGCTCTAAAATTGTAGAGGTTAAATCCTACGAAAAATATTAAATTTAATTTATTCTTTTAATGCTAGTTTGAATTAATTTAATTAGTGAGTTTTTATATGCATTATCTGAAAATACACTTAAAGCATCAATTGCAACTTCAGCAAAATGATTTGCTCTAGTTATCGTGTCTTCTAAACAATTGTATTTAATTATTAATTCTTTGGCAGATTCAAAGTTTCCCTTTTCCGTTGTTGTTTTTTGAAAACACCCTTTCCAAAAATCTTTTTCTTTACTATTTGATCTGCCATAGGCTAAAATTATAGGTAAAGTGATTTTGCCCTCTTTAAAATCATCACCTACATTTTTTCCCATTGCCTTGAGGTTAGAGGAATAGTCAATTGCGTCATCAATTAATTGAAAAGCCATACCAAAATTTGTGCCAAACGATTTCAATGCCTGAATTTGATTAGATTGAGCACCTGCACTCAAACCACCTACTTGGCAAGCAGCACTAAATAAAGAGGCTGTTTTTCCATTAATTACTTGAAAATAAGTATCCTCATTCATCTCTAAATTTTTATCATTGCTTATTTCTAACACTTCCCCTTCAGAAATTATTACACTAGTGTCAGATAGAATTTTTAATGTTTCTATTGTTCCATATTTTGTCATTAATTGAAATGAACGACTAAAAAGAAAATCTCCAACTAATACACTTGTTTTATTCCCCCAAACTTCATTCGCTGTCAGTCTACCTCTTCTGTCTTTACTCATGTCTACAACATCATCGTGAAGGAGAGTAGCAGCATGAATAAACTCAACTGCTGCAGCTAAGCCAATATGATTCAGGTTATCAGAAGACTTATTATTTAAAATATGATAACATGATGTTGTCAGAAGAGGTCTTAGTCTTTTTCCTCCAGATAATATGAGATATTTACCAATTTCATGAATTAATGGCACTGAACTCTCTAACTTGTCTAAAATTAATGTATTAATTGAATGCAAATCTTCTTTACATAATTCTGATATTTCTTTTATACATTCATTAAAATTTTCTTCTTTAGTATGTAAAGGAATTATTTCAGCCATATGTTTAACATAGTTTATTTATATTCATTTAGTAGATAATTTGTTCGTCTGATAAACAATTTTGTATGAAATTCAAACAAATGAACACTTTTAACCTTTAAGTGAACATCAACTTTTGTTATTAAGCCCTGTGTTTAAGAGATTTTTTTCTAAAGATATCAATATTCCAACTTTAAGATTAACTGGGGTAATTGGGCAAGCTGGTATAGCTCGTTCGGGGCTGACTATTGCTGGTATAGAAAAACTAGTTGATAAACTATTTTCAGATAAAAAAGCACCCGCAGTAGCATTGATTATTAATTCTCCAGGCGGATCGCCAACACAATCTTCATTAATTGCTGAAAAAATAATTAATTTAGCCAAAGAAAAAAATAAAAAAGTATATGCATTTGTAGAGGATGTTGCCGCTTCCGGAGGTTACTGGTTAGCATGTGCTGCAGATGAAATTTATTTAGACTTAAATTCAATTGTCGGATCAATTGGAGTAATTTCTCCAGGATTTGGATTTGTAGATCTAATAAAAAAAATTGGCGTAGAAAGAAGAGTATATACATCTGGCAAAAGCAAAAGCTTTCTTGACCCTTTTAAAGAAGAAAAAAAAGAAGATATTGATAGACTTAAATCTATTCAAGAACAAATACACGAAAATTTTATTGAATATGTAAAATCAAGAAGAGGTTCAAAATTATTGAGTTCGTCAGAAGATGAGATATTTTCAGGATTATTTTGGGTTGGCAAAAAAGGAGTAGATTTAGGATTAGCTGATGGAATCGGCTCAATTAATCAAATAATTAGAGAAAAGTATGGCAATAATGCAAAAATAAAAATTATTGATCAAAAAAAATCTTTTTTACAAAAACGACTTTCTTCTTCTATAAATAATAATGATATATTTAATAGGCTAGAGGAAATGATAATGTGGTCTAGATATGGTTTATAATGAAATTTGTTGTATTATCTCTAGTCATACTTTTTGTTCTTTTATTTTTTAAAATTCTTTCATCTAGAAATAGTAAAACAAATATTAACAATAATAAAACAACAATTGATTTAGAAAAAGATCCAAAAACACAAGAATATAAACCTAAGGAATAAATGACAGCAAGTTCAATGGAAGAATTAGTTTCTCTTTGTAAAAGAAGGGGCTTTATTTTTCAATCTAATGATATTTATGGAGGAATCAAAGGGCTCTATGATTATGGGCCTATGGGTGTTGAGTTGAAAAACAATTTAAAGCAGGCTTGGTGGAAGTCTATGATTTATGAAAGAGATGATATTGAAGGTTTAGATGCGTCTATTTTGAGTGCGCCAGTAGTCTTGCAACAATCAGGACATGAAGATACTTTTACTGATCCTTTAGTTGATTGTAAAAATTGTAAATCAAGATGGAGAGCAGACCAGCTTAGTGATAAAAAATGCCCCGAATGCAAATCTGACAATTTAACAGAGCCAAGACCATTTAATTTAATGTTTAAAACTGCAATTGGCCCTGTTGATGACGGATCATCATTTGCTTACTTAAGACCAGAGACATGCCAGCAAATATTTACTAATTTCAAAAATATTATTGATTCTACAAGTAGAGTTGTGCCTTTCGGTATTGCGCAAATCGGGAAAGCTTTTAGAAACGAAATTACTCCAAGAAACTTTATTTTCAGAGTAAGAGAATTTGAGCAAATGGAGTTAGAGTTTTTTGTTAAACCAGGGTCAGATGAAGAATGGCATAAATACTGGGTAGAGAAAAGAATTAAATGGTGGGAGTCACAAGGGGTTAATAAAAAAAACTTACATACTGTTGATGTAGATAAAAGTGAACTCTCTCATTACTCAAAAGCTACGGTAGATATTATGTATGATTTTCCTCATGGAAAAGAAGAACTTGAAGGAATAGCTAATAGAACTGATTTTGATTTGGGGTCTCACACAAAAAATCAAAAGGATTTTGATATTGCTGCTAATGTTAAAAAAAATGAGCATTCAACTACAAAACTAGGAGTACAAAATTTAGAAGAAAAGACTTCATTCATTCCATACGTTATTGAGCCGTCGGCTGGAGTTGATAGGGGGGTACTGGCAATACTAAATGAAGCCTTTACTAATGAAGAAATTGCGAATGGTAATTCTAGAATTGTGCTAAAATTAAAACCTCATCTATCTCCTATTAAAGCTGCGGTCATTCCTCTTAAAAAAAATAATGATCAAATAGTTGAAAAAGCTAAAAAAATTAAGACTCAATTACAAAACCTTGGGTTGGGAAGGGTGATGCTGGAGAATTCTGGAAATATTGGTAAAAATTATAGACGGCATGATGAAATTGGAACACCAATATGTGTTACTGTAGATTTTGAGACTCTAGAAGATGACTCTGTGACAATTCGAGATCGTGACTCCATGAACCAAGAGAGAGTTTTGATAAAAGATTTGAATCAATTTTATCAAAAATATTTTCATTAAATTAATTCAAATTATATGAAATTTATAAATGATATTATTGCAACACGATTGTTGTTTTTTATCATGGCTTTTTATGTAGGTTTATGGACAATTAGAATACCTACCATCAAAGATCAAATTACCACAGACTATTTTGGTATTGGTCTTATCATGGCAACATTTGCAATCGGTTCAATAATTGCAATGGTTTTTTCAAACAAGATAATAAAACTTACTTCCTGCAAAACAGTGCTTTTGTATACAAGTATTTTGCAAACTTTACTTTGGTTACCAGCCCCCTTTGTTCCTTCTGCAAATATTTTTATGGTTTTATCTTTTATTTTTGGTCTCACTTATGGCAGTTTTGAAATTAGTTGCAATTTATATGCGTCCAATCTTGAAAAAAGAGAAAAAAAATCAATGATGTCTGGCTTTCATGCTTTTTGGAGTTTAGGAGTTTTACTTGGATCTATTGTTACAAGTTTATTTTTAGAATGGAATATAAGCCTTTTAAACAATGTAATTATTTATGTAATAATATTATTGCCCTTAAATATTTTTATTGTTTTAAGATTAGATATTGATCAGGTAGAAAATAAAAATAATAAGACAAATATTTTTTTTATATGGCCACTCATAATTTTTGTTTTAGCTCTAATAGCAATGGTCAATGCTCTTACAGAGGGTAGCGTAGATTCTTGGGGCGCACTTTATATGAGAGATTTTATTAAAGTTGATGGTTTTTTAATTGGTCTTGCTACGGTGAGTTTCAATATTTTTATGGTTATTGGTAGACTTAGTGGTGATTGGTTTCGAGATAAAATTGGAGTATACAACTTATTAACTATTCTTTTTTTGCTTTCAATTTTAAGTCTCTATTTACTTTATTCATACGATAATATTATAGTTGCAATATTTGGTTTTGCTTTACTTGGTATTGGTAGTTCTGCGATTGTCCCAATAGCTTATAGTCTAGCGGGTAAAGTTGAAGGTATTGATAGCGGTGCCGCTATAGCAATTGTTTCAATAGCAGTTTACGGAACATTTATGGGTGCTCCCGCAACACTGGGAGTTGTTGCTAATAATTATGGGGTTAATTCAATATTTTTCCCAATATTAATAATCTTTTTATTTGTTTTACCAATATTATTTGCTTCAAAAAAAAATTTTAAATAGCAAAATCAAGTAACATTCCATCATCAGACTCTACATGTTTATTTGATTTGAGTTTACTTTCTGCAAACTCAATTTTCATCATTGCTAGTAAAGATTTGTTTTTTACACTTATTATTTTGCCAACATTTATACCTTTTTCTTTTATCTGTTGATCCTTTTGAGGAAATCCAGACACAATATTCAAAGTGTAGATCTTCTTTTTAAGTAAGGCTCTATATTTCATTCTAGCTGTTATTTCTTGGCCTACATAGCAACCTTTATCCCAAGAAATTGAATTTAGATTTTGAAAATTATTTTCTAAAAGCAAAGATTTGTTTTCTTCAAGATCATAGTGAGAAAAGGGAACTAAATTTTTAATCAATATTTCATGGTATTCATCTTCATTTATCTGATGATAACTCTCTAAAATTTTTGGATTTGAAGATTCATGGATTAATTTGTGACCAATATTATGCCTTCTTGGATCTTCGCAAAAAATTATTGCATTTTTATCTTTTGCTATATCGCCGAAAATTATAAATGAGTGAATATTCTCAATTTTACTTATAAGCACATTAGATCTAAGTTTGTATATTTTTAATTTCTTTAATAAATTTTCATAAAATAACTCATGAGTTTCAAGAATAAATTTATTTTTTGTTTTAAATATAAAAAAATCAGATAAAAACTTTCCCTGCGGGGTGAGCAAACAAGAGTAAATAACTTTATCTATTGTGCAATTATTAATGTCATTAGTAATCAAATTTTGGAGAAATTCAGAACTATCTGCACCTTCTATTGATATAAATTTGGAATCACTGTTTTTATAAAAGTATGGAACACTCATTATATAAGATATATACGCTAAATATAAAAATGTAATGCAATTCCTGTGAAAATTTTAATTATTTGCTCAAACTTAATAGGTGATACAATCCTTTCAACTGGAGTTATTAAGCACTTTATTGATCAGTATAAAGATGCGAAAATATCTCTAGTCATTGGCCCAACTGCCGCCCCTATATTTAGAAATTATAAAAATATTGATGAAGTTATAATTTTTAAAAAAAGAAAATTTAATTTCCACTGGATAGATATCTTAAAAAAAACCTATAAAATAAAATGGGATATTGTTGTAGATTTTAGATCATCCGCTCTTTCATATTTATTAAAGAACAAAAAAAAATACATTTTTAAAAAACAAAAGGGATTGCATCATATCGATCAATTAAATTCAAGTTTTGGTTTCCTGTGCTCAAAATTATTTGTTCCGACTAGTTTAGATGAGGAAAATGAAGTAAATCAAATGCTTGAAAAAAAATTTCAACACATCGTTGTTTTTCCTGGAGGTAATTGGATACCAAAATTATGGTCAGACAAAAATTATAATATAGTCATGAAATCTTTATTAAAAAAATATAATAATATTAAATTCATATTAGTAGGTTCCGCAAAAGAAAAAGAAAACTATTATAGAAATTTAGTAAATGGTATTGATGAAAAATTAATAATTGATTTATTTGGTTGTAATTTAACTTTAACATCAGCTTTTATGAAAAAAAGTGATTTGTTTTTAGGTAATGACTCGGGATTAATGCATTTAGCAGTTTCAAATCAATTGAGAGTAATATCTTTATTTGGTCCAACAGATGATAAGATTTACGGTCCCTATGGTGAAAACAATATTGTTATTAGGACTAAAGAAAATCTTGATTATTTTCAAAGTATACATATTGATGCAAATAAATCTTACATGAATTCAATTAAAACAAATACAGTGATTGATGTCATAGAAAAATTGTTAAAATGATAGATTCTATCAAAATAATTCAACCAGATGATTGGCATGTTCACTTTAGAGAAGGTGAAATGCTAAGCGTTATTACTAAATATTCATCAAGAGTGAACAAAAGATGTATTGCAATGCCGAATACCTCGACACCAATCACGACTTCTATTGAAGCTGTAAATTATAAAAAGTTAATAGAAGACAATTCGGATAATGATAATTTTGAAGCTCTTATCCCTTGTTATTTGACAGATACTTTGAATATTGCTGATTTTGAATACGCTCTACAAAATAATATTTTTATTGGTGGTAAATTATATCCTAACAATGCAACCACTAACTCACAGTTTGGCGTTAATAATATAAAAGAAATATATAATATTTTTGAAATTTTAGAAAAGTATAATAAAACTTTATTAATACATGGTGAATTAAATAGAAGTGATATAGATATTTTTGACAGGGAAAAATATTTTATTGATGAAGAATTACAGCAAATAAGAAAATCATTTAAAGATTTAAAAATAGTTTTAGAACATGTGTCCAGTGATTATGGTGTAGATTTTGTTAAGACAAATAATAATATAGCAGGCACCATAACCCCTCATCATATGCTGCTTACTAAAAAGGATGTTTTTAAAGATGATGTAGTAAATCCGCATCATTATTGTATGCCTGTTGTCAAAAATGAAAATGATCTCCTGTCACTTAGAAAAGCAGCGTGTTTTAATAATTCAAAATTTTTTTTGGGTACTGACTCCGCCCCTCATCATGTTGATTATAAAAAACAAAATGACTCTCTAAAAGCTGGTATTTTCTCGTCTTCTAATTCTATTGAATTATATGCTTTAATTTTCGAAGAAGAAAATGCATTAGAAAACTTAGAAGTATTTTCATCAATAAATGGCCCTAAATTTTATGATATGGATGTTAACAAGAATTATCTCACCTTAAATAAAGAAGACAGAATTATTCCAGAATATATAGAGGAGGGTAATATCAAAATTAAAAATTTCTATGCCAACAAAAATATTAATTGGAAAGCATCGCATTTACACGTATAGAAGCAGCATGAGTTTTGGAACAACATTATATACCTGGTTTTATGGGAAATTAGTTGGGTCTGATGAAATTGGAAATAAATATTATGCTAATAGTAATAATCATGCAGATTTAAATGCCAAAAGATGGGTGATATTTAATGGTGAAATAGAAGCATCAAAAATACCCCCGCATTGGCATGCATGGCTTCATAAATCTATAGATAAGCCACCTGTCAACTATAAACATAAATATCATTGGCAAAAAAAGCATAAAGAAAACATGACTGGAACTATTAATGCCCACTATCCACCGTCTAATCCATTATCTAAAAACTATAATCCAGATCAGATCAAGGCTGATTATGAATCTTGGTCTCCTTAAAATATTTTTTTTAATACTATTTTTTTCTAACCAATTATTATCTGAGCCTTTGCAAATGAAATATGCAAAATTTAGATTATTAGATAAAATCTCCAACAAACTAATAGATAAAACAATATCTGTTAACAATTCAGATGAAATAGAAACATTAAGTGTTGAAGTTTATGCATGTTTTACAGAACCACCTACAGAAATTTCTGAAGACTATGTTTTAGTTGATATTATTGATACTTTTCAGGGGGGGAATAAAAACTTTTACAGAGGATGGATGATATCTTCGTCGCCAGAGGTAACTCCTCTTGAACATCCAATTTATGATTTGTGGTTGCTAGGTTGTGTTAATGATAATACTTCTTGAAAATCATTAATAAAAATAAAATTTCTTTTTTGCTCAAGTCCTATTTTGAGTCTATTTAAATAATCTTTGTTATTCATTTCAAAAGCTCCAAATTGGACAAGATGTTTATTATAAAACTGAGAGTCGAGAATTGAAAATAAATTTTTTTTAAGAATAGCTATCAAATAAAGTAAGCAAAATTTACTTGTATTAGAAACTTTACTAAACATGCTTTCTCCAAAAAAACATCCACCTATATGAACTCCATATAGCCCTCCTATTAATTTGTTTTCATCATAGCATTCGATGCTATGACATATTTTATTATGATATAAATTTACGTATGAATTTAAAATAATATCATTGATCCAAGTCCCATCATCCTTTCTATTTGATGATTGGCATTGAGATATTACTTCTTCAAAATTATTATTTAATCTAAAAGTATATTTGTTTTGTTTGAACAATTTATATAATTTTCTTGGAACATGAAAATTATTAATAGGAATTAAAAAGCGCTTTTTTGGTTGATAAAGATTAACAGTTTCTTCAGTTGATCTTTCTGCCATTGGGAAGAAGCCTTTTTTATAAAAATTAATTAAATCTTTAGTAGGAATAATCTTATTCAATTGAAAGTTGACATAAAGTTAATGTCATAATTTCCAGATTGAAACTCATCACTCATTATAATCTTTTGGTGAAGTTGAATATTTGTATTAATACCCATAATTACATATTCTTCTAAAGCTCTATTCATTCTTGCAATGCATTCTTTACGATTATCTGCATATGTAATAAGTTTTCCAATCATACTATCATAATGAGGAGGCACAGAGTATCCTTGATAGACGGCTGAATCTACTCTTACACCTAACCCACCTGGTTGATGATATTGAGTGATCTTACCAGGAGATGGTATAAAGCTTTCTGGGTGCTCAGCGTTTATTCTACATTCAATAGAATGTCCTTTCATGCTAATATCCTCTTGGGTCATTGTAAGTTTTTCTCCCGATGCAGCTAATATTTGTTGCTTTACTAAATCAATCCCAGTTACCATTTCTGTTACTGGATGCTCTACTTGTAATCTCGTATTCATCTCCATGAAATAAAAATTTTCATTTTCATATAAAAATTCTAGTGTTCCAACTCCTTCATAACCAATAGCAGAAACTGCTTTTTTACATAGATCGCTAATTTCCTTTCTTTTTTTATCAGTTAAGAGCTCACTTGGGCTTTCTTCAATTAGCTTTTGATGTTTTCTTTGAATTGAGCAATCGCGCTCACCTAAAGTAACTACATTGCCATGCGCATCTGCAAGAATTTGAATTTCAATGTGTTTTGGTGTTGTCAAAAATTTTTCTAAATAAACTTTATCATCATTAAATGATTTTTTAGCTTCAGCTTTTGCAGAGTTAATTGCGTTTTCAATTTCATCAGATTTAAACACTACCCTCATACCTTTGCCACCTCCACCGCTTGCTGCTTTTACAATTACCGGAAGACCAATATTATCTATAAATTGTTCAATCTTTTTGTTGTCAGTAACATCATTAAGTCCAGGCACTGTTGGAACTTTGTTTTCATCCATTACTTTTTTAGCATCAATTTTATTCCCCATTATTTTAATATGACTAGAGTGGGGGCCAATAAATTTAATATTATGCTCTTCAATAATTTCAGCAAATCTTTGATTTTCACTTAAAAATCCATATCCTGGATGAATTCCATCAGCGTTTGTTAAAGTTGCGGCTGTAATTATGGCTGGAATATTTAGATAACTAGATTGGGCTGATGCTGGGCCAACACATATACTTTCATCTGCCATTCTAACATGCATTGCACTTTCATCAGCTTCAGAATGAATAGCTACTGTTTTTATCCCAAGTTCTCTACAAGCTCTTAATACTCTTAATGCAATTTCGCCTCGGTTGGCGATTAAAATTTTTTTGATCATTACTCAAAAATAATTAAGTGATCTCCGAATTCTACGGGCTGACTGTTTAAAGCTACTATTTTTTTTATAACTCCAGATTTAGGTGCTTTAATTTCATTAAATGTTTTCATTGCTTCTATTAATAAAAGTATATCACCTGCCTTAACATGCTGTCCTACTTTAACATATGGTGGAGAGTTTGGATCAGCAGACAAATAAGCAACTCCTACCATTGGAGATTTCACTATATTTTCTTCATTAATAGTTTCAACTGCAACTGTTTCTTCTGAATTTTTATTGACTGGTTGTGACTTAATTTCTTTAGTATTTATTGATTTGACTAATTGTTCAGATGAAATTTCAATTTCGTAATCACCTTTTTTAATCCTGAACTTTGACACATTGTCTATTTTTGCTTCATTAAGAATTACTTTAATATTATCAATGTCAGTTTTATCAATTTTAGTCATTATTTATCCGTATAGATTAATTTCTTGATTGCTTCAATTGCTAGTAAGTATCCATTCTCACCAAAACCACAAATGACACCATTTACGGCTTCTGAAGTAATACTCTTTCTTCTATAATCTTCCCTTGAATAAATATTTGAAATATGAAGCTCTATTTTTGGCTTAGATGTTGCTCTAAGAGCATCCAACAAAGCTATAGAAGTGTGGGTGTATGCAGCAGGGTTAATTATAATCCCATCAAAACCATTTTGAACTGAATGAATTTTTTCTAATAATTCTCCCTCGTGATTACTTTGGAAAAATTCCATTTCTATGTTGCTTTCAGAACATTTTTTCTCACAAATAGATTTTATTCTTTCTAATGTTGTATCACCATAAAAATTTTTCTCTCTATTACCTAGCAGATTGAGATTTGGACCGTTGATAATTAAAATTTTTTTCATATTATTCTTTAAAATGTTTACTTAATGCAAGTTTTTGATTCTGGTAATTAGAATTTATATTTTTTCCATATAACATAGATGGTGATTTATTCAATTTTTCATATTGAATTCTTGCTATAGTTTGTCCATCCTCAATAATAAAGCTGACCTCATGAGTTTTTACTTCTAAAACTGCGAACGCGCCATTAGGATATCCAAATCCAGGATCAAAAAAACCTGCATAATGCACTCTAAAATCTCCAATACCTGTATCGTAAGGTATCATTTCCCCAGCTAAATTTGGTGGGATTGAAATTCTTTCCTTAGATTTTAGTATGTAAAAACTATTTTTTTCAATAACTAAAGTATTGTTTGAAGGCTTGATTGGTATCCAATAGTTATTTTTTTTGTGAAATTTATTTTTTGAAAAGTCTAATAAAGGAGAATTTGTTTTTGATTTATAAGCACAAATAGATTTATTATTTGATAAATCAATTGTTAACTTGAGTCCATTTTCAAAAATCACTTTTCTTTTAGAAAAGCATATTTTTTTTTTAAAATTTATTTTTTTTAATTGACTGTCATTTAAATAAATATTTTGATTATATGCTAATCTCATTTGATTAAGGCTATCTCCCTCATGAAATTTGATATTGAATGATTTGCATGTGACTTCAATAAACATTTCCCCTTTATATTTGAAAGGTATTTTTTCGTATTCATTTGAATTATCCAAAATAGTTCTGCAAAATATATCTAATCTTCCAGTACTACTTTTAGGATTACATTTGCCTATTATTGGAGAAATTAAATTTAATTTTTCATTTAATTTAACTAAATATGTGTGATTTTTTTTAAAAACTAATCCATTTTTTAAACTGTGCTTTTTAAATGATAATGTTTTTAATTTATTACGTATTTTGCCTTTAGGACTTAAAAAACTGAATTTTAATTCATAGCATTCACTACTTAATGTCAGGTCAATACTTGAAGGCTGAACCCTTTTTTTATTATAATATTTGGATATTATCTCTTTGTTTTTTAATAGCTTCACATAATCATCAAAGGTCAAAGATCCATTCATATTTTTAAATACTCATATATTATCTTTTTTAATTTTTTGTCATTAGTTTTTTCTGATAGTGCAAATAATTTTTCTTTGAATTCTTGTTTTTTAAATTCATTTGATTGATGAATGATATTAAAAAAATCAATCCAAAACTCTTTATCTAAAATTATAGCTAATTTTATAAATTTATTAATAATATATTTATTTGTAGGAAATTGTATCAATAAATCTAAATTATTTTCAAAAAAATTATTTTTTTTATTTTTGTTTAATTTTGTAATGTTTGTATCTAAAAATAATCTATACTTAATGTAATGGTTATTAGGATATTTTCTTAAAACTATTTTGTAAAATTCAAGAGACTCACTTATAAAACCATGAGACCTAAGAATATCCCCTTTCGTCTCTAGCAAAAAAACGTATTCAGGATATTTTTTTATTAAAAAATTTATTTTTTCTAATGAACTTTGTAAATTACCCAAATTGGAGTTATTAATAGACTCAAAATATATTTTGTGATCATTTTTCAGAGCACCTAAGCTAGATTTATCATTAAACCCTAAAAATTTAGCTTTTATAAAATTAAATTCATTCTGGATATTTTCATTATATTTAAATTTCTCATTTAGTGTGTTATTATCAATCATTTGATAACGCTCTCGAAAAATAGGATGAGTTGAAAATTTTTGATATTCTTCATCATACCCCTTACTTAAAGCATTTTGCTCTAGTATTTTTAAAAGCTCTATTACAGAATTGGTTGGCAATTTTAGTTTTTGTAATGTCCCAATTGAAAATAAATCAGCTTCTCTTTCCTGCTCTCTACTGAAGCTGAGATAAAAATTATTTATGTTAGCTTGGCCTGCAATTGATCCCGCCAAAATTTGCGGATCATTAGCCAAAATACCTCCTGTAATTGCTGCTATATTAGTGAGCAAATTAAGTTTTGAAAGTTGTTCCAGAGAGTTTTCCCTCTTTTCTAAGTGAAAGTAATGCAGATGACCAACTTCATGCGCTAGTACAGCAAGTAAAGATACATAATCAGGCGCTTGCTCTATAAGACCTGATGAAATAATCATTCTATTTTCAGTAAAAACAAAAGCATTAGGATCGTCATCTTTAATCACACTTATTTTGATATCTTTTTTAAATTTATTAACTTCTTTTATTTGGTTTAATAACTTATTTACAAAAACTTCTGTCTCATAATCAAATATTTGACTTGAAATTGAAATGTTTGCAAAAATTAAATAACAAAAAAAAACAATTAAAAATAATTTATTTTTTAGGACCACCAACCAGTTTTTTCCTCAGAATTTTGAACGTCATTGTCATTTGTAATTTCATTATCTTGTATAATATCATTTTGAATATTGTTTGCTTTAGTTTTAGCATTTTTTTTATTAGTATTCTTTTTATTTATTTTATCATTTTTTGATTTTTTTGAACTCTTTTCATCAGTTTTAGATTTAATTCTAGTTGATTTTTTCTTAATAATACGTTTTACTTTGCTTATAGACTTTTTTTCTTCTCCATTCTTATTAAAAGCTTCAATTATTGGTTCATGTAGTGAAAACTCTTCTTTGAACTCAAAAGTTATTGAAGAATTATGGTTCTCTTCAAGTTTATTAAGTTCTAGTTTTTTTTGATTGATAAGATTTTCTGCCAAAGCAGTATTACATTTGACTAAAAGATTTGAATTATTATTTGATAATAATTTTTCTTTTATAGTATTAATGATTTGCTCACTTATTGATCTTGAGTTTAGCATTAACCCTGAACCACTGCAAAAATTACATTTATCAAATGATTTTTCAATCAAACTTGATCTAAGCCTTTGTCTTGATAGCTCAAGAAGTCCAAACATACTTATTCTTCCTACCTGAATTCTTGCTCTATCTCTATAAAGTGCAGATTTAATAGTTTTTTCTACCTTAAAATTATTTCTATAATCATCCATATCAATAAAATCGATCACTACCAATCCACCTAAATCTCTTAATCTTAATTGTCTCGCTATTTCAGTTGCAGCTTCCAAGTTAGTTTTTAATGCTGTGTTTTCAATATTTCTTTCTGAGGTGTTTCTTCCAGAATTCACATCTATTGCTACGAGTGCCTCAGTAGTATTTATCACTATTGATCCACCTGATGGCAGCTTAACATTTAAACTATAAAGTTCGTTAATTTGAAATTCAATATTTTGTGAAGCAAATAATGAGTTTTCTTTACTTTTATATAGTTTAATTTTTTTGGATTGGCTGGGTAATATATTTTTAGATATTTTTTTTATTTTATCGTATCCATCTTTGCCCTCAACCAGAACCTCATCTACTTCTTCGGTTAGCATATCTCTGATTGTTCTTTTTAAAATACTACCTTCTTCATAAATTAGGTTTGGTGCTTCAGATTTAAGTGTCAAAGTTCTTATTTTATTCCATTGACTTACTAAGAAAGTTAAATCTTTAGAAATTTCTTTTTTACTTTTTCCAATACCGGCAGTTCTTATTATTACAGACATCTTTTCAGGTATATTAACTGAAGCTAAAATCTGTTTTAATTTTTTACGTTCTTCAATATCGCCAATTTTTCTAGAAATTCCATCATTATTCATACTATTTGGCATCAATACACAATAACGACCAGCAAAAGATAGAAAAGTAGTAAGCGCTGCACCCTTAAGACCTCTTTCCTCTTTGTTAACTTGAACTAGAATAACTTGCCTAGGTTTTATTACATCTTGTATTTTGTATTTTTTGAAAAAATTATAATATTCTTTTTTTGGATTATATGCCTTTATCTTGTTTTGTTTGTTACTGTCTTCATTAATTTCTAATTCATCACTTTTTTCAGTTTGCTGGTTTTCAATTGACTCCTCTGATTCCTCTGAATCTTCTGATTGCTCATTATCGAATTGTTTATCCAATAGCTCTTTTAATTTTATTTCATCCGCAGATGGAATCTTGAAATAATCAGGATGTATTTCAGTTAGTGGAAGAAAACCATTTCTGTTTCCTCCAAAGTCAACAAATGCTGCCTGAAGGGATGGTTCAACTCTGGTAATTTTTGCTAAATATACATCACCCTTAACAGAATTTTTTTTATTAGATTCGATTTCAAAATCATCTAATTTACCTTCATTAGTAGCGGCAACCCTTGTTTCATTTGGGTTTGATGTATCAATAAGTATCTTTTTCGACATATTTTGGAAACTCCATTATAAATTTTAGAAATTTTATTCATTTAAGTAATTTTTTTATGTGTAATAAATTAATAATCATCTATTGTCATATTTTTAACTATTTCACAATCTAGATTGTTGAAAATGAAAAAAATAATTTATTTAATTTTCGCATTATTTTTTATATCCTTTTTTGTTGTCAGCGGTGTCATTCTGACAATTTTATGGAAATTTTCACCTGAGTTACCTGGCTATGATAGGATAACAAATTATCAACCTAACCTATCTTCAAGACTCTATAGTTCAGATGGATTATTACTTAAAAGCTTTCATAAAGAAGAGAGACTTTACATTCCTATTGAAAGAATTCCTAAAAATATAATTCAAGCTTTTATTGCAGCTGAAGATAAAAATTTTTTTAATCATGTTGGGGTGGATTTTTACGCTATTTTAAGAGCTTCATTTACTAATTTAATTAATAGCTTTAACAACAGAAAGTTAATTGGAGCTTCAACTATAACTCAACAGGTAGTAAAAAATTTATTGCTCTCTAATGAAGTTAGCTATGAGAGAAAAATAAAAGAAATTTTACTTGCACTAAGAATTGAAAATATTTTGACTAAACAAGAAATATTAGAATTATATTTGAATGATATTTATCTTGGTAAAAGATCTTATGGAATTGCTTCAGCTAGCCTAAATTATTTTAATAAATCTCTTTCTGAGTTAAATTTAGATGAAATTGCCTTTTTGGCCTCTCTGCCTAAGGCTCCAAATAATTATAACCCAAATAAAAATTACAATGCTGCTTTTGAGAGGAGAAATTGGGTATTAGATAGGATGCACTCTAACAAGTTTATAGAGGAAAAAGATTTAAAATTTAAAACATCACCAATAAAATTATTTTCTAGAAATAAGGTAATTTTTAATGAAGCTGATTATTTTTATGAAGAAATAAGAAAATTGCTTTTTAATAAATATGGTGAGAAAAAATTTTATTCTGATGGTTTGATAATCAAAACATCACTCAATTCAGAATTGCAAATAATTGCAAATAATTCTTTGTTAAAGGGTTTGATAGATTATGATAAACGTCATGGATGGAAAGGGTCTCTAGGAATAGATGAGGTTAGTTCTGCAAATATAAAAAATTATATTTTGAAATTTAAAAATCCTTTTCCAAATAAATGGAAAATAGTTCAAATAAAAAAAATTAACAAAAACCTGATTAATGTTTTAGATGAAAACAACATAGAGTTGACTATCGACTTAAATTTTTTTGAGAATGAATGGTTAAAAAAAGAAGTATTTACAATTGGAGAATTATTTTTTGTAGAAATTATAAATAAAGATTTAATAATTAGACAAATTCCAGATGTTAATGGAGCCATAATAGTTTTAAATCCACATTCTGGTGATGTGCTTGCTATGTCTGGTGGTTTTAGTTTTAACTTAAGTCAATTTAATAGATCAACACAGGCAAAAAGACAGCCTGGTTCGGCATTTAAGCCTTTTGTTTATCTCACAGCTTTAAACGAAGGCTTCAACCCATCCACATTAGTTCTTGATGCACCATATGTAATTGATCAAGGTCCTGGATTGCCAAAGTGGAAACCTGCCAACTATACTGAGGAATTTTATGGATTAACTACAATTAGAACTGGAATTGAGAAGTCAAGGAATCTTATGACGATAAGGCTTGCAAATGAAATTGGTATTCCAAAAATACTTCAGACTGCAAAAGAATTTGGAATAGATAAGTTTCTAGATGATAATATGTCAATGTCATTAGGAAGTGGATTAGTAAAACTTATCGATATAACTAATGCATATGGAATTATAGCCAATGGTGGAAAAAAAATTCAACCAAATTTTATACAAAGTATATATGACAGAAATGGAAAATTAGTATTTAAAAGCTCAAACAGAAGTTGTGATGATTGTTTGGTAGAGAATTTTGACAAAAAAATCTATATACCAAAAATATTAGATACTGAAGAATTGGTTATTGACTCAAGAATTGCTTATCAAGTTACATCAATGATGGAAGGTGTTGTTCAAAGAGGAACAGCTATTAAATTAAAAGATTTGGGTTTTCCCTTAGCTGGTAAAACAGGAACAACTAATAAAAATAAAGATGCATGGTTTATAGGGTATTCTCCTGATGTTGTAGTAGGTATTTATGTAGGTTATGATCAACCTAAAACTCTTGGTTTTAAAGAAACAGGATCTTCAGTTGCGGTTCCAATTTTTAAAAATTATGCATTACACTCAGATATTAATAAAAACAATAAACCATTTAAAATACCAAATGGATTAACTTTTATAAATATTGATCCTACAACTGGAAGACCATCAAATAATGAAAATTCAATAATGGAGCCATTTATTAAGTCTTCAGAAAATATTTTAAAAAATGAAATTAATGTTATAGACTCTTTAGGATTTAACTCAGAGATAATTTCAGGCACTGGAGGATTATTAAATAATTAATGAATTTAAAAGAAAAAATTGAGTCTAACTTAGAGATTATTAAAAATAACTATGATTTGCTGAGGAGGGGAGTTTGACTTTTCCTCACTTAAATTAGATTTAGAAAAATATAGAATAGAAAGTGAAAATCCAGAAATTTGGAAAGATCCAAATGCTAAATCATTATTTCAAAAAATAAAAAATATTGAAAATAAAATTAGAGACTTTGAAACTGTTGAAAGTAACATTGAATATTTAGAAGAAATGTTGAGTCTTGCAATTTCTGAAAATAATGATGAATATTTTGAGCAGCTATTTACTGAGTCTAAAAAAATTTTAATTATTTCAAATAAATCTAGATTAGAAAACTTAATGAGTGATACTACTGATCCCAACAATGCATTTTTAGAAATTCATGCTGGCGCAGGTGGGACTGAAAGTCAAGATTGGGCTGAAATGTTATTAAGAATGTACATTCGTTGGTCGGAAAAACAAAATGCCAAAATTTTACTTCTTCAGGAGACAAGGGGAGAAGAGGCAGGAATAAAATCTACTACATTGAAGATAGAAAAAAATTATGCCTATGGATGGTTGAGAAGAGAAAGTGGCATACATCGTTTGGTAAGAATTTCCCCATTTGATAGTAATAAAAGAAGGCATACAAGTTTTGCAAGTGTATGGATTTATCCAGAAATTGACGATAAAATTGAAGTTTTGATAAACGACTCAGATTTGAAAATAGATACATACAGAGCATCTGGAGCAGGTGGGCAGCATGTTAACACTACAGACAGTGCAGTTAGAATTAAACATTTGCCAACTGATATAGTTGTTCAATGTCAAAACGATAGATCACAACATAAGAATAAAGCGTATGCAATGAATATGTTAAAATCTAGAATTTATGAATATGAGCTACAGAAAAAAAAAGAAAAGGAAAATGTTATCAATGATCAGAAACAACAAATCGGATGGGGAAGTCAAATTCGATCTTATGTTTTGCATCCATACAAATTAATTAAAGATTTAAGATCTAATTATGAGTCATCTGATGTAAACGCTATTTTAGATGGAGAAATTGATAGTTTTTTGGAAGAATCATTGCATTTATAGATAGAAATTATTTTTTAATTTTTAAAATACCAATGTTTTTTTTCCCTACACTTATTTTAATTTCAGGTTTGTTAGCATAAATTTTAAGAGATAAATCACTAGAGCTGTATATTTCTTCATTAATTCTAATTCCTTTTGATTTTATTAATCTTTTAGTATCACTTCTACTTTTGCTTAAGTTAAGTTTTTCTAAAGCATCCAAAATTGAAAATTTTGAGCTTGTTATGAAAGATGATTTGATTTCATATGAAGGCAATCTATTATCAATTTTATTTACACTAAATAAATTATTTGCAATATCCTTAGCTTCTTTTGCAGAATGATCTCCCCTACAGATTTTTGTAACTTCAAAAGCAAGTATTTTTTTTGCCTCATTAATTTCCTTACCTTTTAATTTTGAGAGCTTTTTAATTTCGTCTAAACTTATTTTTGTAAATAATTTTAAAAAGCTTTCAACTTTTTCGTCTGAAACATTTCGCCAAAATTGGTAAAATTCAAAATTGCTTAGTTTTGCTTTATCTAGCCAAATAGCTCCTTTAGCAGTTTTACCCATTTTTGAACCATCTGAATTTGTAATTAATGGAGATGTAATGGCATAAGCATCTTTATTTAAGATTTTTTTAATTAGATCTATGCCATTAATAATATTACCCCATTGATCAGATCCTCCCATTTGAAGAACGCAATTAAAGTTTTTTCTTAAATGATAAAAATCATATGCTTGAAGTAGCATATAATTAAATTCTAAAAAGGTTAAGGGTTGCTCTCTATCTAATCTATTCTTTACTGACTCGTAAGTAAGCATTTTATTAAGAGTTAATTTTGAGCCAATATCTCTTAAGAATTCTACATAGTTTAATTTTGCTAACCAATCATAATTATTTATTATTAAGCCAGATTTATTGATGCTGATAAATTGAGTAAATGTTTGTTCAATTTTTTTAATATTTTTATTAATTTCTTCAAGACTCATTATTTTTCTTGTGGTGTCTTTACCTGAAGGGTCACCAACAAGTGTAGTTCCACCTCCCACTAAAGCTATAGGGCGATGTTCATAATTCTCTAACCAATTAAGTAGCATTAACTGGACTAAGCTTCCAATGTGAAGACTATCACTTGTAATATCAAAACCAATATATGCGGTTATTTTATTTTTTGAGACTAATGAGTCCAAACTTTCTATTTCACTGGATTGATATATAAATCCACGTGAATAGATTTCGTTTAAAAATTCAGATTTCAATTTCATAATTGATAAAATAACTAACTAATATTTTCTTTAATATACTTATCTACAATTTCAGTAAATTGGTTAGAATAATTTTCATAAAAATGATCTGCCCCTTTTATAGATTTGAAACTTATATTCACTTTTTTTTGTTTTTGTAACTTTTCAGCCAATATTTTAGTTGAGTCAAATGATGCTATATTATCCTTATCACCGTGAACAATTAGTCCTGAGGATGGACATGGAGCTAAAAAACTAAAATCTCTAATGTTAGCAGGGGGTGAAACACTAATAAAGCCATTAATTTCAGGTCTTCTCATTAGCAATTGCATTGCAACCCATGCTCCAAAAGAGAAACCTACAACCCAACAAGTCTTTGAATTTGTATTGTATTGCTGCAACCAATCTAAAACACTAGCAGCATCACTTAGCTCCCCCTCACCATCATCATAAATGCCTTCGCTTTTTCCTACCCCTCTAAAATTGAATCTAATTGTTGAAAAGCCATTATTTACAAATAACTTGTAAAGTTTGAAGACTATTTTTGTATTCATTGTGCCTCCCCTAGATGGGTCAGGGTGTAATATTAATGCAATTGGAGACTGATCATTTCCATTATGTGTATATTTCGCTTCAATTTTACCTTCAGGTCCAGGAATTAATAAATCTACCATTATTTCAAAGCTATTATTGAAGTAATATGAGTTTGTAAATATATAGATCAAAAAATATGAATTCACTTGGATTTAACAAAAAAGAAAAGGATACCAAGCTTATTGTTGCAATGTCTGGTGGTGTAGATAGTTCCGTTGCTGCAGTAAAGCTTAAAAAAGAAGGATATGATGTAATAGGAGTTACATTACGTTTATATAATCAACCAAACTCAGTTAAATCAAAGTCATGTTGTGCAGGTATAGATATCGATGATGCTAAAAAAGTCGCTAAACAGTATGATTTTCCTCATAAAGTTTTTGATTATCAAGATAAGTTTTTTAATGGGGTTATAAATAATTTTGTAGACTCTTATGCTAATGGAGAAACTCCTGTTCCTTGCATACAATGCAATCAAACAGTTAAATTTTCAGATTTATTAGAGGAGTCAAAAAATTTAAATGCTGATGCCCTTGTGACAGGTCATTATGCCATAAGAGACGGAGGCCTTAAAAACTCGAAACTTTATAAGGCAAAAGATAAAAAAAAGGATCAGAGTTATTTTTTATTTGCAACCTTACAAGAACAATTGGATTATGTTCGTTTTCCACTTGGCAATTACCTTAAATCAGAAATAAGGCAAATGGCAGATGATTATAAGTTAGTGGTTAGTGATAAGCCTGATAGTCAAGATATATGTTTTGTAACATCTGACTCCTACAGAGATTTAATTAATAATATTAACCCTGATGTAAACAAAGAAGGGATTATATTCGACATTAACGGAAGTCAAATTGGAGTCCACAAAGGAATAGCCAACTACACTATTGGCCAACGAAAGGGAGTTGGTGTTGGTGGTCAAGAAAAACCACTTTATGTTAAAGAGGTAAATAAAAAACAAAATTATATTGTTTTAGCACCTTATGAAAATTTACAAAAAAATAAAATATTTTTTAAAAATATAAATTTATTAGATAAAGATATCTTAAATAAAGAAATTGAGTGCTCTGCAAAAATAAGATCAACTCAAAATGAAATATCTGGTAAATTAAAAATAATAGATGAAAGTGGATATTTTTTATTCGACGAACCAATATCTGCTACATCCCCTGGCCAAGCTTGTGTTTTTTATAAAAATGATCAAGTTTTGGGAGGAGGGTGGATAACTTGATATTTAGAACTAGTTCTAAATTAACCTATTTTTAGTTGAAAAGACTAGATTTTTTATAATAAAACCTTATTTGAATACTTGTGGATACTGAAACTAGTCAAACATTAGATAAATATGCTCAGGATAAATATAAATATGGATTTGTAACTGAAATTGACTCTGAAAAACCAAAGAAAGGTCTAGATGAGAAAATTATAAAATTTATTTCTAATAAGAAAAAAGAACCTGAGTGGATGCTTAATTGGAGACTTAATTGTTACAAAAAATGGTTAAAGATGAACGATCCTCAATGGGCAAATTTAAAATTCCCTAAAATCGATTACCAAGACATTTATTATTACTCTGCTCCAAAAGGTTTTGAAAAAAAACCAAAAGATCTAAGTGAGGTAGATCCCAAATTAATTGAAACTTACAACAAACTTGGAATTCCATTAGAAGAACAGAAAGTTTTAGCAGGGGTTGCCGTTGATGCTGTTTTTGACAGTGTTTCTGTTGCAACGACTTATAAAGGGGAATTAGAAAAACTCGGTATAGTTTTTTGTTCAATCAGTGAAGCGATCCAAACTCATCCTGAGTTAGTAAAAAAATATCTTGGCTCTGTTATTCCTCCTGGTGACCATTCTTTTTCAGCACTAAACTCTGCAGTTTTTACTGATGGTTCTTTTGTTTATATTCCTGAAAATGTTAAATGTCCTATGGAGCTCTCCACATATTTTAGAATTAATGCAGAAGAAACGGGTCAATTTGAAAGAACCTTAATTATTGCTGATAAGGGAAGTTATGTTAGCTATCTTGAAGGTTGCACAGCCCCTCAAAGAGATACAAATCAACTCCATGCTGCAAATGTTGAATTAATTGCTCTAGAAAATGCAGAAATAAAATATTCTACTGTTCAAAACTGGTATCCTGGTGATGAAGATGGAAAAGGTGGAATTTATAATTTTGTTACAAAAAGAGGTTTATGCAAAGGTAAAAATAGTAAAATATCTTGGACTCAGGTTGAAACAGGATCTGCTGTAACTTGGAAATATCCAAGTTGTATCCTTAAGGGTGATAACTCAATTGGAGAATTTTACTCTGTTGCTATCACAAATAACTTTCAACAAGCTGATACTGGAACAAAAATGACTCATATTGGCAAAAATACCCGTAGCAAGATTATTTCAAAGGGTATCTCTCTGGGTAACTCTCAAAATACCTATAGAGGAAATGTATCATTTCTTAGAAAAGCAGATAAGGCAAGAAATTACACTCAGTGCGACTCTCTTTTAGTTGGTAATAAGTGTGGAGCGCATACAATTCCCTACATTGACTCAAAAAATAATTCTGCAATTGTTGAGCATGAGGCATCTACTTCTAAAATTAATGAAGATCAATTATATTATTGTAGGCAAAGAGGCCTAACTCATGAAGAAGCTGTTTCCCTAATCGTCAATGGATTTTGCAAACAAGTTCTGCAAGAATTGCCAATGGAATTTGCTGTAGAAGCTCAAAAATTAGTATCAATTTCTTTGGAAGGAAGTGTGGGATGATTTTTTTAAATATTAATAATTTGAATGTTTCTATTGAAGGAAAGAAAATTCTTAATGATTTTAACATCAGTATCAATGAGGGGGAAGTGCATGCTATTATGGGTCCAAACGGATGTGGTAAAAGCACTTTGGCCAATGTACTTGCAG
Organism: uncultured Alphaproteobacteria bacterium; assembly: GCA_902594815.1. Taxonomy (GTDB): domain Bacteria; phylum Pseudomonadota; class Alphaproteobacteria; order HIMB59; genus CACPNW01. The sequence continues at coordinate 20,925 of CACJNL010000002.1, read as the reverse complement.
GCAATGAAGAATACGAAGTAAATTCAGGTAAAGTTATTTTCAAGAATCAGGATTTATTAGATTTAAATATTGAAGAAAGAGCTCAAAAAGGACTTTTTTTAGCTTTTCAATACCCCGTTGAAATACCAGGTGTAAATATCACCCCATTTCTTCATGCTTCTATTAATTCAAAACTTAAAAATGAAAAAAAACCTGAATTAGACAATCTTTCTTTTGCAAAATTATTAAGAAAAAATGCTGAAGAGCTTGGAATAAGTACTGATATGCTTAAGAGATCAATTAATACTGGTTTTTCTGGTGGTGAAAAAAAGAGATACGAGATTCTTCAAATGAGTATTCTTAATCCTGAACTTACAATTTTTGATGAAACTGACTCAGGTCTTGATGTTGATGCTCTAAGAATAGTTACCGAAGGAATTAATAGATTTAAAAATCCTAAAAAATCTTTTTTGATTATAACACATTATCAAAAACTCTTAGACTACATCCGTCCCGATTATGTGCATGTTATGAGGAATGGTAAAATAGTGAAATCAGGTGATATCTCTTTAGCTACTGAAATAGAAGCATCAGGTTATCAAAATTTTTAAATGACTTTTGAAAATAACTTTATTAATCACTCTAAAGAATACATTTTTTTAGATAACGAAACTATTTTAAATCAAAGAGAGAAAGTGTTCAAAAAAATTATTCAAAAAAATTATGATAAAAAAAATAATGAAAGCCTCAAAAATATTACTATTTCAGAATTAGGTAAGTTTAATTACTTCTATAAACCTCAAAAAGAAGACCCAACAATTTCATTAATTGATAATTCTAATTATGAAATCAGAGTGATTAATGGAATATGCAAAAACTACGAAGATGACAATATTGAAATTAGAAATTTTACAAATTTAGATTTTAAAAGGTTTTTAAATCAAGATAAAAATAATTTTGATGATATAATAATTGACATAAATAATGTTTTTCTAAATTCTGGTATTTTTTTCAATATTAAAAGTGAATCTAGACTTAATATACGACTAATTCATGATACTTCAGATAATTTTACAATTTTTCAAAACAATTTTATAAATTTTAAAAAAAATTGCGAAGTTCAATTAGAAGATCATTTTCACTTAAAACACAATTCAATAAATAATATAAATTATAATATTGAGGTTGAGGAAGATGCTATAATTAAGCATAATATTTTTCAAAATTTCTCAAATTCAAATAAACTTTATTTAACTTCAAATACTGTTTGTAAAAAAAATTCATCCTACAATCAAAATACCTATAATTTTTCTGCTGGATTTGTTAGAAATTTTCATCATGCACATTTGAATGGAGAATTTGCAAATGCCTCATTAAAGGGTTGTTTTTTTTTAAAAGATGATAATGCATGCACTAATAAAACAAATATTATCCATAACGCTGAAAATTGTGTCAGCAATCAAACTTATAAAGGTATATTAAATAATCATTCTAATGCAAATTATTATAGCAATACTTTTGTATCTGAAAATGCACAAAAGACTGAAGGATATCAATTAAGCAAAGGAATATTATTAACTGATAATTGCTCTTTTTTCTCAAAGCCAGAACTTAGAATTTTTGCAGATGATGTCAAATGTTCTCATGGGTCTACAATAGGTCCTGTAGATGAAAGCGCTTTATATTATTTGCGTTCAAGGGGTATTAATAAAAATCAGGCTATGAAAATGATTATCTCCTCTTTTATTGAGGAAGATTTGAAAAATCTTGATAGTGAAAGTGCAAAAATAATAAGTAATAATTTATCAGATTATTTAAACAGTCTAGTGAATGATTGAGAACTTAAAAAAAAGATTTCCTGTTTTTTCAAAAAATCCTAATTTAGTTTTTTTTGATACTGCTGCGTCTGCATTGAAAGTTGATAGCATGATAAAAGCTGTTAATGATTGTTACTCATATGAATATGCAAATATTCATAGAGGAATTTATGAATTAAGCTCCAACTTAACGAAACGTTATGAAGACTCAAGATTATCAGTTAGTAAATTTATTAACTCCCCATCTTCTGAAAATATAATTTTTACAAAGAGTGCGACAGAAGGAATAAATTTAATATCCTCTTGTTTATCAGACAATTATTTTAATGATGGTGATGAAGTATTGCTAACTTCATTAGAACATCATGCTAATTTAGTACCGTGGCATTTGGTTTCAAAAAAAATTAAAATCGTCACTGCTAAAATAAAATCTACTGGTGAGTTAGACTATGATGATTTGCTAGAAAAAATTAACTCTAAAACAAAACTTTTAGCTATTACCCATATGTCAAATGTAACTGGTTCTATAACTAACTTCGAAGAGATTAAAATCAAAGCTGATAAGTTTAATCTACCAATATTAATTGATGGATGTCAGTATGTTCCTCATAAAAAACTTAACATAAAAGAACTTGACCCTGACTTTTATGTTTTTTCAGCTCATAAACTATATGGCCCTTCAGGACTTGGAATACTTTACATGAAAAGTAAATGGATTGAGATGCTAGGACCTTACCAGGGTGGTGGCTCAATGATAAAAAATGTAGAAACTGACTCAAGTACATATCTTAGTGGTTTTCAAAAATTTGAAGCAGGTACTCCACCAATAGCTCAAGTTATAGGCTTATCGTCATCCCTAGATTTTATTAATGAAATTGGTATCGATAAAATTTATGAGTATGAAAACAACTTAACTAAATATGCATTCAATCAAATGATAAAAAAAAATGATATCAAAATTTATGGTAATTTTAACAATCAAACTTCAATAATTTCCTTTAATATTGACGGTGTACATTTTAATGATCTTGCAATGCTCTTAGATAAAAAAAATATTGCTATTAGGACAGGTCATCATTGCGCACAACCTTTTATGAAATTTTTTAATATTTCAGGGAATGCAAGAATTTCAATAGGGGTCTATAATACTAAAGATGAAATAGATTATTTTATCAAAACTTTAGATGAAATAAAAACAATACTAAAATCATGACTGAAGATAAAAATTTAAAAGACTTTATGCCACTTAAAAGTGAAAGTTATTTTAAAGAATTTAATAATATTATTACAAAAAACTTAATACGCGAAGAAGAAATTATTAAATGTATCAAGACTGTAATGGACCCAGAGATCCCTGTAAACATATATGATTTAGGTCTAATTTACTCCATCAAAAATATGAATAACAATATCTCCATAGAGATGACATTAACAAATCCAAATTGCCCTGTTGCAGGTCAAATGCCGGAAAATGTTGGAAAATCAATTGAAATACTTAATGGCATTAAATCAATTGAAATAAAATTAGTATGGAGTCCTCCTTGGAACAAAGATTTGATGTCAGAAGATGCAAAACTTGCTTTAGATATCTTTTAAAATATTATATATAAAAAAAATGAGTAAAATCCTTAATGTTACAGAGCAAGCCTCTAAACAGCTAAAAAAAATAATTGACTCTGGCCCTTTAAATACAATTGGCGTGATTGTTAGTATTGATAAAACAGGGTGCAATGGATATTCATATAAATTAGATTTTGCAAAAGCTAAAGAAGTTGAAAATTTAGAATATATAGAACAAAATGAAGTCAAAGTATTTATCGACCCAAAGGCAACTATGTTTTTATTAGGAAGTGAAATGGATTATTCTACTGATAAATTATCCTCGCGTTTTGTTTTTAAAAACCCAAATGAAAAAAGTACGTGTGGATGTGGAGAGTCGTTTAGTATATAGTTTAATTTTTTGGCGGAGTAGCTCAGTTGGTCAGAGCGCACGGCTCATATTCGTGATGTCGGGGGTTCAAATCCCTCCTCCGCTACCATTAGAAAATGATAATAAATAATAGAAAAATTGGTGCAAATTTCAAACCTTTGGTAATTGCTGAAATTTCAGGTAATCATAATGGTTCACTTGATAACATAATAAAAATAATAAAAATTGCAAAAAAAGTTGGTATAGAAGCAATAAAACTTCAGACATACACGCCAGACTCAATAACAATTAATTCAACCAGGAAAGAATTTTATGTTGATAAAAATTCAAAACTTTGGGGAGGTGAAAATTTATATAAGTTGTATAGTAAAGGTTATACTCCTTGGGAGTGGCATCAAAAAATTTTTCAAGAAGCAAAAAAAAACAACATCATTTGCTTTAGTTCCCCATTCGATGAAACAGCAGTTGATTTTTTAGAAAAGATTAATACCCCTCTTTATAAAATTGCATCTTTTGAAATTACTCATATCCCTCTATTAAAAAAAATTGCTAAAACAAAAAAACCTGTCATAATTTCTACAGGTATGGCTTCTTTAAAAGAAATTAGAAATGCTGTTAAAGTATTTAAGTCAAATGGTTTAAAAGATATAATTCTATTAAAATGTACCAGTAATTATCCTGCTTCACCCGAAAACAGCAATTTAATTACAATTAGAGATATGAAGGAAAAATTTGATCTTGAAGTAGGTCTTTCAGATCATACTATTGGTATGGGGGCAAGCATAGCTGCGGTAAGTTTGGGAGCTACTGTTATTGAAAAACATATATGTCTCGATAAAAATATTAAATCTATAGACTCAGAATTTTCGTTAGAAGCAAAAGATTTTAAGCAATTTATTGAAGAAATAAATTCAGCTTGGCTTTCAATTGGTAATACTCATTATGGGCCAACTAAAGAGGAAGTAAAATCTCTTAAGTATAGAAGATCGATATATATTATAAATAACTTGAAGAAACACTCAATTATATCAGAAAATGATTTAAAAATAATAAGACCTAACTTAGGTCTTGAGCCCAAACATTATGAGAAGGTATTAGGTAAAAAGGCTAAGAGAAATCTAAAAAGTGGCAGCCCATTGAAACTTGATGATTTTTATTAACTATTTTGATAAATATTTGAGTAAATTACTGATTCTTGAATCGTTTTCATCAATATTTGTCACAATTTGTTCAGCCTCCTTTGGAGCAATTTTAAATGCTAAACGCAAAAGGTTCATCCAATTTACATTATTTTTTTTTCTTACTTTTTCAATTTGATCAATAATTATTTGTTTATTTACTAAATAAACAAAATTTTTGTTTTCAGAATAAATTCCAAATCCACATTTTTTGAAAATTTTAATACTTTTTATATTATCTGGAATTATTTTAGCAAATAAAGAAAAGTTAAATTTTTTTTGAAAATGATTAATGCTGTTTTTAAGAACTTTAGAGGCTAATTTTTTTCCTCTAAATTTGGGATTTAAAAAGATAGAAACCTCAGCCTTTTTTCCTATAATTTTAAAATTCACTGTGCCTAAAGACTCTTTCAAATTTTTATCTTCAGCAATTAAAAAAACATAATTTTTTTTTCTAATATGTTTTTTCAGCCATTCAAAATGATTTTTTTTTGTAATGTGTCTTTTCGTAAAAGAGTTATCGATAGTTTCTTTGTCAACTCTCCAAGTCCACATATCTTTAAAATCTCTAGATTGTGCTTCCCTGATAATCATATTAATAATTATCTTATATTATAATTTAACTAGCAATGATTTAATAGGAAAAACATAAAATATCTAAAGAGTAAACTCATTGTATTTGTTTTTAAATTTATTTTTACCCCTAAGCTAAATATTTGCTATAATACATTTGATGACAGATATATTAGCAATAATTCAGGCAAGACAAAACTCAAATAGATTGCCAAACAAAGTACTTACAAAATTTAATGGAGATTTTCTAATTAATATAATAATTAACAGATTATCTGGATCTAAATTTTTAGATAAAATTGTAATTGCGACAGGGAGTAAAAAACTAAATCATAAACTTATTAATTTTGCCAATGAAAATAACCATAATATCTTTATTGGTAGTGAAATAGATGTACTGAATAGATTTTATAAATGTGCAAAAAAATATAAAGCTAAAAATATTTTAAGGATTACTGCAGATTGCCCATTCATTGATTATAAAATTGTAGATAACCTTATAAATATATACAAAAAACTTAAGGTTGATTATGCATCTAATACATTAAAGCCACATTTTCCTGATGGGATGGATGCTGAGATTTTTAGTTTTGAGGCACTTGAAATTGCAAATAAGTTTGCAAAAAAAGTTGAGCAAAGAGAACATGTCACTCCCTACATAATCTCATCCTCAAAATTTACTAAAGCAAATTATAAGTTAGAAAAGAATTATTCAAATTATAGAATTACGCTTGACGACAAAAGTGACTTAATTCGAATAAATAAAATTTTTAAAAATTTTAAAAATAAAAAAAATTTTGATTTTAATAAAATTTTACAATTTATTAAATCCAACCCTTCTTTTTTCAAGGTAGGAGAAAATTTTCGCAATTCTGGATATAATATGTCAAATGGTCAAAAAGTTTGGCTTAGAGCTAAACAAATTATTCCAGGTGGAAATATGATTTTATCTAAAAGACCTGATATGTTTTTACCAGGAAAATGGCCAACATATTTTACTAAAACAAAAAATTGTAAAGTTTGGGATTTGGATGGTAAATCTTTTTATGATTTGTCATATATGGGTGTTGGAACTAATTTGCTTGGATATTCAAATAAAGCAGTAGATCAGGCCGTACTAAATATCGTTAAAAATGGCAATATGTCTACTCTTAATGCAAAAGAGGATGTGATTTTGGCAGAGAAGCTTATATCACTTAATCCATGGGCAGATATGGTAAGGTTTGCTCGGTCTGGTGGAGAAGCCAATGCTATTGCTATTAGAATTGCTAGAGCTGCAACAGGAAAAGATAATATAGCAGTCTGTGGATATCATGGTTGGCATGATTGGTATCTTTCATCTAATATTCAAAAACAAAATAATTTAGATGAACTATTACTTCCTGAATTGCAAGTTAATGGTGTTCCAAAAAAATTAAAGGGAACTGTATATCCCTTTAAATACAATGATTTTAACTCACTAAAAAATATTGTTAATAGACATAATATTGGAGTTATAAAAATGGAAGTCATGAGAAACATAGTTCCAAAAGGTAATTTTTTAAAAAAAATAAAAAAATTAGCAAATGAAAAAAATATTGTTCTAATTTTTGATGAATGTACTTCAGGCTTTAGAGAAACTGATGGAGGTCTTCACAAAAAATATAAAATAGAACCAGATATGGCTATTTTTGGCAAAGCTTTGGGAAATGGATATGCTATTAATGCAATTGTTGGCAAAAGAAATATTATGGAGGCTGTACACTCAACTTTTATTAGCAGTACTTTTTGGTCAGAAAGAATTGGCACAAGTGCAGCCATAGCAACTTTGGATGAAATGAAAAAGTTCCAATCTTGGAAAATAGTATCAACAAGAGGGAAGAAATTAAAATATAATTGGAACAAAATTTTTAAAAATAATAATTTTAAAGTTGATGTATTAGGCTTAGATGCAATACCTTCATTTGTTTTTAAATCTAAAAATAATTTAATTTATAAAACATTTATAACTCAAGAGATGCTAAAAAATAAATACTTAGCAACAAATATGATGTACTTATCACTTGCGCACACGGATAAAGTTTTATCTAACTATTTAGAATTATTTAATGAAATTATTTATAAGTTAAGTAGAAAAATTATGACAAAAAACATAGACGAAATTCTTGATGGAGAACCATCTTATTCTACATTTACAAGATTAAATTGATTATTTAAATTGTAAAAACTAAATATTCATTTAATTAGACTAATATTTTATAACCGCGGGGTGGAGCAGCCCGGTAGCTCGTCAGGCTCATAACCTGAAGGTCGTAGGTTCAAATCCTACCCCCGCAACCAAAATTCTTTTAATAACAATTTTTCAAGAAATTATATCGCTAATAATATTGAAAATTTATAAAATTAAGATCTAGAATTCTCTAATTAATTTTTAATTTCCTATAAAGCCATAACTATAATCTTAAATGTGAAATTAAAATTCACTAGATTCTAAATTTGTTATTAATAATTAATTTAATTATTGTTTTATCCCCAGAAAACTAGGAAAAAAAAGTTTTTTTTTGGGTTTGACAAGGAAATTTAATACTATTATAGGCACATACTCTTTTCTAGTTATGCTAGATTTGTTGTAATCCCATCATATATTGATTTTATATTGAATGGGTTACTATGCTCTTTAATACGTTAATAAGATAATAAAGAGATACGTAGACAACAGTTCGTAATTTAAAATTTACGAACGTTAATGGAATACGTATCAACAAATACTTTTGTTTTTACAAGAAGTATTCCGCTTTAACGGACGTTCCGTAATTTTTGACTTCGGTCAAATTACACAACTTAAGAGTTTGATTATGGCTCAGAACGAACGCTGGCGGCATGCCTCATACATGCAAGTCGAACGAGGTCTTCGGACCTAGTGGCGCACGGGTGAGTAACATGTGGGAATCTACCTGAAGGTTCGGAATAACTGCGGGAAACTGTAGCTAATACCGGATGTGTCTGCAAAGAGAAAGATTTATCGCCTTCAGATGAGCCCGCACTAGATTAGCTAGTTGGTGAGGTAACTGCTCCACCAAGGCTACGATCTATAGCTGATTTGAGAGGATGATCAGCCACACTGGGACTGAGACACGGCCCAGACTCCTACGGGAGGCAGCAGTAGGGAATATTGGACAATGGGGGAAACCCTGATCCAGCAATGCCGCGTGAGTGAAGAAGGCCTTCGGGTTGTAAAGCTCTTTCATCAATGATGATAATGACATTAGTTGAAGAAGAAGCCCCGGCTAACTTCGTGCCAGCAGCCGCGGTAATACGAAGGGGGCTAGCGTTGTTCGGAATCACTGGGCGTAAAGCGTATGTAGGCGGATCAAAAAGTTAGATGTGAAATCCCTGGGCTCAACCCAGGAACTGCATTTAAAACTAGTGATCTAGAATTTGGTAGGGGTTAGTAGAATTTCCAGTGTAGAGGTGAAATTCGTAGATATTGGAAAGAATACCAGTGGCGAAGGCGACTAACTGGGCCATTTTTGACGCTGAGATACGAAAGCGTGGGTAGCAAACAGGATTAGATACCCTGGTAGTCCACGCAGTAAACGATGAGTGCTAGTCGCTGGGACAATAGTTTCAGTGTCGAAGCTAACGCATTAAGCACTCCGCCTGGGAAGTACGGTCGCAAGATTAAAACTCAAATAAATTGACGGGGGCCCGCACAAGCGGTGGAGCATGTGGTTTAATTCGAAGCAACGCGAAGAACCTTACCAGACCTTGACATGGTGTGTTTGAATTATAGAATCGTAATTCTTCAGTTCGGCTGGCACACACACAGGTGCTGCATGGCTGTCGTCAGCTCGTGTCGTGAGATGTTGGGTTAAGTCCCGCAACGAGCGCAACCCTCATTTTTAGTTGCCATCAGGTTATGCTGGGCACTCTAAAAAAACTGCCGGTGATAAGCTGGAGGAAGGCGGGGATGACGTCAAGTCCTCATGGCCCTTACGGTCTGGGCTACACACGTGCTACAATGGTGGTGACAGTGAGCAGCGATACTGCAAAGTACAGCTAATCTCAAAAAACCATCTCAGTTCGGATTGGACTCTGCAACTCGAGTCCATGAAGTTGGAATCGCTAGTAATCGTAGATCAGCGTGCTACGGTGAATACGTTCTCGGGCCTTGTACACACCGCCCGTCACGCCATGGGAGTTGGTTTTACCTTAAGCCGGTGCGCTAACCGTAAGGAGGCAGCCGTCCACGGTAGGGTCAGCGACTGGGGCGAAGTCGTAACAAGGTAACCGTAGGGGAACCTGCGGTTGGATCACCTCCTTTCTAAGGATATTGATGTTTGTTTAGGCAAACATCCGGATTGTTGTCTATTTATCTCTTTATAATGTTAGCTAAGTGCTAGGTGTTTCCTTAATCAAACTGGGCCGGTAGCTCAGTTGGTTAGAGCGCGCGCTTGATAAGCGTGAGGTCGGAAGTTCAAGTCTTCCTCGGCCCACCAATTTTCAAGGGGGATTAGCTCAGCTGGGAGAGCGCCTGATTTGCATTCAGGAGGTCAGCGGTTCGATCCCGCTATCCTCCACCATACCTTCTAATATTATATCTTGTTTTTTCTTTAATTTTGTAAATATGAAAATAATAACTGATCAAAATAATTTTATTATTGATTAAAAATACGTACAAAATTTTTCTCTGTACGTAATTGCAATCAAGCGCAAAAGGGCATTTAGTGGATGCCTTGGCATCAAGAGACGATGAAGGACGTGGCAGGCTGCGATAAGCTAAGGGGAGTTGTCAACACACTTTGATCCTTAGATATCCGAATGGGGAAACCCAACTCTTTAGAGTTACTTATTAATGAATACATAGTTAATAAGAGTTAACCTAGTGAATTGAAATATCTTAGTAGCTAGAGGAAAAGAAATCTATTCCGTTAGTAGTGACGAGCGAACGCGGACCAGGCCAGTAGCAAATTTATAATAACTAGAACTTTCTGGAAAGTAAGACCATAGTGGGTGATAGTCCCTTATAGGTAAAAAGTAAATTTGTTCTCGAGTAGGGCGGAACACGTGAAATTTTGTCTGAATATGGGGAGACCACTTCCCAAGCCTAAATACTCCTTGATGACCGATAGTGAACAAGTACCGTGAGGGAAAGGTGAAAAGCACCCCGATAGGGGGAATGAAATAGTATCTGAAACCGAATGCCTACAAGCAGTCAGAGCTTCCTTGAGAAGTGATGGCATACCTTTTGTATAATGGGTCAGCGACTTAGTCTGTGCAGCAAGCTTAAGCCACAAGGTGTAGGCGTAGGGAAACCAAGTCTTAATAGGGCGTTAGTTGTACGGATTAGACTCGAAGCGGGATGAGCTTAATATGAGCAGGTTGAAGATGCAGTAACATGCATCGGAGGACCGAACCAGGAAACGTTGAAATGTTTTTGGATGACTTGTGTTAAGGGGTGAAAGGCCAACCAAATTCCGCTATAGCTAGTTCTCCGCGAAAACTATTTAGGTAGTGCGTTGTGTGAATGATATCGGGGGTAAAGCACTGGATGGGCTAGGGGGAAGCGATTCCTACCAAACCTAACCAAACTCTGAATACCGATACTCTATGCACAGCAGACAGACTATAGGTGCTAAGGTCTATAGTCGAGAGGGAAACAGCCCAGATCACCAGTTAAGGCCCCCAAATAATGGCTAAGTGGGAAAGTATGTAGAAAGTCCAAGACAGGCAGGAGGTTGGCTTAGAAGCAGCCATCCTTTAAAGATAGCGTAACAGCTCACTGTTCTAATTAAGACTTTCCGCGACGAAGATGTAACGGGGCTCAAGCCATTTGCCGAAACTGTGACTTTGTAAATATTGTGATATTTATAAGGGGTAGCGGAGCGTTCTGTAAGCCGTTGAAGGTGTTTTGAAAAAAATGCTGGAGGTATCAGAAGTGCGAATGCTGACATGAGTAGCGATAAAGAGTGTGAGAGACACTCTCGCCGAAATCCTAAGGTTTCCTGCGTAAAGCTAATCTGCGCAGGGTTAGTCGACCCCTAAGGCGAGGCAGAAATGCGTAGTCGATGGGAAACAGGTTAATATTCCTGTACCTTCTGTGAGTTGACGGATCACGTAAATTGTATTTTCTTATTGGATTGAAGATGCAGTGAAGTGGTTCCTGGAAATAGCCACAGAGCATAGATCGTACCAAAACCGACACAGGTAGGAAGGTAGAGTATACCAAGGCGCTTGAGAGAATGATGTTGAAGGAACTCGGCAAAATGCCCTTGTAACTTCGGAAAAAGAGGGACCAATTTTTAGGCAACTGAGAATTGGTGGCACAGAATAGGGAGAAGCGACTGTTTATCAAAAACACAGGTCTCTGCTAAGTCGTAAGACGATGTATAGGGACTGACGCCTGCCCGGTGCCGGAAGGTTAAATGGTGGAGTGCAAGCTCTAAAATGAAGCCCCGGTGAACGGCGGCCGTAACTATAACGGTCCTAAGGTAGCGAAATTCCTTGTCAGGTAAGTTCTGACCCGCATGAATGGCGTAACGATTTCTCCGCTGTCTCCAACATCAACTCAGCGAAATTGAATTCTCCGTGAAGATGCGGAGTACGTGTAGTTAGACGGAAAGACCCCGTGCACCTTTACTATAGCTTTACAGTGGTATTAGGAAAATAATGTGTAGGCTAGGTGGTAGACTTTGAAGCAGAGGCGCTAGCAACTGTGGAGTCAAAAGATGAAACACCACCCTTTATTTTTTTGATATCTAACCATCATCCATTATCTGGATGTGGGACCCTGTATGGTGGGTAGTTTGACTGGGGCGGTCGCCTCCTAAAGAGTAACGGAGGCGCGCGATGGTAGGCTCAGGCTGGTCGGAAATCAGCTTTAGAGTGCAATGGCAAAAGCCTGCCTGACTGCGAGACGTACATGTCGAGCAGAGTCGAAAGACGGTCATAGTGATCCGGTGGTTCCGCGTGGAAGGGCCATCGCTCAACGGATAAAAGGTACGCCGGGGATAACAGGCTGATACCCCCCAAGAGTCCATATCGACGGGGGTGTTTGGCACCTCGATGTCGGCTCATCACATCCTGGGGCTGGAGAAGGTCCCAAGGGTTTGGCTGTTCGCCAATTAAAGTGGTACGTGAGCTGGGTTCAGAACGTCGTGAGACAGTTCGGTCCCTATCTGCTATACGAGTTGGAAATTTGACAGGATTTGTCCCTAGTACGAGAGGACCGGGATGAACGTACCTCTGGTGTACCAGTTGTTCTGCCAAGAGCATCGCTGGGTAGCTATGTACGGACGGGATAACCGCTGAAAGCATCTAAGCGGGAAACCCACCTGAATACTAGATTTCCCCATTAGAGTCGTGGAAGACCACCACGTTGATAGGTTGGGTGTGGAAGTGCAGTAATGCATGAAGCTTACCAATACTAATAACTCGATTGGCTTGATTACAATAAACGTACAGAGAAAAGTTTTATACTAATGATTTCCTGGTGATAATAGCAACAGATAAACACCCGATCCCATCCCGAACTCGAACGTGAAAGCTGTTAGCGCCGATGGTACTTTGTCTTAAGACATGGAAGAGTAGGTCGTCGCCAGGATTATTTTCTTCATTTCATCGATAAAATAAATAAATATAAGATATGTTTTCGATTATTATCCCTTTGTTTAACGAAGAAAAAAATATAGTAAATTTATTAGAAGAAATTTCAAAAAATTTAAATAAATATGATCGCTATGAAATAATTCTAATTAATGATTACAGTACTGATAATACAATTAAAGTATTAAAAAAAATTAATAATGACAAAATTTTAATAATATCTAACTTAAAAAACAAAGGACAGAGTTTTTCTATTTATCATGGAGTTAAAAACTCTAAATATAATGTCATAGTGACACTTGATGGTGATGGGCAAAATGACCCAAAAGATGTTCCAAAACTTTTGGATGTTTATTTATCAAATCATGAGATTAAATTAGTTGGAGGTGTTAGATCTAAAAGACAAGATAATTTCATTAAGATAATTTCTTCTAAAATCGCAAATTTTGTTAGATCTAAAATATTACAGGATAATTGCAATGATACTGGTTGTGCTTTAAAAGTATTTGACAAAAATATATTTCTTAATTTTACTTACTTTGATGGTATTCATAGATTTTTGCCAGCTTTATTCAATGGTTATGGGCACAAAAGTATATTTATAAATGTTAATCATAGAAAAAGAAAGCATGGATACTCAAAATATGGAACTTTTTTAAGGCTGTTCAGAGGAATCAGAGATATGATAAAGGTTTTAAAAATTATTAAAGCACAAAAAAATATATGAATTATTTATTAGATTTGATTGGCTTAAGCAATCTAACTACTTCAGAACTTTTATGGGTTTTTTTTGGGACATTGGGTCAATTAGTTTTTTTTAGTAGATGGCTTGTCCAGTGGCTTTCATCAGAAAGGTCAAAAATCAGTATTATTCCAGTTTCTTTTTGGTGGTTCAGTCTAATTGGTGGGGTAATAACATTAATTTATGCTCATCATATTGAAAGCTTTCCTTTTATGTTAGCACAATTTATAGGTATTATAGTTTACTCTAGAAATTTATTTTTAATTCACAGGAGATTAAATGAAAAAAATTCTTAACTATATACACGGTAAAACAAGTGCACTTTCTAAAAATGAACTTGCAGTTGAGGATCCCTCTACAGGTGAGGAAATTGCAAAAGTAATTCTGTCCTCTAAAGAAGATTTTAAATCTGTTTTAAATAGCTCAAAAAAAAGTCAATTAGAGTGGGCAAATACAACACCCCTTAAAAGATCTAGGATTTTGTCAAATTATAAAATATTGATTGAGGAAAATATTGATGAGCTTGCAAAAATTGTGTCAATTGAGCATGGTAAGACATTAGATGATGCTAGAGGGTCTGTTACGAGGGGTTTAGAGGTTGTTGAATTTGCTTGTGGTATTCCACACTTGTTGAAAGGTGAGTTTTCTCAAAATGTAGGAGCAAATATTGATTCTTGGTCAATAAGGCAGCCATTAGGTATTTGCGCTGGTATAACCCCATTTAATTTTCCTGCTATGGTGCCTATGTGGATGTATCCAATAGCAATAGCTTGTGGAAATTCTTTCATTCTAAAACCTTCAGAAAAAGATCCTTCATGTTCTATTAGATTGGCTGAATTATTTACAGAAGCAGGACTGCCCAATGGAGTTTTTAATGTAATTCAAGGTGATAAAGAAGTAGTTGATCTTATTCTTGAATCAAAAGATATTTCGTCGATTAGTTTTGTAGGTTCAACACCTGTTGCTAAGTATATATATGAGAAGTCTGCAATAAATGGAAAAAGAGTTCAGGCTTTAGGAGGAGCAAAAAATCATTTAGTTGTCATGCCAGATGCAAATTTAAATCAAGCTGTTGATGGAATTATTGGCGCTGGATATGGCTCTGCTGGAGAAAGATGTATGGCTATTTCTGTTGCCGTAGCAGTTGGAGAAATTGCTGATGAATTAGTTAACAAGGTTCAGTTAAAAGCTCAAAAATTAAAGGTTGCACCTTGGACTGACTCTGAGTCGGATATGGGGCCGGTAATTTCAAAAGATCATAAAGAAAAGATTGAGAATTATATAGCAGTAGGGATTAATGAGGGTGCAACTTTGATTGAAGATGGAAGAAATTATAATATTCAGGGTTATGAAAATGGTTATTTTATTGGTCCAACTTTGTTTGACAATGTTACTAAAGAGATGACAATTTATAAAGAAGAGATTTTTGGACCAGTAGTCTGTGTTGTAAGAGCAAAAGATTATGATGAGGCTCTTAAACTTGTAAATGAACACGCTTATGGAAATGGTACAAGTATATATACATCTGATGGTGAAATTTCTAGACACTTCTCTACGAATTGTCAAATAGGAATGGTCGGCATAAATGTGCCAATACCTGTCCCAATGGCCTTTCATAGTTTTGGAGGTTGGAAGCAATCCTTATTTGGAGATCATAGTATGCACGGAACAGAAGGTGTTAAGTTTTTCACCAAGCTGAAGACTATTACAAGTCGATGGCCAAAAAGTATTCAATCTGGTCCGGAATTTGTCATTCCAACAAATTAACTTATTTTAAATTAATCTTATTAATTTGTTTTTTAATAAGATTTTCCTAATATCATTTCCTTCACGTAAATTTTTTATATTAATTTTTTTCAATATTTCTTTATGCGATAAGATTCCATCACAATAGATAAAATAATCAATATATTTTTGAAAGTTTTGAGAACTATTTGTAAAACTAAGTTCAGAATACAAATTGTACTTAGTCATAAATGGCTCACAAGTAATGATTGCTTTTGGAAATTTATTTCCTTTTTTAATTTTTATTTTATTGGATACTGTTTGTGAAATTAATTCTCTTTCTATATATTTGTATATTTCTTTTAACAAACTTATTGATTCATCTAAGCCTTTTTTTGTAACAACTTTACCAAACTGATCATCAGAAGTATGATATTCAGGGAATATTCCAAATTTACTTTTTGATATACATACAAAAGGAAGATTTACATTTGGTGCACAATATTGTCTTTCGTCAGAACCTCTTTTTAAAAAATCATAAGATATAAATTTTTTATTTGATTTAAGGAGATTATGAATTAGTTCATCAGTAACTGTATTTCCATATTTACTTTTTACAACAGATATTGCGCGCTCATCACCAATGCATGTTAACTGAAATCCGCAAACAGTATTTTTTTTTAAAATTTTTATATTTTTTTTTATATAAGCAATTGAACCAATTGTTTCAGGACAAAATAGTATTCTGTAAGTAAAAAAGTTTCTTTTTTTGTTTTTTAACAAAATTTCAGTTAATTTTGATAGAACTAGAGGTCCTGAAAGTTCATTATTAGCCATAGATGGATGACATATATTTGTAGAAAAAAAAATTTCTTTTGAAGACTTTCCTTTAATTACTAATTCTGCATAATTAAGCTCCCCTTTTGTAAGACTAGAGTCAATAAATACTTTGTATATTCCTTTTTTTAATTTTTTAAAATTATTGTATGATATACAAAAACCCCAGTTTTTTTTATAGTAAGATGTAACGTATGGAATAGAATCAGGATTAGATTTAAGGTAAAATAACTTAGTTTTAAGCTCTTTTAAATCAATCTTTTTATTTATTGAATGTGAATAGCCTAATAAATGTAAATTATTTAATTTAAAGTTGCAGATTTTTTCTCCATTAGGTGTAATTATATATGCATCATTAACATTCCATTCTAATGGGATTTTCCAATCATAAACTTTTGTTCCTGATTTAACGCTTAAAATTTTTAATTCAGGAATATTTTTTTTTAATATTTTAAGGCTTTCCTTGACACCTATTCCAGTCAAACTTCTATTTAGGGGCCATAATTTTTCCCCCAACTTCATCATTTGTATAGACATAGTTTTTTTAGCATTAATTAGTATGAAAAAATAAATACAATTATTGTTTATTGAAATTAAAATATTGTTTTAAGTTGCCTCCAAAACTTAATTTAAAATCACCTCTATTTGGGCTATTAACTCCTTCAAAATTTATTTTTTTAGCTCCTAAAGATGAAATATATTTCATAGACTCCCATATACAAAAAGTGGAAGCATATCTTGTCATAGTTTTTCTTTCACCTGCACCAAAATAATAATACCCTATATTTTTATAGTATAAAAAAATAGTATAATATAAAGTTTTTTCATTTTCTTTTACTCTAAACATATAACAATAATCCTTTTTAAGTATTTTCTTAATGGAAATAAAAGTTTTCTCCATTTCATCATTCGTTATATTTGCTTTATTATCATTCATCATATTTTGAAAAGTTTTATAAAAACCATCTGGATCATATATTCTTTCAAAATTACAATTTTGTTTATTTGCTTTTTTAATGTCATTTTTTCTTTGATCATCTAAATTATTATATAAGTTTGTTTTTTCATCATCTATTTTGAGGAAAAAATCTTCAATATTTAAAATAGAAGTATATAAAATGTTAACTTTAAACTTTAATGATTCATTTGAATGATAATTCTTCCATAAAAAAGGCCTAATATCTAATGTATTATACAATGTAAGGTTGATTTGATTATAGTTTTCATAAATGTAGTCTACAAAAAATTCTGTGATTTTAAAAATCTCTCTATTTTTATTTACTTTTTTTTGATTTTTATTGATTTTAAATAATATTCCAGAATATATAATTGTATTGCTATCAATTATATTATTTTTATTATTTATTGGAAAATAAAAGCCAGCTTTTATTTCGTTTCCTTTTAAAATAAAAAATCTATCTACGATTTCATTTGAGTTAGACAAAAAATGAGATAATGAAAATATTGTTGATTGTTCAGATGATTCTGTAAGAGCATCCCATTCATCATTATTTTTTTCCGAAAGTTTTTCTATTTTAAATTCCATACTATCCTTTTAAATAAGCTAAATAATTAAAGATGTAATTATTTATCATCAGAATTCAGTTTTAAAAATTCATCATTTATTAAAGTTTCAATAAAAGTATGTCTCCCAAATAAACCAATTCCTGGAATTTTTATAAGTTTTTTATATTTATTTGATAAAATCGAATTAATTAAATTCAAATTATTTATAAATTCTTTTTTTGGTATTGGAAATGTTTTGCTTATTTTTTGTATAAAAAAACTATTGTATTGCTTATTTTCTGATGCCAATTTCATTAGTTGCAATTCTTTCCAAACCTTTTTCACATATGATTCTGGATTATTCCATATTTTTGAATTAATTTTTGATGGAACTTCAGCAAGAAGTATAGACTCATCTTTTGATGTTTTTTTGCTATACAATGAATAATTTGTTCCTCTGTTAACTAGTAAATTTATATCATTGCCATGAACATATTGCAATTTACTAACTATTTCATCTTGAGTAAAAAAATAAAATATTTGTGAAACCTGATGCATTAATTTCTCTTTTTTCTCTAGGTTTAAAAAATCAAATAACTTATCAATATCTTCAAGAAAATATATATAATTACAATTTATAGTTTCTTTATTATTTTTAATTTCAAATATCCTATCATCTTTATTAAAATTATAACTAAAATTTTTTTCATCAAAATTTATAAAAGTGGCACCTAGTTTTTTTAATTTTTCTAGCATAATTTCTGCAATATACTTCATATTTTTATTTTTTGGATATAACGAAATACATTCAAGATTAAGAGATTTTCTTGAAGCAGCTATTGAGTTATCAAAATAAATAGATCTTTTTTTTAAAAAAACAGAAATAAAATCTGGTAAAATTTTTTGTCTTCTATGAGAAAATGGAGAAAATCCTTCTGCTAATGATGATAGCTCTGAAGCATCAAGATTAAAATTTCTTTCACTTGCTTTCAAGAGTATTTTTTTAATATTTTGAGGCAATTCCGAATAAACGTTTTCTAGTGTTATATTTTGTTTTTTATTAATAATAAAAAAACTTTTAAAATATTTAAATATTGTCGAAATAATAGCTTGTAAAATAAATATATTACCAAAAAATGGCCAATAAGGAATGGCAATTCCTTCTTTCAATTTGTTGTTTGTCAATGAACCAGCGCCATAACCAAAATCATGTAAATTATCTTGCCCAACAAATTCAGTAATAATTTTCTTCGTTGTTTTATTAAGTCCATCAAAAAATTGATATCCTAAGTCGAGTTCTTGATTCTTCCATTTAAATGAACCCATAACTCCAAAAAAATTATTTGGTTCAGAAATAATTAAAACTGTTTTCTTTTTTTTTAAACATGCATATGCCGTCATCATAGCTTTAAAGCTTTTCCCGATTATAACAACATCATAGTGTTTCATTAAAAATAAAATTTATAAAAAATTATTAATATTATAAATAGTTAAAAAAATAAATAAATAATATAATTTAAATCAATTCTAAATAAATTTTCTAAGGTTAACTAAAGTTAAAAAATATTAATATTTTAACTTATATTTTTTACTGTAAATAAAATTATCTTTATTGTTAAAGCTCACCCTTTTTTTTGCATTATCTAAATTTTTGATTGGAGTTACAAATTTGTCTCCAGAGGAGTAATTTTCAAATTTATTATTTTTATCATCAAAAATTTCTTTAATATATAATGATCCTCCTTTGACAGAGACAACACAGTAATTCATGAAATTTCTTAATATCAGGCCATACTCAATAGGGTGTGTAGCAGAGTCTTCTAATGAAAAATCAATATTTTTTATCCTTACTTTTTTTGAATTGAGAGTTGTTAAAGCACCTTTATAAGGATTGTCAAAGCTTCTAATAAATCTCTCAATTTCATAAACATTTTGACTCCAATCAATCCATCCATTAACATCAGATTTCAGTCTTGGCACATAAGAGCTAAAAAAATTATTTTGTTTATGAGAAATAAATTTTTCTTTTTTTCTTATTTTACTATTTAAAAAACTAAAAGATACTTCCCTAATTTTTTTTTGTATATAATTATTTATTTCAAATGGAGTCTTTAATAAACTTGGAATAAAAATATTTTCATAAAAAAATATATCTCCGTCATCTATCTTTCTAGTTATTTTGTGAACTGTTATTTGTAAAGCTCTTATCTCTTTTAAAATAATCAAGCTCGTTATACTTCCCCCTCTATATTTTGGTAAAGGTGATTGATGTATGTTAAATATATTGTTATCATAAAAATTAATAATTTTTTCATCGAATATCCATGGTGATCCAATAGAAAACAAAATTTCAGGTTTTATGGGTATATTTTGTTTGCACCAGTTTAAAGTCAATTTTTTACAATATTTTATTTCTATAAATTTTCTATTATATTTAAAGTCTATATTTTTTTTATTTGTAATTATTATTGTTTTGAAATTTACGTATTTAAGAACACAATCTTTGATTATATCATTAAGCCAATAATCGTTGGCGAATATGATTATGTTTGTTTCTTTTTTAACTGACTTTCTCATCTTTTGTCTTGTCTAATAAATCAATAATAAACTCATGTCTACCAACTTAATCTGAACCAATTGTTTCCAACTTATTTTGAAAAGAAAAATTAATAAATGCTAAAATCATTATCAATTATAATGTAATCATAATTCATTTATTTTTTGTAAATAGAGATTCATAAAGAAAAATTATTAAAGAAGAAATACTTAATATTAATATGTGTATTATAGTAAAAATTAATGACATTGCAATAGAGCCCTCATTTGTTAACAAGGCATAGGATAAGATTAATATAAAACTTGTTTCTCTATAAAACCAAGGAGTTAAAGACAAAGGTAATGATGCAATAAGAATCCCAACTGGAAGTAAAAATAATATTTTTACATCAAATATATTAAAGTTAAGAAAATATAAAATTGACAAATATGCTAAATAAATAAAAACATTAGAAATTAGAGCTAAAAATAAGGAAAAGTATAACTCTTTGCTATAAA
>CACJNL010000001.1 GCA_902594815.1 uncultured Alphaproteobacteria bacterium | reverse complement strand
GCTCATTGGTTAGACACTGGTGGCAAAGAACCATATTCAACAGACACGGTAGATGTGTTTCAAGAGGGAACAATTTATCCAGGATTAAAATTATACAAAAAGGGAAAGTTGGTTGAGGATGTTTATAAATTAATTGTTGCAAACTCAAGAGTGCCAAAGGCAATTATTGGAGATCTAAACGCACAATTGAACGGTGTAAAAGCTGGTGCAAGGGCCTTACAAAGAATAGTAAATCAATATGGATTTGAAACCTTTGAGCAATCAGTCATCAAAATATACGAATACGGTGAAAAACTTGTTCGTAAAACAATTTCTAAAATTCCAGATGGAGAATATTCTGGATGGGGGCAAATGGATAGTAATGGTGTTGATGAAGGTGTCGTAAAATTCAAAATAAAAATTAATGTTAATGGATCAGATTTAGAATTGGATTTTTCAGAAGCTCCTGTTCAACAAAATGGACCTATCAACTGTCCTCTTCCCTCAACGGTCTCAAAAGCTCGTGTTGCTTTTAGCATGATGGCAGGTAATGGGGAGCAACCAAATGAAGGTTTTTTTAGACCACTAGTAATTAAAACCAAGCAAGGTACGATGTTTGATCCTGTCTCTCCTGCTCCTTGTTTTTTAAATGGATGGGCAGGCCTTCAAGTAATTGAAATAATTTATAAAATTCTCTCTGAAAAAATTCCAAATGTTTTTCCTGCTTCTAGTGGAGGATGTTTGGCAGCTGCTGTATGGTGGGGAAAAAGAGAAAATAATAATGAGCCATGGGCAGACGGATCACCTCATCCTATAGGTCAGGGAGCTTTTAATGGAGGAGATGGGATTACATCTATGCATCATAATTCTGCAGGGACTAGAATTTCCCCAACAGAAATTTGGGAAAGTAGAAATCCTTGGTTGGTAAAAAAAATTGAGTTAGCTAAAGACTCATGTGGTGCTGGAAAATATAGAGGTGGATTAGGATTAAATCTTGTGTTTGAAATGTTAGAAGAGACATACATAACAACAGTTGTTGAAAGAACAAATTTTCCTCCTTGGGGAGTAAATAATGGTAAAGCCGGTAGATCAAACAATGTTATTTTAATTACAAAAAATGGCAAACTAAATGTCCCAAAAAAAACAGGATTAAAATTAAACAAGGGGGAAAGTATTATATTCAAAACGGGTGGCGGAGGTGGTTATGGCAACCCAATTGAAAGATCAAATAAAAAAATTCTTAATGATTTGAAGCAGCAATACATATCAAAAGAGTATGTGGAAAAATATTATCCACAGTTTAAAAGTTAAAAGAAAAGACAAAAGAATAAGCAAAAGCATTAAATCTTAATAAAAAACGACATTGTTTAAATATTTTATTCATGGTAGCGTTACCATTATGAAATTTTCTGGAGGAAAAATGAGAATATTTAAAATTAATTTATTATCTCTTTTAGTAACCTCTTTATTTAGTTTGAGCCTCATGGCTGGAGGCACTCTCAGATTAGATGAAGTTGCTATTGGAGAGGCAGATCCTGCGAAAGCTACTGATTTTGCAGATGGCATCATAATGGAAAATGTTTATGATGCTCTTGTTACAGAACCTCAAGGTGGAGGTCCAGTTGTTGGAAAGCTTGCCAAGGACTGGGAAGTAAGCAATGATGGAACAACAATCACTTTCCACTTACATGAAGGTGTTAAGTTCCATAGTGGTAATGACTTTACAGCTGATGATGTAGTTTATTCATACGAAAGATTAATGGGACTTAAGCTTGGTTGGTCTTATCTTTTTGATGGATGGGTAAAAGGTATTAAAAAAATAGATAGCCATAAAGTTCAGTTTGATTTGAATGAGCCTTATGCGCCTTTTATGTCTTCATTAGTTCGTTTTTATATTGTTGATTCTGCAACTTTAAAAGCAAATGAAACAGATGGGGATATGGGGCAAGCATATCTATCAGCTAATTCAGCAGGAACAGGTGCATATTCTATAACCGCACATGATCCAAATGTTGAAACTAGAATGGCAAAACATAATAAATACTTTTTAGGAATTGCTGAAATGGCGCCTAACGAAGTAATATTAAAATACAATCTAGATGCTCCAACTGTAAGAACTCTAATTGCAAATGATGAGCATGATATTAGTAGTAACTGGCTTCCAACTGATGTTAAAGCGGCTATTGCTGACTCAGGTGATAAACTAGCAAAAGTAGTAAGTGCTGGTGGATGGTATTTCAAGATTAATACTACTAGAGCTCCTCTTGATGATGTTAATTGCAGAAAAGCACTTGCTTATGCTCTTGATTACGATTCACTAGTTGGCACTTTTCAAGTAACTGATGATATTGCGGCTGGACAAAAGGCTAGAGGTCCTATTCCACAGGGTATGATCGGATACTCAGAAGACGTACCATTAGTGGAATACAATCTTGATAAAGCTAGAGATTATCTCTCAAAGTGTAAGTACAGTGGTGGAGATCTCGATGTTACTATTAATTGGATTGCAGAAGTTCCATTTGAAGAGTCATGGGCATTAATTCTTCAACAAGGTGCAATGACTATTGGTTATAATGCAACTGTTGAGACTTTGCCTTGGGCGGTGTTCTCTGAGAATGTAACTAAACCTGAAACTACTCCAAATATTAGTATCGTTGCAGTTCAAGCGCAAACACCTGACCCTGATGGATTAATTTACAATATGTATCATTCAGCAGCGGCAGGCACTTGGCAATCTGCAGAATGGGTTCAGGATGATAAAATAGATGCTATGTTAAACGCTGGCAGAACAACAATAGATGCTCAAAAAAGAGTGGAAATCTATGAAGACTTCCAACAAGCTATTGTTGATATGCAGCCAGATCTATTTATCAGTGATCTAGTTACTGTCTATGCAATGAGAGATGAAATTAAAGCGCCAACGCTGGAAAATTCAGCTGAATACGGATTTTCAACAATGGCTCAAAATTTCTCTTTCAGGTTAATGGAAGTACCAAACTAAAATTATTTTATTAAACCACCCTAAAATTAGGGTGGTTTAATTTTTTTACATTGAACATCAAATTATATTTATTTCAGAGGCTTTACAGTGCAGCGATTGTGCTAATTGGAGTATCTATTTTAATTTTTATAATTGCTAGAATCATTCCAGGTGATCCAGCAAGAATGGCGTTGGGGCCTACTGCTACTCAGGAAATGGTAGAGCAATACAGAGACAAACTACATTTAAATGACCCTATCCATGTGCAATATTGGTTTTTCATAAAAGGAATAACTCAAGGCGATTTAGGTGAGTCTGTATATACTAAAAGAAATGTAACAACAGATGTTTCAACTTATTTTCCTGCAACACTAGAATTAATTATTTTTGCAGCATTAATAATGGTATGTGTTGGAGTTCCTCTAGGAATTTTAGCAGGACGATATAAGGATAAATCAATTGATAATATATCAAGATTAATATCTCTATTGGGAGTGGTTACACCAAGTTTTGTGTGGGCAGTTTTCCTAATGATTATTTTTGCATTTTATCTGGATATTCTACCTGTAGCGGGAAGATTATCACAAGATACTGTTGCTCCAGATAAAATTACAGGTCTAATTATAATTGATAGTATAATCAGAGGACAATTTGATGTAACTATCGATGCATTAAAGCATATTATTCTTCCAGCATTAGCGTTGTCTTTGAGTGCTTTAGGACAAGCTTCTAGACTAACTCGATCAAATATTACAGAAGTTTACGATAAACAATATATCGAAATGGCAAGAGCGTATGGGTATAATGAATTTAAAATTGCAACTAAGTATGCTCTTAAACCTGCAATGATACCAACCCTAACAATATTAGGTTTAGACTTTGCAGCGATGCTAGGTAATGCTTTTCTGGTTGAGTTTGTTTTTGCATGGCCTGGCATAGCAAAATATGGAGTGCAGGCAATTTTGTATAAAGATCTTAATGCTATTACTGCTACAACTATGATTATTGCAACTTTTTTTGTCATTACAAACTTAATTGTTGATCTTGTTGTTGCTTACTTAAATCCTAAAATTAGATTAAGCGGAAAATGATGAAGATATTTAAATCGAGAGGATGGTATAAGTTTTCTAAAAACCCTCTATCAGTTATTGGATTATTAATTGTATCAATAATAGTTTTAATGTCAATTTTTGCTAATTATTTAACTCCTTTTCCTGAACATGCTGGACCTTTTGTTGATATTCCAAACAAAATCAAACCGCCATCTTCAACATATTTTTTTGGAACAGATAAAATTGGAAGGGATACCTTTTCTAGAATAATTTTTGGATATCGAACTTCTCTTTACCTAGGTGTAATTGTTCTTTGTATTGCTGTGCCAATTGGGACTAGTTTAGGATTAATCGCAGGTTATTTTGGTGGCAAAATTGATGCCATCATTATGAGAATTACTGATATATTTTTATCAATACCTCCTCTTGTTTTGGCACTTTCTATAATGGCATTTCTTAAACCAACTCTAACTAATGCTATGATCGCGGTATCAATGATGTGGTGGCCTTGGTACACACGCTTAATATATAATTTAACAAGATCTCTTAAAAATGAGGGTTTTGTAATTTCATCAAAAATAGTGGGTGCTTCACATTTTCATATAATATTTAGGGAAATATTACCCAACTGTAGTGCATCTCTTATTACGAAAATTACTTTGGACATGGGTTTTGTAATATTAATTGGATCCTCATTAAGTTTTCTTGGCCTAGGTGTTCAACCACCAACACCTGATTTGGGCACAATGGTATCTCAAGGGTCAAAATATTTACCAGATATTTGGTGGCTATCTGTTTTTCCTGGCTTGGCAATATTAGTTATCGTGTTAGGATTTAATTTACTAGGCGATGGTTTAAAAGATTTATTTGATGTGGAAATATGACATTATTATCAATTAGAAATTTAGAAGTACAATTCAAACACTATGAGGGAGTCACTAAAGCTCTTAAAAAAATATCTTTAGATATTAAAGAAGGTGAAAAAGTAGCTTTAGTAGGTGAGTCCGGATCAGGAAAATCGGTCACAGCAAGAATGATATTGGGTCTTTTATCAAATTCAAATATCAAAAAAAATGGAGAGATTTTTTTTGAAAATATTGATTTATTAAAAGAAAGTAGCTCACAAATAAAACAAATTAGAGGAAATGAAATTTCAATGATTTTTCAGGATCCAGTTTCTTCTCTCAACCCATATTTCACAGTCAAAAAACAAATGCTTCAAGCTCTTGAAAATCATACTAAAGATTATGATAAAAATACTATTGAAAAATACTTTGTAAATCTTCTCAAAGATGTAAAAATTGAAGACCCAGAGCGTGTTCTTAATTCCTACGCATTTCAGCTTAGTGGTGGAATGGCACAGAGAGTAATGATTAGTATGGCGTTGATTAATAATCCAAAATTAATTTTAGCAGATGAACCTACAACTGCTCTGGATGTAACC
The DNA here is from genome assembly GCA_902594815.1 of uncultured Alphaproteobacteria bacterium. Taxonomy (GTDB): domain Bacteria; phylum Pseudomonadota; class Alphaproteobacteria; order HIMB59; genus CACPNW01. The sequence continues at coordinate 209,407 of CACJNL010000001.1, read as the reverse complement.
GTACAAAAAAATGTTTTATCAATAATGAAAGATGTAATTAGTCAAAAAAAAATGTCCATGCTTCTCATAAGCCATAACCTAGGTGTAGTTAGAGAATTTGCAGATAAGATATATGTTATTTATCAAGGAAGAATTTTAGAGGAAGGATCCACTGAAAAAATATTTAATTCACCAGGTCATATTTATACGCAAACATTGTTACAAGCCATTCCTAAAATAAATAGTTCAAAATTACCTAGTCTTGATAGTGAAAATCTTGATTACTTAAGTCAACCAAAGTTTACTCACTAATATGTCTAATACACTCCTAAAAGTAGAGAACCTAACTAAAATTTTTAAAGTTGGCATGTCTAAAGTTATTGCAGTAGATGATGTGAGTTTTGGTATAGATAAGAATGACTCTGTATCGATTGTTGGAGAGTCAGGCTCAGGCAAAACTACTTTGGCAAATTTAATTCTTGGTGTTGAAACACTTACCTCGGGATCTATTAAATTTGAAAATAATGAATTAGATTTTAAAAACAAGGAACTAAGAAAAAAAATTCAATTTGTGCAGCAAAATCCTTTATCTTCTTTAAATCCTAAAAAAACTATATACCAAACATTAGAACTGCCTCTAAAAATTCATCAAATCTGCCCTAAAAAAGAAATACGAGATAGGGTTATTAAACTTCTTCAGTATGTTGACCTAAACGAAAATTATCTTGAAAGACATCCGTATTCCTTATCAGGTGGGCAAAGACAACGAATTTCAATTGCAAGAGCGCTAGCTTGCGAACCTGAAATTATCATTTTTGATGAGCCAACATCTGCTTTAGATGTTTTAATACAACTTAAAATATTAAATTTACTCGCTGAGATCAAAGAAAAGCTTAATTTAACATATATTTTTATTACACACGATTTAGCCGTTGTGCGAAATATATCAAATAAAACTATAGTTATGAATAAAGGTAAAATAGTTGAAATGAATAATACTAAAAAGGTATTTGAGTCACCTGAAAGCGAATACACTAAAGAATTAATAAGGTCAATTCCAACAATTACAGATGCCGAGGAGAAATCAAAACCATGAAAAGTATAGAAAAAAGTGTAGCAGAAATTTTACTAAAAAATGAAGATGAAAATAAAATTATAAATAAAACTGTATCATTAATTAGAAAAGAGATTGGTTACAAATTATTGACTTTCATGATCTTTAATAAAAATCACAAATTTGCAAAAAGAATCTATACTTCAAACAAAAAGACTTATCCACTAGGTAAGTCAAAAAAATTGCCTGATAATTTTTGGGCTGTTATGACGGTTAAAAAGAAAAAGTCGTTTGTTGGAAATAATAAAAAAGAGATTGAAAAATATTTTTATGATCACAAAGTAATAACATCTCTTGGATGTGAGTCTATTTTAAATCAAGTAGTAATTTTTAATGACGAAACTATAGGTACAATTAATATTTTACATAAAAAAAATTACTTTACTAAAAAACATTTGGAGAAAAGTAATATAATTTCAAAATGTTTAGTTTCTACATTTATTAATAAAAGGAAAGATATAACTTATGGAAGATAGAATTAAAAAAATTTATGAAATAATTGACTCATCAAATCTTGATGCTATTGCTTTAGTTCCTGGCTCAAATTTTAGATATGTTACTGGAGGAAACTTCCACTTAATGGAGAGGCCTACAGTACTTATAATCACTAGAAATAAAGAGGTTGTTGCAATTCTGCCGTCACTTGAAGTAGATAGTTTTAATAAACTTGGAATTAATGCGAAAATAATAAGCTGGCATGACAAAGATGGCTTTCAAAAAGCTTTTGTAGAGGCGCAAAATATCATTGGTAAAATTGATACTTTAGGTGTTGAGGGACAAAGAATTAGATTTTTTGAAACCCAAGCAATTAAAGAAAGTTTTGAAGCTATAAAATTGATTAATGCTCATAAAGAGATTTCATCAATAAGATTAAATAAAGATGAGAAAGAAATACAGTGTTTAAAAAAAGCAATTGAAATATCAGAAAAGTCTCTAGAACAAACTATTCAATATATAAAAACTGGTATGAGCGAAATAGAAATTAAAAATTTTCTTATTCAAGCATTATACAAAAATGGTGGCGAAGGATTATCATTTGACCCTATTGTTTTAACTGGTGCAAATTCTGCACTTCCTCATGGTCATTCCTCTGAAAAAAATATTATTAAAAAAGGAGATACGCTCTTGTTTGATTTTGGTGCTACATATGAAGGTTTTAACGCTGACATCACACGGACATTTTTTATTATAGAAGCTGATGAGTATCAAAGAGAGGCATATCATAATGTTTTAGATGCTAATAAGGTTGGGATTAAAAATTCCAAAATTCCCAAAACAATGCATGATGTTGATAATGAGACAACACTTGTCCTTGAGAATGGTAAGTTTAAGGAATTTATAGTTCATAAAACAGGGCATGGTCTTGGTCTTGATGTGCATGAAGATCCATATATTGTCAGAGGAAATACTGCATCTTTGGAAAAAGGTATGATCATCACTGTAGAGCCTGGGTTGTATATTCCTGGTAAATTTGGTATCAGAATAGAAGATGATGTAGTTATAACAGACAATGACCCACAGATTCTTACAAGTTTTTCAAAAGAATTAAGAATAATAAATAATGAATAAAAAAAATCCCACCATTATTGATGTTGCTAAACTTGCAAATGTAGGGACAATGAGTGTCTCTAGATTTTTTAAAAATAATGCGTTAGTTTCACCAAAGTTACAACTACGCATAAGTGAAGCAGCAAAAAATTTATCTTATAGTCCAAATCCAATAGCTTCATCATTGGCTTCAAGAAATACAAATATTATTCCAATCTATATTCCTTATTTAAGATTTGCAGCAATTCATTATATGAGAAGTATAAACAGAGTTTTACAAAAAAAGGGTTTCCAAAATTTTTTATTAAGCAATGATGGTTTCACAAGTGAAGAAAAGATGGTTGATAATATTTTAAAATGGAATCCTAAAGGTATAATTATTGTAGGTAATATCACGACTAGAAAAGTAAGATCAATATTGAAAGACTCTGGAGTTTCTGTAGTTGAAACTGCAACTAGCAATCCCATAGATTCATTTGTTGGTTTTAACTATCAAAAAGCTGGATCCGCAATGGCAGAATATTTAATTAGAAATAATTACAAGAAGATTGCATTTGTTGGAACAAGCCTGGAGTCAAAATCCCTTCACACAACTTTAATTTATAATGGGTTTATTAAAACTCTAAAAATGAATAATTTAAAATTAAGTGAATGTATAAACTATAAAGAAAAAGAAAAAGATCAGCTCATTGAGAGTAATCAAAGTCCTGGAGCTGACTCTATTAAAAATATATATTTTTCAAAAAAAAATATTGAAGTTGTAGTTTATGCAGATGATTTGTTTGCGTTAGATGCTCATATTTTTTGTAAAAAAAATGATATAAGAATTAAGAAGGATATAAGTTTAGTAACTTTTAGTGGAACTATTCCTGAAATATTTGATGTTAATCCATCAATCACATCAATAGATTTAGATCACAAAAATGTTGGCTTGCAAGCTGCTGAGTTGCTTATTAAAAAATTAAATGGAGAGTTTTGTGTAAAAAATAATTATATTGATTTTGATTTTATCGAGGGTGGTAGCGCCTAATTCAATTAAACTTTTTCGTAAAAATTAGAATCAATTGCATCGATTTTTGCTTTGGCTATTCCTAATTGCTCTTTAGCCATATCGTTTTCTTGACCACTTAATTCCTGAATTTCTTTTTCAATAGAAGATTTATCAAGAGCATTAACCTCATCAACACTCTCTGCAAGAACAATACACTTTTCTGGATTAACTTCAGCAAACCCACCGGATACAAAAAAGGACTTTAATAAGTTTTTACCATCCCCATACACCATTACTCTTCCTGGTCTTAATGAAGACATTACTTTGCTGTGTCCAGGAAGAACACCAAAATCGCCATCCTTTCCTGGAACAATAATCATCCCAACCTCATCATTAAAAATGAGATTTTCAGGTGAAACTAAATCAAAAGAAATTGTTGCCATTATGCCGCTTCAGCCTCTAGTTTTTTGGCCTTTTCTATAGCTTCATCGATACCACCAACCATATAAAATGCTGCTTCTGGCATGTGATCATACTCACCTTTTACTAAACCATCAAAGCTTTTTATTGTATCTTCAAGATCTACATATTTTCCTGGAGAACCAGTAAATACCTCTGCAACAAAGAAAGGCTGACTTAAAAACTTCTCTATCTTTCTTGCTCTAGCAACAGTAAGCTTATCTTCTTCTGATAATTCGTCCATACCTAAAATTGCAATAATGTCTTGCAGACTTTTATAAGTTTGAAGAACTCTTTGCACTTCTCTTGCAACTCTATAGTGATCATCACCCACAACTTGCGGGTCTAGAATTCTTGATGTTGAGTCAAGTGGATCAACTGCAGGATAAATACCTTTCTCAGAAATAGCTCTATTCAAAACTGTTGTTGCATCTAAGTGAGAGAAAGATGTTGCAGGAGCAGGGTCTGTTAAGTCATCTGCAGGAACATAAATTGCCTGAACTGATGTAATAGATCCTTTTTTAGTAGTCGTGATACGCTCTTGTAATGCACCCATATCAGTTGCAAGTGTTGGCTGATAACCAACTGCAGATGGAATACGTCCTAGAAGGGCCGAAACCTCAGATCCTGCTTGTGTAAATCTAAAAATATTATCAACGAAGAATAACACATCTTGTCCTTCTTCATCTCTGAAATATTCTGCCTGTGTCAAACCTGATAGTGCCACTCTTGCTCTTGCCCCAGGAGGCTCATTCATTTGACCATATACGAGGGCAACTTTAGAGTCCTTACCTTTAAGGTCAATAATGCCTGATTCGATCATTTCGTGGTATAAATCATTACCTTCACGGGTTCTTTCACCAACACCAGCAAACACAGAATAACCACCGTGTGCTTTTGCAATGTTGTTAATTAGTTCCATAATCAAAACTGTTTTACCAACACCAGCTCCACCAAATAATCCGATCTTACCGCCTCGGGCGTAAGGAGCCAATAAATCAACAACTTTAATTCCAGTTACAAGAACTTCTGTTTCTGTAGACTGGTCAACAAACTCAGGGGCAGGTCTGTGAATAGGATAAGTTTTTGTTGTTCCAATGTCACCTCTTTCATCAACGGGCTCTCCAACAACATTCATAATACGACCAAGTGTTTCTGGACCTACAGGCATAGAAATGGGGGCACCTGTATCAGTCGCTGTTTGACCTCTTACTAATCCGTCAGTGGTATCCATTGCAATTGTACGAACTGCATTTTCACCTAAATGCTGAGCAACCTCTAGCATTAATCTTGTTCCATTATTATCAACTTCCAAAGCATTCATGATTGCAGGAAGTTCACCATCGAACTCTACATCCACAACAGCTCCAAGAACTTGTGATATTTTTCCAGTTAAATTATTAGCCATATATCCCCCTTTTATATTGATTCAGCTCCAGAAATAATTTCAATTAATTCTTTAGTTATGAACGCTTGACGCGTTCTGTTATATTTTAATGTCAAACTATCAATCATCTCACCAGCGTTACGCGTCGCATTATCCATGGCAGCCATTCTTGCACCGTGCTCACCCGCATCACTTTCTAGTAAGACTTTAAAAATCTGAATGGAAACATTTTTTGGAAGTAAGTCTTTCAAAATTGTTTCTTCATCAGGTTCGTAATCATAAATTGCTTTAGCAGCACTATCGTCAACATTCTCTTCTTTAGATGAGTTAGATACATCTAGTGGAATAAGCTGTTGTTGTGTAACCTCTTGTGAGATAGCTGATTTAAATTTGTTGAATACAATAATGCATTTATCAAATTTACCATCAAAGTATAATTCTTGAAGTTTATTTGATACTTGCAATGCAGCATCATATCCATTTACTGAAACATTTAAATCAGCAAAGCTATCAAGAATTTTATCTTTCATTACACGGTTAAAAAAATCTCTACTCTTTTTCCCAACAGGCATGAGTTGAACATTTTTACCATCATCTTCAAGAGATTTTACTAATCGAAATGTCTCTTTGTTGATGCTACTGTTAAAGCCACCACATAACCCTCTGTCAGCACTAACAGGCACAACAACATAATTTTGATCATTTCCTGTTCCGGTAAGGAGCTTAACTATTCCCTCTCCCGATGCAGCAGAAGAAGCTAATGATGCTAACATTTCTTCTAAGCGAGAAGAGTATGGTCTAGCAGCTTCAGCTTTTTCTTGTGATCTACGAAGTTTACTTGCAGCAACCATTTTCATTGCAGAGGTAATTTTTCTTGTAGAACCAACAGAATTAATCTGTGTTTTGATGTCTTTTAAGCTTGGCATTAATTAGTTGCTCGTAAATTTTTCTACAAGATTATCCAAGATTGATTTTAATTTATCATCATTTTCTTGCGATAATTCTTTTTCATTAGCGATAGCATCTAATAAGTCAGAATGATTAGTTCTAACTTCATTTAAAGCCTCAGTTTCAAAACGCACAACATCACCAACAGCTACTTTATCTAAATATCCTCGAACACCGGCATAGATAGATACAACTTGCTCTGATACTGTTAACGGTGAATACTGACCTTGTTTTAAAATTTCAACAAGCCTTGCACCTCTATCAAGTAGTTGTTTTGTGGATGCATCTAAATCTGATGCAAACTGAGCAAACGCAGCCATCTCACGATACTGTGCAAGTTCCAGTTTTACTGGACCAGCAATTTTTTTCATTGCTTTTGTTTGCGCAGCAGATCCAACACGACTAACCGACAAACCAACGTTAATGGCAGGTCGAATACCAGCAAAGAATAGGTTAGTTTCCAAGAATATTTGTCCATCAGTAATGGATATAACATTCGTTGGAATATAAGCAGATAAGTCACCAGCCTGCGTTTCAATAATTGGTAGGGCAGTTAAACTTCCGCCACCATGCTCATCACTCATTTTAGCTGCTCTTTCTAAAAGACGACTATGAATATAGAAAACATCTCCTGGGTACGCTTCACGCCCTGGAGGTCTTCTCAAAAGTAAAGACATTTGTCGGTAAGCTACTGCTTGTTTTGATAAATCATCATACACGATAAGTGCATGCATACCGTTATCTCTAAAATACTCACCCATTGTACAACCAGTGTATGCAGATAAGAATTGTAAAGGTGCAGGTTCAGACGCAGTTGCAGATACAACGATCGTATATTCCATTGCTCCGTTGTCTTCTAAAGTTTTAACAATTTGTGCAACTGTTGATCTTTTTTGACCAATCGCAACATAAATACAGTAGAGTTTTTCTTTTTCATTGGTTGATTGGTTAACTGACTTCTGGTTAAGAATAGTATCAATAGCTACTGCTGTCTTACCTGTTTGTCTATCACCAATAATTAGCTCACGCTGACCTCTACCAACAGGAACAAGAGCATCAAGAGCTTTAATACCAGTCTGCATTGGCTCGGATACACTTTGGCGAGGAATAATTCCTGGAGCTTTTAATTCAATTCTTCTTTTTTCAGATGATTGAATTGGGCCTTTTCCATCAATTGGATTTCCTAGGCCATCAACTACACGACCTAATAATTCTTTACCAACAGGGACGTCAACAATTTCACCTGTTCGTTTAACTGTATCACCTTCTTTAATACCAGTATCATCACCGAAGATTGAAACACCAACGTTATCCATTTCAAGGTTGAGGGCCATACCTTTGATACCGCCTGGGAATTCCACCATCTCACCAGCTTGTACTTGATCGAGACCATACACACGTGCGATACCATCTCCTACACTCAATACAGTTCCAACCTCAGCAACATCTGCTTTGGTTTCAAAATTGGCAATCTGATCTTTGATTACTGATGAAATTTCAGCTGCTTTAATTTCCATTACGCCCCCTTCATTGCGATTTTAAGTTTGTTTATTTTATTAGCAAGTGAGGTATCAATCATTTTTGATCCCACTTTAACTATTAATCCACCCATAATATTTTTATCAACATCGAACGATAGTGAAAGCTTGTCACCTAGGATGCTCTTTAATTGATTTGTAATATTATTTTTTTGATCATCGTTTAACTCATCAGCTGAAGTTATATCAGCAATTACATCACCTCTCTTTTGAGAATTAATATTAATAAATTGAGTTATGATTGATGCAAGGTTAGAAAATCTTTTATTTTTTTCAATAACTTTAATAAATGTATTGGTAAGTTCATTTGCATTTATTTTTTTTAATAAAGTTTCAAATATATTTTGTTTGTCCGATGAAGATATGAGAGGGCTTTTTACAACTAAACTTAATTCTTTGTTGTCCTTCAAAATATTTTTTAAATTAGAAAGATCATTTAAAACAGAATCAACGAGTTTTTTTTCTGCAGCCAATTCATAAAGCGCAGACGCATACCGATCCGATACCAGGTCTCCAGATGCAAGTTGTGATGCCATTAAAATATTCTCCGTAAGGAATTAGTGACAGGCTATTAGCACATCAGAAAAAGCAGGTAAACTCCCAGTTTATGCGTCAAATATGCTATTTTTTATATTTAGGGTAAAATTGTGAATAAATTACATAAAGCTGTACGGATCTACATCTATAACAACCCTTACCGTAGAAGGAATTTTGGCTGAATTGATCATTTTTTTGGTAAAAATATTCAATTTTTTTCTACTTTGACCTTTTAATAAAATTCGGTATCGAAACTGACCTTTTAGTAAGTTTAAAGGAGCCTCAACTGGACCTAATACACTTATTTCATCTGAGAGTCTTTTAACATAAACTAATTGCTGAGCACTTTTCTCAACATTTGCTTTTGATGATCCTGAAATAATAATAGCAGTCATGAAACCAAAGGGGGGGATTTTAAATTGCTCTCTCTCCGCAAGAGCTTGATTAATAAATGAAGAACGATCTCTTTTTTGTAAAGACTGAATTATAGGTTGCTCAGGATAATACGTTTGAATAATAACTTTGCCTGGCTGCTGAGACCTTCCCGCTCTTCCACTTACTTGCTGCAACATATTATATGTTTTTTCAATAGCGCGCATATCACCACCAAATAATCCTGCATCCGCATCAATGACTCCAACTAAAGATAGATTAGCAAAATCATATCCCTTAGCCATTATTTGAGTTGCTACAATTATATCGATTTCTTTATTAGAAAATTTACTGACGAGGTCTTTGATTTTTTTGGGAGAATTAATAATGTCACTTGACATCACGCTCACCATTTTATCAGGATAAGTTTGACTAAGCTCTTCAGCAATTCTCTCAACACCGGGCCCAATAAACTTGATTGAATCTTTTGATAAACAAGTAGGACAATCTTCACTCATTTCTTGTATACTGCCGCATTGATGACAAAGTAATCTTCTTTTTTGCTGATGCATAACAAGCCACGAAGAACATTGAATACACTGATGTCGATAACCACATTCAACACATAAACTTAAAGGGGAATACCCTCTTCTATTTAAAAATATTAAAGCTTGTTCTTTGTTGTTTAAACACTGATCTATTTCAGATTTAAGTATGTTGGATATCCATTGATTTTTTTCTAATTTATTTTTTGATAAATCAACTAAGCTAATTGTAGGAAGAGGAAGGCCTGAATATTGCTTAGATAAAAAAACATGATGGTACTTTTTATTATTAATATTATTTATCGTTTCTAAAGATGGAGTGGCTGAAGCAAGAATTAATTTGCTTTTTTCAAAATTAGATTTTACCACTGCCAAATCTCTTGCTTGGTAGCGAATATTATCCTCTTGTTTATAAGAAGAGTCGTGTTCTTCATCAATGACGGTTAAGCCTAAACTCTTATATGGTAAAAAAAGACTGGACCGTGCACCGATAATAACGCAGGGCTCACCTTCAAAACATTTGTGCCAAATTTCCTTTCGTTTTTTAGGCGTAATTTTTGAGTGCCATATATCAATCTCTATGCCAAACCTTTCTTTAAATCTATATTCTAATTGAGGCGTTAAACTTATTTCTGGAACCATGATAAGCACTTGCTTTGATCTTTTAATTTCGAGTTCAATAAGTTCAAAATACACCTCTGTTTTTCCAGACCCTGTTACCCCTTCCAACACAATGGGTTTATGGGATGTTTCTTGAATTTGAATGATCTTTTCTTTTGCTTGATATTGTTCTTCATTTAATTTGACTGATTTAAAAATTGTTTCATGCAAACTTTCATCAGTGCGCTCATAACTAACAATGTCTTTATTAATAATAAATAATTTTAAAACTGATCCGATAGGCGCTAAAGTATATTCGCTCACCCACTTTAAAAATTTTATATTTGTATCACTGAGTTGTAACCCTTCTAGAACTCTATTAATTTTTTTAATTGTATATTCAGGCTTTATAACATCGCCTTCTATAATCATGCCCACTTCCATGGTTTTGCCAAAAGGAACGATTACGATTTGACCTATTTTTAATGTAGGGTCATCTGCCTCATAGGTAAAGACTCGGTCAAAGGGCCTGGCTACAATAATGTTATAATACATATCCGATAATAAATTTTTATATTCTTAACTTTTTAAATATCACTTATATGATATACAGCAATCAATGAAATTTTTCGTAGATACAGCAGATATAAAACAAATTGAAGAACTTATCCCGACTGGATTCGTAAATGGTGTTACAACAAATCCATCACTTATTGCAAAAAATGGTGATGATATGGCTAAAACTATCAAAGCAATTTGCTCTATCGTTGATGGACCGGTTAGTGCAGAGGTGACTGCCACTGATTTTAATACGATGTTGCAAGAAGGAGAGTACTTAGCTTCTCTTGCTAAAAATGTTGCCGTAAAGGTTCCATTAACACCAAATGGTCTTCGAACATGTAAAACGCTCCGGGAGAAAAATATTATGGTGAATGTCACTTTGTGTTTCACTGCAGCACAAGCGTTATTAGCTGCAAAGGCAGGTGCTTCATTTATATCTCCGTTTGTTGGCCGACTAGATGATCTAGGCGAAAACGGGATGGATCTTATTGAAGATATTGTAGATATTTATGATAACTATAATTTTGATACTGAAGTGCTAGTTGCATCGGTGAGATCTACGCAGCATATCATTGATGCGGCTGTTATAGGGGCTGATGTAGCAACATTACCACCAAAAGTCATCCATGAATTATATAACCACCCTTTAACAGAAAAGGGGTTAAACGCCTTTTTGGACGATTGGAAAAAAACAGGACAATCTATCCTTCCTAAGTAAATGTCAAAAAAAGATGACACCAGTTCTAATGAAGAACTCGTTCAAAATTTTCTCAAAAAAAATAAAAATTTTTTCATCAAAAATCCAGAACTTTTAAAAGAATTACAATTTCCATCAAAAGATGAAGGTTCAGAGAAAGTAATTGACCTGCAAGTATATCGATACAAAAAAATCAATCAGGAGAATATTGATTTACAAAATCAAATGACACAAATTTTACTTGCTGGCAAAAGCCACATGCAATCTCAAAAAAGAATTCTTAAATCATCACTTAAAATTCTTAATAGTAAATCATTAGCTAAAGTCTTCAATGCTATTTTATCAGACTTTAAAATATTACTCGGATGTGAATATATTAATTGCTTTAGCACAAATAATAATATTGGTATTAATGAAGTTCAAAGAATAGACTCCAGAGTAGCAAAAAGTTATTTTCGTGACAAAGCCATCACAAACCTAAATCAAAACCCTAAAGGCGTCTTATTATTTTTTCCCAATAAATCTTCACAAATAAAATCCTATATTTTATTAAAAATTAATTTTCAGGAAGATATGTTTGTTGTTGCGATGGGATCAAAAGATATTAATAAATTTAATCCTGATCAACAAGTTGATCTTATTGAATATTTAATAAAAATCATTGAGATTAAAATTCATCAAATATGAAGCGTACAGCTCTCATTATTTTTTTCCTATTCTCTTACTCTTCATCTCAGGCCAATGAAAAAATTTGTAGCTGGATAATGGATGAGCCATTTAAGGAATACCAAAAAGAGTCTAAGGATAAACACTCATCTATGTATGTAGTCGTCAATGACGGTGATTGTGAGTATGGAATAGCTATTGGTGAAAAGTCAGAAGAAAAAGCAAAAAAAGCAGCTTTTAAAAATTGTGAGAAATGGAGAAAAGAAAATAATATTGCAGGTAAGTGCGAACCTTTTGCTATTAATGACAAAATTATCTGGGAAAATGTTGCCTTTGTTACGAATGATGAAGGAGAAAGTGAATATGATAACTCATCCGATATGGTTGAATATGAATATAGAATACCTGAATGGTATGGGCAGGAAGAAATCATATTTCCAAAATATAAAGGAGTCCCAGATGATCTTCACGCTTTATTCACGAAAACCCTTGAATATTCCTACCTTGAGCTTGGTAAAAAACCTGTTGCGGAAACTCACGTTATTATCTGGAATGAAAAAAAATCTAATCTAAAAAAAGTTGCTCAAAATTGGTGTGAAGTAAATCGCGGTGAAGATTTCAATAAAGAATGTTTAAAAGTAGGTGGTGGTGATAATAAAAGATGGTTTAAAGAATGTGTAGCATCTGCCTATTTTTCACCTGAAACATTAAAAGGAAGTATTGAAGGTAATAAATGTTGGTGGAGAGGCTATAAGAGTGAAGCGTGGAGTGTTGCAAAAATAGTAGCACATGAATATTTTCATGTTCATCAAAATATGAAGAAAATATTTTTTGAAGATGAGGAGCGCTTTGGTGTTGCCCAGTATAAATTTAATGATGATATGCCGATGTGGATTGAAGAAGGTGGAGCCGAATATTTTGGCTATTACATTGTTGGAAAACATAATTTAGCTGATTATAAAAAAATTATGAAACAAACACTAAAGTCCTTTCGCAAATGTACAAAAAAAGGAATAAAACTGAAAGATGTAGAAAGAGAAGAAGATGCCATCAAACTGCGCAGTAAATGTGATCAGGGCTTTGAGTATGATGGTGGTATGTGGGCAACAGCGTATCTTGCTTCTTTAAGTGGATCTAATCAAAAAGTATTCTTTGATTTTTATGAAGATATTGCTGAACTTGAATTAGAAAAAAGGGAAGATGGAGAAATCCACCAAGGATGGAGAGAATCTTTTAGAAAAAACTTTAATATGAGTTATGATGAATTTCTCATAGACTTTGAAACATTTATTAATTTAAAATCAAAGGAACAATTAAAAATCTTAGATAAAATTAATTGATAAAAAGGAGCATACATGAAAGGTTATAGATTTATTACAGATGATGATACATCAGAGTTCTGTCACCGTGTCACAGAAGCACTATCGAGTGGTTGGAAATTACACGGAGAACCTAAAATGACGTTTGATAAAAAAAGAGGCGTAATGCGATGCGGTCAAGCCGTTATAAAAAATAATCCTAAAAAAAAATATTCAAAAAAAATGAGTCTATCTTCAATATAAGAAATTAGTTTTTAAAAATGTCTTCTAAATAGTTAATTATATAATTATTTTTAGCTTCCCATTTAGTAAAACAATTATCTTTTGCTGGATACACTGGCGCAGTATGAAAATCTGTTCCAAACATTTTTTCACATCCAAAATCGGAATAGTTAATCATTTCAAATTCATTAATTTTACCTAAAAAAGAAAGTGTCTTAATATTTTCAAACGGATCTTCATTATGTATAAATGCTAAAGAATTAATTTCTGAAAATTTTGATATTGTTTGTTCCCAGTCATCTCGTAATGCTTTCCATATTGAATAAGTATTTTTATCTCCTATAATATTTCTTGGCTCAATGTTTTCTCCATAACAAGCTGGATTAGTAACAATAGATGCTTTAATTTTTTCAGGAAAATGTGCTGTTAAATATATTGATAAAAAAGCACCGCAAGAGTGACCCATGAGAACAATATTTGGAAAATTTTTTTCAGTTAATTCATCAATTTTATCTAATAGAATTTTCCTTCTAAGATGTTGTTTAACTTTATCAAATAATCTTATTCCATCATAATCAATTACCTCAAGAAGGCCATTTGTGTTTTCATCCTGTACAATCATATTATGCGCTCTATCCATTTGAGGATCATTAAGACCTCTAACACCAGAACACATACGATAAATTTTTATTGTTAAATCGTTTACTTTTTTATTATGTAAATTTCTTACAAATTCTGGAACGTCTGATGCGCCTTTGTTACATCTTTCGACTTTTTTTTGTCCATCTTGTTGTCCGTGATTGAAAATTATAACTATTGTATTTTTTCTATCAGTTATTTCATCTTCACTATACAAGTTTAAATCATCATCAATAAATCCACTAATTTTTAAAAGTTTTTTATATCCTTTTGAAGCCTTTTTTCAAACTTAGTTTCTTTTGCAGACACATAAGTAGAAAATGAAATAACTAAAACAATCAGAAATTTGAGCATATTAGTTCATACCATGAATTATTGGGTTTAATTAAAACAAAATGAATATAGTGTTAACAATGCTGATATGTCTACAAAATCTTCAATTAGTAATATTGTTAAATTATCTATTCCTATATTTTTTGCTAATCTAGTAATTCCATTAGTTGCAATTGTCGATACAGGACTTATGGGCAATCTAGATAATGCGAGTTATCTAACAGCTACAAGTATTGCCACCAGTGTATTTTCCTTAATTTTTTGGAGTTTTGGTTTCCTTCGAATGGGCACTACTGGCATGGTTGCACAAGCGCATGGCTCTAAGAACTATAATGAGATTGTTAATCTAGTTTTTCGAAATATTGCTTTTGTCATTCTTATTTCCTTACTTTTAATTCTTTGTCAGGGATATATTTTTTTAATTTCATTAAGTATTTTTGAATTATCAGATGAGACAACAAAATATTTTAAAGAATATTTTGGGTTACGTATCTATTCCTCTTTTGGTGAGTTAATGATCTATATAATCACTGGATTATTCATTGGCTTACAAAGAACAACTGTATCAAGTGTAATAGTTGGTTTTTTTTCGATAACTAATATTTTATTAAGTTTATTATTTGTAGTCTACTTTGATTTAGATGTACAAGGTGTTGCTCTTGGAACATTAGTATCATCAACCTTAACATCTATAATTTTTTTAAGTTATACATTTTTAGAGTTACAAAAATTTACATCCATAAAAATAAATTTATCAAAAATATTTAATCTAAAAAAAATTACAAAATTGTTTAATATCAATTTTGATATATTTGTCCGCTCAGCTTTTCTCACGTTTTCTTTTCTTTTTTTTACCTACTTAGGAAACACTATTAGTGAAGATGTGGTGGCAGCCAATACCATTTTACTAAACCTCATTATGTTATCGGCTTTTATTTTAGACGCATATGCTTTTTCAACAGAAGGAATAGTCGGTTATTCAATTGGCTCCAAAGATAAAAAACTCCTCACCAATGTTATTAAAAATTCATTTATCTTGAGTGCAACAACAGGTTTGTTAATTTCTATTGTTTATCTCTTTGGCAAAAATCATTTCATCTCTATTATGACGGACTTACCTGATATTAAAAATTTAAGCTTATCCCATTCCTATTGGGTTGTGCTCATTCCCTTTCTTTCCTCTTTTTGCTATCAAATCGATGGGATATTTATAGGGGCTTCACAAACAAAAGAATTGCGGAATGCGATGATTGTATCTGTAGGCATTTATATAGTGTGTGCTCTATTTCTTTCAGAAACACTGGGTAATTTAGGCTTATGGGTATCACTTTCAATCTTTTTTGGATTGAGAGCTTTGTCTTTATTCTTTTACCTACCAAGAATTTATCGACGCATTAGATAATAATACTTAAAAAATTAAAAAAAATCCTTAAAAAGATACGCACTAAAATAAATAGGTCGGCCACCAGCCCTATTTTAAAATAAAAAAGGCCAAACGGCATTAACAGTTTTTTATGTTTGTAAGTTTGGTCAAAAAAAATAAATTTATAATTCTTTTTATATTTTTATTATTTAATTGTTTTTTTAATAGTTCTTTAAAAGCCAACCCAGAATTTGTAGATGGCACAGTCATTGATGGTGATCCAGGAGGAGTTTTTGCTGAAGAAGAATATCCTACTGGTTTAACATTTAGTAATGATGGTACCAAAATGTTTATTACAGGAACTGAAAATGACAGTGTCAATGAGTTCACTCTTTCTACTGCTTTTGACATATCAACAAGATCTTTTGTTGATGCTTTTCTAGTAAGAGGCACAGGTGCAAATATAGATGGAGCACCAACCAGCGTTAAATTTAATGATGATGGTACTAAAATGTTTACTGCAGGATTTAAACAATTTATCAAAGAATTTTCTTTATCCACTGCTTTCGATGTCTCAACATCTACATTTGTACAAATTAAAGATTTATCAACGGAGCTTACACTTAATGATCCTAAGGATATAGAATTTAATAGCAATGGTACCAAAATGTTTATTTTTGAGAATTCTAATATTAATATTTACACTTTATCTAGTGGTTTTGACATATCAACAGCAACTTATGATGACACTGTTAGTGTATCTGACTATGAAGATGATGCAACAGGATTTACATTTAGCGATGATGGTAAGGTAATGTTTACTTTGGGTAGGAAAGATAAAGCAGTTAATGAGTTTTACCTTTCTACTGGCTTTGATTTAACAACTGCCTCACACGTTAGCAGTTTTTCAATTAAAGGTACGGATGTTCATCCTAAAGGTATAGGATTTAATAACGATGGTTCCAAAATGTTTTTTTTGGGAGGAGATAATGATAAAGTGTATGAGTATACGCTACTATCAGCCTATAATTTAAAATTACCAACGTTGAGTTCTTCTTCACCAGTAGATAATGCTACAGGTGTTTCAGTAGATGCTAATATAGTTTTAAACTTTAGTGAAAAAGTTAATGTTGATAATGGTAACATTACTATTCATAAAACTTCCGATGACTCTACAGTTGCTACAATAGATGTAACAAGTAGTAATGTTACGGGAACTGGAGCTTCTCAAATAACTATTAATCCAACTGATGATTTAGAATATGGTGTTGAATATTATGTTTTAATTCCTGCTACAGCATTTGTTGATAATACAAGTGGATACTATGCAGGTATATCATCAACAACGGCTCTAAGTTTTACTGTTAGCGATGATAGGTTGGATCCCACAACCATTAAAGATGTTGTAGGTTCAATAGATGCGCAAAGTGAATTAGCAAAAAACTATATTAGTCAATCTATTGATACTGTCTCAAATCGTTTGCGATTTTTAAGACAAAATAGATTGAGTGATTCTTTATCGAGCCAAGGTTTACAAATAGATCTTGGCAATACAATTCTTGCTTCCTTAGCAAATGATAATATAGAAAAAAATGCCAATTCTATAATACCGGATAATTGGTCTGCATGGACATCTGGGTCAGCTTATGTATCAAAAATTGGCGATAGTATAAATTCATCATCACAAGATACTGAAGGTCAAACAGTAGCATTAGGATTTGATAAAAAGTTAAGTGATAGTGATTTTCTTGGTTTTGCTATTCAGTATGGTCAAAGCGATACAGATATTGGTACAAATGGAACAAGTATTGATAGTGAAAATATGAATTTCTCTATTTACCGAACAAGGCCACTTGATAATAATAATTTTATCGAAACTTTGTTAGGTATAGGGCTAATAGAAAGTAATTTAAAAAGAGTCATTAATTCTACGAATGTATTAACAGGTACGCGCGATGGAACACAAATATTTGGCTCCATCAATTACGGTAAAACAATTGACCGCGGTGATTTTAATATAACGCCAATTGGACGTCTTGATTTAGGTTATACTAAACTTGATGATTACAAGGAGAGTGGAGCAAATGCTTTATATTATGCAAGCCAGAGAATTGAAAATGGATTAGCTTCATTTGGTTTTGAAGTTAGTGATAATATTCAGTTTAATGAAAATAAATTACAACCATTTGGATCACTTAAAGTTATTACTGATTTTAGTAACAAATCTGATGCCAAGATCAATTATGTAACAGATACTTCAACAATTTATACCTACACACAAAAAACAAATTCAAATCATTTAATAAACTCTATGATCGGATTAACATTTATTGCTGGAGATTATTTGAATATTAACTCTAGTTATACTAGAGTTCAAGGTAACAGGAGCGAACATAGAGATAGAATAGACTTTGCTATTAACTTTATATCTAATCGAGAGACTAAATATACAATATCCTTAGTTGGGGATGAAGATATAAAAACTAAACTTGGTATATCAAAAAATATACATGGATTTGATTTAGGATTTAATGCTAATCAAACTTTCAATCAAAACCTAAATCAGGAAGCTGAACTAATGCTTACCTATAATTTTTAGTTTTTTTACGCATCAAATAAACTAGGCAAATACCATTAAAGCCCCATACAGTACAAAGCACATACATATTAAAAGTTAATCCTAAATATTGGGCTGTATAACCAACAATTGCGGGACCAAAAATAAATCCAGAAAAACCAAGTGTTGTTATATTAGACACGGTAAGAGAAATTGAGTCTGCTGAAACTTTAATAGCTTGTCGAATAACAATCGCTCCAAAGTTTGCAGTAAATAAGCCAAAAATAACCAATGCGGGAATGATGAAGTATAGGTTAGAGGTAAGGATGCAGATAAACAATATTGATGAACCAATTACTGATAGATATCCACCCACAACTTTTTCTCCAAGATATTTGATGAAAGAACTAGCTGATAATCTTGCTACTATTTCTCCAGCATTAAAAAATACAATGACGAGCCCTCCTAAAAATAAAGGTGCTAATAAATCTTTTGTTAACCACAAAGACGACCAATCGATGATAATGCCTATTGTGGCAAAGTTAAACATTAGCAAGATACCAAAGATTAACACACGTCTTTTTGGAAACGCAAACTTTGTAATAGGATCATTCGTATCTTCTTTTTTAGGCAAACCAAAAAAATAAATAAAGACGACAGATAGTAAAATTAAAATCGCCATCACACCAAAAGTTAATTGCGGATCAATATCTTTTCTAATGACGTAGGCTGCCATTAAGGCGCCCGATAATGAACCGGCACTAAAAAATGCTTGGTACATCGGCGTATAGATTTTGTTCGTTTTATTTTCAATGTTGGATATTTGGGTTTGATTGCTAGGCAAAATAAAACCAATGGCAGCACCAAAAGGAATAGCGACAAGAATAAAACTTGCATAACTATTAACTGTAACAAGTAGATAAGGACATAATGCTACTAAAGTAGTTCCAACCATAATAATATTTTTAGTACCAATTTTAGGAACAATAATTCTGCCTGTAAATTGATTAGTAATTAAATTTACAATACCAAAAATAAAAAGCCACAACCCTAAATCTGTCTCTACTAAATCTAGACGTTCTAAATTCCAAGGAATGTATACAAAATATATACCTAGGGTAAAAAAAAAGACGTATGCATTTTGCATGCATGAAGCCAAAGCTTTATAATAAATTTTTTGATTTTCCATTTAAAAGATCAAATGGTTTTTATCTCTTTTAATTTTTAAATAAAGATTAAAATTTATTACTTTTTAAATGTGGATTGCTCTTCCCGCAATGTTCATCGCTGCTTCTTTAACTGCTTCACTTGTTGTAGGATGTGCATGACATATACGCGCTATATCTTCTGAGCTTCCACCAAATTCCATTGTAGTAACAATTTCTGCAATCAGCTGACCTGCATCATGACCAATTATATGCGCACCAAGAATAGCATCTGTTTTGCTATCCGCTAAAATTTTTACAAAGCCTTCGGGGGAAGAGGTCGTTAGTGCTCTACCGTTTGCCATAAAAGGAAACTTACCAATTTTGTAATCAATCTTTTGTGCTTTTAGTTCAGCTTCTGTTTTTCCAACTGAAGCAACTTCAGGATTGGTGTAGACAATGGCTGGAATCATTTCATAATTAATATGAGGTTTTTGTCCACTTATAAATTCCACACATGCCACACCTTCTTCTTCCGCTTTATGTGCAAGCATGGGTCCTGGCACTACATCACCGATAGCATAAATACCATCTACACTAGTTTTAAATTTACTATTTATTTCAATTGATTTTCTTTCATTCAGTTTTATACCTATTTCTTCTAGATTAAGACCTTCTGTATTTGATTTGCGTCCAATCGACATAAGTACCACATCATACTTTTCTGTAACTTTTTTGTTATCTGAAGATTCCATTGTTACATCAACACCGTTTTTACCCACTTTTGTTGAAGTCACTTTATGTGACAGTTTAAAATCTAACCCTTGTTTTTTTAGAGACTTCATGAATTCTTTAGCAATTTCTTCATCCATTGTTGGTACAATTCTATCAAGAGCTTCTACAACTGTTACTTTAGACCCAAGTCTGCTCCACACCGATCCCATCTCCAAACCAATATATCCACCCCCAATAACAAGAAGAGATTTTGGTACGGACTCTAATGCAAGAGCACCGGTTGAAGTAACAATTTGTTTTTCATCAACAGGAATAGCATCTATAGCAATTGAAGAAGATCCTGTTGCAATAATAAAGTTTTTTGCTGAGTAATTTTTTTCGCCTTCTGAGGATGAAACTTTAATTGTATTCTTGTCTGTAAAGCTAGCTAATCCTTGAAGATGCGTAACTTTATTTTTTTTAAAGAGAAAACCAATTCCAGATGTTAGTTGTTTTACAATTTTATTTTTACGCTGCATGAGTTTAGATAAATCAAGCTCAACTTTTCCAGTACTGATACCGTGCTCTTCACTATGTTTAGAAATTTCAGCAAATTTTTCAGACGAATTTAATAGAGCTTTGGAAGGAATACAGCCTATATTCAAACAAGTGCCACCAAGTGTTTGTTCTTTTTCAACACACGCCACTTTCATGCCCAGTTGCGCAGCTCTTATTGCTGCTACGTAACCACCTGGTCCTGCACCAATTACTATTAAATCAAAATCTGCCATCTAAACTCCTAAAATTAATTTTGATGGATTTTCAAGGAGGCTTTTTATACTCACCAAAAATCCAACACTTTCTTTTCCATCGATGATACGGTGATCATAACTAAATGCTAAATACATCATTGGGCGAATAACTATTTCATCATCAACCACAACGGCTCTTTTTTGAATATTATGCATACCCAAAATTCCCGATTGAGGTCTGTTAATAATTGGCGTACTTAACATAGAACCATAAACACCGCCGTTAGAGATCGTAAAGGTGCCCCCTGTTAAATCATCCATCGTTAAGCTACCTTCTTTTGCTTTTGTGCTAAGATCAACAATGCTCTGTTCTATATCACCAAAGGTCATTGCGTCAGCATCTTTTAGGACTGGAACAACTAATCCTTTTTCTGTTCCAACAGCAATGCCGATATCAAAATGATTTTTATAAATAATATTTTCATCACGTATCTCAGCATTTACTGCAGGGAATTCTTGGAGACTTGACACAACTGCTTTTACAAAGAAGGACATAAAGCCAAGTTTAACACCATAGCGCTCCATAAAGTCTTCTTTTTTAGATTCGCGGACTTTCATTATTTCTGACATGTCTACTTCATTAAATGTTGTAAGGATCGCGGCAGTATTTTGTGATTCTTTTAACCGTGTAGCAATTGTTTTTCTGATCTTTGACATTTTCACAACTTCTTCTCTTTCTTTTAAAGATGTTGAAGCTGCCGATGGATTATTCATAAAATTAATCACATCCTCTTTTGTCAAACGACCATCAGGCCTTGAAGAAGAAATTTTTTCAGCATTTAAATTATTTTCAGCAACAAGTTTTTGTACAGCGGGAGATAATTTTGTTGTATCGTGTTTCACAGAAGGAGTTGTTTCTTTTTCCACTTTAGGCTTCTCTTTTGGCGGTTCTTTCGTCTCAACTTTCTCAGGTGCCACAGATCCATTTGTTGATTTTTTATCACCTAAAAGTGCTAGCACACCTCCAATATTTATATCTGCTCCTTCTTCAACCTTGATTTCTGATATCGAACCAGCGCTTGGAGCGGGGACTTCTACCGTTATCTTATCAGTCTCTATTTCAACCAATGGCTCATCGGCCTCAAATGAATCTCCAACTTTTTTTAACCATTTAGAGACTGTGGCCTCAGTAATAGACTCGCCGAGTGTGGGTACAATCAATTCCATTATATTTTAATTACTATTTAACATGTTAAGTGCTTTATTCAATTGGCAGTTTATATTTCACGAGAGAAACTCCCGATTTTTCTTTTTTTATTTCATCAAGATTTGCCTCAGTCGCTAATCGAATAATATTTTTTTGATTAGATAGATGTCTATCAAAAACTCCTGTAGCAGGAGATGCTGCTGCTCTTCTTCCAATAAAATGTAATTCGTTTTTACCAGTTACTTTTTTAACAACAGACAACACTCTTTTTTGAATAAACTGCCAAGCACCCATGTTTTTTGGTTCTTCTTGGCACCATATCAATTCACAATTTTTAAAATCAATTAATTCTTCTTCCAATGCTTCATAAGGGAAAGGATATAATTGCTCCAGTCTGATGATGTGAATATTATCAAGTTTGAGGGCATCAATATGATCTTGCAATTCAAAATATATTTTTCCTGAACACAGCACGACTCTATTAATTTTATTTTTTTCTTCTCCTGATAAAGGTTTTCTTAAAACGCGGTGAAAAGTTGACCCATTCACAAAGTCTTCTACAGAAGAGGTATTCCCTTTATGACGGAGTGTTGACTTAGGAGTCATTAGGATAAGAGGTTTGCGAAAATCTCGCATCATTTGTCGTCGTAAAATATGAAAATAGTTTGCAGGACTAGTACAGTTAGCCACTTGTATATTATCTTCTGCGCACATTTGTAAGAAGCGTTCTAATCGTGAACTAGTGTGTTCCGGACCTTGTCCTTCATGCCCGTGGGGAAGTAATAAAGTTAATCCCGACATTCGTAACCATTTTCTCTCTCCCGTAGTGATGAATTGATCAATAATTGTTTGAGCACCATTAGAGAAATCTCCAAACTGCGCCTCCCATATAACTAATGTTTTTGGATCGGCTTGCGAATAACCATATTCAAAACCAAGAACCCCAAATTCAGATAAGAAACTATCTACAATTTCAAATAGAGCTTGCTCTTTTCTAAAATGTCGAAGAGGCACGAATCGTTTTTCATTCTCTTGATCATATAATACTGCGTGGCGATGACTGAATGTTCCCCTTCCAACATCCTGTCCTGATAAACGAACACCATATCCATCTTTTAATAATGTTGCAAAAGCCAGAGCTTCCGCCGTTGCCCAATCAATATTTTTGCCCTCAATAATTGACTGCTCTCTATCACTATAGATTTTTTTAATTCTTTTATGAGGCGTGAAGCCCTCTGGTATCGTATGAATTTCTTTTGCCAATATCTTTAAATCATCTGCAGAAGAAGATGTTTTGCCTCTTCTTGCATCAATAGAGGCAATTTTAATTCCAGTCCATGTACCATCCAACCAATCTGCTTTATTGGGTTTATAGGATTTAGATAATTCAAATTCATTGTCTAAAAATTTTTTGAAATCTGAAAGTTTAGTTTTGGCCTCATCTTCTGTCAGTATCTCTTCTTTAATCAATTGTTCTTTATATAAATTGAGAGTGGTTTGATGTTGCTTAATTTTTTTATACATTAAAGGTTGAGTGAACATTGGTTCATCAGCCTCATTATGTCCAGATCGTCTGTAACAAAACATATCAACTACAACATCTTCTTTAAATAAATTTCTGTATTCAGCAGCAAGTCGACATACATGAACAACCGCTTCTGGATCGTCGCCATTAACATGAAAGATTGGAGCTTGAACCATTTTGGCTATTTCTGTGCAATAAGGTGCTGATCGCCCATAATGTGGTGTTGTTGTAAAACCAATCTGATTATTAATAACAAAATGAATTATTCCCCCAGTACGAAAACCACGAAGTTGCGACATTGCAAATGTTTCCGCCACTATTCCTTGTCCTGCCATTGCAGCGTCTCCATGAATTAGAATACCAAAAACTTTATCCGTGGTTTTGTCTTGTAACAAGGTTTGCTTGGCTCTTACTTTTCCTGCAACCACAGGGTCAACTGCCTCTAAATGAGACGGATTTGGTGTTAAGGATAAATGAATACTTTTACCATCAAACTCTCTATCACTAGATACACCTAAGTGATATTTAACATCACCAGATCCCAAGACTTCATTAGGATCATTAAGACTTCCTTGAAATTTTGATAATATTCCACGGTATGGCATTCCTAAAACTGTTGCAAGCAAAGTAAGCCTTCCTCGGTGTGCCGTGCCGAAATAAATATCCTGCACTCCTGCTAAACATGATTGTTTTACAATTTGCTCAATACCAGGAATCATTGACTCCCCACCTTCAACGCCGTATCTTTTAGTTCCTAAAAATTTTTTATCTAAATACTGTTCAAATAATTCTGACTCTACCAATCGTTGAAAAATTGCTTTCTTCCCTTGGGTAGTAAAATTTGTCTTATTATAAACTTCTTCTATTCTTTCTTGCACCCATTGTTTTTGCTCTACAGATTGAATATGCAAAAACTCTACACCTATTGATGATGCATAAGTTTTATTAAGTATTTGGATAATTTCATTTAGTGTTGCTGTCTCTAATCCAAGACTGCCATCAATAAAAATTTCTCTATCAAGATCATGCTCTGAAAAACCATATGATTTATAATCTAGCTCAGGATGATAATTTTTTTTATGTAAATTAAGAGGATCAAGATTAGCTATTAAATGGCCATTGATACGATACGCGCGAATTAGTCGTAGCGCTCTTATTGAATCTAAGGTTGATGTTTTAAAGTTATTAAAATCAACAGCTGATGATGATCGAACAACCTTATCGAATGAAATATCATCAATTACGTTTGTATCTCTTTTTTTCCATTCCGGTCCACCAAAATCAGAAATGATAGAAAGCTCATCTTCATTTAATGAAGAAAAAAAACTCTTCCAACTCTCATCAATGCTTTTAGGATTCTGCGTATACTTAAAATATAACTCAGCAACATAAGGAGCATTGGCACTGTTTAGGAAACTATCATTCATGTTTATTCTTATACACTGATTATTTTTATAAAATATTAGTAGATTTTAAATTTAATTATACCCTTTTTGCATTTCTGCTAACATTGTTTCACCCATTTTTGCCGGTGATGAAGCTACGGCAATATTTGCTGACTCCAAAGCATTTATTTTGGATTGCGCTGTGCCTTTATTTCCAGATATGATAGCACCCGCATGACCCATTCTTTTTCCTTTAGGGGCTGATACACCAGCAATAAATGCTGACATAGGCTTTTTGATATTTGATTTTGATATGAATTCAGCCGCATCTTCTTCTGCCGTTCCTCCTATTTCACCAATCATTAATATCCCTTTTGTTGCCTCATCTTGTAAAAACAAATCAAGGCAATCAATAAAGTTCATACCGTGAACAGGATCGCCTCCGATACCAACACATGTTGTTTGACCTAAGCCCACTTGAGAAGTTTGCCAAACTGCTTCATACGTTAAAGTGCCCGACCTGCTAACTATTCCAATTTTTCCAGGTTTATGAATAAAGCCTGGCATAATTCCAATCTTACATTCCCCTGGAGTTACTAAACCTGGGCAGTTCGGTCCTATAAAATAAGTTTTTTGTTCAATAATTCTTTTTTTAATTTCAACCATATCAAGGACTGGGATCCCCTCAGTGATACATGTGATAATTTTAATGTCTGCATCAAGTGCTTCGTGGATGGCTTTGGTTGCAAACTTTGCTGGAACATAGATAACAGTTGCATCTGCTTGTGTATGATCTTTTGCCTCCTTCACTGTATCAAATACTGGTAAATCTAAATGAGTTGTTCCTCCTTTACCTGGGGTCACCCCTCCTACCATTTTAGTTCCATAATCAATTGCTTGCTGGGAGTGATAAGTACCTTGAGATCCAGTAAAACCCTGGCAAATTACTTTTGTATTTTTATCTATAATAATTGACATCGTTATTCCTTAGCAAGCTCTACTACTTTTTTTGCTGCTTCAGTAAAATCATCAATAGAAATCAAACCAAGGGAGGAGTTGTTAATTACATCTCTGCCTTGATTAGCATTAGTTCCTTGAAACCGAACCACTAGAGGAAGTTTAAAATTGAGTTCCTTTACAGCTTCCACAATACCATTGGCTATCATGTCACAATGAATAATACCTCCAAAGATATTGATTAAAATTGATTTCACATTTGGATCTGATTGAATGGTCTTAAAACCCATAATAACTCTATCTTTATTGGCCGTTCCCCCTAGGTCTAAAAAATTTGCTGGCTCTTCTCCAAATTGCTTGATGATATCCATGGTCGCCATCGCCAGTCCTGCTCCATTAACCATGCATCCAATAGAGCCATCAAGCTTAACGTAATTCATATCATGTTCTGCTGCTTGAAGTTCTAGGGGATCTTCCTCCGTTAGATCTTTTAACTCTAGTAAATCTGGATGTCTGAATAAAGCATTATCATCTAAACTTATTTTTGCATCTAGTAAGACAAAAGAGCCTTGTTTATTTAAAACCAAAGGATTAATCTCGATAGTGGAGGCATCGGTAGAACTAAAAACTGATAATAATTTATTAGTAATTGTATTTAATTCTTCAAATTGATGATGATTTATTTCAAGTGTTGATTGTAAATTGTGATCTAAAGTAATATTTTTAATATCATTAAAGTGAATATTGATAATTTTTTCAGGATTAGTAGCTGCCACTTCCTCAATATCCGTTCCACCAGCTGCTGAGATCATCATCATTATTTTTGAAGTGTTTCTATCGACAAGCAAACTAAGATAAAACTCTCTTTCAATGTCACATCCTTCTTCAATAAATATACGATTGACCGTTTTTCCTATCTCTCCTGTTTGCTTTGTTACAAGAGTATTGCCCATCATGGAGGAGGCCACTTGACTTACTTGATCTTTTTCAAAAATTACCTGAACGCCACCTTTATCATTAAATGAATTCTTGAAGTGACCAGCCCCTCTTCCACCTGCGTGAATTTGAGATTTAACGACCCATGGTGGTCCCTTTAAATCTTCTAACTCAGCCTCCAGTAAATCAATGTTTTGTTCATATGATTTTCCGTTAAGAACTGGTAAACCAAATTTTTTTAATATTTCTTTAGCTTGGTATTCGTGGATATTCATTTAAATTTATATAAATTTTAATTTCTTCATTAAACTGGCATTGCTCAACTTAATTATTTTTTTGATGTCAGTTTTTTTGCAAGAGCTGTTAAGTTTTTTACTGCTTTAACAGAATGATTAAATTGCTTCTTTTCCAAAGCGTTTAATTTTAACTCCACAACTCGCTCAACACCTTTTTTTCCAATAATAACCGGCACTCCAACATACAAACCCTTAACACCGTATTGACCATTTAAATATGCAGCACACGGTAAAACTCTTTTTTGATCTTTAATATACGATTCAGCCATTGCAATTGCTGAAGAAGCTGGTGCATAAAAAGCTGAGGCCGTTTTCATTAATCGTCCAATCTCACCACCACCGTCTCTTGTTCTTGCAATTATTTCATCAATTCTTTTTTGTGTTGACCATTTAAGCTTAATTAATTCTGGTACAGGAACTCCAGCTACACTGGAATATCTTATTAAAGGCACCATCGTATCACCATGACCACCCAAAACAAAAGCAGTTACATCTTCAACCGACACTTTAAACTCTTGAGCTAGAAAATATTTTAATCTTGCACTATCAAGAACTCCTGCCATTCCTACACACATATTTGTTTTTAATCCTGCTGCTTTTTGCAAAACACTAACCATAGCATCAAGAGGATTGGTGATACAAATGACGAAAGCATTAGGGCAGTTTGCTTTTATTCCCTTTCCTACTGTTTGTATGATTGCTGAATTTTTTTCTACTAAATCATCTCTAGTCATACCAGGTCGTCTTTGAAATCCTGCCGTCACAATTACAACATCAGCCCCCTTCATTTCTCTGTAATTTGAGGAACCGCTCATATTGGCATTAAAATTTTCTATAGTAGAGGATTGCGCTAAATCTAGTGCTTTTCCCTTGGTCATTCCATCTGCTATATCTATAAGGACAACATCCCCCAGTTCTTTTAATCCAATTAAATGTGCAAGTGTTCCGCCGATATTTCCTGCTCCGACGAGAGCAATTTTCTTTCTCATGGGGATCCTATACAAGAATTATAATTCTGTAACAATAGCCTTCTTTAAATCAGCAATAGCTTTTGCTGGATTGAGTCCTTTAGGACACGAGCGAGTACAATTCATTATAGAATGGCATCGATATAATTTCATTGAGTCGTTCACTGCTTTCAATCTACTCTTTCTCTCTGCATCTCTTGAATCATTTACCCATCTAGCTGCTTGCATTAAAACTGCTGGTCCCAAATATTCATCACTGTTCCACCAATAGCTTGGACATGAAGTGGTACAACAAAAACACAGAACACATTCCCATTGTCCATCTAATTTTTCTCTATCTTTTGGTGTTTGTTTTTTTTCTTCCTTATCTATTTTATTAGAACTTTTATTTTCCTCTGATCGTTGCAACCAAGGTTTTATCGAAGCTAATTGATCATAAGCTTTACTTAAATCGGGAACTAAATCTTTAACCACAGGCATATGCGGTAAAGGATAAATTCTAATTTCACCGTTAACCTCTTCAATTGGTTTTAAGCACGCGAGTGTATTTACTCCATCGATATTCATTGCACACGAACCACAAACTCCTTCACGACACGATCTTCTAAAAGTTAAGGAAGAGTCTATTTCATTTTTAATCTTCATCAGTGCATCAAGAACCATCGGTCCACATTTTTTTAAATCAATTTCATAACTATCCAATCTAGGATTTTGTTCGTCCTCAGGATTCCATCGATAAATAATAATTTTTTTTGGTTGTTCAGAAATGTCTTTGACAGGATGCTCAATTCCTTTTTTAACTTTTGAATTTTCAGGCAATGTAAATTGCACCATCTAATAAACTCTCTTTTTTGGAGGTATTGGCTGAACATGGTTTGTTAAAGTATTCATGTGAACAGGTCGAGTTCCCATTTTTACTTTGCCATCATCATCTAACCAGGACAGTGAGTGTACTAACCAATTTGTATCATCTCTCTCTTTAAAATCTTCTCGCGCATGAGCCCCTCTGCTCTCCGTTCTGTTTAATGCGGAGTGCAAAGTAACCTTAGATTGAGCCATAAGATTATGAAGTTCTAGTGACTCTGTTAAATCAGTATTAAAAATCATAGATTTATCTTTCACATCTATATTGTCCATAGAACTCTCAATCTGATCAAACTCTTCAATACCTTTAGAGATTAAATCATTTGTTCTGAACACCGCACATTTTTCTTGCATCACTTTTTGCATGGAAGTTCTTACTTCTCCAGTGGAACTATCACCTTTATTGAAACGTATTTTATCAAAACGGTCTAATATTGGGTCTAATGAACTTTTATGCATTTCTATATTTTTACTGTTAGTTTTTATTTTTTCTTTTGCTGTAATACTAGATGCTTTCCCAAAAACTACCAAATCTATGAGAGAGTTAGTTCCTAATCTATTTGCACCGTGAACCGATACACATGCAGCTTCACCTACTGCAAGCAATCCTTCGCAGATGTTATCTGGATTATCTTCAGTTGGTCGTAAAACTTCCGTCCTATGATTTGTAGGAATGCCTCCCATATTATAATGTACTGTTGGAAGTACAGGGATCGGCTCTTTAGTTAAATCAACCCCAGCAAAAATCTTTGCTGTTTCAGAAATTCCAGGCAATCTCTTATGCAGTGTAGAAGAATCAATGTGTTCAAGATGCAAAAGAACATGATCAGCGTTTTCACCACAGCCTCTTTTTTCATTGATCTCTATTGTCATTGCTCTACTCACTACATCTCTTGAAGCTAGATCTTTGGCATTTGGAGCATATCGCTCCATAAATCTCTCACCATCACTATTAGTTAAGTAACCACCTTCACCTCTAGCACCTTCAGTGATAAGCACACCAGCACCATAGACTCCTGTTGGATGAAATTGAATAAACTCCATATCTGATAAAGGAAGATTTTGCCTAAGCGCCATCGCACTTCCATCGCCTGTGCAAATGTGAGCGCTAGTTGAAGAAAAATATGCTCGACCATAACCGCCTGTCGCAAGAATTGTTTGGTGCGATAGAAAACGATGAATTGTTCCGTCCTCTAAACACCATGCAACCACTCCTTTGCAGTTACCATCTTTGTCCATTACTAAATCAAGAACAAAATACTCAATATAAAATTCAACTTTGTGTTTTAGTGACTGCTGATAAAGTGTGTGAAGAAGAGCATGCCCTGTTCTATCTGCAGCTGCGCAAGCTCGCATTGCAGGGGCGCCTTCACCATTATTAGTTAAATGACCTCCAAATGGTCTTTGGTATATTCGGCCATCTTCAGTTCTGCTGAATGGCATTCCATATTCCTCTAATTCTATTACGGCCTCAGGTGCATTAGCACAAAGATACTCTATAGCATCTTGATCGCCTAACCAGTCTGAACCTTTTACAGTATCATACATGTGCCATTTCCAATTATCATCCCCCATATTGCCTAATGCGGCACCTATGCCACCTTGAGCTGCAACTGTATGACTTCTTGTTGGGAAAACTTTCGAAATACATGCTGTTTTCAAACCTGACTCAGCACATCCCAGTGTTGCACGCAGCCCCGATCCACCGGCTCCTACTACAACAACATCATAATAATGATCAACAATATTATATGAGGTGTTCATGCTGCTACCAGTATGAAAATTGAAAGAGATACTAAAATCATAAGAGCGTATGTTAATAAACTTATAACTAACTTAGTTATATTTTTTAATTTTTGTGATGTGACATAATCTTCTACAATTGTTTCACAGCCTAATTTTGAATGATAAAGCATTGAAATTATTAAAATAAAATAAAGTGAAGAATTTAATTTTGAAAAGAAAAATGCTTTAGTTTGATCATAATTAAATGATGCAAGTTGCAAACAATTATAAATAAACCAAAATGTAAGAGGAATTAATATTAAGGCTGTTATTCGTTGTATAATCCATTTTGTTGAATAGTTTTTCATACTGATAGCCAAACTAAAATTGTGGTTAAAGCTGATAGAAAGAGAACAGCATAGCCACTTTTATAAACAACTCCCAACTGCATCAATTTTCCATAACTCCAAAATAGATATCTAATGCCGTTGAATAAATGATAAAAAATTGCAAGAGTCCAAAGAAATAAGAATATTTTAAAAATCAAATGAGAGCTGAAAGATTGAAAAATTATAAAATAGTCTTCTCCCATCGCTATTAAATATGTCCAGAGCGCTAGCAATACTGCGCCTAAACTTAAAGCAATTCCAGTAAACCGATGAAAAATAGAGAAAACTGCAGTTAAAACATACTTATGGATAGACAAATGTGGGGATAAAGGTCGTTTGGATTGCATTTTAAAAAAAAAATTAAGTACTTTATTTGTTCTAAGTATATTTTTTTTGCGGAAATTCAAAAAAAATAATAATTTCGTATTTAGAAATAAATAACTAAAATATGTGAATAAGTCTGTGGATAGAATAGAATTCAATAATATTTTTATTGAAAAAACTTAGAAAAAAATAAGCCAAAAAATCCTAAAATGTTGAAATCTAGACATTTTGCATATAGTTTCAATTTAGTCGGATTGTAACTCACTTTCTTTGCTTCGGAGGAACGCCTAGAAATGTTTTTCATCTTACCCGCCGTTTGATGATATTAGAGTTTTCTTTACTAGAGAAGTGTCTGCCAAGGTACGAGCTAGATAGAGACAGTCCGACTTTATTATTTTAAATTTTCCTTAAAAAATTTGTACATCTTTTTGCCATAGATATCAGGATACTTAAACATTCCATCTACATGATAAGAATCTTCCGCTAACCAAAAGCTTGCTTTGATGTTATTTTGTTCAGCATAATTTTTAAAATATTCATAATGCCTTACAAACATTCTCTCATCTTTATCACCATGTGTGAAAAAATAATGTTGATGATTTGATAGTTTTCTAACTGGATTCAAGTCTGATGGATCAACTCCTGATAATCTTTTTCCAAAAAAACTAACAACAGGACCAAATTCAATAGAAAGTCCATATCTTCCTATCTCATCCTTTAGCACCATATTAAATTCAGCAAGAGAACTGTCCGCCCAAATTGCTTTTATTTCAGGCTCTTCATATGCAGCAAAAATAGCAGGAACCGCACCCAATGATATGCCATGCAAACCGATTTTATTACTCTTAAAACCCATGTGCTTCAAATAATCAAAAGCACCCAAAATATCCTGATAAGATTTTAGTCCTAAATCCTCATAATCACTTACAATATCACTTTGACCATAATTTCTAAGATCTATTGTCATTACGTTTATCCCTTGTTTAATCAATAAACTTGCAATCAAGTTTGACTCCGGTTTACATTTACCATTTGGAAAAATACCATGAATCACAATTACAACTGGTGCATCTTCATAGTAATTAAATAACCATCCATTAATTTTGATATCTTTTTCTCTAGAAGAAAAATATACATTCTGCCATTCTTCAAGATGATAATCTTTTGAGGGAAAATTTAATCTTAATCTTTGTCTTGTTAAGTTTGTATATTCATTAGCATCGATTGCTGTATCCCAAGTGTTTGGTTTCGAATTTTCATGCCATCCACAAGTATGATCAATTTTTAAAATACTATAAGCAACATAGTAACCTGCAGACACATATAAAAAAACTCCAAGTAGAAAAATTGCAGTTAATGATAGTAATATTTTTTTCTTCATACAGCTTGAACTATTGTCATTTCATATAACCTACTTGCAGTTCTTTCAAATTCTTTTGATAGATTATGTATTTGACACAAAGAAGAAATAGGATTTTCTGCAAGCAATACTACTGAACAATTATTATTATAGAGCATATCTATTAAACTTATAAATCTCCTGCATTGATCAGAATAATCAGAAGTCATTTTTGGAACATTTTCAATAAAAATAAGTTTAAACTCCTTAGCTATGCTCGCATAATCTTCATGAGCAAGATTTGTATCACAGATAAATTCAAAAGTGCAGTAGGCAACATTAGCAGTGCAGTTAGTAAATTTAATCTCTCTGCTGTTTACTGATACCGTCTTTGTTGTCAAACTACTAATATCTACAAGTCTCTCGAACAATAATTTGAATTCTTCACGGGTATCTCTATTTATTGGTGTAAAATATGTTTTAGACTGATTTAGTGTGAGTCTTCTATAGTCTTTTTCACTATCTATTTTAATCACATCATAGTTATTTTTTATGTGTTCAATGAAGGGGACAAAATCAGCTCTTTGTAGACCATTTTTGTAGAGTGATTCTGGCTCAAAATTTGAAGAGACCATTACAAAAATATTGTTGTTTTCTAAAAGTTCAAAAATTTTTTTTATCAATAAAGCATCAACAATATTGAATATGTGCAATTCATCAATAAAAAGAATTTTTATATTTTTAGATAGTTTTTTTATAAATGTTTCTAAGCTCTTTTCCTTTTCACTGCTTAAATTTATTTCAGCATGAACATCATTCATTAAGTTATTGAAATGTATTTTCTTACCAACTTTAGAAAACTGAGAAAATAAGTTAAGTATAAA
The DNA here is from genome assembly GCA_902594815.1 of uncultured Alphaproteobacteria bacterium. Lineage (GTDB taxonomy): Bacteria > Pseudomonadota > Alphaproteobacteria > HIMB59 > CACPNW01. Next base: position 175,622 of record CACJNL010000001.1, on the reverse strand, counting down.
TGTTTTACCAGAGCCAACTGAGCCATAAATATACACTCCAAGTTTTTTTCTTTTTGAATAAAATAGATTATTTTTATTATATTGATCCCAACTTAGTAAAAGGCTATTAAGCAGGTTTATTTGACTCTCATCTCTTTTAATAAAGTTATTTTTTTCAAAACCTTCATAATGATCTATTACTGTAAAGCTCATTAATTTTTCCCGAGAAAATTTTTTAGACTTTTTAAAGTTTCAATTTCAGATTTAGTTATTGTTCCCTCTTTTTCCTTTTTCAATAATCTTTTAATTTCTGACATTAAAAATTTAATACTTTCTGTTACTTTTTCAGTCATGGAAGTTTATTATAAATAGGAAGAAGCGTTGAAACAATTATAATAAGTAAGCTAATTATAGCAATTTCAGTGATTCCATAACCCCAATCAATTATATATCCGAACACTAAAGGTGAAAGGGCACTAGCAAATACAGCTCCAGCATGCAATAATGCTTTAACAGTTCCTAAACTTTTCACTCCATAAACTTCTGCCCATAAAGAGCCAATAAACGGTGTCGAAATTCCCATATTAAAACCATATAAGCTCATATAAATGATTAAAAAAAACACAGTATCAAATAAGAGTAAGACAATCACTGATAATGATAAAGGAAGTAGAACTGTGATAGCAGTTTTTTTAGTATCTAGTTTATCTATTAATGGTCCGCCAATTAATAGGCCTATTATTGAGAAAAAACCTAGTAGTATGTAGCCATTCCCTAACATTTCTAAAGACCAATCTTTTTGTTCAAAAATATAGATTTGATGAAACATTAGACCCGTAGATATGAATGGTGCTGCGATAGATAAAGGTAAATAAATATAAAATTTTTTATCTTTAATGATATCTCTGGTTCGCAGTTTAACATTTAGATGATCATGCAAAAGATTATCATCAAATTTACTATGTCTTATTTTTTGATCTGATAGTGCTATAAATATAAAAGGAATAAAAAAAATAAGAGATAATGAAGCATAAATCCAAAGCTGGTCCATCTCTAAATTCTTAAATAAATTTATTGAAACATAGGGCAGAAACATAACACCTGTCATTCCTCCTAATGTTGCTACAGATAAAGCCTTACCTCTATTATTACCAAAGTATCGAGCCATAGTCGTCTCACCTGCATGAGTCATTGCACCTTGACCAAAAAATCGAAGCATAAAAATAACAAAAAAAAGAAAAATAATATTATTTAAAAGTATCACCATTCCAACACATGCTAACAAAAGTCCTGCGGAAACGATAAAAGAATAAAATCGTAAATCAATGTAATCAATTAATTTTGCAAAAGAAATTAGAATAAATGAACTTAGTAAAGTTGAGATAGCATAAACAAGACCAAATTCTCCATCAGAAAGATTATAAAATGCCCTAATCTCAGTATTAAATAGAGAAATGAAAAAAGTTTGACCATAACTCGCAAAAAAAACTATTAAGAAACCGTAAATTAATAGTTTTGGATCATGATAGAAAAATTGTTTCATTTAATTAATTTTAATAAAATTGAAAAAAATTTTATTTTTATTTACGACTAATTTCACATTAAATTTTTTACATAGATTAATAAATTTTTGCTTCTTTGGCAGATTAATTGTTTTAAAATGAATGTTATCATGTCCAAACAAAGAACCTTGACCCATACTTTCAATAAATTTTTTTTGAATACTTGATTTTCTTTTTATTGGCATTATCGTTTAATTACTTTTTTTACTGTGTTTAATAGTAAAAGCATTTTTTTTTCATTGATTCGTCCAGTATTTACATTTCTTGGGCTAGGATGGTAGGAACCAATAAGAATTTTTTTGTCTGGCAAATTATATTTTGTTCCATGCTGAAAAACGAAATCTTTTCTTTTAATATCATAATCTTGCATATAAAAATTTAAACAAGCATCAAATGCGATTTTGCCCAAAGCTACTATTGTATTTATTTTTGACAAATAACTTATTTCTTCCTTAAAGAATTTAAAACATGTTTTGAGCTCATCAGGCTTTGGTTTGTCTTCAGGTGGAACACACTTTAATGCAGTTGTTAAATAGAGGTTGAAAAGTACCAATCCATCATCTCTTGAAATAGAGGTGCTTTGATTAGCAAATCCTGATTTATGCAGACAATTGAAAAGAAAATCTGCTGATTTATCTCCAGTGAATACTCTACCTGTTCTATTCCCACCATGAGCTGCTGGTGCAAGACCTATCATAAGCAATTGTGCATTAGCGTCCCCATAGCCAGTAATTGGTTTTCCCCAATAATTTTGATCAATGTACTGTCGTCTTTTTTCAGTAGCAATTTTTTCTCTAAAATTAACGAGCCTATCACAATTTCTACACTGAATGATTTTGTTGTTTAATTTACTTAATGTCATGAAGATAAATCTTCTATATTATAGCTAATCTGTGAATGAAAGAGCAAAAGCAATATTAGATTTTTGGTTTACACAATCAGGAATGGAAGATTGGTTCAAAAAAGATAGTAAATTTGATGCTAAAATTCAAAAATTATTTTTAAAGGATTTGGAAAAAGCAATTAATAGTGAATATGAAGAATGGCAAGATACTGCTCAAGAATGTGTAGCACTTGTAATTTTACTAGATCAATTTTCAAGAAATCTATTTAGAGATAACCCTAAGGCTTTCGAACAAGATTATAAAACGAGATTAATTGTCAATGAAGGGGTTGATAGAGGATATTTAGAAGAACTAAGTCAAACCAAAATACATTTTTTTTTAATGCCACTCATTCATAGTGAAGATCTTAGCGATCATATTTTTGGTCATAATCTTATAGACACATATTTAAAAACTTATAAGTATTATGATAAAATAAAAACATCATGGAATAATCATACTGTTCCTATTAAAAAATTTGGAAGATATCCTCATAGAAATAATATTTTAAATCGTACATCTACTATCGAAGAAAAATCATTCTTGGAACAACCTAACAGCTCATGGTGAATTAATCACAAAGAATATAATTAGAGCTGAAAGTTTTTTGAAGTTACTACCTGCTCTAATTTTTATATTTATTATTTACTTTCTAAGGTCGTTAACTTTTGACTCTGCATTTGCTTTAAGAGCAGCTGCAGCAACTTCTTTAGTTACAACAGTCTTGCCAATTGGCGCAAAACAAGCTCCAGCAATTTTAAAGTGCTGAATGCCAAAAGGTATTCCTATAATAGTTATACAACATAAAACCCCAGAAATTAAATGTCCTATGCATAACCATATACCTGCAAATATTACCCAAACGATATTACCAATCAATCCAAGAGCGCCGGTACCTATATCGTCTTTGCCTGAAAGTTCTTTTCTTGAAATTAATTCTTTTCCAAATGGTAAAAAACAAAAGTTACCAATTACAAAACTAGCTTTTCCAAATGGTATAGTAAATATCAAAATATACATTAGCACACCAAGTATCCACCAACTTAAACCTAAAAATATTCCTCCAAAAATAAACCATATTATGTTACCTAATAATCTCATATTAACTCCTGTTTTTATAATTATAAGGTATAGAGTATATTTTTTATTTTCTACAAATTTTCATTACTAGTATATTAATTAATGTGTAAAAGAATAAGGTCTCGTGGTGAAATGGATATCACACGTGTCTTCGGAACATGGATTTGGGGTTCGAGTCCCTACGAGACCACCAGCAAGGTATGAATAAAACAAAATTCAGAAAATTTAGAAAAAGTGACTCAGAAGCAGTCATAGATCTATGGAAAAAATGTAAACTCATAGTTCCATGGAATGATCCAATTAAAGATATAAATAGAAAATTATCTATAAAAGATAATTTATTTATGATTGGTGAAATCAACAAAGATATAATTGCATCTGCAATGGCAGGATATGATGGTCACAGAGGATATATATATTATTTAGCTGTCCTTCCAGAGTACCAAAAGAAAGGATTAGGTTCCTCACTATTGTCAATTATAGAAAAAAAACTTTTACACTTAGGATGTCCAAAAATAAATTTATTTGTAAGGAACACAAATATAAGAGTTAAGACTTTTTATAAAATAAATAATTATGAATTCCAGGACTCACAAATTTATGGCAAAAGATTAATAAAAGATGATTAGATTTTTAGAAAATTTGAATACTTTGAAATAACTAAATCTGCTATTTGAACAGCATTTAAAGCTGCACCTTTTCTTAAATTATCTGCAACAACCCATAAATTTAGACCATTATCTAGAGATGTGTCACTTCTAATTCTACTAACATACACTTTGTCTTCACCCGCTGCTTCAACAGGAGTAACATAACCCTCGTCTTTTCTAAAATCTATTACTGACACTCCATCAAATTTTTTTAAAAGTTCTGTAGCTTCACTTTCGCTTAATGGTGAATCAAATTCAACATTTATTGACTCTGCATGACTAATAAAAACAGGTACTCTTACACATGTTGCGGATACTTTAATTCCTTCATCTAATATTTTTTTTGTTTCATTAATCATTTTTTCTTCTTCTTTAGTGTTGCCATTATCAATAAAAGTATCAATATGAGGAATAACATTGAATGCTATTTGTTTAGTAAATTTATTTTTTTCTATGTTTTTATTTGTGTATATATTTTGTGTTTGATTAAACAACTCATCCATAGCATCTTTACCCGCGCCAGATACTGATTGATAAGTTGATACTACAATTCTATTAATAATAGCATGATCATGAAGAGGCTTTAGAGCTACTACCATTTGAATAGTTGAACAATTTGGGTTTGCTATAATATTACTTCGTTCATCGTTGTTAAAAAAATCTTCTAAATCTGAAGCATTAACTTCAGGAACAATCAAAGGAACATCATTGTTCATTCTAAAGTACGAAGTATTATCAATAACTAAACAGCCAGCTTTTGCAGCTTTTGGAGCATACTCACCAGAGACTTTTCCTCCTGGTGAAAATAAGCCTATATGAGCTTTTGAAAAATCAAATTCTGCTAAGTCTTCCACAATTAATTGTTCACCTCTAAATTCAATAGTCTGACCTTTAGATCGCGAGGAAGCTAATAAAAATAATTGATCAACAGGAAAATTTTTATCTTCTAAAATTTGAATGATTTCTCTCCCAACATTACCTGTAGCTCCAGCAACTGCTATGTTAAATTTATTACTCATTAAGTTAGTTGCCTGTTAGTTTTTTTAATTCTTCAATTACAGCTTTTCCCATATCTTGAGTTGATACAACTTTATTTGCTCCATCACTTATATCAGAAGTTCTTAAACCTAGAGAAAGAACTGACTGGACTGCCTTTTCAATTAAATTACTGTCCTCAATCATATTAAAACTATATTTAAGCATCATTGCAAAGCTCATAATCATCGCTAGAGGATTTGCTTTACCTTCTCCAGCTATATCGGGAGCACTTCCATGAACGGGTTCATACATTGCTGATCTTGAACCATTTTCTGATAATGGTCCTAATGAAGCAGAAGGTAACATACCAAGCGATCCAGTTAACATTGCTGCTATGTCACTTAAAAGATCTCCAAATAGATTGTCTGTTAAAATAACATCAAACTGTTTTGGGTTTCTAACAAGCTGCATAGCGCAGTTGTCAGCTAACATGTGATTTAATTCGACATCTTGAAATTCATTTTGATGAAGATGTGAAACAATTTTTTTCCAAAACATTCCAGTTTCCATTACATTAGATTTTTCAACTGAAGTTACTTTATTATTTCTAAGTCTAGCTAAATCAAATGCCACACGTGTTATTCTTGAAACTTCTGATGTAGTATAACTTTGCGTATCAATAGCTTTTTCTTCACTATCATTTACCTTTGATATACCTCGCGGTTGACCAAAATAAACGCCGCTAGTCAACTCTCTCAGGATAAGAATATCTAAACCTTTGACAATATTTAGTTTTAAAGGAGATGAGTCTGCAAGTGCATCAAACACTACTGCTGGCCTTAAGTTTGCGAATAAGTCGAGTTCTTTTCTCAATCTTAGTAATGCAGCTTCCGGGCGTTTTTCTCTTTCCACATCGTCCCATTTTGGACCACCTACCGCGCCAAATAAGACTGCATCTGAGTCCAATGCCTCTTGCATAGTCTCGTCGCTTATAGAATCTCCTTCTTTATCGTATGCTGTGCCACCAACTAGTCTCTCAGAGATATCAAATGACATAGACCGAGTTTTAGATAACCAATCTATAATATTTAAAACTTCATGCATGACCTCATTGCCAATGCCGTCTCCAGGCAAGACTAATATTTTTTTATTACTCATTTAAATAATCCAGGGATGTGAGTTTTTTAAAGAAGCTTCATATTGATCAATTTTTTCTTTCTTTTGAAGAGTTAAACCAATATCATCTAAACCTTCAAGTAAACATTTTTTCCTAAACGGATCAATTTGAAACTCAATTGTATTACCATCTTCTAGAATAATTAATTGATCTTTAAGATTTATAGTTAATTGTTTTTTTTGATTTGCTTGATCCATCAAAACATCGACTGTTTTTTGATCAAGACGAATTGGAAGAATGCCATTTTTAAAACAATTATTATAAAATATATCAGCAAAACTTGGAGCTATAATGCATTTAAATCCAAAGTCTAGGAGTGACCAGGGGGCATGCTCTCTGCTTGATCCACAACCAAAATTATCTCCAGCGACTAAAATAGAGGCTTGTTTGTATGGATCCCAATTTAATACAAAATCATTTTTTATATTACCTTGAATATCATATCGAAGTTCATGAAAAAGATTTTTTCCAAGACCGGAGCGTTTAATTGTTTTTAAAAACTGTTTGGGAATAATCATATCAGTATCAACATTGATCATTTCTAAAGGAGCAGCAATGCCTTTTAAAAGTTCAAATTTTTCCATTACAAATCACTTTCTTGTGCAAAAGATCCCTTGATGGCTGATGCTGCTGCAACTACTGGACTCACTAAATGCGTTCTTCCTTCCCTGCCCTGTCTTCCCTCAAAATTTCTATTTGAAGTTGATGCACATCTTTCCTTGGGTTTCAATTGATCAGGGTTCATAGCTAAACACATTGAGCAACCAGGCTCTCTCCAATCAAAACCGGCTTCAATAAAAATTTTATCTAATCCTTCAACCTCTGCTTGTTCTTTTACCAGACCTGAGCCAGGAACTATCATAGCCTCAACAGATACTTTTTTCCCTTCAACTACTCTTGCAACCTCTCGTAGATCTTCAATTCTTCCATTTGTACAAGAGCCAATAAATACTTTATCAATTTTTATTTTTTCAATCTCTTGGTTAGGCTCTAAACCCATATATTCAAGTGAGCGCTCAACTGCTTTTCTTCTATTAGAGTCTTTTATAATCTCAGGATTTGGGACTTTGCCATTAATAGGAGCTACGTCTTGAGGGCTAGTTCCCCATGTTATTTGAGGGGTAATATCTTCAGCATTTATGTTTATTTCTTTATCGTAACTTGCATTTTCATCTGAGGGCAAAGATTTCCAGAAAGCTAATGCTTTATCCCAATCCTCACCTTTTGGAGCATATGGTCTGCCTTTAATATAATTAAAAGTTTTTTCATCTGGAGCAATTAATCCTGCTCTAGCTCCAGCTTCAATGCTCATATTACAAATAGTCATTCTGCCTTCCATGCTTAATGACTGGATTGCTTCACCAGTATATTCAATTACGTAGCCTGTTCCTCCTGCTGTACCAATAACACCTATTGTATGAAGAATAATATCTTTTGCTGTAACACCCGATTTTAAATTGCCATTGACTGATATCTTCATGTTTTTTGCAGGTTGTTGAATAAGAGTCTGACTAGCTAAAACATGCTCAACTTCACTAGTTCCTATTCCAAAAGCAAGTGCACCGAAAGCTCCATGAGTTGCTGTGTGACTATCTCCACACACTATTGTCATACCAGGCTGAGTTATTCCTTGCTCTGGCCCAACAATATGAACTATTCCTTGTCTCTTATCTAATAAGGGAAAAAGTGTTACTCCAAACTCTTTACAGTTGTTCTCAAGTGTTTCTACTTGAATTCTGCTTTCCTCATTGTCAATTCCTTTGGAACGATCAGAGGTTGGAACGTTATGATCAGCTACCGCAAAGGTACTTTCTGGACGATGAACTTTTCTATTATTATTTCTTAATCCTTCGAAAGCTTGGGGACTTGTAACTTCATGAACTAAATGACGATCAATATAAATCAGACATGTGCCATCATCTTGGCTATTAACAAGATGGTGTGACCAGATTTTATCGAATAGAGTTTTAGGACTTGGATGACTCATCCGTATTTTTTTTGTCCTCTTCAACAACCTCATTTACTTCTGCTGGTGCTTCTGCCTCTGCTGGTGCTTCTGCTTCTGCTTCTGCTGGTGCTTCTGCTTCTACCGGTACATCAGCTTGTTGATCTTCATTTGTTTTAGTTTCCTCAGGAATAGCCTCCTCAATAATTGCGTATTGATCCGCCTCATCTCCCCTGTCTCGGTCTGCTATACGTGCGCTCTTACCTGTTCTATCTCTTAGATAATATAGTTTAGCTCTTCTTACATCACCCTTACGAACAACTTCAACTTTTTCTATAATTGGACTAAATAGAGGAAATACTCTTTCCACGCCCTCACCATGAGATAACTTTCTAACAGTAAAGTTAGAATTTACAGAATTGTTTTTTCTGGCAATACACATTCCCTCAAAAGCTTGTAGTCTTGATTTATCGCCCTCTGTAATTCTTATTGTGACTTTTAGAGTATCTCCAGGACGAAAAGTAGGGATACGTTTTTTTCCAGTTAATTTTTCAATTTGCTTTTTTTCAAACGCTTCCAATAAGTTACTCATATTTTAATCCTGTTTTTTTTCTTTTTTATTAAACAAATCTGGTCGAATATTTTTTGTTTTTTCAACTGACTTGTTATGTCTCCATGTTTTAATATTTCCATGATGCCCCGATGTTAATACTTCTGGTACATCATGTTTTTTTCCCAGAGAGTCCTCCCAGGATTTTGGTCTGGTATAATGAGGATACTCTAGAAGATTATTAGAAAAACTCTCTTCTAATAAACTTTTCGGATGCCCTAATACTCCAGGAATGAGACGAATACAACCTTCAAGTAACACTTGTGCCGCAATCTCTCCACCAGCAAGAACATAATCCCCGATACTAATCTCTTCAAAACCTAAGACATCTATAGCTCTTTGATCTACACCTTCAAAACGGCCACAGAGAATAGTTATTTTCTCCATTTTTGCTAAATTTCCTAATTTTTCTTGATTTAATGGTGCCCCTGAAGGGGTAAGATATATTTTTGTTGATTTGATATTATGCGTTTTAGGAATAGAATTTAGAGCTTTTTCGACTACATCAGGTCTTAAAACCATTCCTGGGCCTCCTCCAAAAGGCTCATCGTCTATGCTCATTCGTTCATCAATGCCAAATTGATGAAGATCAATAGTTGATATTTTAAAAATATTTTCTTTAAGAGCTTTTCCTATTAATGAATGTTCTAAACTTCCAGGAAACATCTCAGGGTACGCAGTTAATATTTTTACATCAAGCATTATCAATAATTCCTTTAATAGGATTTACTAAAATATTTTTATTTTCAATATCAACAGAAATAACATTGTCATCATTTAGGGGTATATAAATCTTATTTTCTTTGAAATTTATTTCAAGTAAATCTCCAGCCCCAAAATTATCAACACTTATTACATTACCTATAAAGGTTTGATTTTTATGGACAACTTTACAACCTATCAAATCATCTACAAAATATTCGTTAGACTTAGTTTTAGGAAATTTATCTTTAGATGCAAATATTTTTTGATTTTTTAAATTTTCTGCATCATCACGATTTTTGCAATGTGATGGAAAGGCAACACATTTACCATTTCGCATTTTAATAAAATCAAACTTCCATTCAGCAGATTGATCAAAATTATAGTAACGCTCCAATGATTTAAAAACTTCAAAGTTGGATGTTAAAAGATTTATTTTAATTTCACCCTTTAATCCAATTGCTGCACCAAATGTGCCCACGTGAACAAAATTTGATTTGCTCAAGCTTTACCCAGTTTTCTTTTCATCTGCTTCTGCTGGTGCTTCTGCTTCTGCTGGTGCTTCTGCTGGTGCTTCTGCTTCTGCCTTAGCTACCTCTTCTTTTTCTTTAGCTGCCGCTAATCTTTCTTGAGCTTTTTTCTTTGGTAAATGTTTTTTTGTCTTTTCTGTAATAACAGGTTTCTCAACTGCGCCTAAATTACTTAAAAATAATGTTACTCTATCAGATGGTTGTGCTCCTTTCGCCATCCATTCTTTTGCTTTCTCAACGTCTATCTTAACTCTTTCTGGACTATCTTTTGGCAACATAGGGTTATATGTACCTACTTGATCAATAAACTTTCCATCTCTAGCACGTCTTGAGTCAGCCACGACAATTCTGTAAAATGGTCTTTTTTTAGCCCCTCCACGGGATAGTCTTATTCTTACTGGCATAATATTTCCTTTCTTAATTAGTTTATTTTTGGTGGAAGATTACCTTGCAATTTTTGCATCAAATCACTAGGTATTCCACCTTTACCCATTGATTTCATTCTCTTCATCATTTTTTGTGATTGAAGAAACTGTTTTAAAAGTTTGTTAACATCCTGAACTCTTGTTCCAGAACCTTTTGAAATTCTAATTTTTCTAGAAGCTTTAATCAGATTAGGATCGGCTCTTTCTTTTTTAGTCATAGAATTAATGATAGCGATTTGATGGTTGATTAGTTTGTCAGAAATTTTATTTTCCGCCATTAATTTTTGGGCCTTAGAGACACCTGGCAACATCGAAAGAATGCCCGACACACCACCCATTTTCCCCATCTGTTTTAATTGTTTAGCAAAATCATCTAAATCAAAATTTCCTTTAGACATTTTTTTAGCTAAAGTTTCCATTTCGTCTTGATCTATATTTTCAGCAGCCTTCTCAACAAGACTAACTATGTCTCCCATACCTAAAATTCTCTGTGCTATTCTCTCTGGATGGAAAGATTCAAAATTATCAATTTTTTCTCCAACACCGATGAATTTTATTGGGGAGTTGGTTATTGATTTTATAGATAGAGCAGCACCACCTCTGCTATCTCCATCAATACGTGTTAATATCGACCCAGTAATATTTACAGCTTCGCTGAAGCTTTTTGCTACATTTGCTGCATCTTGTCCTGTCAATGCATCGGCTACGAGCAATGTTTCCTGTGGTTTAAAAAATTTTTCAATTTCTATTAATTCGTTCATTAGTGTTTCATCAACTACCTGTCTTCCAGCAGTATCAAGTATCACAACATCAATTAAATTTTTTTTCGCATGTTCTAGTGTTTCAGAAACTATCTGATTTGTAGAATTAAAATTATGATTAAAAAAATTAACCTGAACTTGTTCAGCTAAAATTTTTAATTGTTCTTGTGCGGCTGGTCTATATATATCAGCAGAAGATAGTAAGACTTTTTTTTTGGAAGATTTTACTAAATGATTTGCAAGTTTGGCAACAGATGTTGTTTTTCCAGAACCTTGAAGTCCACAAAATAAAATTTTTGTCATTTGAGAAGTCGAGATCTTTATTGGTTGATTTTCAGCACCAAGAATATTTACTAACTCATCTTGAACAAGCTTGATAATCATCTGATCAGGTTTTATAGACTTTAATACTTCTTTTCCTAAAATGTTTTCCTTCACGGTATTAATAAAATCCTTAACAACCACTAGGGCAACATCTGCTTCTAAAAGAGCGATACGAATTTCTCGGAGAGTTGAGTCTAAATCTGACTCTGAAATAACTGCCTTACCACGAATACTGCGGACAATTTTTTCAAATTTATCATTTAGTGTTTCAAACATATTTCTCCAATAGCAATTTAACACCAGGGCACGAAACTCGTGGGCTGGTGTACCTATCACAATTGTAACAAGCTTTTTACTTTACAATTTAGGATTTGTAAGAACCCCTCTATTTATAGAGACATATAAAGTCAAGTTTTCTTAAAATTTAAAAAATTTCCAGGATTTCTGGGTAAATTAAGGTATAGAGACTTTATGCAAAAAATAGAATTTACAAAAATGCATGGATTAGGAAACGATTTTGTTATCATAGATAAAAGATCAAATGAGATTGAAATAAATGATAATTTAATTCAAAAATTAAGCGACCGCAGAACTGGTGCTGGATGTGATCAGTTAATAACCATTAACGATCCAAAAAAAAAGGATGCAGATATTAGTATTGATATTTTTAATCCAGCAGGAGATAAAGCAGAAGCATGTGGGAATGGAACAAGGTGTGTTGCAAAAATTCTTTTTAATGAAAATAATGAAAAAGAAACAATAAAGATACAATCGGATGCGGGCACTCTAATTGCCAAGAAGGTCGGAGAGCAAATCAGTGTTAATATGGGCATAGTTACAACTCAGTGGGATAGAATACCACTTACTAAAGAAATGGATACGTTAAATGTTCCAATCCATGTGTATGGATTTGATTCAGGGGTCGCAGTAAATATTGGAAATCCTCATGTAGTTTTTTTTGGCAAATCGATAGAAAATATTAATTTAAATGAAATAGGTCCTAAAATAGAACGACATCATTTTTTTCCTAATAAAACCAATGTTGAATTCATTGAGGTAGTAAATTCAAATACAATTAAAATGAAGGTTTGGGAAAGAGGGGCGGGGATAACACTTGCGTGTGGTAGTGGTGCTTGTGCCGCTGTTTATGCTGGATGGAAAAAAAAACTAATTGAAAAAAATTCTGAAGTTCAACTTGAAAAAGGATCGTTACACATAAGTATAGTTAATAATGAAGCCATTATGACTGGACCAGCTGAAATTAGTTATAACGGTTATATTCATATTTAATTATGGAAAAGAAAAACTCACTAATAAATATGGGCTGTAGACTTAATATTTATGAAGGTGAGATTATCAAAAATCATTTGAAAAATAGTAATCTAAATAACATTACAGTTATTAATTCGTGCGCTGTTACTGCTGATGCAGAAAAAAAAGTTGCATATGAAATTAGAAAAGCAAAAAGAAATAATCCTAAAAATAAAATTATTGTTACAGGATGTGCAGCTCAAATTAATCCAAAAAAATATGATGCTATTAGTGAAGTTGATGTAGTTTTAGGCAATAAAGAAAAGCTAACCTCCAATGTATGGAAAAGTCTTAATTTTCAAAAACCAATCCAAGTTAATGACATTTTGTTAGAAAAAAAAATAGTTCCCACTACTATTGAAAAGTTTGATGGAAAATCAAGAGCATATATTGAAATTCAGCAAGGCTGTGATCACCGTTGTACTTTTTGCATAATTCCATACGGAAGAGGAAATAACAGGAGTGTACCTGCTGGCGAAATAGTTGAGAGGATAAAAAAATTAGTTAAGAACGGTTATAAGGAAGTTGTCCTTACAGGTGTTGATATAACCGACTATGGCAAAGATTTGCCAGGTAAGCCAACTTTTTCAAATTTAATTAAACGAATATTAAAACTTGTTCCAAATCTAGAACAATTAAGACTATCATCAATAGATTGTGCTGAAATTGACGAGGAATTTTGGGATTTATTATACGAAAAAAAATTAATGCCTCATTTTCATATTAGTTTGCAAGCAGGAAATAATTTAATTTTAAAACGGATGAAAAGACGTCACACAAGAGAAATGGCAATCGACTTTTGTAAAAAAATATTATCAAAAAGAAAAGACGCTACTTTTGGAGCTGATCTTATTGCAGGCTTTCCTACAGAGACCGATGAGATGTTTAAAGATACTATAGATTTAGTTGATAAATGTAATCTGACACACATTCATGTCTTTCCTTATTCGCCTCGTGATAATACTCCTGCAGCCCGGATGCCTCAAGTTGACAAATCTATAGTAAAAAAGAGAGCAAATATTTTGCGAAGTAAGGGAGTTGAAAAATTTAAAAAACTTATGCAAGATAGAGTTGGAGAAAAAGATTTAGTATTGATAGAAAAAAACCAAAATGAAAAATCTATAGGAAAGGGTCAAAATTTTTTTAACGTTATTCTTAATGAAAAATTGAAAGAAGGAAATCTTGTGCCTTGTGTTTATATTGGAGTGAAAAATAATATGTTACTGGCCAGAAGATTATGAGTCTATTTTCTAAATTTAAAAACAACCTTCAAAAAACATCAAATTTTTTATCTTCTAATATACTTAACTCTTTTCAAAGTAAAAAAGTTGATAGCCAAACTTTAGAAGAATTGGAGTCTGTCTTAATCTCAGCTGATATAAGTTTAGATGTTGTGGAAAAATTAATAAATTCAGTCAGTAAAGTTAAAGCATCAGAACAGGATATTACAACCGCAGTTCTTGAAACATTAGCAAAAGAAATTGAAATTATACTTCAACCTAAAGAGAGAGAAATATTTTTAGAAAATGATCAAGCTCCAAAAATCTTAATTTTTATAGGCGTTAATGGAAGTGGAAAAACAACAACCATAGGAAAGATTGCAAGTCAAATGAGAGATGAAAAAAAAGTTTTAATTGCAGCCTGTGATACATTTAGAGCAGCCGCGATTGAGCAATTAAAAAGTTGGGCAGATAAAAGCAAAAGTGATTTTTTTTTAGGGAATATCAATCAAGATCCTTCAAGTGTTGCTTTTCAAGCTACTGAAAAATTTAATAAAGAAGATTATGATTATTTAATCATTGATACTGCAGGAAGATTATCTAACAATACAAATTTAGTAAATCAATTAGTTAAGTTAAAAAATGTTGTCTCAAAGATTAATCACAAAACTAAAATTGAAACAATTCTAGTTTTAGATGGGACCAATGGATCAAATATGATCAAACAAGTTGACATATTTGGTAAAGAATTAGATGTATCAAGTATAATAATTACAAAATTAGATGGTACTGCTAAAGGTGGGGCCTTAATTTCAATTGCAAATAAATATGAAATACCTATAAGTTACATCGGTCTTGGAGAAAAACCTGAAGACTTAATAGGCTTTAGTGCTAGAAACTTTTCAAGATCAATATTAAATTTGGAAGTGTAACATGAAATCAATCTATAAACTTTTAATAGATATAGGACCATTGGCGGTATTTTTTATATTCTACACTAAGAGTGGTTTACAAGCATCAATATTGCCTCTTATGATTGCAACTGTAATTGCTGTTTTGTTTTCTTACATTCTAGAAAAAAAAATACCAATTATGCCAACTGTTGGAGCTGGAATTGTTTTAATTTTTGGAGGCTTAACAATTTATTTTGATAATGAAGTTTTTATTAAAATGAAACCCACTATAATCAATTTAATTTTTGCAATAATTCTCTATGGCGGTATGCTTGTTAAAAAACCTTTGCTTAAAATTTTACTTGGTGCAGCACTAAGACTTGAGGAAGAAGGTTGGAGAATACTAACTTACCGCTGGATAGGTTTTTTTATTGCGCTTGCAATCCTAAATGAAATTGTTTGGAGAACACAGACAACAGATATATGGGTAAATTTTAAAGTTTTTGGAATTTTACCAATTACTTTTATTTTTACGATGACTCAATTTCCATTAATAAAAAAACATCAAATTGATGATTAACTTAAATTATTTTCTCTTAACGCTATAACTCCTGGAGATTGATTGCCCTCCAACCATTCTAAAAAAGCACCTCCTGCGTTAGAGATATAATCAAAACCATCCTCAGCATTTGAATTCTTTATTGCAGAAACAGTATCTCCTCCACCAGCAAGAGCATTAACACCAAATTGCTGTACATTTTTTTTGATGTTTAGAGCAATTTCATTTGTTGCCCTTTCATATGATTTATATTCAAATGCTCCAACAGGTCCATTCCATAGAACCATTTTTGAATTCTTAATTTCTTGATTAATCAAAGCAGTAGTTTTTGTTCCTAGATCTAAAATCATATAATTTTTTGGAATATCATTAATATCAACCTCTATTGATTCTCTATCTTCAATACTTTTTCCACAAATAACATCCAGCGGAAGTATTAATTTACAATTAAACTTTGTAGCTTTTGTTTGAATATCTTTTGCCACTTCAACTAAATCTTGTTCGACTAATGATTTACCCACTGTTATGTCTTTTGATAGTAAAAATGTATTAGCCATAGCCCCTCCTATAACAATACAGTTAAACTGTTGGATCAAATTATTTAAAAGGTTAATTTTTGTCGAGATCTTGGAGCCTCCCACAATAGCTAAATTTGGTTTTTTTGAATTTTCTAAAAATTTGTTTATGTTTTCTATTTCTTTAATTAAGTGATTTCCAGCAACAGCTGGGATATATTTTGCAAAACCCGTAATTGATGTATGATTTCTATGAGAGGCAGAAAAGGCATCGTTTACGTAAACATTAAATAAACTGCTAACATTTTTTGCAAAATTCCAGTCTATTTTTTCTTCACCTTTTTCAAATCTAATATTCTCAATAAGGCAAACTTCGCCTGATTTCATCTCATCAATTTTTTTAATTACATTTTCTTTTTGAAGGTTTTTTAAAAAATGAATCTTTTCAACTTCTAGAATTTCTGCCAGGGATGAAAGTATAAATTGCAAAGAGTACTTCTCTATAACTTCTCCTTTAGGTCTGCCAAAATGAGCCAATATAAAAATCTTATTTTTATTTTTGATGAGGGTTTCTATAGATGATTTAATCGCTAAAATTCTTGATGTGTCAGTAATTACACCATTTAAAACAGGGACATTTAAGTCAGCTCTAAATAATACCTTTTTACCTATTACTTTATAATTACTAAGATTTTTCATTACTTCAGATGAATTATACTAAAAAATACATGTTATTTATTGGTTTTTCATAAAAAATCCCAGTTTTTTCTTTTAGCAGTTATATATTTAGTATAATAGTGTTGTTAAATACTACTATATGTAGATAACTTAAAAGGATAAATTATGCCTTGGGATGACAACAACGTTTCAAAACTAAGAGAATTATGGGATCAAGGACTCCCTACAGCACAAATAGGAAAGCTTCTTGGTTTTACAAAAAATGCAGTTGTTGGAAAAGCACATAGGATTGGACTTGAAAGAAGGCCTTCTCCAATAAGACGAACAGCTGTTAAACCTGATAGAAAAAAAGCAAGATCGCCGATAGTTCCTAAACTTAATTTTGAGGTTAAAAAAGAAGAAGCCAAAGAAGACCTAGCTCAACAAACCTTTCAACCAGCAGTAAATAACTTATTTACCAAAAGTGTAAAGAGAGGATGTGAGTGGCCTGAAGGCCATCCAGATGAGTCTGATTTCAAATTTTGTGGCAAAGAAAGATTTGAAGATAAACCCTATTGTATTGATCATTGTGCAGTAGCCTACGTAATTCCTGAAAAAGAAGAATCAGAAAAGCAACAGATTGTTCAAAGAGCTTAATTTTTTAATAGATTAGTTCTTTTAAACTGCTAGGTTCATCATTCTAATTTTTATGAACGATAAGAATACAAGTATTTTTACACCCGTACTAATTGGTGGAAGTTTAATTTTGCTGATTAGTTTTGCAATACGTTCTACTTTTGGTCTTTTTCAAATACCAATAGCAGAAGAGTTCTTATGGGCTAGATCAGAGTTTTCAATGGCAATAGCCATTCAAAATTTAGCCTGGGGGATTGGAACACCTCTTTTTAGTGCCTTTGCAGAAAAATTTGGAGATAGAAAGGCTATAACTCTAGGATTGATTTTGTATGCCGTTGGAGTTTTTATAAGTAGCTCAGCATCCTCTCCTGAAGCACATCAATTTCTCAATATTTTAATCGGCTTTGGAATTGCTGGTAGTGGTTTTGGCCCAATACTAGCAGTAGTTGGAAGAACTGCTTCACCTGAGAAAAGATCTCTAGCCTTAGGTATTACTACAGCAGCCGGCTCAGCAGGACAAGTAGTAGGACCACCATTTGCTGCTGGTCTTCTTGATATTATGCCTTGGTCATCAGTTTTTGTTGTTTTTGCAATAATTAGTATTTTAACAATTCTATTAGTCCCTCTTTTAAAATCTGAACCAAAGATATCTAAAAAAGAAGTGGAATCAAATCTTAGTGATGCTCTCAAAGATGCTTTCAAAGACCCAACTTATACTATGCTTTTTTTAGGATTTTTTTCATGTGGTTTTCAATTAGCTTTCATCACGGCTCATTTTCCAGCTTTTATTGCAGAAGCAAGCAGTCCAATTATACAAGGTAGCTTAATTAGTTTTGTTTGTAATTCCGTTGCGTCTTTAGGAGCGTTATCAATAGCTTTAATTGGATTATTTAATATTATTGGTTCAATTACAGCAGGTGCAATGGGAAAATATTATACAAAAAAATATTTATTATCCATTATTTATGCAGGACGCACAATTGCTGCAATTGCATTTATAATGTTACCAATTACACCTACGTCTGTGGTTGTGTTTTCAATAGTAATGGGATCTTTGTGGCTTGCAACAGTTCCATTAACTTCTGGAATAATAGGATACATATATGGATTAAAATTTATGGGCACCTTATATGGTATAGTTTTTTTATCTCACCAAATTGGTTCATTTGTTGGTGTATGGTTAGGTGGTTTATTTTACGATATATATGGAAGTTATGACATTGTATGGTGGGTAGGAATAGGGGTAGGAGCATTCTCTGCAATAATTCATTTACCAGTAAAAGAAAAACCTTTGGCTGAAAGAAAATTAATTACTGTCTAAAGTAAGAACTTTTTTGTTAGTGGATATTTTGATACCTAATATGTTAAAAGCATAAAATGAAAAAAACAGCTGTATTTATTGCTGCAGGTACTGGAATGGGTGCTGACGCAGCAAAATATTTATCATCAAAAGGTTATGATATTGGAATTATGTCTTCATCTGGAAAAGGAGAGGAATTAGCAAAAAAATTGGGTGGTTTTGGTTTTACGGGCTCAAACTTAATCACCAAGGATATTGAAATATTTTTTGAGAAAGTTTTAAGTAAATTTAACAAAATAGATGTTCTTATAAACAGCGCTGGGCATGGACCCAAAGGGGATATTTTAGAATTAAAAGATGAAGATTGGATTAAGGGTATGGAGGTATATCTTTTAAATGTTATTCGATCATCAAGAATAGTTACTCCAATAATGAAAAAACAGAATAGTGGGTCAATAATAAATATCTCTACTTTTGCAACCTTTGAACCAGAGAAATCATTTCCTACATCAGGGGTATTTAGATCAGGTCTGGCTAGTTTTACAAAACTTTATGCAGATAAATATGCAGAATATAATATCAGAATGAATAATATTTTACCTGGATTTATAGATAGCTTGCCTGAAAAAGCAGAGTTCATAAAACGCATACCGCTTAAACGATATGGTAAAGTGAGTGAAATTTCATCTGTTATTGAAATGTTAGCATCTGAGGGTGGGGCGTATATTACTGGACAGAACATTCGTGTTGATGGTGGAATTACTCGTTCCGTTTAAATGTCTAAAGTTAGTTATAAAAATTTATTATTAAAAAAAAACAAATCCCCTATTACTTGCCTGACTGCTTACTCAAAACCTATCGCAAATTTATTAGATGGTAAAGTAGATTTAATATTAGTTGGTGACTCGGTTGGTACAACTTTATATGGAATGAAAAACACAAGAGGTGTTACACTTGAAATGATGAAAAATCATGGGAAGGCAGTAGTTAGAAACACAAAATATTCAATGAGTATTGTTGATATGCCTTACAATACCTATAGAAATAAAAAAGAAGCGTTAGGAAATGCAAAAGAATTAATTGCTTCCACAAAAGCTGATTTTATTAAAATCGAAACAGATAAAAAAAATATTGAAATAGTAAAATATTTATCTGATAATAAAATTAAAGTTGTATCTCATATAGGTGTAACACCACAAAAATTTTCAGATTTTAAAAAAATCAAAAGTGTTGGCAAGGAATCTAAAGATGCAGATGATTTATTATATTTAGCAACTGAACTAGAAAAGGTAGGTTCAAAATTTATTGTGATGGAATGCATTAATGAAAAAGTGGCAAACAAAATTACAAACATATTGTCCATACCTACTATTGGAATTGGTTCTTCAAAACATTGTGATGGGCAAGTTTTAGTAATTGATGATATTTTAAATTTTAATTCCAAAATAAAAAAACCAAAATTTGTAAAAAATTTCGCTAATATTGAAATAAGTATTTCTGTTGCAATTAATAATTTTGTTAGAAGTGTTAAAAAAAGAAAATTTCCATTAAGAAAACACTCTTATAAATAAGTAGTTTTTATTTATTGTATAAATTTATAATGATTTAATATCACCTGAACTAATATCGTATATTAAACCAAAAATAGAAAGTTTTTTATTTTTCACCATTTTGGTTACTATAGGAAATTGCATTAAATTATAAATAGACACTCTTATATTTTCTTCTTCAAGAAAATTAATTTGATTTTCTATAGATAATTTTTTTGGAATATTTTTATATGCAGTACGAAGGTTTGATAACCAACTATTTATAAATTTATATTTTTTATTTTGGCCTTTCATATGTTGGGAATGACCAGCTTTAATGCCACCACACTTAGTGTGACCCAGAACGATAAAATTAGGAACTTTTAATTCATTTATTGCATACTCAATTGCAGCAAATGTTGAATGATCTGTTTTAGTTGATCCGTATGGTGGTATTATATTTGCAATATTACGATGTATAAAAAAATCACCCTCTTTTGCCCCAAAGATAGATGAAACATTAACTCTTGAATCACAACAGGAGATAATCATTGCCTGAGGTTTTTGACCAAGTTTAGCAAGTTTTTTTATGTTTTTTTTATTTTGTAAATAAGAAGTAGATTTCCAAAAATTATATCTATTCTGTAGAAATTTTGGCAATTGGTTTTTATTATTTTTCATAAAAATTACTAAAAAATTCAATTTATATTAACAAATTATTGTAGGCAAGTAATTAGAAGTATAATTACCTTTTGTTTTTAAAAAATAATTTTAATTATGAATAATTTAATAGAGCGAAAATTTTGTGTTGCGCCAATGATGGGATACACAACTCCATATGCAAGAAATCTCTATCGTATATTATCAAAAAAAACTTTTTTATTTTCAGAAATGATTGCTACCAAAACTTTAATTCATTCTAAAAATACTCAATCCATAATAGCAAATGATAACCAAAATCCAATTGCACTCCAGGTGGGAGGATCTGATTACAATGATTTACATAAATGCGCAAAAATAGCATACGAATTAAATTACAATGAAGTAAATTTAAATGTTGGTTGTCCGAGTAAGGCTGTCCAAAAGGGAAGTTTTGGCGCATGTTTAATGCAAGACAAAAGTCTGGTTAAAAATTGTTTGAGCGCAATGCAGATAA
This sequence comes from uncultured Alphaproteobacteria bacterium, assembly GCA_902594815.1. Lineage (GTDB taxonomy): Bacteria > Pseudomonadota > Alphaproteobacteria > HIMB59 > CACPNW01. The sequence continues at coordinate 154,239 of CACJNL010000001.1, read as the reverse complement.
ATAAGGATATTGAAGTTTCAATCAAATGCAGAATTGGAATAGGTAAAACTTTTAATTATGATTATTTTGAAGAATTTATTGATGAAATTTTAAAAAGTGGTATCAAAATTGTTTATGTTCATGCAAGGAATGCTATATTAAATGGTTTTAGTCCGAAAGATAACAGAAATATTCCACCACTAAACTATGATTTTGTAAAAAAAATAAAAGAAAAATTTCCTCATATTACTTTTGTATTAAATGGTGGAATAGACACAATTGAGAAAGCTATAGATTTATCTAAAATACATGATGGTATTATGGTTGGAAGATTAATTCAAAATAATCCTTTTTGTTTAAGAATAGTTGATAGTCTATTTTATAACAATTTATCTTCTTATAAAATTTCAGAAGATACAATTATTGAGTATTTTAATTATATTAAACCAAAAGTAGGCACTGACAGTATTTACAGATTATTGAGTCCGTTACTAAATATTTTTTTTGGTGTTGCGAATGGAAAAAAATTTAAAATCGACATTCACAATAACATGAAAAATAATAATTTTGATCAATTAGAAAAAATTTTTCTGATTTTTGTCAAAGAAAAAAGTCTACTATTAAACTAAAAAGGCTTTTGATAAGATAAACTAATTATTTCAACGCCTGGATTTTTATTACCGATGTTTGCATTTGAGATGTGACCAAATGATATCCCAATTCTATCATCATTTTCTTTTTGATAACTTATTTCTAGGGTGGTTCTAAATTCTAATTTATTTCCTAATTTTTTTCCATCTCCATCATCATAATAGCCTGTTGCAAAGCTTGGTGTAAAAATCCATTTACTATTTTTACCACTTACTAGTTTACCTAAATTATCTTCCAAATAAACTCCAGAGTAAATATAGGTCGCTTTTTTACCTGTTAATTCTAATCCAAATAAAGGTTTTAAATAAAAAAAATTGTCTTCTTCTGGTCCAATATCTAATAAACTTTTGTCAAATCTTACCTCATATCTAAAATCACTGGTTATATAATTGCCCTGCAAATCTCTATCAAATTCAACATCATAAATTCCTATTGAAAACACATTATAACCTTTAGCAAAGGAGGTCGATGACACAAAAATAACAGAGATAGCTATAATTAATTTAAGCACCTGATATTTCTAATTTAAAGAAACTAAACTATCAAATAAAAAATTCTTTATTTTGTTGAGAAATTTCAATTAATGTTGTTTTTAACTTTTCTAATGCTTTAGTTTCAATTTGTCTGACTCTCTCTTTGCTTATTTTTAACATTTGACCTAACTCATCAAGAGTTATACTTTTTTCCCTGAGTTTTCTAAGCTTAATGATTGTTCTCTCACGATCGTTAAGCCTTAAAATAGCTTTTTCAAGAAAGTCTTTTTTAATCTTTCCATCATTAAAATTTTCAAAAGACTCTTCAGGATTTGCTCTTTCATCTTCAAGAAGGCTCATAAGATCATTTTCTGATTCATTGTCAATTTTTTGATTAAGAAATACATCTCCACCACTTAATCTTGATTCCATATTTTGTACTTCGAATTTTTTTACATTTAGCATTTCTGACACTTTATCAATTTCTTTTTGACCCATAAAATCCAAAGAAGCATCAGAAATTTGTTGTTTGATTTTTCTTAAATTAAAAAAAAGAGCTTTCTGCGAAGCAGTAGATCCAGTTTTAACAACTGACCAATTTTTTAAAATATAATCTTGGATTGAGGCTCTAATCCACCAAGAAGCATATGTAGATAATCTAAAATCTTTTGAAATATCAAATTTTTCTAGTGCATGCATGATCCCAAGTACACCTTCATGAATAAGATCATCAAGTGGCAATCCATAACTTTTATATTTTCTTGCATATGATACAGCCAGTCGCAAATATGAATTTAGTATGATTTGAAGTGATTTAGAGGCTCTTTTTTCTGTCCATTGCTGTATGTGATAGAATTCTTCACTTTTTTCAAGTATTTTGAATTTCTTAGAAAACTCAACCAAATTATTAGAAATGATGGATTTGATCGTCATACTTATTTATACGAATAAAAATAATTTTGGATCACGTAGATTCAAATAATTCTAAAATATCTCCGTTTTTAGTAAAAATTCCTGCTATAATTTTTTTATTTTCAAGAGGTTGCTTAAATAGTGTGCATAAAATACTAGTTTTTGCATTTTCAATATCGTTAAATGTGTTTGATTGATAGCCTCTTACAATTCTTTTAAATGAAAAGTAGGGCTTATTTATCTGTGAAAAATTTTGATATCCCCACCAAAAGCAGTCATTTTGAGCGGATAATGGTCTTGAAATATCCACACCTCTGTTAACAAATAATACCTCCATATTGTCAGTATATGCGGCATGTTTAAGGTTCGAAAAAAACTCTTGATGTCCAGAATTAAATGAAATTTGATTATTTAATTTTGTAGTTAATTTGTTTATTTGAATTGTTCCCTGTGTGACAGTTTTTCTAAATTCCTCTGGATCAAAATTGTATGAGATTATTGTTTGATCAACCCCATGACTAAAAATCCATTCTAGAATTTCCATAGGATTTGGCGCTATGTGTAATTGGAGAAGCTTTCTAAACATTTCTTCTTGAGCACCCCTTAGAAAAACTATATCCGAATGTTTAAGCTGATATTTTGCCATTAAATCAAATCTTAGTTTAAGAACTTCATCTATTATTTTTTTAGACTCAGATCTAAAACCAATTAAGTTTCCTAAAAAAATTAACTTATCTCCTAATTCAAAGTTAGATAAGATATATTTTTTAATTGATTGGAACGAGTCTAAGCTTGAGTGCAGCGAGCCTATTGCCCAAATCTTGTTTGCTTTAGTTAATTTTGAAAATTTACTTGAATTTTCCAATTATTTATTTCTTAATATTGTTTCAATTTTTTCCGTGGACTGAAAATAGTCTGTTTTTTCAACAGCAGCTACCTCTCTAGCTAATCTTTCAATTGCGACTTGAAACATTTGTCTTTCACTGTAGGATTGCTCAGCTTGACTTGTTTTTCTAAAAAGATCTCTTACAACCTCGGCAATTTTTATTGGATCTCCAGAGAAAATTTTTGCATCATATTCTTGAGCCCTTCTGCTCCACATTATTCTTCTTATTTTTGGTTTCAGCTTTAAAATACCGAACACTTCTTCAATGACTTTTTTTGATGAAAGTTTTCTTAGTCCTACTTGCTCAAGTTTATCGGTTGGTACTCTTATTGTTAATTTTGATTGCTCCATTTTAACTACATAAAAGTTAGTCTTAATACTTGCTACTTCCATGGTTTCAATTTTCATCACTTCACCTACACCATGCTTTGGATAAACAACTGTTTCTCCCTGCTTAAATTGAGCATTTTTTTTTGTCATATTTAATTTCCTGCCTTTTCACTAAAATGATCTTCAAATTTATTATCAACACCTTCCCATTTTTTCGCATCAATTGGGGGCTCTTTTTTTTCAGTTATTACTGGCCACACTTCAGAATACTTTCTATTAATCTCTGCCCATTTTTCCATTCCTTCCTCTGTGTCAGAGTGAATTGCATCTACAGGACATTCAGGTTCACAAACTCCGCAGTCAATACATTCATCTGGGTGAATTACCAGCATATTTTCACCTTCATAAAAACAATCTACAGGGCATACATCAACGCAATCCATATGTTTACATTTAATACAATTTTCATCAACTACGTATGTCATAAAATTTTTAACTTTTCTTTTGCCCTTTTTTTTGCATTCCCACATTCAATATCTGAGACATATAATAAGCCAGCTAGCCTTCTTAATAAATTTGACTCAAAGTCATGAACTTCATTATCAGATAAAATGACTTCCCATAGGACTTCAATCAATAATAGTTTTTTTTCATGTGAGAAAGATTTGTTTAGCTTAGACGTATAATAAAAAAGTGATCGAGAATTATCTTTATCATCAAGTGCTTTAGATAAGACCATCTCAACCTCTTCTGGCTTTTCTTTAAATACATTTATTAAACTAGAGGAAATTTGATTAATCTCATCTTGCGTAACATTACCATCGGTATTTGCAGCCTCTATTAAAATTCCTGCTAAAATATCAATATCTGTATTCTCTAATTCTTCATTTTGACTAGTTTCATTAGAAAATATTTTTTTTAAAGATTGTAACAATTTTATACCTTATTTATTCCTATTTAAAAATTCTTTAAAGTAGTTTTTCCAAAACTGCAAAAGGAGAATTTGGATCTGCTTGTTTTTTGTTTTTATTTTTAGTAGTTTTGCTTTTTTTCTTAATATCTATTTTTTTTATTTTATTTTTTGGTAACTTTGAAGAAACTTTTTTAATTATATTATAAAACAAATATCTTTCATTGTTTAACTTTAGAACACTGAAGCCACAAAATCTTAGGATTTCTTTTAATTGATTTCTATCACAACCGACGGGATTCATTAAGTCTGATGAGTCTATAAAAGGTCCTTTTTTAATTTTTTGTCTGGCTATAAAAAAAATTCTTTCAAATACATCAACTCTAAGCGCAAAATCATTAAGCTTAATATATCCAATTGTAGCCCAATACTCCCTCTTCATTTGATTTTGTACCTCAAAAGAAACTCTTCCATCTTTTGGTAGAGGTAATGAGCCATCAAATTTATAATTATTGAATACGCACCACAAAATTGCTGATAATTCCATTGGCGCCTTTTTTAAAAAATTAGGTACAAAAAAATATTTCGCTCCTATTCTAATACCTGATTTTGAAATTAAATTTTTTTCTTCGATTGATATATTTTTTATAAAAGCACCAAATTTATCAATTGGCAATGTTCCAAAATTTTCAAAAACATTAAATTTAATTGCCCTTACATTTGTTGGAACATTTTCAATTTCTATTTCTTTTACTGGCCATAACAATGTTTTTACTAATTGCTCAATCCATTTTTGAAGTTTTGCTGCAATTAATAACTTGTTTTCACTACTAATATATTCATTACTTAAAGCTTCTGCATTAGGGCTAAAAATATTCGGGCCTTTTGATAGATATCCAACAGCTTCTTCTCCCCAATAAATTTTTATACTTTCATTAAAATTGATTTCATTGATATTTCCAAAACCAATGGATGCATCAGGAGCATTCAAAAAAATTTTAATTTTTTCTTCAATCATTTTTCTAGCTAATTTTTTTACATGGGTTAGTGAAAAAAGGGAATTAGAAATTGCATCTTTATTTAATTTTAAATTAAAACTATGCAAAGATCCGTACTCTTTGTTGTTTATTTTTATAATTTTATCATCCAAAACACTTAAATTTTGATTAAATTCATTTTTATTTGATTGAATGAAATATTTTGAATTTGCGTCAACAAATCTATTTGTTAATCCTTCATGAAGACTGTCAGAAAGTTCATTTTCAATAGTTTGTGTAATTTCTTGCCAATATTTTTCATTATCTATCCAGTTTTGGTGATTTGAAATATATGTCCAAGTTCTTACTTGTGAAATTTTTAATGATAATTCCTCAATTCCACCATTAAAATTTTGAAGTCCTAAAATATTTTTTTCAAGCCATAACTTAGGTATTTTTTCATTTTTTACTAATAGTAAAAAAATTGTTTTAAGAAATTGAACATAAGCGTCATTAAATAATTTTTGAAAATCTGGAATCCTGCAAACATCCCACAAAATCTTTATCCTTTCGCCTGTTGTAAGAAGCTTTTTTACATTTTGATCCTCAATTAGATATCTAAAATTTATCTCATCTGTGGCATTTTTTTTATGAATATAATAATTGTGAACAGGATACTGTTTTAAACTTAAAAGAAAATTATTAATGTTTGAAAAGTCTAAAGATGAGTTTCTCCAATATATTTTGTTAATTGGTATAAAATTACTATCCTCGATATCTCTAATAGTTTTTATATCAAGTTCACCGGCGTTTTTTAATAAAGAAAAGGTTCCATTATTTTCATATCGGCCGGCTCTTCCAGCAATCTGACCAATTTCAGTCGTATATAAATTTCTCTTAAATCTGCCATCATATTTTTCAATTGATGAAAAGGCAATATGGTCAATATTTAAATTAAGCCCCATTCCTATTGCATCAGTTGCAACAAGATAATCAACCTTTTTTTCCTCATAAATTTCAACTTGAGCATTTCTTGTTCTTGGACTTAATGACCCAAGAACGACTGCAGCACCTCCTCGATGAGATCTCAAATTTTCTGCAATTTCATAAACATTATTTACGTTGAAGGCAATTACTGCTGATCGAGGTCTAAGTTTAGAAAAACTTCTATTAGAGTTATAACTAAGTTTAGAAAATCTTTCTCTTAGCTCAAATTTAATATTAGGAAAAATTTTTGACAACAAAGGCTTCATTGTTAAAGCACCTAAAAAAATTGTTTCAAACTCACCTCTTGTATTTAGCAAATGTTCAGTAAATATGTGCCCTCTTTCATAATCTGAAGCTAGCTGAATTTCATCAATAGCTACACATTCTACATTAATGTTTTTGGGAATAGACTCTACAGTACAAAAAAAATACTTAGCCTCTTTAGGTATAAATTTTTCTTCACCAGTAACTAAGGCTACATTATTTATTCCAATTTTTTTTACAGCTTTATCGTAGTTTTCACGAGCCAGTAAACGAAGAGGAAATCCAAATATTCCAGATTGATAAGACATCAGCCTCTCAAATGCTAGATAAGTTTTACCTGTATTGGTTGGACCTAGCACTGCTACTAGATTATTATACTCTGCTTTCACTTAAAAGTTATGATGCTTTTTTAATAATTGAATTTAACACGTATTGTAAAATACCACCCTGCTTATAATAGTCCAACTCTTTTATGGTATCTATTCTACAAAGCAGTTTTATAGATCGTTTATCTTTAGAGTTTATTTCACAAATAAGCTCTGCATTGGGTGTGATAGAGTTTAATCCTTTTATTGTAACTCTCTCATCTCCAATGAGATTGAGAGATTTTCTATTTTGATCTGAGATAAATTGCAAAGGCAAAACGCCCATACCAATTAAATTTGAACGATGTATTCTTTCAAAACTTTCTGCAATTACTGCTTTTATGCCTAATAGTTTTGTGCCTTTTGCTGCCCAATCTCTTGATGATCCAGTACCATATTCTTTTCCAGCAAAAATAACTAAAGGTGTGTTAGTTTTAGCATATTCGATAGCAGCATCATAAATGGACATCTCATTTTCATCACCATCATAAAATTTCGTTATTCCTCCCTCTATTTCCGGGATAATCTCATTTTTAATCCTTATGTTTGCAAATGTACCTCTCATCATGATTTCATGATTACCTCTTCTAGAACCATATGAATTAAAATCTTTTCTACTTATTTGTCTTTCATTTAAATATTTCCCTGCGGGGCTATCTGACTTTATGGCTCCAGCAGGAGAAATATGGTCAGTGGTTACGCTATCACCTAAAAGTGCAAGAATTCTTGCATTAACGATGTCTTTAAGTTCATTTTCATCATTTTCAAAGAAAGGTGGGTGCTTAATATATGTACTGGAAGCATTCCATGTATAAGTGGTCTCTGATACGCTATTTATAGATTTCCAGTTCTCATCACCACTATATATCTCTTCGTACCTTTTTAAAAACATATCAGTGGATAAAGATTGGTTGATAATCTCGTTAATTTCCCTTGAAGATGGCCACAGATCTTTTAAAAAAACCTTATCTCCATTGTTATTAATTCCTATTGGATCAGTAAATAAATTTATATTCATATTTCCTGCAATTGCAAAAGCCACTACAAGTGGTGGGGAGGCAAGAAAGTTAGCCTTAACCTCTTGATGGACACGACCTTCAAAGTTTCTGTTTCCGGACAGAACTGAACAAACTGTTAGATCATTTTCTTTAATTTCTTTTGAAACCCATTCATTTAATGGTCCTGAATTACCTATACATGTAGTACATCCATAGCCTACTAAATTAAAACCAATTTTATTTAAATATTGAGATAAATCAGCTTTATCTAGATAATCACTAACAACCTTACTACCTGGTGCTAGGCTTGTTTTTACCCAAGGTTTGACTTTTAGTCCTAGCTCAACAGCTTTTTTTGCAACAAGCCCTGCAGCCACCATGACATTAGGATTTGAGGTATTTGTACAGCTTGTGATTGCTGCTATAACAACATCTCCTGACTGAAGTTTTTTGTTGTTATTCGTTACTTTAAAAACTGAATTGTCTATTTCTTTAAAAACGCTCGGTATGTCTGTTACAAAAATTTTATCTTGCGGGCGCTTAGGTCCAGCTACCGATGGTTTTATATTTTCTAGATCTAAATGCAAAGTTTCATCAAAATTAGGCTCATATTCATTTTCTGACCAAAGGTTTTGCAACTTAGTATATTCTTTTACGATATTTATTTGATGATCATCTTTTCCAGATAATTTCAAATAATTTAACGTTTCATTATCTGTTGAAAAGAAACCACAAGTAGCACCATACTCTGGCGCCATATTTGATATAGTAGATCTATCAGCAAGAGATAAATTTTTTAGACCTTTACCAAAAAATTCTACAAATTTTCCCACTACTCCTTTTTTTCTCAATATTTCAGTAATAGTTAGAACTAGATCAGTTGCTGTTATCCCTTCTTTAAGTTCTCCGGTCAGCTTAAAACCGACAACTTTTGGAATATTCATAGAAATTGGTTGTCCTAGCATTGCGGCCTCTGCTTCTATACCGCCAACACCCCAACCAAGAACTGATAATGCATTTACCATGGTAGTGTGACTATCAGTGCCAACAACAGAGTCTGGATAAAGATAATTATCATTTTTTATTTTATTAGACCAAACAGTCTTGGCAATATTCTCAAGGTTAACTTGATGACAAATTCCTCCCCCTGGAGGTACTAAATAAAAATTATCAAATGTGTTTTGGCCCCATTTTAAAAACTCATACCTTTCTTTGTTTCGATTGAATTCTTTTTTTACGTTATCTTCAAGAGCGCTATCATTTCCAAAATAGTCAACCATTACTGAGTGATCTATAACCAAATCAACTCTTGATAATGGGTTAATATTATTAGGATCTATCCCTTTATTTTTCAATGCATCTCTCATGGCAGCCAGATCAGCCACTGCTGGAACACCCGTAAAATCCTGCATAAGGACTCGGGTTGGAGTAAATGATATTTCAAAATTTTCTAATGGTCCGGTAATTTTTCTACATAAATTATCTATCATTTCTCTTGTAACAGCTTCTCCATCTTCATTTCTTAGAAGATTTTCAATTATTATTTTTATTGAGTTTGGAATTTTACCTAATTCAAAATTATAAATTTGTGAGAGGGTTTTTAAATCGAAATAATTATATTCTCTTCCATCAATAATGATATTTTTTTTAGTGTTAAAAGAATCAAGAGATATCATGTTAATTAATTAGTTACAAAAAATGTACTTATACCTAACTGGCGCTATTTTTAATTTTAAAAAATAATCAAAATTAAGGAATAAGTTTAGGTTTAATAATACTGAATAAAAATTTTGTATAGTTATTTTCTAAATTTTAATTAGAAATCCGGGAAAAATTGCTGAACATTTGTAGATTTAAAATTTTTTTCCAAAAAATTTTTTTTTGAATTTGCAATTTTCTTAAATTGTTGACTTTATGCGTAAGTTTTGGGAAAAAAAGATAGCCTTTTATGTTTGTCACTTATTTTAAGTGATGATGGAGGGGGGTTCCTCCACTTTAACCCAATACAAGGAGCATTAAATGGCAAAGAAGAAAAAGAAAGCAGCACCTAAGAAGAGGAAAGCTGCTCCAAAAAGAAAGAAAGCAGCACCTAAGAAGAGGAAAGCTGCTCCTAAAAAGAAAAAGAAAGCAGCACCTAAGAAGAAGAAGAAAGCTGCTCCTAAGAAGAAAAAGAAAGCAGCACCTAAGAAGAAGAAGAGAGCTGCTCCTAAGAAAAAGAAAAAGGCTGCTAAGAAAAGAAAAAGATAGTCTATTTTCTTTAAGTAGAGAAAAAAATTTAATTTTTTTCTTTTTCTTAATTTTTCTAAAATTACAAAAACGGGGCTCGCCCCGTTTTTTATTGTTTAATTGATAAAATCAACTTAAACCTCAAATATGCTTCTTATTAACAATTTGTCTTTTTTTAGGGATGATAATATTATTTTTGAAAACTTAAATTTATCATTAGGTAATGGTCAAATTACACAAATAAGAGGAAAAAATGGTTCTGGCAAAACAACCTTTCTAAAAGTAATTTTAAATATACTTTCATCAAATACTGGAGAAATAATTTGGGAAGGACAAAATGTTAAAAAAAATATATTCAAGTTTTATAATGAAATCACTTATATTGCAGATCATAACACCTCATCAAGAGAACTTTCCATATTAGATAATATTAAATTTTGGAAAGGGCTATCCTCTTCAAATTTGAGCGATGATAAAATTTTTTCACTTTTAGAAACATTTAATTTAAAAAAATATCTAAATACAGAAATAATGTATTTGTCTTCTGGTGAAGTAAAAAAATTAGAACTTTTAAGGATTGTATTAGAGCAAAAAAAAATATGGGTATTAGATGAGCCATATAATCATCTAGATGATTCATCTGCAGAAATCTTAAATCAAACTTTTGTTGATCATACTAACAATAATGGTATTATCTTGTTTGCATCGCATTACAATCCCTTGATTAGTAAATTGGAAATTCTAGATTTTAATTAATATGTTTTTTATAAAAAAAATATTTTTGTTTTTTAAAAGAGAATTAAAATTATTCTTCAGAAATATTGTGAGCATATTTTCAAATATTTTATTTTTTTTCTTATCTATATTTATTTTTGTTTTTGCATTAGGGGCAGATGAACAAAACTTAAAATCAATTGGTCTTGGGATAATTTGGAGCTTATTGGTTCTTAGCTCTACTTTAAGTTTAAGAAAATTTTACGAAGAAGATTTTAATAATGGTGTTCTCGTAATTATTCATATGCGCGGAATAAGTTATGAATTAATTGTTTTCTTGAAAATATTATCTCATTTTTTATTTGTTCAAGTACCTTTTTTAATCTCTATTCCTGTTGCAAGTCTTTTGTTTAACCTCCCAATTTACGAAGTATATAATTTAATATTTACTTTTATTATTGGATCATTGATTTTATCTTGTTTGAGCTCTATGTCAGCATCAATGAATTTATTAAATAAAGCAAATTTTTCAATTGGGGGAATTATTGTGCTGTTATTTAGTGTGCCTGTAATTATATTTTCTGTTGGCATTAATGAAGTTGATAGTGATTTTAAATCTCTAATCAATATACTAATAGGTATGGCTCTAATTTTTTTAGGTATTTCTCCATGGGCAAGTGCGGCATTTATTAAGTTGGCTCTAAGGAATAAATGATGTTTGGTTTTTTGATCAATCCTTCTAAGTTTAACAAGTTTGCTGATATAATCTTAAAGCCACTTATATTATTATGTTCAGTAATTTTAATTGCTGGTTTAATATTAGTTTATTTATCTCCTTTAGATTACCAACAAGGCTTAACTGTAAAAATTATGTACATACATGTTCCCTCTGCCTGGTTGGCACTACTCACATATTCTATAATGACAATATACAGTGTTATTGGAATTGCCTTTAAAATGCCTTTTAGCTTTATAGTTAATAAAGCTGTTGCTCCAATCGGAGCAGTTTTTACTCTTATATGTCTTATATCTGGCTCACTATGGGGGAAGCCAATATGGGGCACTTGGTGGGTTTGGGATGCAAGATTAACATCTGTTGCTATTTTATTACTTATTTATTTAATAATTATTTTTCTAGACAAAACCTTTGAAAACAAAGAGGTAAGAGAAAAAACTACAGCTATATTCATATTAATTGGATCAGTAAATCTTCCAATTATCAAATTTTCTGTTGATTGGTGGAACACATTGCATCAACCGGCAAGCGTTAGTAAGCTCTCTTCACCATCAATAGACATTTCAATGCTGCAGCCTCTTTTAGTTATGACGATTGCTTTTAGCTTAATAGGCTTGATAATAGCAATTTTAAGAATAAAAGCTGAGATTTTGATTAGAAAAAATCGATAAGTTGATCTTTGTGACCTTTAGTCATCGCTTTAAATATAATTAAATTTTATATAGTAGATATTATGTATTTTTGGTTTGTTTTTATCACTTATGGCTTAGCATTCTTATTGATTTTTGGGTTACTTATACAATCATATTTAAAATTGAAAAATCTTAAATAGATATGAGCTTGAGATTTCAAAGATTGGTACTAATATTAATTACATTAGTAATATTGGGTGCTGCAGTATTATTAATTCTTTTTAATACAAAAAAAAATATCGTATTTTTTTACACGCCAACTGAATTAATTGGGAAAAAAATCAGTTCTGGAGACAGAGTTAGGATTGGTGGTTTTGTAAAAAATTCTTCATTAAAACAAATATCTCTAAATCAATACGAGTTTAAAATCACAGACAATGAAAATGATCTTTTAGTTTTTTACCAAGGCATATTGCCTGACTTATTCAAGGAAGGTCAAGGGGCTGTAATTGAGGGTTTGATTGAAAATCAAAGCACTATTAACGCATTAAGCGTTTATGCAAAACATGATGAAAATTATATGCCTGCTTCAATAAAAGAGGAGTTAGAAAAAAATAATCAATGGAAAAAAGATTATAAATGATTTCATTAGTGGGTTTTTCTTCATTGTGTTTATCAACATTGTTTTCTTTTTTGGTTTTGATTCCTAAATCAATCATTAATTTAAAAATAAAATATTTTTATGTAATTTTAAGATTTTCAACATTGTTAATTTGTGTATCTTTTTTATCCTTAATGACAGCATATATCACCTCTGATTTTTCAAACTTTAATGTTTTTCAAAACTCTCATTCAGACAAACCATTAATTTATAAAATATCGGGCACTTGGGGGAATCATGAAGGGTCCATCTTATTGTGGCTTAGCATGATTTCAATCTATGGATTTTTATACTCCTTCATAAGTAGATCATTTGATGGTTTTAAAATTAATGTTTTAAAAATTCAGAATGGAATTTTCCTTATTTTCTCTTTATTTGTTATTTTTACCTCTAATCCTTTTTTGGTAAATTCAGTCGATGTAAATGAAGGTTTGGGATTGAATCCCATTTTACAAGATCCAGCTCTCGCAATACACCCTCCAATGCTTTATTTAGGATATGTTGGTTTTTCTTTAGTTTTTAGTCTGGGTATTGCAAGTTTGCTTGAGAATAATAATGATCAACACTGGATTGTTGAAACAAAAAAGTGGTCAATCGTTAGTTGGACTTTTTTAACTGCAGGTATTGCGCTTGGATCTTATTGGGCATACTATGAGCTTGGATGGGGTGGTTGGTGGTTTTGGGACCCTGTAGAGAATATTTCATTGATGCCTTGGATAGTTGGTTTAGCACTAGTTCATTCTCTAATAATGATTAGAGGCGAACAAGCTATTGAGCGATGGATCGTTTTCCTGTCAATACTCTGTTTTTCTTTAAGTGTTTTAGGAACATTTTTAGTTAGGTCGGGAATATTAACTAGTGTACATTCTTTTGCATCTGATGCCTCTAGAGGTCTTTTTATTTTATTAATTTTCTTTTTAACTACTGGTTTTGGTTTTTTAATATTCCTAATCAAGTCACCAACTAAAAAAAATAATTTACGATTGTTGTTAATAAATAAAACTTCAGCCTTAATCATCAATAATATTCTTATGATAATAGCTATGCTGACAATACTTCTAGGAACTATTTATCCAATAATTATTGAGGTCCTTACTAACACTCGAATTTCAGTTGGAGGTCCCTACTTCAATTCAACAGTATTGCCTATTCTTTTACCTGGGTTTTTGTTGATGAGTGTTGCCCCTGTTCTTTCTTGGCAATCAAATAGAATTAAAAAATTTAGAAATTATGTAATAGTTTTTTTGTTATTAAGTTTGTTTGTTTGTCTTCATGCTTATTTTACAGACTTTAATATATGGGGATTTATAGGTTTTCTTTTAGGGTCTTGGATAATTTTTGCCTCTATATTATCTATAATATTGAGATATAAATTTTTATTTTCGTTTAACTATTTAAAGTCAATAAATAGTTTTGTAGCACATATTGGTGTTGGTATTATGATAATTGGAATTACATTTTCTAGTATTTATCAAAATGAATATAATTTTGAGATTTCTTCAGGAGATAAAATTAATGTAGATGGTAAGGTTCTAAAACTAGAAAATGTGAAGGTTGTACAAGAAAAAAATTACCAATCACTAAAAGCAACTTTTAGTGTAAAAAAGGGCGAAGAGTTAGTTGGCTATATTTTGCCAGCAAAAAATTTCTATCCAGTATCTAAGATGATAACTACTGAAGCAGGAATATATCACGACTGGTTACAAGACATTTATATGATACTTGGCAATGAACAAGATGGTGTATGGAGTGTAAAGGTATATTTAAATCCTCTAGTAAGTTTTATTTGGATAGGTGTATTTATAATGATATTTTCAGGATTTATAGCAATTTTTAAAAGATGAAAAAAATAATTAAATTTGTTCCTTTAATTTTATTAGCTTTAGTTTGTGTATTTTTTCTTTTGTTTATATTGCTCGAAAAAGATCCAAACAGTCCCCCAAGTGCCTTAATAGACAAACAACTACCAGAATTTTCTACAGTTAGTTTGTATGATGAAAATATAAAACTATCATCAGATGATATAGAAACTTATACACTTATAAATTTTTTTGCCTCTTGGTGTACACCTTGTAGAGCCGAGCACCATTTATTTTTTAAAATAAAAAAAAATCACCCAAACATTTATCTTGTTGGAATTTCTCACAAAGACGATCTAGATGACTCCAAACAATATTTAAGTGAGGAAGGCAATCCATATTCATTTGTAGGACTGGATCAAGATGGTAGAATAGCTCTTGAATTTGGGGTATTTGGTTTGCCTGAAACTTTTATTATTAGTAATGAAGGTAAAATAATATTCAAGCACATGGGTCCTTTAACAGAGGAAATATTAAGTAATGAAATTTCAGCACTATTTTAATTTAGTTTTATATTTTTTATTTTTTTTTATTTGTAATTCTGTTTTATCTGCTGAAGATTTAAATAATAAAATTAAAAAATTAACCCTTGAATTAAGATGCATGACTTGTCAAAATCAAAGTGTTTATGACTCAGACTCAGAATTTGCAAACGATATTAAAAATATAGTTAAGGAGAAATTTAATGAGGGGTTAAATGAAAAAGAAATTAAAATTTTTTTAACTGACAGATATGGTGAATATATTTTATTTAAACCATATTTTAACTTAAAAAATATGCTTCTATGGATTACCCCTTTCCTTATATTGTTAGTTTCACTTGGTTTTTTTGCTAGAAATTTGAAAAAAACTCAGTCGAATTGAGTATTTGATTTGTATTTTCTGATGAAGGATATATGACTTTCATATAAATATATCAAATTACTATCTTTAAGTAATACACAAGGAGGAATTGTGAAAAAAATTTTATTATTATTATTTTCTTTAAGCTTAGTAAGTGTAACAGCTATAGGAAATGCTAAATCAATTAGAATAGGTACTGAAGGAGCTTATCCTCCATGGAATAATCTAAATTCTGCTGGAGATCTCGAAGGTGCTGAAATTGATTTTGGTAATGAAGCATGTGCAAGAATGGGTGTAGAATGCGAATGGGTAACTCAGGATTGGGATGGAATCATACCTGCTTTGCTTCAAGGTAAATACGACATTATTATTGCCGGTATGTCAATTACTGAAGAAAGAAAAGAAAAAGTTAATTTTACTAACGGGTATATGACAGATGGAGCAAGATTTGCCGTCCTAAAAGGCAGTGGTCTTGAAGGTTTGTCAGTAGCGAAGTTTACTGGTGGAGTTAATAAGGTTAATCTAAACAATGCTGGTGGTAAAGAGCAAGCAGCGATTGGTCAATTAATTGCAGCAATGAATGGCGCTACTGTTTGTGTTCAATCTTCAACTATTCATCAAAACTTTCTTGAAAAACATATGTCTGGTGCTGTAAAAGTTAAATTGTATCAAAGTGTTGATGATCATAATTTAGATTTAGCAGCCGGTAGATGTGATGCAATCTTAGCGGATGTTGGATCAATAATTGATTTTATGGAATCTGACGGCGGTGTTGATGTAGCCTTTACCGGACCAACATTTTCAGGAGGAGTTTTTGGAGATGGTGTTGGTGGAGCAGTAAGAAAAGAAGACACTGATATTTTAGAAATGTGGAATGAGGCTATAGCTGCAATGTCTGCAGATGGCACAACTGCTGAAATTACAAAGAAGTGGTTTGGCAGAGATATTTCGATGTAAATTAATATAAAATTAAACAAAAGCGGTCTAAATTAAGACCGCTTTTTTTATGTCATAAACAATGCTGTCAAAAGAATATTATTCCCTTTGCAATTTGATGATAAAATAATTATTTATGATAAGTAAATGAATTCTCTTTTAGGATTAATAATTCAAATAATTAACTTATATCAATTTATTTTATTACTTTATATAATTGCTACTTGGTTATTAAATTTTAATATTATTAATTCATCTAACCGATTTGTTTACAGCATCATGGAGGCGATGTATCGTCTTTGTGAGCCAAGTTTAAACCTAGTAAGAAGATATATACCCAATTTTGGGACTATAGATATATCACCAATTATTGTTTATCTGGGATTATGGTTTATTAAAAGCTTACTAATTGAATATTGGCCGAGGTGATATGACAGCTTTAATTAATGGCAAAGAAATTGCGCAAAATTTAAGAAATAATCTTAAACTTGAAATAGACAACTTAAGATCTTCAACAGGAAAAGCTCCAGGCTTGGCTGTTGTTCAAGTGGGCAACGTTGCTGCAAGTAGTGTTTATGTTAAAGCAAAAACTAAAAGCGCAAAAGAGGTTGGCATTGAAGTAATTGATCATCATATTGGTGAAGAAACAACAGAAAAAGAGTTACTTGAATTGGTTAATAAACTTAACAATCAAGAAAATGTAAACGGTATTTTAGTCCAACTTCCATTACCCAAACATATTAATGAACAAATTATTTTAGACTCAATACATCCCGACAAAGACGCTGATGGTTTTCATCCTTTAAATGTCGGCAGATTATCTATTGCAAGCAACAATGATGAAAATCTATTAATTCCATGTACGCCTTATGGCTGTCTTTTAATGTTGAAAGGATTAGAGGTTAGTCTTAGTGGAATGAATGCAGTAGTGGTAGGAAGATCAAATATTGTCGGCAAGCCTATGGCTCAACTATTATTGAAAGAGTCATGCACAGTTACAATCGCGCATTCAAAAACTATAAACTTAGAAGATGTTTGTAGAAATGCTGATATTGTTGTTGCTGCTGTTGGAAGACCTGAGATGATTAAAGGTGATTGGATTAAAAAGGGTGCAATTGTAATTGATGTTGGTATAAATCGAATTGAGATTGAGAAAGATGGTGAAAAAAAGAATAAGTTAGTAGGTGATGTAAATTTTGCTCAAGCTGAGAAAAATGCTTCAGCAATTACCCCTGTTCCTGGAGGAGTGGGACCAATGACTATTGCATGTCTTTTAAGAAATACTACAATAGCTTTTAAAAATTCGTTAAAATAAATTGTTATTATTTTTTGTTAAAATTCTTTAATCGTAATGAATTAATTTTTATAAAACCCTCTGCGTCTCTTTGATCATAATCACCTTTTTCATCAAATGACACCATTGATAAATCATATTTACTATTAGGAGATCTTCTACCCGTGACAATTACGTTTCCTTTATACAATTTTAATTTTACATCACCATTTACATTTGACTGAGTACTATCAATTAAATTTTGAAGGGCCGCTCTCTCAGAAGAAAACCAAAGTCCGTTGTAAATTACCTCAGAATATTTTGGCATTAGCTCATCTTTAAGATGTGCTTCACCCCTGTCTAACGTAATGCTCTCAATAGCTCTATGTGCTTTAGCAAGAATTGTTCCACCTGGAGTTTCATAAATTCCTCTAGATTTCATTCCAACAAAACGATTTTCAACAATATCTTCTCTTCCAATACCATGCTCATAACCATAAGAGTTTAACTCACTTAAAACTTCATGTGGTTTTAGGTTGTTGTTATTAATAGCAATTGCATCACCATTTTTAAATGAAACTAATATTTCTTCAGGTTCTTCTTTTGAGTTTTCTATAGATTTTGTTCTTGAATAAACATATTCTGGTGCTTCTATCCATGGATTTTCAAGAACTTTACCTTCAGAAGACGTATGTAGCAAATTTGCATCTGTACTAAAAGGGGCTTCTCCTCTTTTATCTTTTGCGATTGGTATTTGATATTTTTCGGCAAAATTAATTAAATCATTTCTTGAATTTAATTCCCATTCTCTCCACGGGGATATGACTTTAATATCATGTTTGTTAGCATAATACCCAAGTTCAAATCTTACTTGGTCATTTCCTTTTCCTGTGGCACCGTGGGCAACAGCATCAGCTCCCACTATATTTGCAATTTCAATTTGTCTTTTTGCAATTAGTGGTCTTGCAATTGCAGTACCTAAAAAATATGTTCCCTCATAAATTGCATTGGCTCTAAACATCGGATACACATAATCTCTTACAAACTCTTCTCTTAAATCCTCTATAAAAATTTCTTCAACTCCAAGAGACTGTGCTTTTCCTTTAACAGGGCTGAGCTCCTCACCCTGTCCTAAATCAGCAGTAAAGGTAACAACAGGACACTGGTATTTTACTTGCAACCATTTTAGGATAACGCTTGTGTCAAGTCCTCCAGAATATGCTAACACAATTTTTTTTGCCATATTAGCAGTCTTGATTTAATTGATTTACTGCGTTTGTAAAACCTTTAAGAGTATACACGTCGTTTGTTATTGTTCCTCTTGCTGACTCACCTGTGAGTGTTAATTCGAGTCCTTTTTTCATGGCATATATTACTTTTTTATCATCATTAGTCCAAGCAGTCTCAGAAGAGTCTTCGGTTGAATAAAAATCATAATTAGCCTTATCTATTTTAACGTTTATTTTCTTATCTAAGTTATATTTATATCCTGCTTCAATCTGAATAATGTTTTCCTCACTACCAATAATTTTATAAACAAGGATATAGTTTTCACCTCTTTTTTTTGTCTCAGGCAAATCGGACTCAATAGGGGATGAGCCAATGTAACACCAATCATTGTCTTTAACAAAAGACCACTTGCCCTTTTCTAGAGACATGGATTGTTTGGCGATAAAAACGATACAAACAACTAAAAATATAGATGCGACTTTTTTCATGTATTAGTATATTTTTGTTATTATACCATTCTGATATAGTAATAAAGTTTAAGATTATTAATATGATATATGGATAATAAAAAAGCTGTTGATCTAGTAAAAAGGATAGCAAAAGATAGAGACGAAACAGCGTTTTCTGAAATATTCGATTACATCGCTCCAAAAATTAATGCTTATTATCTTAAACATAATTTGAGTAGTGAGCTAGCCGAAGAGCTTACGCAGGAAGTTTTGAGCACTATCTGGATAAAAGCTGAACTTTTCAATTCAGAAAAATCAAAATTTATTACATGGTCGTTTACAATTGCCAGAAATAAAAAAATCGACTTTTATAGGAAAAATCAAAAAAATGTGTCCAGTGAGGATGTTAGAGACTTTTTATATGAAAATGATAAATCTAATGATTACGAAATAGAGTCTACAATTAATAAAATAACAGAAGAATTAGATCAAAATCAAAAAAAATTGATAAAAATGAGCTTTTTTGAGCAAAAAAGTCATAAAATTATAGCTGCAGAGCTTGAAATTCCATTAGGTACAGTTAAATCAAGAATAAGAGCTACTCTTAGTAAAATGCAAAAACATATTCTATGAATACTACAACACAAAAAAACGATTTAATTTTCAGCTACTCAAGCGGAAATCTTGGAGAGGCAAAAAGCTTATTTACTTCGATGTACCTCTATCTCAATAGTGTTGCTTCTAAAAAGGCCTCAATATTTGACAATTTACTTGCAAAAAACTTTGAGGATCTTGAAGGGATTAAATTAAAAAAAATCAAATTTTCAGATTGTATTAAAAGTAAGAAGCCTTCAAATGAAAACGTAAAATCAAAAAACAATCCGCTTGAAAATATCATTGGAGATCTAAAAAATATTAATTGGAAATCTGTGTACAAAGGTTTTAAAGAATTCAGTATACCAGTTAACGATAAAGATTCTGTGAAACTTATAAAAATGGACCCTGGAACCGCTGTCCCACTACACTCACATAATGGAAAAGAATACATCCTTGTGCTTGATGGCAGCTTTTGTGATGAATATGGAGAATACAACAAAGGTGATATGCAAATTAATGATCAGAAAATCAAACATAATCCTGTTGCATGCAACAAAGATGGTTGTATTTGCCTATCAATTACTGAAAACGATGTAGTATTTTTCGGTAAGTTCGGATCCTTATTAAATCTTTTCACTTTTATAAAATCTTTTTTTAAGTAATTATTATTTTTTGCTCTATAAGAAATTATGAGTAGTTTGAGCACTCTTATATTTCGTAACAATATAATTGAAAGTCAACATAGTATTAAATGTTATATTGGGTCATTAAATGGTAATACAATTTTCTCAACAGAAAATACAAATGAATTAATTTATCCAAGATCGTCTATAAAAATTTTTCAAGGAATACCTTTTTCAGATTCAAAAGCTATAGATTTTTACAAACTAAATAAAAAACAAATTGCCTTATCTTGTTCATCACACAATGCAGAGAGCTTTCACATAAAAGAATTGAAAAGTTGGTTAAAGAAAACTAATCTGACTACATCCCATCTTCAGTGTGGTATACACAATCCTTTAGATAAAAAATCTGCTGAAAAGCTATTTTTGTCTGGAAAAAAACCTTATCAAATTCATAATAATTGCGCTGGCAAACATTTGGCAATGCTATCAAGTTGTTTGATGAATAAATTGCCCATAAAAAATTATCTTGATTTTGATCACCCCCATCAGGAAAGCATTAGAAAAGTATTTTCAATTTTTACAGAAAACAATATTCCAAAAAAAAATTATGGAATAGATGGTTGTAGCGCGCCTCAATATGCGTTTAAGATTAAAGACTTAACTCAAGGATTATGCAACCTTTTAAAAAGTTATAATGGAAGATTTGACTATGCAGAAGATGTAAAATTATTCATCAATTCTATAATCATGAATCCTTTTTTTATTGGTGGCTCTAAAAATTTAGATAGCAATTTGATGAAAATTTCCAATAAAAAAATTTTTTGCAAAGGCGGTGCTGAAGGTGTGTTTTTATTTATTCATTTAAAAAAAGGTATTTTTGGCGTTCTCAAAGTCATAGATGGCAATGAGAGAGTTTTGCCTTCGGCAGTTTGTGCATTGTTTGAAAAACTTAAAATAATTGGGAAAGAAGATTTAAGAAAACTAAAAGAGTGGAGTAATTTAGAATTACAGAATCATGCTAAAATAAAAATTGGTGCTATAAAAACTATTATTAAATAATTGTTAAGCTTACAACTATGCAAATTGTAAGAGGAAGTCTCAATTTAAAATAAACCTCTCTTTCAGACGTCTCTTTATAAAAGTAATTATCAATTAAAAATTGTAAAATCATAAATGTTATTACAATTAGACCAATTTCATAGAGTATAAGATGCATACATAGCAAAATAACTGCAATTAAACTTGGTAAGAAACCAATTATCACTAATTTAACTGGCAATCTTTTTTTTAAGTCCCAGTTTATAGCACCTATAAAAACAAAAATAATTAATGAATAGATAATTATAAAATCATCAACTATATTAGTGTTCAAGTAATGAAACAAAAATTTATCGGCTATTGCAATTAAAAATGGAAGAAGACCTAAATAAGATATTAAAAACTGTAAATTTATATTTTTAATCATTTGTGACTATCCAATACCATATAAAACAAATCGAAAATTTATTAAATAAAGAAAAAATAACTAAATATAATTTATTACAAACTTCATTTGATATTGCTTGTGTGAAATTTGAATTATCCAATGGTGATAAATATATTGCAAAGTATTATGTAAATAAAAAAAACTCATTTAACGCAATAAGCGCAGAGGGAGACAATCTCAAATTTTTAAATCAAAAATTTAACTTTTTTCCAGAAATAGTAAAATTTAATAAATATTATTTAATTATTGAGTATATAAATAATGATAAGGATAAGCCAAATTCTACTAATGAAGATTTTTTAGAGTCAATTATTAAAATACACAAAGTATCAAATAAAAAATATGGTTTTGATTTCAGTACACAAATAGGTGGATTAAAACAAATTAATTACTTTGAAGATAGTTGGACAAATTTTTTTATTGCAGCTAGATTAAATCCTATGTTTGAGTTAGCAAATAAAATTGAACATATGGGAGATTTTATTAACAATAAAATAAATTATTTAATCAATAATATTGAAAATTTTATCCCAAATAATCCTCAACCTCTTTTATTGCACGGTGATATGTGGGAGGGCAATATTCTTTTTAAAGAAAAAAAATTTGTCGGTTTTATTGATCCCGGATCCTTCTTTGGGCACAATGAAATGGAGGTTGCTTATTTAAGATGGTTTAATCCAGTATTTATTGATTCAAAATTTCTTGATAAATATAATGATAAAATAAAACTTGATAAAAATTATCTTTTGTATGAACCTATTTATCAATTATACTATGCGCTATCTAATGTTGCCCTTTGGGATAAATTTTATATAAAAGAAACTAAAAGACTCTTGAAAAAATTAAGATTATAAATAGTTAAACACAAGGGTTCGGATCGCCCAAATGAATATCTTGAATATCTGAGAGAATTTGTTTGTCTAGAGTTACATCAATGCTATCTATGTTTTCCTTAAGTTGGCTCATATTGGTTGCTCCAATAATATTGCTTGTTACAAATGGACGATTGTTAACAAAAGCATTTGCAAAAGTAGAAGGTGCAATTCCATACTTATTTGCTAGTTGAAAATATTTTTCGATTGCTATTTCGCCTCTTGTAGTATGGTGCCTAGAAAATCTTCTAGGCCATAGTGTGTATCTTGCGTTTTTTGGGTTTTTGCCTCCAATATATTTTCCACTTAGTCTCCCCCCAGCAAGCGGTGAATAAGCAAGCAAACCGCAATTTTCGGTAATTGCCACTTCAGAGTGAGCAATATCAAATACTCTATTTACTAAACTATAAACATTTTGAATAGACATCATTCTTGGTAAATTTTTTTCTTTTGATGCTTGCAAAAATTTCATCATACCCCAGGGGGTTTCATTGGAAAGACCAACATAACGAACTTTGCCTGCTCTTACTAATTCATTTAAATTTAACAAAACCTCTTCAATTGAAGTCCATGCATTATCATTTGGATCGTGTTCAAAATCTAACTGTCCAAATAATGGAACTTTCCGCTCTGGCCAGTGAAGTTGGTATAAATCTATATAATCTGTCTTCAATCTTTTTAAGCTTGCATCAATTGCTTCGTTCATATTTTTTTTATCAAATCCTAATTTTTTGGATCCACCTCTAATCCATTCAAGGCCATCTGATTTTGATGCAATTTTTGAAGCTAAAATTACTTTGTCTCTGTTGTTTCTTTCCTTGAGCCAATTACCAATAATTTCTTCAGTTTTTCCGTAGGTTTCTTTTCTTGGCATCACTGCATATAATTCTGCAGTATCAATAAAATTCACTCCTCTTTCTAATGCATAATCCAATTGCTCAAAGCCTTCTTCTTGGTTGTTTTGTTCACCAAATGTCATTGTTCCTAAGCAAATAACACTAACTTCTAAATCAGTTGTTCCGAGTTTTCTGTACTTCATAAAAAATTAATAGAATTCCCTTGAATTTGTAAGATTTATAGCGATATTAGTATTAATTAAAAGGAGAATTTATGGCTTTAGACTTTAATCAACGATCTTTTACAAAAACAGTAGATCAAGCAACAGTAGATGAAGGCTTGAGAGCTTATATGCTTAAAGTCTATAATTATATGACTATCGGCTTAATGCTTACTGGATTTATTGCTTATTTTTTTGGGAAAGCATCAATTGTCACGAATGAAATGGGTCAAATAATTGGCGTTACACAAATAGGTGCTTTATTGTTCGGATCACCTCTAAAATGGGTGGTAATGTTAGCACCACTCGGATTTGTTTTTTATCTAAGTGCTAGAATATCTAAAATGTCAGTTTCAGCTGCACAAATAACTTTCTGGTTATTTGCTAGTATTATGGGCCTATCTCTTGCTTCAGTTTTTATTGAATTTACACAGACCTCTATTGCTAGGGTATTTTTTATCACCGCAGGAACTTTTGGTGCAATGAGTTTATATGGTTACACAACAAAAAGAGACCTAACAAAACTAGGTGGATTTTTGTTCATGGGGCTTATTGGTATTATAATTGCAAGTGTTGTTAACATTTTTGTTCAAAGTAGTGCAATGCAGTTTGCTATATCCGTAATTGGAGTATTGGTTTTTGTGGGACTAACAGCATACGATACACAAAATATCAAAAATATGTATTATGGTGGAGATAGCGAGGAAATTGGTTCAAAAAAAGCTTTAATGGGTGCACTAAAATTATACTTAGACTTTATCAACCTGTTCATACTTTTATTACAATTATTTGGACAAAGAAGATAAGTTTTATCTATTTACCAATTTAATTTAAATATGACCCAGTCTTTGATAGACTGGGTTTTTTTATGAAATCAAATAGTGAAATAAAAAATATCATTCATGATTTTAATCATGGGAAAGTTAAAAGTGCATTTTTTCAAATTTCAAATCTAATAAAAAAACATCCTGATAATTTAGAATATTTATATTTATATGCAAAAATGTGCAATCAGGTTAATAGACTTGATGAGTCTGAGAAAGTATCAATGTTTCTGCTTTCAAAAAATTCCAATTCAGTTGAATATTTACAAAACTTACATTCAACTTATTTAAAAAAAAACAATATATCAAAATCTGAACCCGTAGTAAAAAAAATTTTACAAATTGATAATAAAAACTATGTGGCTTTAAGAGATCTTGGATACATAGAATACTTAAAAGGAAACATTGAGAGCGCTTACAAATTATTAAAAAAAATTGTAAATAAAAAAACCACTGACCCATTTGCATTAAATATTTTTGGTTTAGTTTTTTTAAAAAAAAATTTATTTCAAGAAGCTATAAATATTTTCGATCAAGCAATATCACATAACCCAAAGTATATTGATAGTTACAACAATCTTGGAAAAGTTTATTTTGATCTTGAGGATCTTGATAGAGCATTTATTTTTTTTAAAAAAGCATATAAAATTAGCAACAATAATTCAAAAACTCTAATTAATCTTGGTAACTTTTTAAGTCTTAGAGACAAAAATTTGTACGCAATAAAAGCCTATGAAAAAGCATTATCAAATGATCCTCATAATATCGAGATTTATTCAAATATCAGCCTTGCATACGCAAGGAATAGAGACTTTAAAAATACCAATAAATTCTATGAGCTAGCTAAGCAAAATAACAATGTAAGTCCTGCACTTAACTTAAGTATGGCATATATATATATTTATAAAAACAACTTTGAGAGAGCTTGGGATTTTTTTGAGTCAAGAAAACATAACAGCAAATTTAGACAAAAAGAATCTTTGATAAAAAAAGCTTCAGTAGCAAAAAAGGAAACAATAATTAATAAAAAAATTCTTGTCTTAAGGGAGCAAGGGATTGGTGAAGAAATACTATTTAGCTCAATGTATAAAGAATTAATAGCTTTAAATAATAATTTAAAAATTGAGACTGATAAACGATTAATAAGTATTTTTGAAAGATCTTTTCAAAATAAAATATTTGTGCCTGATGGCCATTATTCAAAAAAAGAGGAGGCTTTAAAAGAATTTGACTCAATTATATTTGCAGGAAGTTTGTGTGCATACTTTAGAAAAAATAAAAAAGATTTTTTGAAAGCACCTTACTTGGTTGCTGATCAGACTAAAACTAAAGAAGCAAAAAAAAATCAAATTTTTTCATCACATCAACTTAAAATAGGCCTTTCATGGAAAAGTGTTATCTCAGTTTACGGAAAATTAAAGTCTTTAAAGTTATCAGAGTTTGCACCCTTATTTAAAAAGGGAAGACAATTTATAAACCTTCAATATGGTGATGTTGAAGGGGAAATAAATTTAGAAGAAAACAAAAATTTAGAACTTTACTCATTTGATAAAATAGATTTATTTAATGATCTAGAAGGATTAATGTCAATACTCAAAAACATAGATGTTTTTGTAACAGTAAGCAATTCAACAGCACACATAGCAGCCGCTATGGGGATTAAAACACTTTTAATTTGTCCAAAAAAATCATCAACATATTTTTATTGGAGTAATGAAAACAATATAACCCCTTGGTATAAAAATGTTGAAATATTTCAAGTTGATAAATCTTTAAATATCACTCTTCATAAAATAGATAAGGTATTAAATAGTTTATGAAAGATGTTGCTACTGAAGTAAATAAACTTCTTAAAAGTTATCTGGAAGGTAATAAAAAAAATGCCTACTCCAAATTAAAAAAAATTTCTAAAGCATATCCAGCTAATGAAAAATTACGATTTAATTTAGCTTTCATGGAACAAGATCAAGGGGATGTATATTCAGCTAAGAAAAACTATATTAAATTAATTAATGAATTTAATAATTTTAATTCTAAATTGAATCTTTACAATATTTTTTTAAAAGAAGAAAATTATTATAAATCATTAGAATTAATTAATGATATATTAAATACAAATAAGGATTTAATAAATGTATGGACAGACAAAGCTTATATAAAATATAAAATTAAAGAATACAATTTATCAAAAGATATTTGCCATTTAATTTTAAAAAAACAAAAAAATAATGTACGAGCATTAAACTTAATTGGACTTTGTTTTTTTAAAGAAAAAAAATATGAAGACTCTATTCATTTTTTATTAGAAGGGCTAAAAACTAACAATAAAGATATCTCTATATTGAACTCTTTGGGTGATATATATTATGAGTTGAGAGATTTAGTAGAATCAGAAAAATATTATTTAAAAGCTCTTGAAATAAATCCAGATTCACATCACAGCTTAAATAATTTAGCAGGATTTTACCTTGAAACTAACAATTCAGAGAGGGCTTTGAAGCTCTACAAAAAAGCTCTCAGAGTTTTTCCTGATGAACCAACAATACTAGTCAATATTTCAAAGGCATATTTTAGTTTGAATGACAGTATAACAGCTAAGAAATTAACTAAGAAAGCGCTTAAAATTCGAAGCTCAGCTTCAGGAAAAAAAATGATGTCTTATATTTATTTTAAAGATAAAAAATTTACGAAAGCTTGGAAGTATTTTGATGGTCGCCTCGAAGATGATAATTTTGTTGATACTAATAATTCATATAATTTGGTAAAAGATAAACTGGTACATCAAAGAAAAATAAATCCCAAAAAAGAATTGTTAATTATTAGAGAGCAAGGCGTAGGTGATGAAATATTATATGGTTCGATGTATAAAAATATTTTGGAAAATTTTGAAAATACATATATTGAAGCTGATGAGAGATTAATAAATTTATTTGTAAATTCATTTGGAAAAAGTTTTTCCAAAAATTTTATAAAACTTGGTCATTTTTCAAAAAATGAAGTAAGATTTAAGAAAATAGATCAGGTCTTATATTCAGGTAGCCTTGGATACTATTTTAGAAACAATATTAATGATTTTCCTACAAAAGGTTATCTAAAAGTAGAAAAAGATCAACTATTCAAAACAAGAGAGCGTTTGTTGGTCTATAAAAAAAGATTTAAAGTAGGAATTTCTTGGAAAAGTTTTAATAATCCATACGCTGAGCAAAAGTCATTTTCTTTAGAAAATTTTTTAAATTTATTTAAGTTAAAAGATATTGATTTTTTTAACTTACAATATGGTGACGTAATAAAAGAAATAGAAAATTTTAATACTAAATATTCTTTAAAATTAGAGGTTTTAAATGAAATAGATTTATTTAATGATTTTTTAAGTGTTGCAAGCTTGTTAAAAAATTTAGATCTTTTCATTACTGTAAGTAACAGTACCGCCCATCTTGCAGGTGCTTTAAATGTAAATACAATTTTAATAAAACCATTTAATCATGCAACTTTGTTTTATTGGGATCAAAAATCAAATAAAACGCCCTGGTACCCAAGCATAGATTTAGTTGATGGAGATATGGTTTCTGACAAAGAAAAATTTATAGAATTAATATACTCTAAACTAAAATAAATTTACTTTTTAAATAATCATCTCTTTCTTTGTTCCATTCACTGGCAAACTCAACGTCTTGCCATTCATCAAACCATGGACCACCTCTTGTATAATGTACTGCATAAGGTTTTTTATCATTGTGATTTGATGTCCACCCCTCAAGCCAATTCCATCTTTCATCCAAAGATCCTATTTCATTATCTTCTAACCATTGGAATTGATGGAGAAATGATCCAGTTTCAGAGTTAACTAGATCCACGCTTAGTTTTTTATTACTTGGATGAGAACAATTAAAGAGTATAAAACTAGACCAATTTTTTCTTGGGTAAATTGTTTGTTTTTGACCATCCATCTTGTGTTTTTCTTTAGGAGCATAATCATGTTGCACGCAGTAAACTGCTTTGGATTGATCGATATCTATTAATATATTTGAAATATCCTCAAAAAAAATAAAATCACAATCACAAAATATTGCCCAACCATTATAGTTATTAAGAGCAGGAACTAAAAAGCGCGAGTAAGTGAATTCTGTTGAAGCCAGAGGGTCAATATCTCTTTTATATAGATTTTTAGCAACTAGCTCATAAAGTTTTAAAGATGTTATTTTTATAGATGATCTAGATCTTTTTAAAATTGAATATTTGCATACTCTGTAAGCGATATCTTCCTTTGAATCATAACCTATATAAATATTTAAATTATTCATATTTTAATAAATTTCTTCCTAACATTTTTGGCCTTTTCCATTCAAGTGAATTAAAATGTCCAGATTTAGAAATTGAATTCCAATTCTTTTGAGGAGTGTTTGTAATTTGGCAAATCCAAATCTCATCAAAACTTGCATTTTGTGCTCTTAACATCCAGGAGTCTCTTTTTTGAATATCATTAGACTCACCCATTTCTAGTAAGGCCATTAACTCACAAATTTCACGGCTAGGATTAAAATTAATTAGACCTTTAATTTGCTCTCTAGCAAGAGACCAATCACTGTTGTGTATTGCAAAATCTACTAACATTTTTTTTGACTCATCATCATTATTATTACTTTTTACAATAAACTTTATATCATCAAGATTAGCTAAGTCGTTTTGTTTAAGAAATTCGGATATGATAATTCGTAAAGATGAGCTTGGTTGATCATTCCAATATTTTTTTATTACTTTTTTAATTTTAGATATTTCATTTTGGATCATTAAAATTTCTAAGTATAATTTAATAAATGGCGGGAAAGGGCCGTTAAGTTTTATTGATTTTAAAATTAAGTTTAAGGATTCCTTTGGCTCACTTTGAATTTTAATCTTACTAATTTCATAATAAGCTATTGCTGTGTTTTTATTAAATGTTTTTATATCAATTAATTTTTTATTATATGCTTGTTTAGAAAGATGAATTAATTGATTCCAGTTTCTTGTTTTGGCTATAATGGTGACCAATGTTAAATATAGTTTGTCTATAAACGGGTTTAACTGAAATAATTTTTCTCCATAAATAAAAGCATGGTGATAATCTTCTCTATTAATATTTTCCTCCATTAAGCCTTTATATCCTAATGTTTGAGTATTAGGATATTTAATCATCTCCTCATGCAAAAGAGAAAGATCGTGGTATTTGTTTTCTATCTTGAGAATTTCAGAATCCAACAACATAGATAAGCCTTGATCATCCTTAATTGTTTTCTTCATTTTTTTGCTAGCAATAACAGCATTTCTTTTGTCTTTATTTGCCAAAGAGATCATTGCCTCTGCAAAATAACCATACCCTTTTTGTAAGTTTTTTTTATCTTTTATAAGAAAATATTTTTGCAGATTGTAACGAGACTTAAAATAAAAAAATAAAAGTATAAAAATAAACAAAATAATTAATATTGCAAAAAACAAAACTAAATTTGAAGAAAAAGTATATAACAAATCTTTTATTTCAAATGTTACTAAGAAAGAATTTGTAGAAAAATAGGCCACAAGAAAAATAAGAACAAAAAACTGAATAAATAAAATTAAAAATTTAACCATAAGAAATAAAATCCTTAAGCGTGTTCGTAAATTCTACTGCTATTAAAAGCTGCTGTGTTGTAGAGATAAAATAATTTTTATTTTCATCTATTAATTTTATATTATTTAATGCCTCTGAATATTTTTTGCTTTCAAGCAGTTTTGATATATTTTGAATAATTATTAGCCTGCTATCTGATAGCTCTTTAGATTTAGATGGTTGAATTTCAATGTATGGAAGTATTGTCTCAATTAATTTATTTTTTCTTATCAAGTTAGCAGATATATAATCATTTGTTTCTTTTTTGAAGTTTGCTAGTAAAAAATCTGAGCCTAAAAAATTATTGTTGTTAACTAAATATAATTTTTCAGTAATGTGAGCTCCATCATTTCCCAGAAATTTACTAAATAGCTCTAATTCATTTGAAAAGTCACTGCCATTTTCAAATTTAAGTTTAATCAATTGCGCAGTATTCTTAACATTAATTTTATCAAAATTGCTTTTAGATGACTGTTGCTTATCTGGTTTATTGTTTTCCAATTCAAATTGTATTTTTTTTAACTCTGATTTAATATTGATAAAATCATTTTGAATTTCTTTTAAAATATTATCAGAATTTATTTGATTATTTTTATCTAAGACATCAAAAATATTTTTAAGTTTTTGGTTGTTTTCACTAAGCAAAATTTCTATTTTTTCAATTTTTGATGAGTTTAAATTTATAGAATTTTGAAGATTATTTTTCTGAATTACTTCGTTATTTTTTGTGATAGATACAGAAGTATAACTTCTATAAAATAAATATCCGGTCAAAATCAGAATAAATAATAAAGAAACACTTAAGGATAATTTGGAAAATAAATAGAATTTTTGAAGTATATTTTTCACATTAACTTTTTATCATTATTAGCTTGTTGTTTAACAGAAGAATTTGTTATAGGAAAAATATGCTTGTTTTTGCTACAGAAACCTCGTGTGACGAAACCTCAGTGTGTATTATGGATAAAAATAAACATATTTACAGTCACATAGTTTTCACGCAAGAGGCCCATAAAAAACATGGTGGTGTTGTTCCAGAGTTAGCTTCAAGAGCGCATCTTGAAATATTGCAAAATATCACCCAAATTGCCCTTAAAGAAAGTGGAAAAAAAATTTCAGATATTGATGTTTTTGCCTCAACGTGTGGCCCAGGATTAATTGGACCACTTCTAATTGGGTCAACGTTTACTAAGTCATTAGCAATTGGACTAAATAAGCCATTTGTGCCAATAAACCACATTGAGAGCCACGTACTTTCTCCAACTTACAATAATAAGGTAGAATATCCACAGGTATGCTTACTCTTAACAGGAGGTCATACAGAAATTTATCACGTTACATCAAAAAAAAATATAAATCTAATAGGTGAAACGCTGGATGATGCTGTTGGAGAAACTTTTGATAAAGTTGCTAAATTACTTGGCTTGTCATATCCCGGTGGACCTGAAATTGAACAAAGAGCTCTTAACGGAGATGAAACAACCTTTGATCTGCCGGCACCATTGATTAATGAAGATAATTTAAATTTTTCTTTTTCAGGGCTCAAAACTGCAATTAATCATATAGTAAAAAAAAACAGTTTGAACACTGAATTTATTGCTAACTTAAGTGCATCTTTTCAATTTTGTGTTTCAAAAATTCTCATAGAGAAAGTTAAAAAAACATTAAAAAAACTATCTGAGGAGTCTGTAAGTGTTAAGTCTCTCTCAATTGTAGGCGGCGTAACTAATAACAAGTATATTTCAGAAAAATTTAAAGATTCTTTTCAAAATCATAATGTTAATATTTTTTTTCCACACAAAGAAATGATGAGTGATAATGCAGCTATGATCGCCTGGAATTGTTTAAATAAAAATATAGAGACTGCATCAAATCTTTACTATAAAGCTAATCCAAGACTTTCAATAAAATAAGTAATTTATTAATTTATTAAAATATTTTATAAATTTAAATATGAGTAAAAATTATTGGCTACTAAAATCAGAACCATCAACATGGTCATGGCAAGATCAAGTTAAAAGCAAGATAGACATGTGGGATGGTGTAAGAAATTATCAAGCGAGAAACAATTTAATGAAAATGAAAAAAAGGGATCAATGTTTTTTTTATCATTCTGTTAATGAGAAAAGTATTGTTGGTATTGTTGAGGTTCATAAAGAGCACTATCCTGATCCAACTGACAAAAGTAAAAAATTTGTAGCAATTGATGTAAAGGCGGTAAAAAAATTAAAGTATCCTGTTACTCTCAATAGAATAAAAAAAAACAACAGATTATCAGAAATGCCTCTTTTAAAACAAAGTAGACTTTCTGTAATGCCTCTAACTGTTGATCAATTTAATGAAATTTTAAAACTTTCTAACATTAATGAGTAAACATATCTTTTGGATTGCTTCTTATCCTAAGAGTGGTAACACATTATTGAGAAGCCTTATTACATCGCTATTTTTTACAGATGATGGTGTTTTTGATTTTAAATTGTTAAAAAATATACCAGTTATAGAAAGTACTAATAACCTTAATTTTGTAAAAAAAATTAATACCCAGGATTACAATAGTTTACACAAACTAGAAATATTATCAAAATATTGGCAAAGAATGCAAACAAAAGAAAATCTAAAATTTGATGGAGATTTTATGTTTGTAAAAACTCATCACGCATTAGTAAAAATTTTGAACAATTCTTTTGCAACAAAAGAAAATACTTTAGGTATTATTTATATTGTTAGGGACCCAAGAGATGTTGTTTTATCAATGTGTAATCATTTTAATTTTACTATAGAAAAAAGCATCGATAATTTGTTCAATAAAGACTTTGGCACATTTTGGGAAGATAGTGTCAACTTATTTGAAAAACAACGACCTACAACCCTAATATCAAGTTGGGAAAGTCATTTTATGTCATGGAACAGATATGTTTTTGATTGTCCAAGGCTGATTATAAGATTTGAAGATCTTGTATATAAAAAAAAAGAGACTATAAAAAAAATAATTGATTTTTTTAAAAATTTTAATTTTAAATTTTCAAACCTAGATAGAAAAATAGAAAATATGATAACCTACTCAGATTTTAATCATCTTAAAAATACTGAAAACAAAATTGGTTTTGACGAAGCTGTAAATAACAATAGTTTTTTTAACAAAGGAACAAAGGGGCAATGGATGGACAAGCTATCCAATGAACAAATTTTGCGTATAGAAAAAACTTATTATCATTTGCTTAAAAAATTAAATTATAAAATAAAATTATACAAAAACGCTTAAAATTCTCACGATGTCGAAACATATTTTTTGGATCTCCTCTTACCCCAAAAGTGGCAACACTCTGGTTAGGGCTATTATTGCATCACTATTTTTTTCAAGAGATGGAAAGTTTCAGTTTGATCAATTAAAACACACCACTCAATTTGAAATGAGAAATAGGTTAAACTTAATAAAAAAAATTAACGAAGAAGATTTTTTAAAACTTGATCAGTTAAAAGTGCTCTCAAAATATTGGTTAACTCTTCAAAAAAAAGAAAATATGAAAATCAACAAAGGTTTTGGTTTTGTAAAATCTCATTCAAGTTATGTTGCTTTTTTAAATAATTGGTTTACCAATGCGAGTAGCACAGCAGGTTATATTTATATTGTAAGAGACCCAAGAGATGTTGCTATTTCATGGGCCAAGCATGCCAACTTAACTTTTACTGAGTCAATTAATTTTATGGTAGATTTCAACTCTTGTATCGAGTGGACTCTAGCAAAGTCGGAATTACCAGAGCACATAAAACCTAGAACCTTTTTATCTTCTTGGGATGAGCATGTTGCATCTTGGGTGAATAATGATTTGTTAGTTCCAAAGCTTATTTTAAAATATGAAGACCTGGTTTATAAAAAAAAAGAAGCATTAAATTATATCATTAATTTTTTCGAAAAAAATTATCAAATAAATTTTAAATTAACTAAAACAAAAATTGACAATATTATTAAAACTACTGACTTTAAAGAATTAAAATTACAAGAAAGCCAAATTGGATTTAAGGAAGCTCAGTCAGGTCCTTTTTTTCGAAAAGGAAAAAAAAATCAATGGAAAAATACTCTAAATGTTAAACAAATTA
This sequence comes from uncultured Alphaproteobacteria bacterium, assembly GCA_902594815.1. GTDB lineage: Bacteria > Pseudomonadota > Alphaproteobacteria > HIMB59 > CACPNW01. The sequence goes on along the minus strand of CACJNL010000001.1, from coordinate 119,765 downwards.
ATATATTAGAAAAAAAATTTAGAGATTTTATGGATAAATTTGGTTATGATTAAAATAGAATATTATGAATCATACATATAAAGTTAATGACTCATGGCAAAAAAATGCCAAGGTAAATAAAGAACAATATGAAAAAATGTATGACGAATCATTATCAAATAATGAAATCTTTTGGTCTAAGCATGGAAAAAGAATAGATTGGTTTAAGCCTTATACAAAAATTAAGGATGTGGTTTATAGTAAAAATGATGTTAGTATCAAATGGTACTTCGATGGAACAACAAATGTCTCTTATAACTGTATTGATAGACATGCTAAAGACTCTCCAAAGAAAACTGCAATTATTTGGGAAGGGGATGACCCTGCTAAAGTTAAAAAAATTAGCTATGAGGAATTACAAACTAAAGTTTGTAAAATGGCAAATGTTCTTAAGAAAATTGGTGTAAAAAAAGGGGATCGCGTAACTATTTATTTAACGATGATACCTGAGCTTGCCTATGTAATGCTTGCTTGTGCCAGAATAGGTGCGATACATTCAATAATATTTGGTGGTTTTTCTTCTGAATCTATAGCAGGGAGGATAAAAGATTGTAACTCTGAATATGTTGTAACAGCAGATGAAGGTATTAGAGGCGGAAAGGCAATTCCACTTAAAAAAATAACTGACAAAGCTCTTGAAAGTTGTCCCAATGTGAAAAAATGTTTGGTTGTTAAATATACAGAAAACAAAGTTGACATGGTGGGTGGAAGAGATTTGTACATAGACGAATTAATTCCTGATGTAGATCAATACTGTGAGCCAGAAGAAATGAATGCGGAAGATCCTCTTTTTATTTTATATACATCTGGATCAACAGGTAAGCCTAAGGGGGTTTTGCACACAACTGGGGGTTATTTAGTATACGCCTCTATGACTCATGAATATATCTTTAATTATAAAAAGGATGATATTTATTGGTGCACAGCTGACATTGGTTGGATTACTGGTCATAGCTACATAATTTATGGACCGTTATCTAATGGTGCAACTACGTTGATGTTTGAAGGAGTTCCTAACTATCCAAATTTTTCAAGGTTCTGGGAAGTTATAGATAAGCATAGTGTTAATATTTTTTATACTGCCCCAACAGCAATCAGAGCATTAATGAGAGAAGGTGATGATTATGTAAAAAAAACATCAAGATCTTCTCTAAAATTACTTGGCACAGTTGGTGAGCCAATCAATCCAGAAGCCTGGAAGTGGTATTATGAAGTGCCAGGAAATTCAAATTGTCCAATTGTTGATACTTGGTGGCAAACTGAAACTGGTGGAATATTAATATCGCCCCAAAGTGGGGCTGTAGATCTTAAACCAGGCTCAGCATCGAAACCTTTTTATGGAATTGAGCCTTGTATAGTAAATAAAGATGGAGTGGAACAAAATGGAGAGTCAGAGGGAATGCTTTGCCTAAAGGATTCTTGGCCAGGTCAAATGAGAACTGTCTATGGAGATCATGAAAGATTTATTTCTACATATTTTTCACAATTTGATGGAAAATATTTTACTGGAGATGGGTGTAAAAGAGATAAAGATGGATATTATTGGATCACTGGCAGAGTTGATGATGTAATTATAGTATCAGGCCATAACCTTGGAACTGCAGAGGTTGAAAGTGCTTTTGTTTCTCATCCTAAAGTTTCTGAGGCAGCTGTTGTTGGATACCCTCATGATATTAAAGGAAATGGATTGTATTGTTATGTTTCGCTTAAAGCTGGGGTAGAAAGCAGTGATGATTTAAAAAAAGAGTTGGTAGAAACTATAAGATCAAAGATTGGACCTATTGCTACTCCTGACTTTATTCATTTTTCAGATGGACTACCCAAAACTCGATCTGGAAAAATAATGAGAAGAATACTTAGAAAAATAGCAGCCAATGAGGAAGATCAGCTTGGGGATATTACAACATTGGCTGATCCAAGTGTTGTTCAAAAACTAATTGATAACAAATTAAATAATTGATTATCTTGCCTCCCAGTGCTTTAAGCATCTCGGCTCATAAATGTCTGCTGCACCAACTTGGGTCCTTCCTCCTCCTTCGGTTTTTCTATAGGTTTTTGTTGCCTCCATCCCACATACATTGCAAAATCCATAAATTTTAATAATTTTATCAGAAAGACCTAGAAGCATTGAGGACGTTTCCCAAGGCCTTCCTCTTGAATCTTGATCTAAACCTGAGCAAACAACATCAATGCCATTGTTTAATATCCTTTCAACATTCTCAAGTGTTTCATCTGTGTTCATAAACTGAATTTCATCTAAAAATACTACGTCTACAACATCTTTGTTAAATTTAAAATTATCGTTAACATTTTTCCAATTTTTCATTGAAAAACAGTCATGACTTAAATCATTGTGTGTAATTATTTTTTCTTGGTCATATCGATCGTCAATTATAGGTTTAATGACAATAATTTTTTTACTCTGATGTTTTGCCCATAAAATTCTTTTCAACAGCTCGCTTGTTTTGCCAGCAAACATTGCTCCGACGATTGTTTCTAACTTTCCTCGCATAAAGATAAATCTTTCATTATAGCATTATATATATTTTGTACATTTAAAGAAGATACACACCCAACGGGTTTAATGAAATTTTTCTTATAATGGTTTTTAACACCTCTGTTTATCAAATTTTTATAATTCTCTTTTTTAAATTTTGCTCTTTCAATTTGTAAGCTATCAAAACAACCATGATTATTGTTGTGGTTAAAAATATCAGTAAGACCACATGGTGCCATACAAAAAGAAGAAGAAAACGTGTTACCTATTCCCTTAATCATTTTATAGTTGCGCAGCAAAATTTTTGATGAGACACTAGTCTCTATTAACAATCCTTTTTTATTGAACATTTTTGCAACGTGTAATGGACCTGAATCCATAAATATACCATACTCAATTTTTTTTATTTCTGAAATCAGAGCTTTTGTGTTTTTAGGATCAACAATATTAATATCTTCATTTATTATTCTTTTGTATATTAAATTAGATATCTCTGAATTTTGATTTAAGAATATTTCTATATTAAAGTGTTTTTTTAAAAGACTAGTTAACTTAATCAATATTTCAATAGGCATCGTTCTAATCGGAGAATTAGAGAGCGGAAATATTGATATTTTTTTTATATTACAATTTTTATTATTCTGAATAATTGTTGATTTGATATTTTTAATTTTAAAAAAACTAATAATCTCAGTAAAAATATCAGATCGAGAATACTTTTGGTTTATTAAACTTTGAATTTCAAGGGTAAAGTGAAAGATGGTATCATATTTCTTAATATCAATATTATCAATTATATATGGAAAATTATTTTTTATATTAAAATAGTCTTTAAACAAAAACTGAAATTCTCCCACGAAAGCCACAGCTAGTTTTTCAAACATATTAGTATCGGAAATTAATTTTATTGCTGAAGCATATTCAATCGCATCCCCCAAACCTATGTTAGGCGGCAAACAAAATAATATTTTTTTTCCTATACTCTTGGGAGAGTGTCGTTTTTCAAGATCAAGCTTATTAATGTTTGATTTTGGAATTTTTTTTATTAGTTTCCATAATTGAGTGTTTTTACTGAAATAAAGATTATTTTCTGTAATATTATATTTTTTTAAAGAGGGCGTAACCTCAGTTAGAGAAAAGCTAAAAAAGGGCATAATAAACATTATATACTTTGATGAACAGAAGCACAAAAACTAGATATGTAATATTTCAAATATTAGTTGAGATATTCAAAAAAAATAAAAATTTCGAAACAGCTTTTAACAAATACATTATTGGTCGAGGTTTTAACCAAAAAGATATCTCTTTTATTAATAACGTGTGCTTGAACACAATGAGAAGAAGTATGCACTGTAAATTAATTTTAAAAAAATTTACTAAATCTGGGCTTAATACTAATCAATGCATACTTTTATCATCCGCTATAGTTCAGATTGTTTATTTAAAAATAAAACCTTATGCGGTTGTTAATGAAACTGTGAATGTCGCAAAAAAAGTAAAAATTTTCCCAGGCTTTGTTAATGCTTTATTAAAAAATGTTTTGAATAATCTAAATGAAATTAGCAAAATAGAAATTAAATTGCTTGATTTTCCTGAATGGTTTGTAAAACAAATAAAAAATAAAAAAAATTTTGAGATAGATAAATTTATTAAGACTTTTTGTGAACAACCAAGTTTACATTTAGTTTTTAAATCAGAAAAATATCTAACTAATTTTAAAGAACCTCACACAAAAAGTTCAAAATATTCTGCATTTGTTGAAACTCATAAAAAAGTAAGTGACATAGACAATTTTGAAAAAGGTGAATGGTGGGTTCAAGATTTTGCATCTATGCTGCCACTGGCATTTAACTCTAAAACCAAGAATTTAAGTATTCTAGATATGTGTGCAGCTCCAGGAGGTAAGGCTTTTCAAATTTTATCTAACAACAAAGCAGTTTTAAATGATATTAATATTAAAAGAATTTCAAAACTTAAAACTAATTTATCTAGATTAAAATTTAAACCAAAAATAATGAATTTAAATGGATTAGATTTTGATGAATGTCATAAATTTGATATGATAATATTGGATGCACCATGCTCCTCAATTGGAACAATTAGAAGACACCCTGAAATATTTTTTAAATCAAAAGAGCCTGACTTTGGAGCTTTAAACCAACTTCAAAAAAATTTGTTAGAAAAATCATCCAAATTATTAAAGACTAAAGGAAAAATAGTTTATATGGTTTGTTCATTTTTTTATTCAGAGACCATTGATATAGTTGAAAGTTTTCTTAAAAAAAACAGAAACTTTAGTATAGAGAGGTATAGTCCAAATAAACAATTTTATGATTTAAAATATTTAATTTCTAAAGAAGGGTATTTTTTAACATTGCCAACAAAATATAAAAATTTCAACATTGACGGTTTTTTTGCAGTACAACTTATTAGAAATGATTAAAAAAATATTTCTGACTTATATAAAAAAGATAATTTTAATTTATTTTTTTATATTACCTGGAAAATTTAAATTTAAGTTTTTGAGTAATTTAAATTTTAAAATTATAGATTTTAATAATTATGAAAAAAACAAAAATTTAATCTTTAAAAATAGTTTCTATAAATTGGAAAACAATCCAATAATTTATAATTATGATTTTATTATTTTGTGTAACAAGCTTGGTGGAAAAAGGGGAATTGAGCTTGCAAAATCAGGTGTTTTTAAATGCTATGAGATTAATAAGTTTAAATCAAATATATTTTGGGAGACGGAACAGATTGCTAATAGAATATTCAATTTAATTAATAATTTTGATTTTATAAATTCAATTTCAACACAAAAAGATGAAAAAAAATTAAAAAAAATTTTAAAAATTAATATTAATGCTTTCAATAGATTTTTATTTTCTAAAAATCTTAGTGAGTATTCTCTGCTTGAGCTTAAGGTTTATATTTTAATTAAATTTATTTTAGGCGAGGCGGTTACTAATATCAAAAAAAAATTTGAAATAATAATTGATAATCAAATTGATAGTTTTGCAATGCACAAAAGTTATAATATTTTTGAACAAGCGCAGTGTATAAATAATTTAGATGAGATAATTTCAATACTTCTAAATTTTAATAATGACATTCCTGAAATATTTTATCTTACTAAACTTAAAATGGAAACAGTTCTAGCTCAATACTTCCATAAAGATGGAACATTGGCTCTTTTCAACGGGGTAAGCAATATCAACCTGGAAAAAATAAAATTATCACTTAGTGAAAAGCCAAATATTAGGAAAATACAATTTCCAGACAACCTAAATGGAATATTTTTTTATGAGGATAAAAATAAAAAGATATTTTTAGACTCAGTGCAGCCTACAAGCTCTGTTCACTCAAAACAACTAAGTGCGGGGACATTGTCACTCGAATTTAGCTCATGCAAAGAAAAAATAATTACTAACTGTGGGGCTTTGGAAAAAAGTACAGGCAATGCTTCTTACTTAAGATATTCTGCGGCACACTCTACAATAGTTTTAGAAAATACAAATATAAGCGAAATAAGAGATAACCAGCCACATATTAAATACCCACAAATGGTTTCTTTTAAAAAACAAATTGAAAACTCAAAACATTCAGTGGAAGCATCTCATAATGGTTATATCAAAAAACATAAAAAAATTGTTAAAAGAAAAATTATTTTTGAAGAAAGTAAAAATTACTTAACAGGGGAAGATTCTATCATTTCGTCCACCTCTAAAAGCAAAGAACTTGTTTTCCATATAAGGTTTCATATTTTTCCAAATATTCTAATTACCCAAACTAATAACAAAAGAAGTATTATATTAAAAACTGAGAAAGGTAATATTTGGTTATTCGAGGCAAATAAAGATATAGATTTAGAAGAAAGTGTTTATATTGATAAAAATAATGTCAAAGAAACTAAGCAAATTGTTTTAAAAGGCATAACAAGAAATAATAGGGAAAAAATAAATTGGTCTCTTTCAAAAAAATAAAAAGCTTTGCGTTAATATCAGTTTTTGACAAAAGTAACTTAGTATTTTTATGTAATCTTTTCGAAAAATATAAAATTGGCATTATTTCTAGTGGATCTACGTCAAAAGAAATTAAATCTCTAGGTTATAATTGTTTTGAAATTTCTAAATTAACTAAGTTTAATGAAGTTCTGGATGGGAGAGTAAAAACTCTTCATCCAAATATTTATATCTCCATATTACACAACAGAGAAAACCATGATCATAAAAAGACTTTTAAAAATATAAATTTTCCAAAAATAGATTTTGTAATTGTTAGCCTTTACCCATTTTCTAAATACAAAAAAAACAAAAGTTATAATGCAATAGAAATGATTGATATTGGTGGGCCGACACTCTTAAGAGCTGCAGCAAAAAATTTTGAGAGTGTAACAGCTATTAGTTCTCCAAGTGATTATACTTTACTAGCACACAGCATCGAAAGGAACTCAGGCACAACTAACCTAAGTTTTAGAAAAAAAATGGCTGCTAAAACTTTCAAAGTGATTTCAAAGTATGATCAAAATATTCATAATTGGTTCATCGAGAATAAAGAAAAAAAATATATCAAACTTAAATATGGTGAAAATCCTCATCAAAAAGCTAAATTAAAGATTAAAAATGACTTCAATTTAAGCAATTATAAAATTCAAGGTAAAGAAATTAGTTACAACAATATATTAGATATCGATAGTGGATTAGATTTTTTAAATGAGTTTACGGAACCCACAACAGTCATCATAAAACATAATAATGCTTGTGGTATAGCATCCTCCTCTACGATCAAAAAATCTTTTGTTAGAGCTCTTAATAGTGATAAAAAAAGTGCATTTGGGGGTGTGGTTTTATTAAATAAAAAATTAGAAAGCGGTCTAGCAAAAATATTAATAAAAAATTTTTTTGAAGTTATAGTCTCGCCAGGTTATACAAACGAAGCAATCAAAATTTTAAGTTTAAGAAAAAATCTTATATTAATAAATTCAAACAAGATACCAAAAAAACAAAAGAAGATAATTAAATCAGTTAGAATGGGTAATTTAATTCAGGAAAATGATAATTTAAGTTTGTCCAAAAAACATTTAAAGATAGTTTCAAAAAACAAAAAATTAACTCATAGAGAATATGAAGATGTTTTGTTTGGTTTTAAAGTTGTTAAACACATTAAGTCCAACGCGATTGTGTTGGTTAAAAATAAACAAACAATTGGAATTGGTGCTGGTCAAATGAACAGGTATGATGCTACTAAATTATCCATTTCAAAATACAAAGAGAATTTCTCTCTAAAAAATCTAGTATGTGCCTCCGATGCTTTTTTTCCTTTTGTAGATAGTATTAAATTACTCCAAAAAAATAATTGTAGATGTATAGTGGTTCCAAACGGTTCAATAAATGACAATAAGGTAATTAATTTTGTTGATAAAAACCAACTTAAGCTTATTTTTTCTTCTCTAAGAGTATTTAAACACTAATGAAATACAAAATTCCTATTTATCTGTCAGAATTAATTAAAAAATATCCCTTGATATTAAGTGGTAGAAAAAATTTTTCCAAAAATTACGATAGAATTATCAAAATAAAAAAACTAATTAATGATTTTAGGTTAAGAAGATTTAAATGATAAGTTTCTTTAATAAGAAAACTTATTTATCCAACGACTAATATCAGTTTCAATTTTTTTAATCTCATCAAAGTTTTTATGTCTGTTTATTGAGCTTGTATATAGAGGCTGAACAACTTGATCATAGCTTGGGGTACTAATTTTTTCTCTTTGTTTAGCTGTTTTCTGATAATTATAAATATTATCTTCAAAATTTAAATTCAAAAATTTAATTAGTTTAGTTATTTCATTTTTAAAATCACTAATAATATTTTCATATTTTACCTGGTGGTATTGCATTTCATAAAAAGAAAAATATTTAAAAAGCACCTCAAAACACTCATTATAAAAAAAAGATGTGGTATGTATGTTTTCAAAATTCACCATTCCATCATTCATTTTAAAAGCAGTTAATACACAGCTTATTATGCAGTCCAACGGATGTCTGATTGCTAGAATAATTTTTGATTTGGGGAATAGGGTCTTAATAAAACCAAGTTCAATTAAATTTAATGGGTATTTATCAATGATTATTTTGTTAGGTTTGTGCTCAAAAGAACTAAAATATTTTTTTTGCATTCTAATCTTTTCACTTTCATCAACTTTTAAAATTTCTGAAATTTCTTTGTTTTTATAAAATTCATGTCTAACATCTAACAAGAAAGGTTTTTCTTCTAGCACTAGTGTTTGAGAGTGAGATCTAAGAATAGTATCTAGAAGAGTTGTGCCCGATCTTGGAAAACCAATTAAAAAAACTAAGTTAGAATGATCAATGCCGATTGATATATCGTTTAGTTTAAACTTATTTTTTTTGTCAAAAAATTTTTTATAGACAGAGATTGTGTCCAAAATTAATTCTTTTTTAAATTTTTTATTTTCTTTAAAACCTAATATGGTTTTATTTCTTTTTATAGCAAAGTTATAACTTTTATTGAACATCTCTAACTTTTCATGAACCCGACTAAGTAGATGATAATAATCTGCTATGTCTTTTTCATTTTGGTTTTGTGTAAACTTCTTCGCAAGGTTTGTGTTGGTAAGAATGTTTAATGAAGGTTTGTATTCTTTTATTCGAAACAAATATAATGACTCGTAATAAAAAAGTTTTATATTATTTTTATAAATTGTTTTTGCTTTATCTAATAAAGCTTTAAACTCTTTTAATCGAGATTGTTTTTCATATTGTTTGAAAAGTAAATCATATCCACTCCAAAAGTTTGTGTTAGTTTTTATAGATTTTATAAAATAGTCTTCTGACTCTATTATACGCCCATTTTTAGTAAGCAAATAACCTTTTAAAAAATATAAAATGTGACTTTCAAATTTATTAATAAATTTATTAATATGTTTTTCTAAATCTTCATATTTTTTAGCATTAAATAAATTGATACCAATGGTGTTTATAATAGGTATGTTTTCTTCAACATTTATTAAGAAGTTTTCTAATATGTGATTAGCCGTATCAACATCCCCTTCTAGACTAAATATATTAGAAAGGTTAAGGTGTGCCTCATATCTTTTATTATTTATCTTAAGTAATTTTTTAAATTTTTTTTTGGCATTAACAAAGTTGGAATCATTTACATCAATTAATCCAAGTTTTAATAGAGCTTCATAATTATTTGGCTGATCTTTTAATATGTCTATGTAAAAACTTTTGTCTTTTTTAAAATTATGTATTAATTTTTCTTTCATTCTAATAGCAGTTTAAATATAAAAACTATATTAAAACAATACATATTTCATAACCATCTAAAATTAACTTTTCAGATTAAAGTTTTTGGTTTATTTGTAGATTATGCATCTATTTTTTTCAACACCAGTATGGATAGATCAAATTAGTAATTTTGAAAGTATAAATTCTGACTTAAAAAATTATATTTATCAAGAACAAGAAAAAGATCCAAATGGAGTAAAAAAAAGCAATTTCAATGGATGGCATTCTGAGGGCTTTGATTTAAAAAACGAAAATCTTAAAAATTTTATAAACGAAATATCAAAAAATATTGGAATTGCAGTAAACGATATGGGTTGGGACTTGGAGACTCAAATAGTGAAAATAACAAATATGTGGGCAATAATAAATAAAAATAAAGCCTTTAATGAAAGACATCATCATGGAAATAGCGCTTTAAGTGCTGCCTATTATGTCAAAGCTGAGAATAATGCAGGCAATATAGTTTTCTTTGATCCCAGGCAGGCGAATGTTTTTCACCATCCTTCTGCTAAAAAAGCTAATAATTTAAATGGACAGATTAAATCAGTAACTCCCAAACCAGGAACGTTGGTTTTATTTCCGAGTTATCTTGAGCATAAAGTTGAGGAGAATCTCTCTAATGAAGAGAGAATAGTGGTGAGTTTCAATGTTTCTTTAATAAGAAAAAAAGACTTATTGTAAATTTGATGAGCTTAAAATATTATCTCCTTTTTTTAATGTTATAAATTTATGAAAGTTGAAGCTCCTTTTTTTGTACCTTTTTTTACAGAGAAATGTCCTTTTTTTGATGAAATAAAAGATGATCTTGTTTCTATAATTTATGATATTCATATGGAGGCGCCATATGAAATTCAAGGTTCCTTTCCCTCTGGAAAACACATAAAAGACAAGCTGACGTCAAGTGACCATACTTTCTTAAAAATAGAAAAAGAACCAATAATTAAACTGAGACAGTGGATACTTGAGCAGTTGGTAGGAGCATATAAACATCTGAAAATCAAGAGTGATAGAATAGTAATAACTGAGTCTTGGTTTCACTATACAAAAAAAGGTGGTTACCACAATTATCATACGCATCCAGAGTGTCCTTTAGGTGGAATTTTTTACATTGAAGATGGTGGTTCAGAGATTGGAAACTCTTGGATTAATCCGATTCATGGTTATGCACACAGAATAAGTGAGTTGTGGTGCAGAACAGTATATGAAAGCAAGTTTGAGCCTGGTCAATTAATTCTTTTTCCTGGCTTTATACTACATTCAGGAAAACCTCATGAAGGGGAAGGTAATAGAATATTATGCGCCTTTAACTCTACTCCCGTGTTGCATGATGAACAAGTAATCAGACTGTCTGGTCTTGATGGAAGCTAAATTATTCGCTTTATAGTAAAACAATACTTTAAAATAAATGAATACAAATATCTCTAAACATATTTTTTTTATCGCGTCTTATCCAAAAAGTGGCAACACTCTTATGAGGATTATTTTATCATCTTTATTTTTTACAAGCGACGGTATTGTAAATATAAAAAATATAAAAAATATTAACCTGCTTGAAAACAGAAAATTGCTAGATGTGATTAAAAATATCAACAAAAGAGATTTTCAACATTTAGAAGATATTAATACTCTCTATAAATATCATCTTATAATTAAAGAAAAAAAGAATCTGGGATTCAATGAGGATTTTTCTTTTTTTAAAACCCACCATGTATTAAGTTCATTAAATGGAAAAAATTATGTAACTCAGGAATTTGTTAGAGGTATAATTTATGTTGTAAGAGATCCTAGAGATGTTGTGGTTTCGTGGGCCAATCATACAAATATTAGCTTATCTAAAAGCGTAAATACAATCAATAATTTTTATGGTTGTATAGGTTGGCAAAAACACTCAAAGTCAGCATTACCTAATAATATAAATCCATCTGTTTGGGTATCAAGTTGGAAAAAACATGTTGAGTCGTGGACAAAAAACAATATGAATGTACCTACCCTTGTAGTAAAGTTTGAAGATTTAATTTCAAAGAAAGAATTGATTATTCATAAAATCATTAGATTTTTCAAAGATAATTATGGGATAGAAATTTTAAATAAAGAAGAGAAAATCAAAAACATAGTTAAAACTTCAAGCTTTGATAGGTTAAAGATTATTGAAGAAAAGGAAGGTTTTGATGAGAGAGTGGGTGGTTATTTTTTTAACAAAGGCCAGTCAGATCAATGGAGAAAAATACTAACACCTAAACAAATTAAAAATATTGAAGATGTTTCAAAGAGTGTTATGCAAGAGTACAATTATAAATTATTCAATTACTAAAATGAATAATGATAGATTGTTTCAATTATAGACTTGATTCTTGTTAAAACTTTTCTGCAAAGATTACATATCAGAGTACTTGGCGCGCTTGATAACTAGTTTGTGCTTTAAAATATTGGCCATAATTTTTCTATTGCTGAAAAAAACAAACCTCAAATGGTGCGCATGTGGTCAGTAAGCCTAGGCCCTACTCAATATTTGGAGCGGACGAAGGGGTTGGGCCCTCAACTTCAACCTTGGCAAGGTTGACACCATCAAATATTTAAGAATTTTAATTAGAGTTACGTTAAATTTGATGATTATAAAATTATAATTCTATGATGAGTATCGACACAGAGTTGACAAATAAATTTAATATCATTTTGAAAATATTAATATTAATTATATATTAGTTGATCATGGAAAAAGCAGTTTATCCAGTTTTTACAAGTTATAAAACTGGAAAAAAACTTGCATTTTACCCAGTCAAAAAAAACGCAAATACCTCTTCTAAGCTTTTCTTTGCCAGTCATTTAGGAATTGAAGATAAATTTTTTTTTATAGAAGATGAAATACCAAGATTTAAACAAACTAAAAAAATGCATGGGAATTTTAAAAACAAATCAAATCTTATAAACTTATATGAGGGTAGGTATGCGTTTGTAAGAATAAACGTTGATTACAAATCTTGTATTGTGAGAGACCCCTTAGAAAGATTTATTTCAGCATATAAAAACAGAGTTCTATTTCACAAAGATCCAGGTTTTTACAATCACTCTGTAAGAGAAGTGATTGAAAAATTAGAGAATGGCAATATAGAAAACAAGCATTTTCTTCCTCAAAGTTTTTTTTTAGGAAATAATTTAGCTTATTTTGATATAGTTGGAAGCTTATCAAATATTAAATCTTTTGAGGTTAAGGTTAATAGTTTTTTTGGTCAAAAAAAAATTTTTCCAAAACTCCAAACTGGGGGCAAAGAACAGCAACTAAGCTTAAGTCAAGATGATAAAAAAAGGATAATGAGAATATATAGTGATGACTACAATTTGATTGATAAATATCTTTGAGAACAATAGGCACAGGTTAGATCTGAGGTGTTAACTTAGAACTTAATCGAAAAAAATAGCTGTTATTTGAAGCGAGCGAAGGGATTCGAATTCATCACTCGCTTCAACTATCCCAAGTAATACAACAAATTCTAATCAAACTCTATTTAAACTCTATTGAAATATTAGAATGTTTGTGTTTAACTTAACTTATGATTTATAAATTTCGTCACTTATTTTTCTTACTATTTTTTTCCTTTTTTCTTTTAAGTTGTAAGTCTGAACTTATTGAACTAGACATTGCAACTGATGATATTTTGGATGTTATAAATGGAGAAGAGTTAGATATAGAATTTGAATCTGTTTTTAGTTTGATTTCTGAACTAGATGATGAAACAAAAATGCAATTAGAAAAAATGGAAATAGTTGCAGAAAAATATGCTTCAATTGATGATTTCGATGTAACTGAAGGCGAGTATTTAGGTTTAAACATTTCTGTTGAGGGAGAAATTCCTATGATTTATAATTCTGATGGAAGTATAGATAATTCAATAACTTCGCCTTGGGTGTTGTTAATAAGTGATAATGACTTTTTGGGATCATTATCAGATTATAAATATAAATTAGAATTTATTACAACTCCAAGTTATGCAGCATTTGATGGAGAACTTCAAAATATTAACTTCATGTTAACAGCAGATGAATTCCAACCTGTAAAATTTAAAATTAAAAATAAACACGATGGAAAATTTGAAATTTTTACTGGTGCAGTTGAAACAGATGGTGAGAGCCTTACTCTTCTTGAAACCATTGTAGAAAAAAGAATATCTTTAACTATGAAAGAAGGAATTTATAATAAAACCAATCAAGTAATATACTTTAATATTATTAATTGAATTAAAGCACTCTATTGTAACTCTTTTGAAGTCGATATCTATTTTTTGAGAGGATACTTTGTTTTTGGAGCGGGCGAAGGGATTCGAACCCTCGACTTCAACCTTGGCAAGGTTGCCGAGTACTAATAATAAAAACAAAAACCAAGTCTTCCTTGGTTTTTTTGAAATCCTAAAACCTTAGTTTTATAATGATTATTGCCATAGGCTTGCCATAAGAATAGTGTTATAATTTTATATTCTTAAAAATTATATTAATTAATATAATGGGTTTTAAAATGAAAAAATTTTATTTTTTATTAATTTTAAATTTATTTATTTTTTTCTATTTAGGTTTTAATTTTATACCTGACTTTCCTTTTAAGCCTTTTGTTGTTGGTTTTGTTTCATTTCCTTTGGCGGGGATATCAAGTGATTTAATTTTAAGATTGCTAAAAATGAAACCTCCAAAAAGTAATGATTAACAAATTAAAATTTGTAATATAGTGTTTTAGGTAATTTTATGAACTTTGTTAATTCCATAATATTTTGTTTTAAAAACTATTTTACCACTAATGGTAGAGCTGCTAGATCAGAATATTGGTATTTTACACTTTTCATTTTCTTAATGAGTGTAATACTTACTTTATTAGATGTAGCTTTATTCCCAGAAACTTTAGAAACAGATAGCTCACCTCTGCATTTCATCTTTTCTTTAATAATATTTTTTCCTTGGATTGCTGTTACTACAAGAAGGTTACACGACGTAAATAGAAATGGGTGGTGGCAGTTAATAACTATAACGATTATTGGGATAATTCCTTTTATATACTGGATGGTTAAAAAGGGTGACTCTTCTGAAAACAGGTTTGGTTAAAAAATTAATTTAAAATATTATTTCTGAGTTACAAAGTTCCTAGCCACACGCTTGCCACAGACAAGGTTCTTGAAAAACTGATAAGGATTTTTGGCTCTAGTTGGAGCGGGCGAAGGGATTCGAACCCTCGACTTCAACCTTGGCAAGGTTGCGCTCTACCCCTGAGCTACGCCCCTTTACGGACATTTTTCTCAATAACATTCTCTTTGTCACAACTGTGTCACAAGGAGATATCAAATGGCAACACTACGTAGAAGAAATAATAAATAGCAAAGTCAAAAGAGTTTTATGGCTAAAATATAAATTAATTACTAATAATTTAAAGGCGTGTTAATCACGCCTTTTTTTATGTACTCGTCAATTTCTAATAGATATAATAATTTTATGAAATTTTTTATGATTTTTGTTTTCTTCATTTCATTAAGCAAAAACTTATTTGCAGATGATTTGACTGGTGTGGACATACTTTGTGAAAGCTATTGGACTGGTAGTAAAAAAGTTGCAAATATGCTTGGTATTAATTTTCAAAAGAATAATGCAAATATTTATTATTTAAATTTAGAAGAAGAAATTGGTATTGAAAAAAAAAATTTTACCTACAACACTAGTCCTTCCTTCGTAGACTTTAAATCTATTGCATATAGTAAACTTGCTTGGATGTTTACAATATCTAGAAAAAATTTAACCTTGGATTTTAGTGAAGATAATATGAGGTATCAATTTAAGTCTTTTAGACATTTAAATTTAGATAAGCCTGATAAAGCATGTACTCTGTGGGATGGAAATAAAACCAGCCTAATTGAGAAATTTGAAACTGAATGGTCAATAATTTTAGAAGAGAGTTTAAACAAAAATATTTTCTGAATAAGCCTTTATTTTTAATTTATTTATTTTTGGGACTTAAATATAACAATAACGGAATTATAAAAATAAAGCCAAATAATAAAAATATTTTAATCACTAATTCTACTGCCCAAGGTGCGTTCATGTATTCATCAATACAAATATCTTGTGCAGTTCCTTGGTCACTATAAACAATATTATTATCTACATTTTGACAGTGTATTAATGCATTAGAAAATATAGGTGTGCTTGGACTTTTGTGAACAAACATAGAGCTTAAGGATATAATTGAAATCACAATTGGGGTTATAAGAAAATAGAACCAAAAACTTTTAAACATCTAGTAAGAGTCCTCTAAGAAATCTAACTCTTTACCTAAAGCAGAACTCCATCTAATTTCTTCTTTTGAGTGGTCAATTCTACTAAATAAATAACTAGATATTTCTTCTTCTGCTTCAAATTGAAAAGCAGAGATTATACCGTTTGAACTTATGGCATCATCCCTATCTTTAAAATAAAATGTTGTAGAATGTATATTAAAATCATTTTCATCTCTAAAATTAATCGTAAAATTATTGATTGAACTTTTAGTTATTTTATTAAAATATTTATTTTTTTCATACTCTAGATAAAAATCTTCAAACAACTTATTAAGTTCTCTTGACTGCTCTTGTGTTAAGAGGTTTTGCTCCCAAAGCTTTACTTTAGTATCATAATTAGGAAGAAGATGTGTTGGTAAATATTTTTTACCAGGCCTTGCTGACACTCTGATACGTAACTTTTCGTCAAAGGTATATTTATAAAGAACACAAATTCTATCCAAAGAAATACAATAGTGCTTGTAATAAACTTTTTGTTCTTGTTCTTTGTTATTTTTATTAAAAATTAAGTCAGGATTTAAACTTGTTCCTAAAATAATTAATACTCCTGAATAAATTACAAATATTATAAATAAAAAAAAGGATTTCAAAGCTCACCTAAATTTTTCATTAAGTGTGGCACTATAAGGAGGTTTACAATGAAAAATTTGATGATTGTATAATGAATATTTTTTCTACCCAGTGCCACATTCTATTTGTAGTTTTAAAATCAGGCATATTCGGGTTCTAAATGTGTTTAGAATAAGAAATTAATCTTTATTTAGATAAGTCTTTTTTAGTATAAATATCTTCTTCATCGGTGAGTCCTTCTTGAACAAAAAGAGTGCTGTAAAGAAACATGTTAAAAAATAAACAAATAAAAAATAAGACTAAATAAAAACCATAGTTATAAAAAAATACAATTATGAAAAAAAAGATTACAAATCCAATAAGAGTTTGAACCCAATTATAAAACATTATCATCATGATAATAATTGGAGCCATAAACATAGCAATCGCTATCCCTAAAAATACCTCTCCAATCTTCAATCGATAAACTTGTTTTAATAGATGAATATGTGAAAAATCATCTGGATAATATTTTTTTTTAGGTGAATTAATTAAGACTCCAAATATTAAAGAGGTAATAATAAAATTTACAGCAAAAGAAATATACCCGTTAGGTTCTAAAAGATAACTTTGTAATTCAAATTTAAAACCATAAAAATAAGATATGAAAGAGACAATAAAAGTTAAACATAAATAAAAAAAATAAGTTGTTAGAACATTCCTATTTTTAAATTCACTAAACATAGTTTAACAATAATTATTTCTTTAAATAAGTCTATTGTGATGAAGTTATAATTTCTAAATATAAGTGTAAACTACTTTGGCGACATACTAAGGAATTATTACTAGGGTAGGTTGATATATAAATAGGAGTATCACTACTAGACCTACCTACAATCCTACAAAAACACTTATTGGAAACTACAATTAACCTTAACTTAAACCTCGAATAATAATAAATGCGTAGCATAATATTTCTACACCTAGGGCTTGGAAAATATTAGGGTTTTTAGACTTTAGTTTTAAAGCAAAAAATAAATAAAATGCTACTGCACCCATTGTTATAGGGAATACAATAAATATGTTTACAAATAAATTTTCTAAAATAAAAAAACTAGTTGGCATTACTGCTAAAAATCCAGCAAGTGCAATTACACCCTTACTTTTTTCCCATATATTATCGCCTGAAGTGTTGTCTTCAGATATTGTTGCTACAAAAATTGTAATTACAATAGCTATTCCAATTATAACTTCTAACATCATCATAATAATTATTTTATATCATAAAATTATTTGTGTCACACTCTTGTCACAACAAGGATATAAACCAATGAATGTTTTAAAAAACTTAACAGACAAAAGAGAGAGTTTGTGGGATTTATTGGAGCGGGCGAAGGGATTCGAACCCTCGACTTCAACCTTGGCAAGGTTGCGCTCTACCCCTGAGCTACGCCCGCTTTAATTTTTTCTAGTACCATGATAGTTTGATAAAGTATAATAAAAAAAATTACATTTATGTTGACACCAAACGAATTAATTAAATTACTTGATAACAGGGATTATGATTATGACTTACATGAGCACAATGCACTTTATACCGTTGAAGATTCAAATAAACTTAGAGGTGAAATAAAAGGGCTACATAGTAAAAATTTATTTTTAAAAAATAAAAAAGATAAATTTTTTCTGTTTTCATGTGAAGAATTTACTGAAGTTAACCTAAAAACTATTTCAAAATCTTTAAATCTGGGCAATGTGTCATTTGCAAAAAAAGAATATCTTTTAGAGTTATTAGGAATAACCCCTGGCTCTGTTACTCCTTTCGCCTTGTTGAACAACATGAAAAACAATATTGATTTTTATCTAGAAGACAAGATGCTTGAGTCAGAATATATAAATTTTCATCCCCTAACTAACAAAGCAACAGTTACAATTAAATCTAGTGAATTTGTAGAGTTTATGATTGAAAATAAAAAAAAAATACATATTTTTTCAGCATCAAATGAAACAATTGTAAAAATATATGAATAGCAAAAATATTATTGATATTGACCAAAGTGAATTTGAGAAAAAAGTTATAGAACAAAGTGAACAAAAATTAATCATAGTAGATTTTTGGGCACCTTGGTGTGGACCTTGTAAGCAATTAACACCAATAATGGAAAAGGTTGCAAAAGAATATGTAGATGAGTTTGAGTTGGTTAAAATTAACATAGACGAAAATAATGAAATTGCGTCTCAATTAAGAATTCAGTCAATCCCAACTGTTTATGCGTTTAAGGATAAAAAGATAATTAATGCTTTTCAAGGTGTAATATCTCAAAAAGATTTCATAGATTTTATTGAAAAAGCATCTGGAAAAAAACTTAAAGAAGATATTACTGAGTTTTGTAATGATATTAAAAAACTTATTGCTGAAAAAAACTTTGATGAGGCTAAAAATAAATTGTTGACTTTTTTTTCTGAAAAAAAGGCCGAACCTATAATTGTTAGCCTTTACTTAGAATCCTTATTGGGTTTAAGGCAGTTTGATGAAATTGATGAGTTTGTTTCCTCGCTTGATGAAGAAACTACGTCTGACAAAGAAATCGAAAAAATTATAAAAAAAATAAGCATAGTCAAAGAGTCAAAAAATTCAGAGTCAATAGATGTTCTAATTAATAAATTCAATGAACACCCAACTAATATGGATTTGTTATTAGAAATTTGTGAGTCGTATTTCTCACATGAAGAATATGACAAAGCCTTTTCACTTTTATTAGATAATTATTTTAAAAACAAAGACATTATCAAAAAAAAACTATTAGAATTTTTTGAAGCTCTTGGCAATGATCACGATGCTACAAAAACCTACAGAAGAAAATTTTCAAGCCTGTTGTTCAAGTAAATGAAAATTCCGATCTTTCCTCTCAATGGAGCTATAATTTTTCCTAATACAAATCTTCCTCTAAATATATTTGAAGAACGATATATAGAGATGGTTGATTACTCTTTATCAAACAATAAAATTATTGGAATGATTCAACACAAGGCAAACAATGAGCTATATGATGTTGGTTGCTATGGAAAAATTACAGCATTTAATGAAACCCCGGACAATAGGTATATTATTAACCTTGAAGGAAAAGATTGTTTTAAAATTATTAGAGAAGTAAATACTGACTATAAGTTTAGGGTGTGTCAAATAGAGATTTTTAAAAATTATAATAATAATAAACTAGATAATAAATTAAAATTTGAATTAATTAACTACTATAAAAAATATATCAAAATTAAAAATATCAACTTAGGCCTTGATGGGCTGTCCCAGTTAAATATAGTTGATTTATTAAAGTTAATCGTAATGGTTTCACCTTTTGATACTAATATAAAACAATTATGCTTAGAGATTAAATCAAATACTGAATTATATGAAAGTGTGCTGTCTGCTTTGAAAATTGAATTAGCGTCAAGCCAAAAAAGCGTCTCTATAAATTAAATTCCCATAGCAAAATTAACTATTCGGCTTTTTATAGTTTTGTTTTTATTAATTATATTAAAGCCCAATTTTTTTGCGAACTTTAAATGAAGTTGATCTTTTTTAAAAATCCAGTCTAATTTGTCTGTAATTTCAAAAAGCCTATAAGCATCATAGAAACAGAGGTCATTATAGGTTTTGCAAAATTTTTTAGTCCCTATTTCAGTTTCTTTGTCTTTGCTCTTTTTTAAAATACTTGTAAGTGACTTTATATCTCTTAAACCTAAATTCCAGCCTTGCCCAGCTATAGGGTGTATTGAGTGAGCAGCATCTCCTATGTAAACAGTCCTATCATGATAAAATTTTTCATTAATATGAGCAGAAAGAGGAAAGGTTTGAACAGAATTTACATAAGTCACTTTTCCTAAGTATTGCTGAATCTTCTCATTTAAAATTTCTGTAATGTATTTTTTTTGTAATTTTGTTGAAGAAATCATATCTACAGTCTCTGGACTATTTGACCAAATAAGGGCACTTTGAAAATTGTTGTTATGGTTTTGCATCGGCAAAATTGCTAGCGGTCCAGTTTTAAAAAAAAATTCATAAGCAATATTTTTGTGCGGCTTTTCGTGATAAAAATTTATTACTAAGGCTTTTTCGTTGTAATATTTTTTAAACACATTGGTTCGTAAAATTTTTCTAACTGCGCTGTTTCTTCCATCAGCAGCTATTATCATATCTGACCTAATCTGTTCATTTTTTGAAAAAGTTAAAATTTTTGAACTGTTGCTTTTTATTGAAGAAATATCTGCCCCTTCTATAATTGATATATTTTTCTTTTTTTTTAAAAGCGTAGTCAATATCTCAATAAGCTTTGAGTTATTTACAATATATCCGAGGTTTGAATTTTCATTAGGGTTGCTAAAAAATAATTTTGATTTAGCTGTATTGTCTATAACCTTAATATTTTTAATTGGTTCTGCAAAAAACTTAATATGTTGCCATAGGCCTTGGGACTCTAAAAAGGTTTTTGATCCTTCTGCAATAGCAGTTGTTCTTTTATCAGAAATAGCCTTTTTTGGGCTTGATATAATTTTTTTCTTTTCAGAAATAATAATCTTATATTTTAATTTGGATGTACAATAAGCTGTTAAAAGACCTGTTAAAGCCCCCCCAACTATGTGTAAATCACATTTTAATTCTTTCATATTTTTTCTTCGAATTACCTTATTCTAGAGGTATTAGAAATAGTTATTATGTTCAAATATGGTGGATTTAAACTATTTCTATTCAAAATCTTTACAGGTTTAATTTTATTAGTTTTTGGAATATTTTTAGCCCTTAGTCTTTGGACACACAATCCAAGCGACCCAGGGCTAGGTAAGTTAAAATCTTTTGGACAGATTAGCAATTTTTTTGGATATTTTGGAGCTTTAAACTCTAGTCTATTTTTATTTTTGTTTGGGTTTTTTTCGTATGTATTGAGCTTATTTTTTTCATATTTTGGGTTGTTGTTCTTTCTTGGTTTTATTGTTAAAAAATTTATTTTTAGGTTTTTTTTAATTCTGGTCTCCTCGGTTTTTTTTAATCAGGTTTTGACTGCCGTTTATCTTAGTCTATCAGAAACAGGTATTATTTATCAAGGATTAAGAATTCTCGTTGAAAATTTTTTTAGAGATTATAAATTTTATTTATTAGAAAATTCAATTTTTTACTTTGTTTTAATAGCGCTCTCTTTTTTAATTCAGGTTATAATATTGTCTTATGTTTTTGGCGTTAAACTTAAATATTTGAAGGGGGTTAAACTAGCAGAGCCTCTTATTACATTTTTTTATAAAAAAATTATTGATATCCTTACTTTTAGTTTTTCAATTTTTAAAAGAAAAAACATAAAAAAAACAGACATCTTGAAACGCAATAAAAGTGAGCCTGTTTTGCATAGAAAAAAGTCTAGTTTAGAAAAAACATATAAATCTAAAGAAAAACAAAATTCTGAGTTTGATAATTATTATTATAAATTACCAAGCTTAGATTTATTTTCTAAAACTTTGGTAAAAAAGAACCAATCAAAAGAAAACCAAAGAATGAATGAGGAATTATCTCTAAAGCTTGAAAATACCCTATTGGAATATGGTGTGGAGGGTCAAATTATAAACTATAAATCAGGCCCAATTGTTACACTGTTTGAGTTTGTTCCTAAGGCAGGCATAAAAGCAAGTAAAGTGGTAGGGTTGTCTGACGACATTGCGAGAGCAATGTCCTCACTTTCGTCAAGAATCTCCTCCCAACCTGGAAAAACCAGTCTAGGAATAGAGATACCAAACAGCAAAAGGGAAGGTGTTTTGTTTGGAGATTTAATAAATGATGAGAGTTTTTTAGAAACTAACAACTCTCTAAGGCTTGCTCTAGGAAAAAACATTTCAGGGGAAAATATTTATGCTGATCTAGAAAAAATGCCTCACCTACTAATTGCTGGAACAACGGGTTCGGGAAAATCAGTTGGTATTAACTCAATGATAATGAGTTTATTAATAAGGTTTAGACCAAATGAGTGTAAGCTAATATTGATTGATCCAAAAATGCTAGAACTTAGTATTTATGAAGACATTCCTCACTTATTAACACCCGTAGTAACAAACCCAAACAAAGCAGTGTTTGCATTAAAATGGGTAGTGCGAGAAATGGAAAATAGATACAAATTAATGAGCTCAATAAATGTAAAAAATATAAAAACATTCAATGAAAAAATAAATAGTTTTCAAAAATCTGGAAAAAAAATGTTTAGAGAAGTGCAAACGGGTATAGACAAAGATACTCGAAAACCAATTATAGAAAAAAGAGAAATTCCACTCGAGACCATGCCCTTAATTGTTGTTGTTATTGATGAAATGGCTGACTTAATGATGGTTGCAGGAAAAGAAGTTGAAAGCCTTGTTCAAAGACTCGCACAAATGGCTAGGGCATCTGGAATACACTTAATTACAGCAACACAACGCCCAAGCGTTGATGTTATCACTGGAACAATCAAAGCAAATTTTCCTAGTCGCATAAGCTATAAAGTTGCAAGCAAATTTGATAGCAGAACAATAATTAATGAAATGGGCGCTGAACAATTGCTAGGAAGTGGTGATATGCTTTTTTTGGAAAATGGGGCAAATTTGAAAAGACTGCATGGGGGTTTTTTAAGCGAAAAAGAAATTGAAAGAACAGTCGATTTTATTAAAAAACAAGATATTTTTGATTTTAAAAACGAAATTTCATTAGATGAGGATAATTTTAATGATTCATTATCTCTTAATTTTGATAATGGGGACGTAGATGAGCTTTATACTAAAGCTGTTGAAATTGTTATAAAACAACAAAAGGTATCAACCAGTTTTATTCAAAGATACCTTCAAATTGGTTATAATAGGGCTGCAAGAATTGTGGAAAAGATGGAGGATGATGGTATTGTTTCAGAAGCAAACAACGCAGGTAAAAGACAAGTACTTAAAAAAACAAGTTAATTTTAAATTTTTAGTATTGCTTTTCTTAATAATTTTATTTTCAAAAAACCTAATTGGCGAAGAGCTAGATTTAAAAATTATTACATATCTACAAGGACTAAAATCATTTTCATCTAAATTTATTCAATCAAATGAAAAATATTTAGAAGAAGGACATATTTATATTAAAGATGACATAATCAGGCTTGATTATATTAACCCCGACAGAACTTTAAAAATAAGCAAGACTAAAGGGGTTTATATTAATCACGAACTTAGGGAAGAAGAATTTTTTTCAACAAAAAAGAATATTGTAAAAACATTTTATGATATTTTTTTAGAAAATAATTTTTTTTCTTCTTTATCACCTAAGGAAGACAATAAAGAAATTGTATTTGAAAAAACATTTCAATCAGAATCAACCAAAGTCCAATTAAAAATTTTTTTTGAGAACAGCCCTTTGTTATTGAGAAAAATAATTTCAAAAACAGAAAGTGATTTAATCTCAATTAGTTTTTATGATCACAATTATAACACTATCTTTGAGAAGAATTTTTTCTCTTTTGTGCCTATTTATCCGGATTAATTATCTCTAAAAAAACATTATTGTTTTTACTAGAAAGAGAAAAATTAGAGTTTATTTTTTTTAATTTCTTCCTAATTCTGTTTAGGTGGCTTTCGATTGATGATGTGTTTAACTCTTGTTTTATGTCAAGAACATCTCTTTCAAGCGATCTTTTGTTAACCGTTTTTTCATTAAATAATTTAAAAAGAATTAAATTTTCTGCTTGTGTTAAATAATTTTTTTCTTTTGTTTTTGTGTTTGTTACAAAATTATTATTAAGTTCTATATTTCTATATGTGTGTTTTTTTTGGTTTATGATTTCATTTATCTTATCTAAAAACTTACTTATAGATAATGGAGCAATCATGTTTTTTTTTTGATCAAAATAAGGTTTTTCAAACATAGATAATTCTTTAAAAACAAAAATAAAGTTATCATTCAATAATATGCTGTTAAGAATTTTGTCATCTACAAAGTCTTTGTGATCGCAAAATACAATTGATAATTTTTTTGAGTTACAACAACTCGCTAATTCATCATAGTTTTTGACGCTTATGTCGAAAAAGCTGTTTGTATTTATAAAAAAATTTTTAAGTTTTTGTGAAGAAAAAATTTCTATTTTGGTTTTCATTTTTTTCTTTTTCCAAATAAAGCTGTTCCAATGCGAATATAGCTGGCATTCAGATCAATTGCATCTTTATAATCTGCGCTCATTCCCATGCTCAAATGTGGAAGGTTGTTTTTTTTTGCCTCATCAGCCAGAAGTGAAAAATGTTTTTTGGGCTGATCATTAATTGGGGGAATACACATTAGGCCCACAATATTTAATGATAGGTCAATTTTACAATAATTTATAAACTGGTTAAGCTCTTCAAGATAAATCCCGCTCTTAGTTTTTTCTTTGCCTGTATTAACCTGAATGAAAAACTTTTTATTTTCTATTCCCGCTACCTTAAAAAACTCTTTTGCTAGCTTCTCTCTATCCAGAGTGTGAAAAACATCAAAAAGCTTAACTGCGTCTTTAACTTTATTAGTTTGGAGAGGGCCTGTTAAATGAAGTTCCAAATCTGTGTGTTTTTTTTTTAAATCTCTAAATTTGGCCTGAGCCTCTTGAACCCGGTTTTCGCCAAATATATTGACTCCGTACGAGATAGCTATTTCGACTGCTGTTTTTGGATGATTTTTAGAAACGGCAATAATGTTAGTTTTTTTCCCAAAATCCCTTATTTTTTGGGAAATTTCATTATATGTATCAATATTAAACATAATATTTGTTGTAAAAAAACAACATTTTTTATCAATTTTATTTTTTTTTATGCTTTTTTTGGTTTTTTATCAATTTTTTTATTAGATACCTAATCAATATAAGAGTTGTTCTTATATTTAATGAATATTCATTAACTCAATAAGGAGTATATTATGAAAAAAGAACTATTAATAGCATCAGCTTTAGTGTCAACTTTAGGTGCTGCGTCAGTTGCTAATGCGGTAACTGCAACTATGTCTGGTAGTCATCACACTGGCTTAAAAGGAGCAAGTGTTGATGATGGTACTGCGGATACTACTACTCAAGTAGTTGAATCTAGCTTTTCAGTTTCACTCTCAGAAACAACTGATGGCGGTATTGGTATTGCTTCAAGCTTTATGCTTGCAAACGAAGATGTTAATACTGGATTAGAAACTGCTGGTCTTACACTTACTTTCACTGATGGATCAAAACTAGACGTGATCAATGGTGGTAACGCTGCTAAAACTCACGATATTTCTGTTCCAGGTGGAGCGGGTGAAGCTGGTCTAACTGTTACTACAGCTAACAGAGCACAAGATGGTCTTGACTTCTTCGGTGAAGCAACTGCTGTTGGTGTTGAATGGCACTCAGCTGCTGATTTCATGGCTGATGGTCTAAAAATCGGAGCTTCTTTCTCAACTGATACAGGTGCTGCGCCTTCTGCAAGTGCTGTTCTTGAAAGCTCTTGGGGTCTTGGTGCAACTTATGTAACAAGCGCAGGAGACACTGCTTTAACAGTTGGTGCTGGTATTGCTGATTCTGAGTGGAAAATTTCAACTACTGCGCCTTCTTCTGGATCAAGTGGTTTCCACGTTGGTTTCAGTGCTGTAACTGGTAACTTAACTGTTGCGGCTGGTTATGCTAATGGTGATAAAGTTGCCGGCGGAACTACTGAGTATGAAGTTAATGACAACACAGTTTCAAAAGTTGGTGTTAAATACGTAAGTGGTGACATCACTCTAAGTATTGGATTTACATCTGGTGAAGGTAAAGACAGCACTACTCTTGGTACTGCTGGAACTACTGAAGATGCAAAAGATACTCTAGCAGCTGGCATTTCATACGCTGTTGCTTCTGGTGTAACTGCTAATCTTGGATTTAAAGACATCGATTCACAAAATGATGGCTCTAATGATACTAAAGGCGGAACTTCTTGGTACATCGGTGCTAACATGGCATTTTAATTAAAATTAATCTTATTAAAACGGCACTTTTTTAAAGTGCCGTTTTTTTTTATAATTTACTTTTTTGAATCAATAGAATAGTTATCACTTATGACACTTCTTAAAACAGCCTGTGCTTTACTTTTAATTTTTATTATTTCTTGCAACAGAAATATATCTGATGAAGAAAGGGCTGATCTGTGGTCAAAGGCGCAGACAACAGGTGAAATAGTTAACCGATCTGGCACTGTTATTAACACAGCAACAGCAAAGGAAAATGCTATGCGTGATGCTGAAACAAGACTGTCAACAGGTGGTGGGCTTTTTGGAAGTGATGGACTTACTTTTCTTGATAACGAAAACAAGGGAGGGGGCGAGAGTGGTTTTGCAACTGTTGGTATGCCGATTAATCCTTATTTGTGGTCAGCCAGCTTAGAAACACTAAGCTTTATTCCTCTTAGCTCTGCAGATCCTTTTGGTGGGACTATTTTTACAGATTGGTATAGTTCTGAGTCAAATGAAAACGAAAGATGTAAAGTAAATGTCTTCATCAAGGGCGCAGAATTAAAAACTCAAAATTTAAGAGTTTCATCATTTTGTGAAGTGTTTAAAAACAATAAATGGGTAGGTGTTGGCACAAATAACCAAGATAATATTAGCCTTGAAAATGCTATACTGAACAAAGCAAAAAAACTAAAACTTAAAAACTCATAAAGTGTCGGAAAGATACAATCACAAAATAGCCGAGTCAAAATGGCAAAAGAAGTGGCAAGACGCAGGTATATTTAAAGTCGAAAAAAATAAAAATAAAAAAAAATATTATGTTTTAGAGATGTTCCCATATCCTTCTGGAAAGATTCATATGGGGCATGTAAGAAATTATACGCTTGGGGATGTGGTTGCTCGATATAAGAAAATGAAAGGGTTTAATGTTTTTCATCCAATGGGGTGGGACGCTTTTGGCTTGCCAGCAGAAAATGCAGCAATAACTGAAAAAAAGAATCCTGAAGATTGGACATACTCTAATATCAAGTATATGCGAGGCCAACTAAAATCTATGGGCTTGTCAATTGATTGGCATAAAGAGATAGCAACATGTCATCCTGGATACTACAAGCATGAGCAGCTCTTTTTTATTGATATGTACAAAAAAGGGCTTGCATATAAAAAGATGTCTGAAGTTAATTGGGATCCTGTTGACAAAACAGTATTAGCTAATGAGCAAGTCATTGATGGAAGGGGGTGGAGATCTGGAGCTCTCGTAGAGAAAAAAAACCTATCACAGTGGTTTTTAAAAACAAGTAATTATTCTGAAGAATTGTTATCAGATTTAGACGCGCTAGATATGTGGCCCCAAAAAGTAAAGATCATGCAGTCTAATTGGATTGGTAGGTCTGAAGGTGTAGAAATATCTTTTTCTATAACAGGAAATAATGATTTAAAGCAAAGTTTTATAAAGGTTTACACTACTAGGCCTGATACAATTTTTGGAGCAACTTTCGTAGCGATCTCACCTGAGCATGAGCTTGCAAAAACAATTTTTGAAAAAGACAAAGATGCAAAAAAATTCAGTGACCAGATCAAAAAAGTTGACTCAGAAAAAACAAAGGTTGGGTACAAAACTAACATTTTTGTTCAACATCCTTTTTTAGAAAAAAAACTTCCAGTTTTTATAGCTAATTTTGTTCTAATGGAATACGGCCTGGGGGCTATATTTGGATGCCCTGCACACGATCAAAGAGATTTAGATTTTGCACTAAAATATAATTTGGATGTAATTCAGGTTGTAAAAAACAAAAACACAGAAGAAGGCTTTAATTTAAAAAATGAGGCAATGTTAGAAAGCGGCACAATGATAAATTCTGACTTTCTAAACGGTTTAGATAATGAAACGGCTAAAAGCAAGGCATTAGATAGACTAGAAAAAAAAGGCATAGGAAACAAAAAAATCAATTACAAGTTACGCGATTGGGGGGTTTCCAGACAACGCTATTGGGGATGTCCAATTCCTATGATGTATAGAGAAGATGGCACAGTAGTTCCTGTTCAAGAAAAAGATTTGCCTGTGTTGCTTCCTGTTTTAAATAAAAACAACCCAAACCTTACAAAAGAGGAGGTAGAGGAATGGAAAAAAACTATTTGCCCCCAAACAGGAATGAGGGCGATTAGGGAGACAGATACTTTTGATACTTTTTTTGAGTCATCATGGTATTTTTTACGCTACTGCAACCCTCGCTCTGAAAAACCATTTTTAAAAGAAGATATTGATTATTGGCTTCCTGTTGACCAGTATATTGGCGGGATAGAACATGCAATTCTTCATCTTTTATATTCTAGGTTTTTTACAAAAGCGCTTAGAGATTTAGGATATGTGAATATTGGTGAGCCTTTTAAGGGTTTATTTACACAAGGAATGGTCACTCACAAAACCTTTAAAAACAAAAAGGGTGAGTGGGTTGAGCCCAGCAATATTGTTGAAAACAAAAAAGGTTATTTTGATCAAAATGATGAGGAGGTAGAGGTCGGAAAAATTGAAAAAATGAGCAAATCAAAAAAAAATGTTGTTAACCCGACTTCTATCATTGAAATGTATGGGGCAGATACAGCGAGATGGTTTATGCTATCTGACTCTCCACCTGAAAGAGACTTAGAATGGACTGATACTGGGGTTGCGTCCTCTTATAAGTTTATTAATAAGATTTGGGACACATGCATTAAGGCAAAAAACTACAAAAATAATTTGGCGACCTCAAAAGCAAGCGCTTTTAATAGACTTATATTTAGTGTTTCTGAAAACATTGAAAAGTTTCATTTTAATAAGTCGGTTGCAAATATCTACGAATATGTAAACGAGCTAAATAAACATATGGATCAAGGCGACATTGCTGAAAAAGATTTGAAAGAAGCTGTACATAATTTATGTTTAATTTTGCAGCCTTTTACGCCCCACTTAAGCGAAGAAATATGGGAAATGCTTGGAAATGAAAATTTTTGCGCAAGTACTGGCTGGCCTGAGCAAAAAAATGATATTGAGGATGAGGGCTATGACCTTCCGATACAAGTTAATGGAAAATTAAAAGGTCTTATTTTTATAAAAAAAGAAGAAAAAGAAGATGATTTGATTAAAAAAGCTAAAAAATTAAGTTCTGTAGAAAAGGCTCTAAATAGCAAAACTATCATTAAAACTATATTCATCCCAAAAAAAATATTAAACATAGTTGCTAAATGAGATTTATTTTTATTTCAGTTTTCGTTTTATTTTCACTTGGGTCTTGTACGAACATTAATTTTTTGCTTGATGAAAGCTCGGCAACTAATTTTTTAAAAAACAAGACTTCTATATATATTAGTGGTTGGGATAACCCTGTTTTAAAAGAGGCTTTTTTTTTAAGGCTAGGAGAGGCATCTGATAATAGGTTTTTTTTAACAGCAGAAGTAACTCAGAAACAAACTAAAAGATCGGTTGATGAAAACCAGGTTGCAAAAAAAATTGATTATAAAATTATAATTAATTATAACTTAAGTGACATCGAAAAAAATTGTAGCAATATTTCAAATAGCCAAACTTCTGGCTTTTCATTTACCCCCAAATCATCTGGTTATAATTTTGCAAGCGATGTTCTTTTTGAAAGTCTGTTAAAAGAGGCCGTCTTAGAAAATGTAGGCGGTTTTATGGACTTTGCTAATAGTGCGCTTCAGTCGCAAAATTGTATAAATGAAAATTAGTCCAGAAAGCTTTATTGAAAATGAAGAGTCTTGCCTAAAATACAAAAGTATATTTATTTCTGGAAACGATGAGAATTACATTTATTCATTATTAAATTTATTAGTAAGCAATTTTACTAAAAATGGTTATGTGAGGCAGAATCTAAACGAAAATAAAGATGTGTTGCCTGACTTGTTTGGGGCTAGCAATAAGCATATCTTCATCTGTAATAAATATTTAGGAAATAAAGAAGTTGAAGAAATTGAAATCGGTGAGGATGTATTTATTTTTTATGAAAAAACATCACCAAAAAATAGATCAATTAAACAATTTTTTTCCAATTCTAAAAAGAGAGCTTTGTTAGAGTGTTATGAGTTGGATCAAAATAAAAAAAAAATAATACTAAATTCATTTATTAAAAAACACAGTCTTTCTGTTGAAAGTAATGTTTATTGGGTTTTATTAGATCTGCTAGATAACAGGTTTTCACTCTTGAACAAGGAATTAGAAAAGGCTCTATTATTGAACAATATAAATGATTTAACTGAACTAACAGGCGCTCTCAGTCCTGAGAAAACAGCTGAAGCAAATAAATTTTATTTTAAAATTAATTTGAGCAAAGAAACAATCGTGCCCTTTTTAAATTCATCAATTAACTCCTTGTCAGATTTTTATAGTTATTTTTCATTTTTCAAAAGCTATTCCTTGCTTATGCTTGCCTCTAAAAGCGTACAAGAATTAGATAGTAAAATCCCTAAATATCTATTTAGGGAAAAAGAAGGTCTGCTGAGTTTGTTTAGGCGCTTAAGCGAAAACAAAAAGACACTGCTATCTTCTTTAATACACAAAACTGAAAGGCTTGTAAGAAAAAACCCCGGCCTTTACAAAGCCCTTTTCTTTAGGTTTGTAATGAATTACAAAAAAATTATTTCTTAAGTCTTTTCATGACATCATCTAACTGGTTTAAGTCTGAATAAAATAGAGTTAGTGATCCAGAAGAGCCATTTTCATTAAAGTGTATTGATGTTTTAAGGCCAATTTTGTCGGAGAGCTCTTTTTCAAGATCTAAAATATTGGGGTCTTTTTGGGTTGGTTTTTTTCTAACCTGTTTGTATTTAGAGGTAGACTTTTCAACATCTCTTACACTTAGTTTTCTTTCAATAATTTCTTTTGCTTTAGCGACAGCGTCTGGAACTCCTATTAATGCTCTAGCATGACCCATTGAAATTTTTTTTGAAATAATCATGCTGTGAATCTCTTCATCCAGATCAAGTATTCTTATAAGATTAGAAATGTGGCTGGCACTTTTGCCCAGTTTTTTTGAGAGCTCTTCGGTTTTTATATTGTTTGTTTCAATAAGCTTTTTGTAGGCTTTTGCTTCTTCAACAACATTTAGGTCTTCTCTTTGAACATTCTCAATTAGGGCAAGCTCAAAAACCCTGTCTTCGGAAGCCTCTAGAACGACACAGTCCACAGAGTGAAGACCTGCTAGCTGGCAGGCCCTCCAACGCCTTTCTCCTGCAATGATTTCATAGTCATCATTGCCAGTTTCCCTAACTATTATTGGCTGAATTAGGCCTTGGTTTTTTATTGAGCTTGATAATTCTTGAACCTCTTTTTCGTCAAAGTTTTTTCGTGGCTGTTGTTTGTTTGGTAAAATTTTTGAAATATCTATTTTTTTAACACTTCCTTTGTTAGTGTTTGATGAGCCAAGCAATGCCCCCAGACCCATGCCTAATTTGTTGTTTTCTTTACTCATTCACTGACCTTGTTTGTTTATTATTTCTTTAGCAAGCCCTATATATGCCATAGATCCAGAACAATTAACATCATATATTAAGGCTGGCTTACCGTGGCTAGGCGCCTCAGATATTTTGACATTTCTTGGAATGGTTGTTCTATAAACAGTTTCTCCAAAATGTTTTCTTACATCTTTTTCAACCAAAGAACTTAGGGAGTTTCTTTTATCAACCATTGTTAAGAGTATTCCTTCTACATTAAGTTTAGAATTGTAGTTCTCTTTTATAAGCTGAATAGTGTTCATTAAAGAGGATATGCCTTCAAGAGCAAAGAACTCAGATTGTAGTGGCACAATAACAGAGCTGGATGCAACAAGAGAGTTTATTGTTAAAAAACCAAGAGCGGGGGGGCAATCAATTATAATAAAGTCAAAGTTTTTTGTTTTATCTAATATTTCCTCTAACACAAACTCTCTTTTTTCAACATTAGCGAGCTCTACTTCAGCTGCTGCTAAATTAGTATTGCTGGTTATAATTCTTAAATTAGGAACCTGTGTTTCTTTGATTGCGTCTGGGTCTAACTCTCTGTTTATAATTAGCTCGTAGAGGTTGGGCGATCTTTCTTCGTAAGGTATGCCCATGCCTGTGCTTGCGTTTCCTTGTGGATCAGCATCAACTATTAACACTTTTTTGTTAATAGCAGAGAGGGATGTTGCAAGATTAATTGTTGTTGTGGTTTTTCCAACTCCCCCTTTTTGATTTGCTATAGAAATTATTTTGGTCATTTTTTTTTATTAAGATTTGTAATTTTTAAGACACGCCCTTCTTCAGAACTAATACTTTTGTAAGCCTTGAAATTGAAATAGAAATTTTTTTTTGCCATCTCTATTTCGTTATAAACACTTCTTCCTTTTAAAAAAAGACATGTTGTGTTTTTATTTGATAGGAAAAGTGAATAAGAAAGAAGTTTGTTAAGTGGGGCTAGGGCCCTTGAAACTATTAGGTCGGCTTTACCAATGTTAAGATTTTCTATTCTTTTCTTTTCTGTTTTTGCAGAAAGAGAAAGCTTCTTGATAATCTCTCTTATAAAATCAATTTTTTTTCCAACAGAGTCAACCATAAAGACATTTTGATAACCAAGGATTGTTAAAGGAATTCCAGGAAGTCCTCCCCCTGTTCCTAAATCAAAAATTTTTATGTTTTTTTTCTCAATAAAAAAAGACAGCTGAAGAGAGTCTGCGATATGTCTTTCCCATATGTTTTTTAAGGTAGATTTTCCAATAAGGTTTGTATGTCTATTAAACTCAAGTAGCTCAAAAACATATTTATCAATCTTTTTTGATTGTGTTGCGGTTAGAGAAAATCTTTTTATAACTTCCTTTTTCTCCACACTAGGCTGCTTTTTGATTGTTTGTTTTTTTTATATAGCGCATTATAGCAATTATGGCTGCTGGGGTTACTCCTGAAATTCTTGAGGCCGCGCCAAGGGTTGGTGGTTTTGTTTTTGTTAGCTTTTCTATAATTTCATTTGATAAGCTTCCAACTTTCTTATACTCGATAATTTTTGGTATTTTTAAACCCTCCTCTTTTTTAAAGTCTTCTATGTCGGCCCTCTGTCTTGAAAGGTAATTTGAGTAAGTTGATTCAATTTCAATTTGTTCCTTTGTATCAGCGTCTAGGCTTTTTAACTCTGGCCAAATTTTTTCTAGTTTTTTAAAGTTTAAACTTTTGTATGACAGAAGCTCGAAAGCTGATCTTTTCTTTCCGTCTAGTTTGATTTTAATGTTGTTTTTTTGTAAATGGCTTGGTGAAGAGATAAGGCCTTTAGTTATTTTGAAGCCTTTTTTTATGTTAGCTATCTTTTTTTTAAAAATTTTTTCTCTAGGTTTTTCAACACACCCAATTTCTATACCAATTGGTGTTAGCCTTTGGTCAGCATTATCAGACCTAAGCAAAAGTCGGTACTCGGACCTAGAAGTAAACATTCTATATGGCTCTTTGGTGCCCTTTGTAACCAAATCATCAATTAGCACACCTATGTAGCCTTGAGACCTCTCTATTATAAATTCTTTTTTGGAGGTGATTTTTAGTGCTGCATTTATTCCAGCAACTATACCCTGTGCTGCAGCTTCCTCATAGCCGGTGGTACCGTTTATTTGACCTGCAAAATAAAGGTTGTTAATTTTTTTGGTTTCGAGGGTGTGAAACAGCTCCCTTGGGTCAACATAATCATATTCTATTGCATAAGCAGGTTGTGTAATTACTGCTTTTTCCAATCCTTTAATTGACCTAACAAATTGTTCTTGAACGCTTTCAGGGAGAGATGATGAAATTCCGTTTGGATAAATAATGTCACTATCAAGCCCTTCTGGTTCAAGAAAAATTTGATGGCTTTCTTTGTTGGCAAATCTAACCACCTTGTCTTCTATAGACGGACAGTATCTGGCGCCCATAGATTTAATTGCGCCTGAGTACATAGGTGACAAACCTAAATTATTAGAAATAATCTTGTGGGTTTTTTTGTTAGTGTGTGTAATAAAGCAAGGTATTTGAGGTGTGTGGATAACCTTGTTGATAAAAGAAAAAGGTTTAGGGTTTTTATCAGGGAGTTGTTTTTCTAAGTTATTGAAATTTATAGATTTTTTTAAAATTCTAGGAGGTGTTCCAGTTTTAAGCCTGCCTATTGAAAACTTTAACTTTTCAATTCTTTTTGCTAGGGCAATTGATGGCTTGTCACCAACTCTTCCCGCCTGAGTGCTTTTTTTTCCAAGCCTAATTATCCCTCTTAAAAAAGTTCCCGTTGTTAAAACAACAGAAGAGCAAATAATTTTTTTTCCATTACTAAGCTCAACACCGACAACCCTGCCTTTTTTTACAATTAAGTCTTCTACAGAACCCTCTACTAATTCGAGGTTTTGCTGATTTTTTACAATATCTATTATTGCTTTTTTGTATAAACTTCTATCTGCCTGAGCTCTTGGACCCCTTACAGCAGCACCCCTACTTTCATTAAGCATTCTAAACTGAATGCCGCCCATATCAATTGCACGACCCATAATGCCGTCAAGAGCGTCTATTTCTCTTACAAGGTGTCCTTTTCCAAGCCCTCCAATAGCAGGATTACATGACATTTCACCTATTTTTTCGATTTTATGTGTAATTAGGGATACTTTCGCACCCATTCTGGCAGAAGCACAGGCAGCTTCAACTCCTGCATGCCCACCACCAATAACAACAACCTCTATTTTATTTTCTGTTTTCACGTGAAATTATTTTCCAATACAAAAATCTCTAAATATTATATCTAATATTTTTTCAATATCAAACTTTTGATTAATTTCCATGCAAAGATTAAGTGCAGACCTATATTCAAAAGCTGCTATATCGAGATTTCCTTTAAATTCTAAGCCTGATAGGATTTCCAGGATATTTTTCATAATTTTTATGTGTCTTTCACGTGAAAGAACTGGTGTTTCTTCTATTTTCTTAGCAGTTTTATTGTGAATTTCGTTTAAAAGCCTTGGAATGCCCGCGCCTGTAAATGAAGAAATATCATAAATTAATTTTTTTTTATTTTTGCTTTTTCTTTTGTCGGATTTAGATTTAACAAAAATTTTGTTTGAAATATGTTTGTATTTGTTTTTTTCATCAGAGCTTAAAAAAACTAAATTTAAGTCGGAGTTTTCTATTATTTCAATAGTTTTTTTAATTCCAATTTCTTCAATTTTGTTTTTGTGACGCCTTAAACCAGCGGTGTCATGAAATGTAAATTTTAAGCCCTTTATGTCGATAGAGGATGTTACGGAGTCAGTAGTTGTGCCAGGAATGTTTGTAACAATTGAAACGTTTTTTTTTGATATATAGTTTATGAAAGATGATTTTCCGGTGTTTGGCTTACCAACAATACCTATTCGTACTCCCTCTCTTATAGGCTTTGATGCCTCTGCTGTTTTAAGTTCCTTTGAAATGTCCTTTATTATGTTCTTATTTTGTTCTTTTATTTTTTTCAGCACATTTTTTGGTAAGTCTTCATCAGAAAAATCAATCAAAGTTTCTAAGTTTGCTAAATTAGATGTAATTTTTTTATTAATTTCTGTTGTAAACTCACTTAATCCTCCAGAAATGTTCTTTATTGCAAGCTCTCTTTGTTTTTCTGTCTCAGCATTAATTATATCAGAAATACTCTCTGTTTTTACAAGGTCTATTTTGTTGTTCAATAAAGCTCTTTTTGTAAACTCTCCTGGTTCTGCAAGCCTTGCACCAACATCTTCTAATGTTTTATAAATTTTATCAATTACAGCCAAACCTCCGTGGCAATTAATTTCTAAAACATCCTCTCCTGTAAAAGAGTTTGGAGATTTAAAAAAAACAACAAGCACTTGATCTATTAGAGCATCTTTGTTTTTAAGAAACACTAAATTAGTTTTGTTTGGTGTAACCTTACTCTTTTTTGTTATTTGTTTAAAAATTTTAAGTACTTTTTTTCCTGAAACTCTAATTACCGCTATTGCTGATTTGCCTGGGGGCGTGGAAAGGGCGTATATTGTATCTGAATATTTAGACATTTTTTTGGGCAATAAACCTATTGCTCACTTTAGTCTACTATTTCAATTATTTATTTGAGAATAAGATTTAAGAGCTTTTTGTTCCCATGCTTTGAAAGAACTCGTTATTTGTTTTAGTATCCTTCATTTTTTCAAGCAAAAACTCCATTGCTTCTGTGGAACCCATTGGGGCTAAAATTTTTCTTAGGATGAATATTTTACCCAATTCATCTTTATCAAGCAGTAATTCTTCTTTTCTTGTTCCTGATTTACCAATATCAAAAGCGGGGTAGGTTCTTTTTTGACTTAATTTTCTATCAAGCACCATTTCACTATTGCCAGTTCCTTTGAATTCCTCAAAAATTACTTCATCCATTCTACTTCCAGTATCTATCAGCGCGGTTGCAATTATTGTTAATGACCCACCTTTTTCTACATTTCTAGCTGCACCAAAAAATCTCTTAGGTCTCTGAAGTGCGTTAGCATCAACACCGCCCGTTAAAACTTTACCGCTTGAAGGCACAACAGTATTATAAGCTCTTCCTAATCTGGTAATTGAATCTAAAAGAATAACAACATCATGTTTATATTCTACAAGTCTCTTTGCTTTTTCAATAACCATTTCTGCCACTTGAACATGTCTTGATGCAGGTTCATCGAATGTTGAACTAATTACCTCACCTTTTACTGACCTCTTCATATCAGTCACCTCTTCAGGTCTTTCGTCAATCAACAATACTATAAGCTTTGTTTCAGGATTATTTGCAGTTATTGCATTTGCAATCTTCTGCATAATAATAGTTTTTCCAGTAAATGGTTGTGCAACAATTAGTTGTCTTTGTCCTTTACCAAGAGGTGCAATTATATCTATTATCCTCTCAGTTAAATCAGGCATTGGTTTTTCTTGTTCTAGTTTAAATCTCGACTCAGGATACAAAGGGGTAAGATCTTCAAAGTTTATTCTGTTTTTTACATCATCAGTTTTTTTTCCGTTAATAGTATTAATTTTAGTTATAGCAAAATATCTTTCACCTTGTTTTGGCGCTCTAATTTCCCCCTCGACACTATCACCAGTTCTAAGGCTGAATTTTTTAATTTGTGTGGGAGAAACATAAATATCATCTGGCCCTGGTAGATAATTTGATTCGGAAGAACGTAAAAATCCAAAACCATCTTGCATTATCTCTATAACTCCTAAACCTGTTATAATTTCACCATCATTTGCTATTTTTTTTAATATAGCAAACATCAAATCTTGCTTTCTTAAAGATGAAGGGTTTTCTATCTCAAGTTTGTCTGCCTGCTTTAACAGTTCTTCTGGCTGTTTATTTTTTAAATCTTGTAAGTTCATTTAATTGGGGTGGTTTGGAAAAGAGTATTTTTATTACAAAATTAGTTAGATAAAGTCAAAATATTTATATTTATATTTATTTAATTGTTCTTGTAGTTGTAACGAGGATTATATGAATCCCTTGTTTTCAGTTAATTAACCCCAACTTTATACATTTTAATATCTTTATTCCCACCAAAGCAAACAACTATATTAACTTTAAAAAAACTAAGAAAAATAAAGCTTTATCCAAATAAAAACTTTGAACAAACTGTTAATAAAAAAAAACAAAAAAAAAGCCACATAAAGTTAATAATTTTTAAACAAACATAAGTTCCTGTAGATTAAAACGTAGAAAAAAGAGCTTTTTTATTTAAAAATTTAAAAATTATTAATTATGTTTATAACTATTTGAGTTATGCACACAGCTCACGTAAAAAAATTTTTGTTAGCTAGTAAAAGTTCTTCCCGCTACATACTTTTAAAAAATGCTGGGCTAACTTTCCAAACCGCAATACCAAACTGTGATGAAGGCCGCATTAAAGCGCAGTTTTTAAAATCAAAAATTAGTATAAAAAACCTTGCAAAACATCTAGCTACAGAAAAAGCGATGAGCGTTAGTAACAAAACAAACAGTCTAGTTGTTGGATCAGACACAATTATAATTTTTCAAAACACACTAATAAACAAAGCTAAAAACCTATCACAAGCCAAAAGCAAACTAAAAAAACTGTCCGGAAAAAAACACAAAATAATATCAGCTGTATCAGTGTGCCACAAAGAGAAACAAATTTGGTCTGCTCAACAGGAGTCAACAATTACCCTGAGAAAACTAAGCCCAAATCAGATTGACCACTATTTAAAAAAAACAGGTAAAGAAATTTTATCTTCTGTTGGTTGTTATCAAGCAGAAAAACTAGGACCACAAATCATTAAATCAATTAAAGGAGATTTTTTTAATGTTTTAGGCTTTCCTCTATTCCCCTTTTTGTCCTTTTTATATAACAGAGAAAAATGAAAGAGTTTTTTGTAATTGGCAACCAGACCTCTAGCAGTCTTTCACCTTTAATTTTCAACCACTGGTTTAAAAAATATAAAATAAAAGCTAGATACAGTTATGTAGAAGTCGACGATATTGGATTTGACACCGCTGTAGCTAAAAAGCTGGAAAACAAAAACACAACGGGCTTTAATGTTACAATCCCATATAAAAAAAGAATTTTCAAACACTTAAAAACCAAAAATGTACACGCCACACAAATTGGCGCAGTAAACTGTGTGTCGGTTGGAGCAAACACCAAAGGAATCAACACTGATTGGATTGGATATATGGGCTCTATTAAAAATACAAAAATAAAAAAAAGTGGAAAGATATTGATTTTGGGATTTGGTGGTGCGGCCCAGGCAATCTTTTATGGTTTCTCAAAAAAAAAGTACAAAAATATCATAGTTTTTAACCGATCTCGAAAAGCCATCAAAACAAGTGGGGCAATTAGATTTACAAAAAAATATTCACTGATTGATAAGCACCTAAAAGAGGCCGACCTAATAATTAACACAACGCCTACAAACCCCCTAAATAGAAAACAAACAAAACTAATAAAAACATCAACAATTATAAGTGATATTGTTTACAAACCCAAAGAGACCACCTTTCTAAAAAACTTTAAAGAAAACAAAAAAATATATGGAATATCTATGTTAATAGAACAGGCTATTCCTTGTTTTCATAACTGGTTTGGTTTTAGCCCAGACGTAGACAGTGAGCTCTTAAACAAAATTAACTCTAAAATTTGATGACAAAGATTGTTGCTATTACAGGTGGAATAGGGTCAGGAAAAACAACAATTTCAAAATATTTAAAAAAAAATAACTTTGCTGTCCATGAGTCTGACAGCACCGTGTCACAAATATATATAAGGCCTAACAAGTTTTTTCTAAGTTTTTTAAAGAAAAATGTTTCCAAGGAGGTCGTAACAAGGAACAAAATTGACAAACAAAAAATTGCAGAAATTATTTTTAATGACAAAAAAATTAAACAAAAACTAGAAAACTATATTCATAAAGAAGTAAAAAAATCTAGAGACAGTTTTGTTAAAAAAAACATTAAAAACAAAAAAAACCTTATTTTTGTCGATATACCGCTTTTATTTGAAAACAAGCTAGAAAAAAACTTTGATAGAGTTTTGTGCGTAATTGCTAAGAAAAAAATTAGAAGAGAAAGGGTTTTAAGGAATAAAAAATTTACAAAAAAAACATTACAAAAAATTTTTAAATTCCAAGTTTCTGATAAAGAAAGAAAAGCACGATCAAACATAATTATTTATAATAATGATACAAAAAAGGACTTTATTTTTTCGTTAGAAAAAGCATTAATAAAATTATTAAAATGAGAGAAGTTGTAATTGATACAGAAACAACAGGCCTTAGTTATAAGTCTGGTGATAGGATTATTGAGGTTGGTTGTGTTGAGCTAATTAATCATGTTGCAACCAACAACTCATTACAGTTTTATTGTAAGGTTGATAAAGAAATTTCTGAAAGCGCCCAAAAAATTACAGGCATAACCAACAGATTTTTAAGTGATAAAAAAAGCTTTGCTGATCACTGTGACGAGCTTTTAAATTTTATTAATAACGATCCACTAATTATACACAATGCAGATTTTGATGTTGGTTTTTTGAACAATGAGCTTTTGTTAATTGGTAAGACCGCCCTAACAAACCCAATCATCGACACCGTCTCACTTGCAAGAAGCGTGCTTAATACACGGGTAGCAAACTTAGATTATTTGTGCAGAAGGTTTAAGGTGGATCTCTCAGAAAGAGATCTTCACGGTGCGTTGCTAGACTCCCAACTATTGGCAGAAGTATATTTGGAGCTTCGAGGTGGAAAGCAGTTTACAATGAACCTTTCAAAAAAAGACAGCCTAAAAACAGACAGAACAACAACGAAAGAAACAAACCAAAAAAAAATTATAAAGTTCCAGCCTCTTGAGGAAGATGTGGCATCTCACAAAAAAATGGTCAATGAAATAAAAGACTCAATTTGGAAAAAATATAGCTATTAAAATTAAAAAAAGTAATTATATATTAATCCATGGTTTACGGAGATTTACAGTTTTTTGACATAATAGTTTTTGCAGTGATTGCTGTTTTTATTATTTATCGCCTGAGAAGCGTTCTTGGAAAAAGAACCGGATTTCAAAAAAACATTAACCAACAAGAGTTTGTTAAAAAAGAAACAACACCAGATGAATTAAAAATTCCACAGCTTAAAGAAAATGAGCAAAAACTTGAGTTGGTGTATAAAAAAGTAAGCTCATTTAATCACAAGGAGTTTTTAGAGGGGGCAAAAAAAGCCTTTGAAATAATAATAACAGCATTTAACAAAGGAGATAAAAGCACTCTAAAAAACTTAGTTTCAAAAGACGTATATAACGCCTTTGAGGGAGCAATTAATTCTGGATCAAATAATCCAAATTCACAATTCTATTCTTTGGTAATTGATGGTGTTGAAGATGCTAAGGTAGAGGGCGGCAAAATTAGTATTGCTGTCAACTTTACAAGCGAGCAAATTTTGAGTGACAATGAAGACAGCATTGTTAAAAATAAAGACACATGGGTTTTTGAAAAGCCTGAGTCATCAACGGGCCCAGCATGGTTGTTAGTGTCTACTTAACAAATTGAATTTCAGAGAACTAAAAAAAAGAATAAAAAAAAATGAGGGCTTTTCATTAAAACCATATAAAGATCAATTAGGATATCTCACTATTGGTTATGGACATTTAATCTTACCCAATGAAGTCAGGCTGTTAAAAACTAAAACCAGCAAGGCTCAACTAAATGCAATTTTTAACCAAGATTTTGAGAGAGCTGTGAGGGATTACAAAAGACTTATAAAACAAAAAAACCACAACAGAAAAGACCAAGAACTATTAATAGAGATGGTTTATCAGATGGGCGCAAAAAGGGTTTTAAAGTTTAAAAAACTAATATCAAATATAAAGAAAAACAAAAGACACCTTGTTTGCTTTGAAATGATGGACAGCCTTTGGTATATTCAGACGCCAAAAAGGGTTAAAAACTTAATTAGAGCATTTTTAAAAAATGAATGATGAAGATGAGTTATTTTTAAAACAGATGAAAGGGGTCACCCAAATTAAAAAGAACGACAGGGTACAAAATACTAAAATAATAAAAAAAACCAAATTGATAAAAAATAATCAAAAGCCCAACACAAACAGCACCCCAGAAAGAAACACCACAACAAAAATACAAAACACCAACCTCTCTCTAGAGAGAGTTAGTATAAAAAAAAATATAAAAAAAAATATTTTAAAAATAGATAAAAAAATAGATTTTCATGGAAAAAGTCTTTTGGAGGCCCAGGAAATTTTTTCATCCACAGTTATTAGTTGTTTTAATCAGCACAAAAGGTGCTTATTGTTCATAACTGGAAAGGGTGTTTTTAAACCTAAAAATCATGACGAGTCTATCTCGCCTAAACTATACCACGGCGTTATACGCGCATCTTTTTTTGACTGGGCAAACTCCAAAAAGCTCTCCAAATACATTCTTTCTTACGAGCAAGCAGCAATAGAGCATGGGGGTGACGGTGCTTTTTATGTTTATTTAAGAAAAAACAAAAACTAATTTTCTTCTAATCTAAAAACCCTTCCATCAAAATAAATGTACATTTTGAATGGTAAAATTTCACCATTTTGTTTTTCAAAGATTATTTTTTCAAATTTATTTCTTTTGTGGTCAGCCCACAAATTATAATAGTTTGATATCTCAATTGTTGTTTGTTTTGTTTTGTCACTATGCTGTGCCCCCATATTATACAATCTTCTTCCATCAACAACTAAGGCGTTTTGTTTGCCCATCATTATTTTTAGAAATGAAGTTAGTGGGTCATTTGTATTTTCCACATCATAGACATTTAGCCTTAGTTTTTCTTGTTCAGTCGGCTCTTGACTTAATGCTACTAATTTATTTTTTTCAAAACCCAGCTCCATTTTCTTTGTGTTTTTTTTAGTTTGCCAAAAGTGTGTGTATTTTCTTGAAAATAAATCGTTTTTATTGCTTATTCCTTCTGAAAAATAATCACCCTTAAAACTATACAAACCTGACAACAAGCCCTTACTTCTCAGTTTTAATTTATTTGAGTAATTGTTGGTCGTTAAGCTCATTTCCCAAACCAATTCACCAATTTTTATTCCGCCCACCTTCACAATATAGGTTTTTTTTACTTCTTCACCCTGCAGAGGCAAACAAACAAGTATAAAAAATATTAAATTATTTAAAAACAACCTCATAAAACTTTAAATTACTAGAACTAAAAGAAACATCAAACTCTTTTAAAAGATTTATTTCGTGTTCATTGATAAGATAAGAGATATCAGCGCCACCCCCTATTAAATAAAAGTTATTTTTATGTAATTTGTTTAGTGGAGAGCTCATTTGGAAGTGATTGGTTATGGCACCCCCCTCCCTATAAGGCATAAAAATATTGTTGGGCTTATTTCTCATTTTATAAGACATGCTAGAAAATAAGATTCGATCACTAATAACAATATCTTTATCGCCAACTATTTTTACAATATCATTAACAAAAGCATCTAAGCCTTTAATTCTATCAAATATTGTAAGATTGGAAGAGACTAAAATAGAAACAAACAAAAAGGCTCCAACCAAATAGTTACTAGCAAAATTAATAATAATTAAACGATTGTTTCTTTGTGCTACCAACCTGTACATCAGTATAAATAAAGAAACCAAAGCAGGGGCTGCCCAATTAGCATTAGCTCTCACAAGAAAGCTTTCTGTTAAGACAATAAAAATAATAGGTAAAGAAAAAACTAACAAAAACTTATTTTCAAAATCTAAATGAAAAGATCTAATTACATAAAGAAAAGAAAAAAACAAAACCACACCCAGCATAAAAATTTGTGAAACTAAAAACTTTAAAGGCTCATAAAAATTTAAATTAAGGTTTTGCAAATTTGTGTTATCAGCAGTGTGAGAAAGTGTTACCCAGCCATTATTAAAATTCCAATAAACATTAGGAAGCACAACCAATAGCAAAGTTAATACAAAGGCAAAAAAAGAAATTTTATTTTTTTTCAGCACAACCAAAATTTTTTTGTCTATGAAGACCAATATTAAAAAACTCA
This sequence comes from uncultured Alphaproteobacteria bacterium, assembly GCA_902594815.1. Lineage (GTDB taxonomy): Bacteria > Pseudomonadota > Alphaproteobacteria > HIMB59 > CACPNW01. The sequence goes on along the minus strand of CACJNL010000001.1, from coordinate 75,599 downwards.
ATAAAAAATATATGGCTGCATATTTAGCCAAAAAAGCCAATCCCAGGAACACTCCCAATAATAAAAAATTTTGTAACGATCTAACTGACCTTATTCTTAAAAGAATCATCATAGATAAAGTCCAAAACAACAAAAGCAAAAGATCAGTTGATATTAAAAAAGATGAAGCGCTCGCTGCAGGAATTGATAAAAAACAGACAGAGCAAATAACAGAATTATTTTTTGACAAATTCAATTCCAAACACAGTTTATAAAAAGCAAAAAAAATCAAGAAATAAGCTAGGAGAGGAAACATCTTTAAAGAAAAAAAAGAATCTCCAAAAAAAGCAGTGTGTCCAGATAAAAACCATGCAAGAAGAGGCGGCTTAGAATAATAACCTAAAGCTAATTCTTTTGACCACAACCAATACTGTGCCTCATCTCCGTATAAAGAGAAATTTGTAAAAAAAACAGCTCCGATTTTTAGAACAAAAAGCGCAAGTATAGAATAGACAAAAACCTTACTCATTAAAGATTTTTTTATACACTAAATAAGACGCAAAAATCACTGACGTTACTACAATTTGTGAAAAAACAACATCACTCAAGAAATGACCCCCCGCAATTATTCTAATTATTCCAAGACAAAGGCCACAAACAACAGATAAATAAATATAAAAGATTTTCTTTGTTATAAAATAAAACATTATCAAAGCAAAACCAACCGAGGCATCTCCAGAGACAAAAGAACAGTTTGAAACACAAACATCTCCAAACCTATACCAAGGAGAAAAGGTGTCTGTGCCTCCGAATTGAAAAATATCGTTTGGCCTAGTTCTACCCCATAAATTTTTTAACAAAACATTAACAACCAAAACCAGCGCTGCTAAGCTAGTTAAAAAAACAAATATAAGATCTTTTAACAAAAAATTATACCCCAAATACAATTTGTTTATTGGAAGAAAAAAACCGATGATTGGTAAAACCAATAAGTAAAAAATCAAAAAGGGCAAAAAGATATCTCTAAAAATAATTGATAGTACGTCATAACTTTGAAGAAAAAACTGATTGTTTCCATAATAAAATAAACTGCTAAAAAAAATATCAAAGTCATGTCCGACAGTAACAAGTATGCCTATAATTATAAAAACAATGTTTGTTTTTATTAACAAGGAAGCGTTTTTTATTTCTAAATCTTTAATTGAAATTTTAGCAAAGCGAGCCTCAAAAATTGATACAACAATTTTGTAAAAAATTGATGCTAACAAACCACCTGCAATAATGTCTGTTGTAAAGTGTGCGCCTACAACAACCCTGCTTAGAGCAATAACGCAACCAAGAAACAAAAAAAACAACTTAAGACGAGGTGCTAATAAAATCATTATTAGTGTCACGGCAAAAATAGTTGAAGAGTGACCAGAGGGAAAAGAATGAAAAGAGGCATCAGTTGAAAAAAAATTAAAATCAAAACCTTTTTCAAAATCAGCATGATTAGGTCTCGGCCTTCCAATTATATGTTTTAATATTTGAGTAGCTATGCCAACAAAAGATAAATAAACAAAACTGAAAATACTCAAATTTCTTAAAAAAAAACAAAGCCTAGAGGGTATTATTTTAACAATTCTTCCAACAAAAGAAATTATAAACATTAATAAAGCTATTAAAAAATACCAAAGAGAGTCGCCCAACTCTGTTACTTTTGTAAAAAAGTTTTTAAGATAAGGCGCGCCTAATCCATAATTTAAATTATAAAAATAATCATAAATTAGCAGGTCTGCCTTGTAAGACAACAATACGTTTGCTAGCAAAATTATTAAAATTATTAGCTCGATTTGTATTTTTTTAATCACACATAACCGTTAGGTAAGGATCAGATTAAAATCAATATTTATAATATAAATTTAGATAGATCCTGGCTTTTTATTAAATCAACAAGGTTCGTTTCAACAAACTTCTTGTTAATTATTATCTTTGTTGGACCTATATCAGAAGCATTAAAACTTACTTCCTCTAAAAGCTTTTCCATTATGGTGTGCAGTCTTCTCGCACCGATATTTTCAACATTCTGATTAATCTCTGTGGCCAAAGACGCGATTGAGTCAATGCCACTTTCATCAAATTCAAGCTCAACCTTTTCCGTTCCAAGAAGGCCAACATATTGCTTAATTAGACTGTTTTGGGTTTCTGTTAAAATGAGCTTAAAGTCATCTTTGGACAAACTTTCTAGCTCAACACGAATTGGAAGCCTGCCTTGTAATTCAGGAAGCATGTCTGATGGCTTTGATAGGTGAAAAGCTCCAGAAGCAATAAACAATACGTAATCAGTTTTTACAACACCGTGTTTTGTTGATACTGCCGTTCCCTCAATGAGTGGAAGCAAATCTCTTTGAACCCCCTCTCTGGAAACATCCGCACCCGACCTCTCGCTTCTTGAGGTTATTTTATCTATTTCATCAATAAAAACTATCCCATTTTGTTCAACATCATTAAGCGCGCGTGCTGTAATCTTGTCTTGATCTAATAACTTTTCTGTTTCTTCTTGTAACAAATAAGCGTGAGAGTCTTTAACTGTCATTTTTTTCATTTTTTTTTGTTTGCCAAAATTTTTTCCAAATACGTCACCTAAGTTTATCATGCCCATTTGTGAACCAGGCATTCCAGGAATATCCATGGTTGGAAGGTTCATCGAAGGGTTTGCCGACACAGGGATTTCAACCTCTTTATCATTTAACTCACCGGACCTTAGTTTTTGTCTATAGGTTTCTCTTGTAGACGGACTTGATGTTGAAGAAACCAAAATGTCTAAAATTTTTTCTTCTGCATTTTTTTCTGCCTTTGCTTTAACTTCTTGACCCATCTTCTCTTTAGTTTTGTTAATACTTATTTCAACAAGATCTCGAATAATTTGTTCAACGTCTCTGCCTACATATCCAACCTCAGTAAATTTTGTAGCCTCAACTTTAATGAATGGAGCGTCAGCCAGCTTTGCTAAGCGACGCGAAATTTCTGTTTTACCACACCCTGTTGGTCCTACCATAAGAATGTTTTTTGGGACTATCTCATCTTGCAGATCTTGATCTAATTGTTTGCGTCTCCACCTGTTTCGAAGAGCCACAGCAACTGCACGCTTGGCATTTTTTTGCCCTATAATAAACTTATCAAGCTCTGAAACCGTTTCTCTTGGACTGAAACTTGATTCCATTATAATTCTATTTTTTCAGAAATAATATTATGATTAGTGTAAATACAAATATCAGCAGCAATATTTAGCGACTCGATAGCAATTTCTTCTGCGTTCATTTCTGTGTTTTTGATTAAGGCCTTTGCAGCGCTGTTGGCATAAGGACCTCCCGACCCAATAGCTAATATTCCATCATCAGACTCAATTACATCCCCAGTTCCAGACAAAAGCAAACTTACATCTTTGTCAGCAACAATCATCATCGCCTCAAGCCTTCTAAGATATCTATCAGTTCTCCAATCTTTAGCTAGTTCAACACAAGCTCTCTTCAGTTGGTTTTTGTACTGATCAAGTTTTGATTCAAGTCTTTCAAACAAGGCAAAAGCATCGGCTGTTGAGCCAGCAAAACCTGAAATTACTGAATTGTCTTGACCTAACCGTCTTATTTTTTTTACATTTGCCTTCATAACGGTGTTGCCAAAACTTGCTTGACCATCACCCGCCACAACGACCAGATTACCTTTTCTAATGCCTATAATTGTTGTAGATTTAATCATTATCTTATTTTCTATGCATAAAATGGCTACTTAATAATTTTAATCAAGTGATTTACCTAGAATATTTTATATATCACTGATATTAGGCGGATTTATGAGAACTGCGTCCACAGAAAGAAACACTAAAGAGACTAAAATAGCCTGTAAATTAAACATTGATGGAACAGGGGTGTCGAGAATTAATACCGGTGTAGGTTTTTTTGATCACATGCTTGAAATCTTCTCTCATCACAGTTTAATAGATATTGAGCTTAGTGTTGATGGAGACACACATGTTGATTTTCACCACACTGTCGAAGATACTGCCTATGCTCTGTCTGATGCTATCAATAAAGCAATAGGAGATAAAAAAGGAATAAACAGATACGGTTTCTTTTATATAACTATGGATGAGAGCCTATCTCGAACAGTTATTGATTTTTCTGGAAGACCTGAGCTTGTATGGAAAGTTGAGTTAGGGCTGGAGAAAATTGGAGAAATGGATACCGAGCTTTTTAAAGAATTTTTTAAGGCATTTACCAATAATGCAAAATGCAATCTTCATATTGAAAATTTTTACGGAACCAACAATCATCACATTATAGAGTCTTGCTTTAAATCGTTTGCAAGAAGTGTTCGGGCTGCCCTAACAATTGATGAAAGAATAAAAAATATTATACCGTCATCTAAAGGCGTCTTGTAATCTAATGAAAAAAACAATCACCATAGTTGACTATGGTTCTGGCAATCTGTTATCTGCACAGCAGTCTTTTATTAAGGCTGCTAGCTCAATAGGTGTTGATGCAGAAATTCAAATATCAAATAATCCAAAAAACTTAGAAATTTCCACACATATAGTTTTGCCTGGCCAGGGGGCATTTAAAACCTGTATGGAAGGCATACAAAAAATTCCAGGCATGGAGGATGAGTTAAACAAATTTGTAAAAATCAAACAAAGACCCTTTTTTGGTATTTGTGTCGGAATGCAATTGCTAGCAGACAATAGTGAGGAAAATGGTAATCATCAAGGGCTGGGTTGGATTGAGGGGACAATAAAAAAACTACCTGGCACCGATATTAAACTTCCTCATATGGGATGGAATAGCATTAAAATTGTAAACAAAAAATCTGAAATAAAACCAGCAGAAAATGATTATTATTTTGTTCATAGTTACTATTTTGATTGCACAAATAGTGATGATGTTCTGGCGGAAACAAAATATGCAATAAATTTTCCTTCAATTGTAAACAAAGAAAATGTATATGGCTGTCAATTTCATCCTGAGAAAAGCTCAAATCAAGGACTGAATATAATTAAAGATTTTATAAATTTATGACGGTTTTAAAAAAAGAACAAATAGACATAAGCGTTGATGAGCTTCAAACAATATCAAACACTGACTTAGCAGACCTTTGCTATAACACAGAACAAGCAATTAAGGCAGGAGGAGGTTTCGGCTGGATAACCGTTCCACCTAGAGAAGTTTTAAAAAAATACTGGAACGGCATGCTTTTAATAAATACAAATAAATTAATTGTTGGAAGGCTTAACAATGATATCGCTGGTTCAATGCAGCTCTCTTTTTATCCCTCTAACAACGAAGCTCAAAAAACTATCGCAAGAATACAGTCCCACTTTGTTGCTCCATGGGCAAGGGGTTATGGCTTGGCTAAAGCAATGATTGATTATGCGGTTACAAAATCAAAAGAAAATAGCAAGAACAGTATTCAACTTGATATAAGAGAAACACAAACAGCGGCTATACAACTTTTTGAGAGCAAGGGCTTTGTTAAGTGGGGAGAAAACCCTCAGTATGCTTATATTAATGGAAATCCCATAAAAGGTTATTACTATTATAAAGAAATATAGTGAAAATTTTTCCTGCAATTGACTTAAAAGACAATAAATGTGTTAGACTAACAAAAGGCAAGGATGGCACAAGCGAAGTATTTAATGAAAATCCAATAGATCAAGCAAAGTTTTTTGAAGATCAAGGGTGTACCAAATTGCACTTAGTAGATCTTGACGCGGCTTTTGGAAGAAACGACATAAACACAAAAATAATTGAAAAAATTAGAAATAGTATTTCAATACCTATTCAGCTAGGTGGCGGAATAAGAAACAACGAGATTGCTTATAAATATTTTGAAATCGGTATCAACTATTTAATAATTGGTTCTTACGCAGTCAAAAATATCGAAAAAGTTATTGCGCTTGCAGAGTCTTACAAAGACAGAATTTATGTAGCGCTTGATCTCGTAGGCGAAACAGTAATGGTTAATGGATGGGAAAAGAAAAGTTCTTTTACATCTGCTAAAATTTTTGAACATTATGAAAAAACACACACAAGAGGATATGTTCTAACTGATATAGAGAATGATGGAATGCTTTCTGGTTTAAATTTAAATATGATTTCATCAAATATAAAACTTACTTCAAAAAAATTTATTGTTGGTGGTGGGCTTAAGAATATTGAAGATATCAAGGGTTTAAAAAAAATTTATACACCACAATTGGAAGGGGTTATAGCAGGTAAGGCTTTATATGTTGGGTCTATTGACCTCAAAGAAGCAGACAAGTTATTAAACGAATATGCTTAAAAAAAGAATCATTCCTTGTCTTGATGTTAAAGACGGAAGGGTTGTAAAGGGAATAAACTTTGTTGATCTCGTTGACGCAGGTGACCCAGTCGAGCAAGCAAAATTTTATTCAGAGAATGGTGCGGATGAAATTTGTTTCTTAGATATTAGTGCTTCACTTGAAGAGAGAGACACCATGCTTGATGTTTTAAAAAAAACAGCTGAGGAGGTTTTTATTCCTCTGACTGTGGGTGGTGGAATAAAATCAATTGAAAATATAAAAGACTCTCTCATGGCTGGGGCAGACAAGGTTTCAATAAACTCTGCTGCAATTAAAAATCCAGATATAATTAAAAACGCTTCAGAGCATTTTGGCAATCAGTGTATAGTTGTGGCGATTGATGTAAAAAAAATTGGCCCTTCTTGGATGGTTCATTCCCATGGAGGAACTATTAATACTAATATTGAGGCTTTTAGCTGGTTAGAAAAAACTCAAAATCTAGGTGCTGGGGAAATATTGCTAACATCAATGGACAGAGATGGAACAAAGCTTGGTTTCGACACAGAGCTTTTGAGCAAAGCAAGTAAAATTCTTGATATTCCACTTATTGCAAGCGGAGGTGTTGGAAAAATACATCATTTTTATGAAGGGGCTGAAAAAGGACAGGCCGATGCTCTTCTCGCTGCCTCAGTATTTCATTTTAATGAAATTAGTATAATGGAAGTGAAAGAATTTTTAAAAACAAAAAATATTGCTGTGAGATTGTAGATGAAAAATTTATTTTCAGAATTATACGAAACTATTGAGCTTAGAAAAAAATCTAATAAAAAAAATTCATATACTAAAAAGTTATTCAAACAAGGGGAAAAAAAAATAGCACAAAAATTTGGTGAGGAAAGCTCAGAACTAATAATTGATTTTTTAAAAGGATCTAAAAAAAGAACAATTGAAGAGTCAATTGATGTTTTGTACCATCTGTTTGTATTGCTTTCAGCAAAAAAAATTAAATTTAATGAATTGGAAAAAGAGATATTAAAAAGAAGAAATGTACGATAACGACAATATTTTTGCCAAAATAATTAAAGGACAAATTCCATGCAAAAAAGTTTATGAGGATGATGATGTTTTGTTTTTTGAAGACATAAATCCTGCCTCAAAAATACATGTCCTAGGTGTGCCTAAAGTCAAGTGTGTTGATTTTTCTGATTTTGTTAACAACAATAACAAAGATATAGTTGATAATTTTTTTAAAAAAATAAATGTAGTGATTGAAAAACTTGGCATAAAAGACTCAGGCTATAGAATTATTTCTAATTCTGGCAGCGATGGAGGGCAAGAAGTACCACATTTTCATGTCCACATATTAGGAGGTGAAAAAATGGGCTCTAAGATAAAATGATTAGTTCTCTTTTATAATAACGTAATTTACTATTTCTTTTACGCCTTTAATAGTTTTAACAGCATTAATAAGATCTTCTAGTTGTTCAGGCCTAGATGTTATTCCTGCAATGTATACTTTTCCTTGAATTGTCTCAAAATTGTAAGCAACAATTCTTAAACCCACAGCTTTAGCAGCAAGGCCTTTTGCTTGTGTGTTAATCCATAAATCGTTTGCATATTCTTTTAAGGTTGCTCTGTTTCCAATTTGTATCTCGTTTATTACCTCTTGAACACCCTCAACTTCCCACACCCTTCTAACCGCATCTATTCTTATTTCTTGGTTGTCCACTAAACCAGTTAGCAAAACTCTTCCATTAAGCACTGTTGTGCTAATATCTACAAACAAATTATCTTCTGAGTTTATAAATTTTGCAGCCACATTAACTTTTATCGTTGCATCATCTATTACTGAGCCCATACTCCGGTCTCCCTCAGCAATTACCATAGCACTTCCAGCTCCCGTTCCTAAAATACTTGCAGGTGTGCAAGCATTAATAAAAAACAGAACCATTATACAACCAATTAAATTACTTACTGCTTTCATCTTTTATTTCTAGTGCCTTTTTATATATTTGTTTTTTTTCAATATAACTAATTTTATGCACTATTTCGACGGTTTCAGTCAAAGAAAATTTTTCTAAAAGTCTCTTAATAATTTTCTCAGCCTCAGAGCTTATATTTTTCTTATCAAGATTGTTGAATTTTTTTTCACCATCTATAACAACAACAAATTCACCCAAAGAATACTTTTTATTAGATAAAAGCGCCTTTAAAACCTCCTTTGGAAATCCGTAAAATATTTTTTCGTTAAGTTTTGTCATTTCTTTACAAACAGAAACTTTTCTAGTTGAAAACAAATCAGACATCACCGTTAAAGTTTGAATGATTTTATGACTAGATACAAATAAAACTGTTGTTTTTTGTTCAGAGATTATTGGATTTAAAAAATCATGAAGTTTTTTTTGGCTCTTTGGTGCAAATCCAACGAAAACAAAATCATTAATGGGCAGTCCTGATAATTGAAGTGCTGAAATTATTGATGAAGCACCAGGAACTGTAGTAACATAAAAATTTTCCCTAACACATCGACGCAAAAGTTTATAGCCTGGGTCAGAAATTAAAGGGGACCCAGCATCTGAAATTAACGCCACAGGGTTTTTTTGTATTTTTCTAATATAAATTTTGGTAATTTCTTCTTCGTTGTAATCATGCAATGACACTAATTTCTTTTTAATGCCTAATTTAGACATTAGTTTTCTTGAATGTTTGGGGTTTTCGCAAATAATAAATTCTACATTTTTAAGTGTATTTATTGCTCTGTTGCTTATGTCCCCCATATTTCCTATAGGTGTTGCTACAATGTATAGGCCATTAAGCATTTTTTTCCATTTTTTTTCTTTTTATATTTTTATTTTCTTGTGCTCCAGTAAATAATTCTAGTGAGCTGAGCAGTAAAGAAATTAATATAATTAGCCCTTTAGAAGATAAGCCAGAAACCTTGAATGAAAAAACTTCAGATCTTAAAAAAGAAGAAATTCAATTAGCCGAAGTGCAACTGTATAAAAATTTTAACAATATTATGTCTAACAAAATTAGAGTTTTGGTCTCAAAAAAAGATGATCCCAAAATTGTTAACCAATTTTTGAACGTAATTGAATTAGCGATTTATAAGAGAGAAATAAAAGACATGAGTTTTAATATTCATGTATACGATAATAATTTAAGTCTTAATGAGTATATAAAAAATAATCTTGAGCCAGGTACAGTTTTCTTTGGGCCTATAAGTACTGAAAACACCAAAGGATTAAATCAATTTTGTAATGATGGAGTTCTTTTCTTTTCTTTTTCTTCAGAAAGGTCATTAGCAAATGATTGTGTTTTTTTAATAAATTTTTTTCCTTATAATGAAATTAAAACCATATTTGAATATTTACCAGATGATTCAAATGTTGCTGTTATTTATCCTGAAAATACATATGGGTATAAGATTAACGAGACAATAGATGCTCTTTCACAAAATAGTAATTCTGTTATTGTTAACAGAGCTTCATATAAAGAAAACTTAGAAGACATAAGGAGTGCCATAAAAGAGTTAGGTAAATATGAGTTGAGAAAGTTTGAACTTAACAGGCAAAAAAAACTTCTTGCTCTAAAAAAAGATGAAAAATCAAAACAAAGATTGAAAAGACTCGAGAGGTTTACTACGACAAACAATTATGATTTTACCCATGTTTTAATAGCTGATTATGGAATAAGGCTTTTGCAAGTTGCGCCCTTACTAGCATATTATGACATTGATCCTAATATAGTTAGATTTGTTGGAACTGGAGCATGGGATGATACAGCATTCTTCAATGAACCATCTCTACAAAATGCAATTTTTCCAGGAGTTGAATATAATAAAAGAGATAGTCTTGTTAGTGAATATAAGGCTTTTTATGATGAAGATTTAATGAGGGTTTCAACCCTGCCCTATGATTTAGTCGGTCTTTTAGCCTATTTAATAAATAATCAATACAGACTAAAAGATTTTTACAGCCTTGTTGATAATAAAAACTTAAAATTTGATGGAGTAGATGGTAATTTCTACTTTCGAAATAATCTTATTGAAAGAGAGTTAGGAATTCTTCAAATAAATAAAGGTCAGGCGCTTAAAATTAATTAAATAAAAAGGATTCCATTTTTCTGAGTGCAATCAACCTGTGGCTAATTGTATTTTTTTCTTTAGAATTCATTTCCGCAAATGTTTTTTTATATCCATCTGGAATGAAAATTGGGTCGTACCCAAAACCATTTATACCTTTTGGCTTTTTTGATATTCTGCCATTAACTGTTCCTTCAAAAACAATGTGGTGATTTTTTTTTATGCTTAGACAAATTGCGGTTTTAAAAAAAGCTTTATCATTTTTTTTATTAACTACACTGGAAATGATATACTCAAAAGCATTACGATGTGTTTTAAAATTCTCTAAAAATCTTTTTGATTTTATCCCCGGTTTATTATTAAGTGCCTCAATACAAATTCCTGAGTCATCAGCAAAACACGGTACTTCAAATGTATTTAGACCAAAAGATGATTTAATTTTAGCATTTTCAGCAAAGCTATTGCCGCTTTCAATAGGTTCTTTGACCTTATTATAAAAATTTAAATTTAATATTTTGACATCTTTTCTTCTCAAGATCTTTTCTACTTCGCAGACTTTTTTATTGTTGTGAGAAAAAAATAATAAATTTTTCAATTTAAATTAAGTGCGTTTTTTTGTTTTGATATAATTTTTTCTATACTACTCTTTGCAAGCCAAAACATTTCTTGATATTGTTCTTCACTAAAGAAATACTCCTCACCTGTTGCCTGAATTTCAGAGATTTTTCCATTGTCACAAATTACAAAATTAGCATCAACCCCTGCAGCAGAGTCCTCATCATAATCCAGGTCAACGCGCGCCTTATTATCTATAATTCCTGCAGAAATAGCCGCAACAAAGTTTTTAATAATTGGCTTTTCAATGTTGTAGCTTTTCTTAAGTTTATCAATAGCCAAATACAATGCAACAAATCCCCCGCTTATAGAAGCTGTTCTAGTGCCTCCATCTGCCTGAATTACATCACAATCTACCTTTACTTGTCTCTCACCAAGATTATTTAAATCAACAACCGATCTAAGGCTTCTTCCTATTAATCTTTGAATTTCTTGAGTTCTTCCACTCTGTTTGCCTTTTGCAGATTCTCTGTCTATTCTGGTGTTTGTTGACCGAGGTAGCATCCCATACTCAGCAGTCACCCAGCCCTTACCAGATCCCCTCAACCAAGGGGGGGTTTTTTCATCAATAGATGCAGTACATATTACATGGGTATTGCCAAACTTAACCAAACAAGATCCCTCTGCATGGATATTCGTATTTGTTTCAAAAGCAATTTCCCTTAATTCGTCAAACGCTCTTTCTTTTCTCATAATAAATATCTATTAATTGAATTTTAAAGATATTGCACCAATATATTGCCTATGAAAAATAATTTGTATTCAGAGCTCAGCGAAAGAACAAAACAAATTTTTAAAAGTGTTGTTGAGAGTTATTTAGAAACAGGATCTCCATCGGGATCTGAAACTATTTTAAAAAGAGCTGGTTTAGATATCTCCTCAGCATCCGTTAGAACTGTATTGTCCAATCTACAAAAAGAGGGCTTATTATTTTCACCGCATACATCGGCAGGGAGAGTGCCAACTGAAAAAGGGATGCGTTTTTTTGTTGATGGGTTGTTAGAATTTGGAAGAATTTCTAAATCAGAAAAAGAAAATATAGAACAATTAGGTTCTTCAAAAAGCAAGTCTTACCAGCAAGTACTAGATGAGGCCTCCAGAGCAATCTCTGGGCTTTCTAATTATGCAGGGATTGTAATAGCGCCAAAGTACCAAAAAAACATAAAACATCTTGAATTTATAAGACTAAACTCAAAACAAATTATGTCAATTTTAGCCTATGAAAATGGAGAGATTGAAAACAGAATAATCGAGGATAGTGGAAAATTTACCAACTCACAATTATTGCAAGTATCAAACTATCTTGACGATAAGTTCAGAAACAAAAACATTGCTGAGATTAAAAGACTTGTTGAGACTGAAATTATTAAATCCAAATCAAGCCTTGAGGAAATTTCAAGAAAGCTTGTAAAAAAAGGAATAGTTGAAATAGAGCCTAAACTAAACAACCCTTACATTTTCTTACACGGTCAATCAAAGTTGTTGAAAGATGAAATAATATCCAAAGACTTAGATCAAATCAGACAACTATTTGATGAAATTGAAAATAAAACAACATTCGTTGAAATATTAGAAAATGCTGCAAAAGCAAAAGGAGTTCAAATATTTATTGGATCTAAAAATTTTTTATTTAAACATTCTGGTCTTTCTATGGTAATGGCCCCATATAAAAATAAAGAGCAAGAAATTGTAGGAGCAATAGGAGTTGTTGGGCCAACAAGATTAAATTATTCAAAGATTGTCCCTTTAGTTGACTATACATCTAAAATTATAGGAAAGGTTTTAAAATAATGAACAATAAAGAAAAAAACGATCAACAAGAAACCAAACAGAAAATTGAAAAAGAGGACATAATTGAAAATACAGATGAAAATTTAGAAGAGAGCAATTCAACAAAAAACAATGAACCTAAAGTTGAAGCAAATAGCACTGAAGAAGAAAATGAAGAGAGTGAAGAGGAAAGACTTCAAGAAGAAGTAAGGACTTTAAAAGAAGACAAAATAAGAGTTTTGGCTGAAATGGAAAATTTACGTAAACGATTTGATCGAGAAAAAATTGACTCAATTAAATACGGAAGTGTCAGCTTTGCTAGAGATATTTTATCTCCTGGCGATAATCTTGAGAGGGCTTTATCTGCAATTAATCAGGAAGAGGATCATCCGCAGTCTATTAAAAATTTGATTGAAGGACTTAAAATGGTCCAAAAAGAACTTTCTAGTGCGCTTGAAAAAAATGGCATTTCTAAAATTAATTCAATGAATGAAAAATTTGACCCTAACCTTCATCAAGCAATGATGGAGGTAGAAAGAGATGATCTTGATGAGGGTATTGTGGTACAAGAAATTCAGACTGGCTATATGATGCACGATAGATTGCTAAGACCAGCGATAGTTGGAGTATCTAAAAAGCCTAAACAAAATAACACCTCAGACAGTCAAGACGAAAAAGAGCCTAAAAATAAGGATTAAAAATCGCCAAAAACTTAGAAAACACAATAAAAACAAATAAATATAAGAGCTTCTTGTATTTTTAAAGTTTCATACCATATTCTTAATAGCTTACTAGATTAGGCAAAAAATTAATCAGAATAGGACAAAAGTATTATGGCAAAAGTTATTGGAATAGATTTAGGTACCACAAATTCATGTGTTGCCGTTATGGATGGTAAAGAGGCAAAAGTTATAGAGAATGCAGAAGGAGCAAGAACTACCCCTTCGATGGTTGCCTTCAGTGAGTCAAAAGAAAAGTTAGTCGGACAATCTGCAAAGAGGCAAGCTGTTACAAATCCAGAGAATACACTTTTTGCCATAAAAAGATTAATTGGAAGAAACTTTGAAGACAAAATTGTCAAAGATGACAGCGGACTTGTTCCCTACAAAATTGTTAAAGGTGATAACGGAGACGCCTGGGTAGAATCCCGTGGTGAAAAATATAGCCCAAGTCAAATAAGCGCTTTTGTTTTACAGAAAATGAAAGAAACTGCTGAGAGCTACTTAGGCGAGAATGTCACTCAAGCAGTTATTACTGTTCCCGCATATTTCAATGATGCTCAAAGACAAGCGACAAAAGATGCAGGAAAAATAGCAGGTTTAGAAGTTTTAAGAATTATTAACGAGCCCACAGCTGCTGCACTTGCATACGGTCTTGATAAGAAAAAAACAGGAACTGTTGCTGTTTATGATTTAGGTGGAGGCACGTTTGACATTTCAATTTTAGAAATTGGAGATGGTGTATTTGAAGTTAAGTCTACCAATGGTGATACTCATTTAGGTGGAGAGGACTTTGATTTACAAATTATCGATTATCTTGCTGATGAATTTAAAAAAGATAATGCAATTGATTTAAGGTCTGATAAACTTGCACTACAAAGATTAAAGGAAGCTGCAGAGAAAGCAAAAATAGAATTATCAAGCTCTACTGAAACAGAGGTTAACCTTCCATTCATTACAGCTGATCAAACAGGGCCAAAGCACTTGACGATAAAACTCTCTCGTGCAAAACTTGAAGCTATTGTTGGTGACTTATTAAATAAAAGTTTGAAGCCTTGTGAGCAAGCACTAAAAGATGCTGGTTTGCAAGCAGCGGATATTGATGATGTTATTCTTGTAGGCGGAATGACTAGAATGCCTAAAGTAACTGAACTAGTAAAAAACTTTTTTGGCAAAGAGCCTAATAAAGGTGTTAACCCGGATGAAGTTGTTGCTTCTGGCGCAGCGATTCAGGGGGGCGTATTACAGGGCGATGTAAAAGATGTATTATTATTAGACGTTACGCCTCTGTCTCTTGGAATTGAAACACTAGGAGGTGTATTTACAAGACTCATCGATAAAAACACAACAATACCAACTAAAAAAAGCCAAGTATTTTCTACCGCAGAAGATAATCAAAGCGCTGTTACAATTAGGGTGTTCCAAGGTGAAAGGGAAATGGCAGCTGATAACAAGTTACTTGGTCAATTCGATTTAGTAGGAATACCACCCGCAGCAAGAGGAATGCCACAAATTGAAGTTACTTTTGATATTGATGCAAACGGCATAGTAAACGTTTCTGCGAAAGACAAATCCACTGGCAAAGAACAGCAAATTCGTATTCAGGCATCTGGCGGGTTATCAGATGATGAAATTGAGCGCATGGTTAAAGAAGCAGAAGAAAATGCTGAAGCTGATAAGAAAAAAAGAGAATCTGTTGATACGAAAAATCATGCAGACAGCTTAATTAATGAAACTGAGAAAAATCTGAAGGAGCACGGTGATAAAGTTCCTGAAGATGATAAAAACAAAATTACCGCAGACATTGAAGAGCTTAAAAAAGTTAAAGACGGAGATGATATAGAAGCTATTAAATCTAAAACTGAAGCTCTGGTTCAATCATCGTTAAAACTTGGTGAGGCGATTTATAAACAAAATCCACAAGCTGGTGCAGCACAACCTGACCCATCTGGAGAAGAACCTTCTTCTGATAAAAAGGATGAAAAAGTTGTGGACGCGGAATTTGAAGAAGTTGACGAAAATAAAAAAGATTAACACTCTTTAATATTTTCCTTTAAGGGGCGTGCATGGCAGATAGAGACTTCTATGATATACTAGGCGTACAAAAAAACGCTAGTGATGATGAAATAAAAAAGTCTTATCGAAAACTTGCGATGAAATATCATCCCGATAGAAACAAGGATGATAAAGAAGCTGAAAAAAAATTCAAAGAAGCAACTGCCGCTTATGAAGCTTTGAAAGATCCAGAGAAAAGAGCAGCGTACGATCAATATGGTCATGATGCTTTTCGTCAAGGAGGTATGGGCGGTGCGCAAGGTTTTGGAGATTTTGCAGGAGGTTTTTCAGATATATTTGAAGAGTTTTTTGGTGGCGGTTTTGGAGGTTCCTCTAGACAACGAGGGCCGCAAAGAGGAAGTGATCTTCGTTATAACATGTCTGTTACTCTTCAAGAGGCATTTGCTGGTAAAAAATCTCAAATACGAATTCCAGGATATGAAAGTTGTGATTTATGTTCTGCAACAGGTAGTGCTGATAAATCAGGTCCCAGCACATGTTCAACATGTGGAGGACACGGCAAGGTAAGATCCACTCAAGGATTTTTTTCTATAGAGCGACCATGCCCAACATGTGGCGGTGAGGGATCATCAATTAAAAACCCATGTTTAAAATGTAGTGGAACTGGTCAGTTAAAAAAACAAAAGACTATATCTGTATCAATTCCAGCTGGCGTTGATAATGGAACAAGAATTCGAATTTCTGGAGAAGGAGAGCCTGGACAGAGAGGAGCTGGTAATGGGGATTTATATATTTTTGTCCAAGTACAAAAGGATAAACTCTTTGAACGAGAAGAAGAAAATATTTTTTGTCAAATTCCTATTTCAATAACTACAGCAATTCTTGGGGGCGATGTTGAAGTGCCAACTATCGAAGGAAAGAAAGCAAGATTAAACATTCCTGCAGGAACACAATCAGAAACGCAGTTTAGATTAAAGAGCAAAGGCATGAGTATACTTCGTCAAACAAGACGTGGCGACATGTATGTAGAGGTAAGCGTCGAAATCCCTGTAAATTTAAACAGCAAGCAAAAAGCAATTTTACAAGAATTTGAAAAAGAGGGCGGTACATCAAAAAAACACAGCCCAAAATCACAAAGTTTTTTCTCTAAATTAAAAGAAGTTTGGGAAGATTTAACTTAATTCCTTTTCAATCAAGTTTACCCAAAGTATAAGAAGTTTTATGGCAAAAATAAAAGTAGGTATTGCAGGCTGTTTAGGCCGAATGGGTCAAGAACTCATAAAGCATGTACTTAATACTAAAAATTTAATATTTATAGGCGGTTTTGAACATAAGGCCCATCCTAAAATTGGAAAAAAAATTAGCGATGTTACCAACATTAACTCAAGCAGCTTAATAACAAGCAATGCGTTATCAATTTTTAAAAAAGCTAATGTTGTAATAGATTTTACCACACCTCAATCAACATTATCAAATGTTAAACTTGCAAGTGCCACTAAGACAGCATTAGTTATAGGAACAACAGGCATTTCAAATACACAAAAAACTAAAATTAAAACTTTATCAAAAAAGACTCCAATCCTTATGTCATCCAATATGAGCGTCGGTGTAAATCTTTTATTTGATTTAGTGAGACAGGCCGCATCCTCCCTTCATGCTGATGAGTATGATATTGAAATTGCTGAAACACATCATAAACACAAAATTGATGCTCCATCTGGCACCGCTCTTTCACTTGGGGAATATGCTGCCGCTGGTCGCAAAACTAAACTAGATAAAACTAAAGTGTTAGACCGAACAAAAAGTTTAAAGAAAAGAAAAAGTGGAGATATAGGATTTTCTGTTACCAGAGGTGGTGAGATAGCTGGTGAGCACACAGTTAGCTTTATTAGTAAGGACGACAGAATAGATTTATATCACAAAGCAAATAACAGATCTATTTTTGTAAATGGAGCCTTAAAAGCCGCAGTATTTATATCAAAAAAGAAATCAGGCTTTTTTGATATGAGCTCTCTTTTAAAAACAAAATAAGTTTTTACTTAAGATATAAGTATTTTTTAATTTTATAATAAAGTTTTTCTTTTAAATCTGAATGTAAAAATTTAGCAATCTCTTCTTCTTGAGATGATTGTCTTATTGTTAAGGAAGATATATTTTTATATTTGTAGAAATTTATTTTTGACCAATAAGTTTTAAAGATTGAAGTCTTTGAAATTTTACCTTGTTCAAGTTTTTCTATTTTAATTATGTCTGCATCTATTGTAATGTTTTCAGCAATATTTTTATTTTTAAAATACATTTTAACCAAATAAACTAGAAGAAAATACTCTGCCCCTAAAAATATAGTAATTGGCCAAGCACCATATGAAATCAATATTAAAGAAAACAATACACTCCACAAAACGAGAAGTATTCCTAGAAAAATAAAAAGTGATTTCGAGCAACTTTGATACGGTATAATTTTTTCTTTCATCATATTGTTGTAAATTAATATTTATATAAAAAATTTTTATTTTAAAGTGGTCCCAATGAATAAAATGACAATAAACGCTGTTTATAAATCTCTTGCTAAAAAAATTGGAGAGCCGAAGACAGAGCTTAAGTACCGCAATTCCTATACCTTTCTAGTATCTGTTGTTTTATCAGCTCAGGCAACTGACAAGTCGGTAAATGCAGCAACAAAAGATTTGTTTAAGATCGTAAAATCTCCAAAAGATATGATTACTTTGGGTGAGCGAAAATTAAAAGGTTATATTAAGACGATAGGACTTTATAACTCTAAGGCTAAGAACGTCATTAATCTCTCTAAAATTTTAGTTAAAGATTATAAGGGCAAAGTACCTACAGACTTTGAAGAGCTTACTTCTTTGCCTGGAGTTGGAAATAAAACAGCAAGTGTTTATCAAAATGAAATTCTCAATATTCCTAGGATTGCAGTTGATACCCACGTTTACCGTGTTTCCAACAGAGTTGGGTTGGCAAAAACAAACACTGCAGATCAAACGCAGGAGGTTTTGGAGCAGATAACACCGAAAAAATGGCTAAAAACTGCCCACCACTTGCTTATTTTGCACGGAAGATATACATGCAAATCGCAAAAACCGATTTGTGATCAGTGTGTGATTGCAAAACACTGCTTGTATTCAAAAAATGAAAAAAATTAAAAAAATCTTAGCTGCTAACAGAAGCGAAATAGCTATTAGAATTTTTAGGGCTGCTGAAGAGTCTAGCATACGCACTGCCGCTATTTATTCTAAAGAAGATAGATTTGCATTACATCGTTTTAAGACGGACGAAAGCTATCTTGTTGGAGAGGGAAAAGGTCCAATTCAGGCATATCTCGATATCAATTCAATTATCGACATCGCAAAGAAAGCAGGCGTTGATGCCATTCATCCTGGCTATGGTTTTTTATCGGAAAATCCAGAGTTTGCAGACTTGTGTGAAAAAAATAATATTACTTTTATCGGACCCACTCCTGAAATACTGAGCAGATTAGGTAACAAGACAGCAGCAAAAGAGGTTGCTGATGAAGCTGGTGTGAGCACTATTCCTTCAGTAAAGGTTAGTGAGACAAATAAAAAAAACATTCACGACCAAGTTAATAAGATTGGTTATCCTGTTATTGTCAAGGCAAGCTGGGGCGGTGGTGGAAGAGGTATGCGAGTTGTGCGTTCAGCTGAAGAACTATCTGAACAAATAGAGCTTGCTCAAAGTGAGTCCAAAAAAGCTTTTGGCAAAGATGAAGTATTTATTGAGAAATTTTTAGAAGATGCTGCCCATATAGAGGTTCAAATATTAGGAGATAAGCATGGCAATATCGTCCACTTATATGAGAGAGATTGCTCACTTCAAAGAAGACATCAAAAAATAATTGAAAGAGCACCTGCGCATTTTTTAGAATCAAGTTCTCGGGAGAGTATTTGTGCTTCTGCTGTTAAGATTGCTAAACATGTACACTATTGTGGCGCTGGCACAGTTGAGTTTTTATATGATAAAAAAAATAATCAACATTACTTTATTGAAGTTAATCCAAGAATTCAGGTTGAGCATACTGTCACTGAAGAGGTAACAGGGATTGACATTGTGAAGGCGCAAATAAAAATTGCTGAGGGAACAAAAATAGGAGACGATCCAGCGCTGCCTGATCAAGATAATATCAAGCTGGATGGGTATGCAATTCAATGCAGAGTTACAACTGAAGACCCCTTAAATAATTTTATGCCTGACTACGGGAAAATTATGACCTATAGATCAGCCTCTGGTTTTGGGGTAAGGTTAGATGGCGCTACAGCAGCTGCGGGATCAATTATTACGCCTTATTATGACTCCTTATTAGTTAAAGTAACCACTTGGGCACAAACTACTGAAGATTGTATTAGAAGAATGGATAGAGCGCTGCGTGAATTCAGAATTCGTGGTGTTAAAACTAACCTTGTCTTTTTAGAGTCATTAATTAATAATGATGATTTTAAATTAGGCAACTATAATACTAACTTTGTTGATACGAAAAAAGAGCTCTATAATTATAAGCCCAAAAAAGACCGTGCATCTAAAATTATATCTTATCTTGGCAATATTATTGTTAATGGTCACCAAGATACAAAAGGAAGAACAAATGATTTTGATTTAGTAGATCCGGTTGTTCCTTTGTTTGAAAAAAATCAGCAAACCAATAATTATGTTGAGGAGTTACAACGATTAGGTCCAGATAAGTTTACTCAAGATATTAAAAATAAAAAACACACATTAATTACTGATACGACGATGCGTGATGCTCATCAGTCACTACTGGCTACGAGAATGAGAACTGATGATCTCATTAACATTGCTGAGTTTTATAGTAATAACTTATCAGAACTGTTTTCAATTGAGTGTTGGGGCGGTGCAACATTTGATACTAGCATGAGATTTTTAAAAGAAGATCCATGGGACAGACTAGCAAAGATAAATCATCAAGCCCCCAATATTTTGAAGCAAATGCTTTTAAGAGGTTCTAATGCTGTTGGTTATAAAAACTATCCAGATAACGTCGTAAAGTTTTTTGTTAAGGAAGCGGCCCAGGCTGGGATTGATGTCTTTAGGGTTTTTGACTCATTAAACCTCATTGAGAATATGAAAGTTTCAATTGAAGAAGTAAGGAATCAAAATAAAATTTGTGAAGGCGCTATTTGTTATACGAATGATGTAACTAATCCTAAAGAAGAAAAGTATACCCTAAAATACTATATTGATCTTGCTAAAGAACTTGAAAAAGCAGGCTCACATATCATCGCGATTAAAGACATGGCGGGCTTGTGTAAACCAGTCGCTATTAAACTGTTAATTAAAGAACTAAGAAATGAAATTTCTTTACCAATTCATTACCACACACACGATACTTCAGGAACATCTTCGGCAACAGTACTAGCAGCTATTGAAGAGAAAATAGACATTGTAGACTTGGCTATGGATTCAATGAGTGGATTAACTTCTCAACCTGCCCTTGGTTCTGTTGTTTCTATTATGAAACAAAATCATGCCGATCCTAAGTTGGATGAAGAACATATTCGTGAAGCCTCTTTGTACTGGGAGCAGGTGCGTAGTAATTACAAGGCTTTTGAAACCGATTTCAAAGGCGGCAGTTCAGACGTATATTTACATCAAATGCCTGGGGGACAATTTACAAATCTCAAAGAGCAGGCACGTTCTCTTGGGATTACAACTGATAAATGGGGACTAGTTGCAAATATGTATGCTGAGGTTAACACAATGTTTGGTGATATCATCAAGGTAACCCCTTCATCAAAGGTTGTTGGAGATATGGCCTTATATATGATTACCAACGATCTTAGCCCAGCAGATGTTTTGGATCCCAATAAAGAGATATCTTTTCCATCTTCCGTAGTGGAGTTTTTTAAAGGGGAGATAGGTTTACCGCTTGGTGGCTTTCCAGAAAAACTCCAGAAAAAAATTCTTGGTAATGATAAGCCGCTTACTAAAAGAGCGGGATCAGTTTTAGCAAGTATCAATTTAGATGAAGAAAAGATAAATCTAGAAAAAAAATATGAAGAAAAAATATCTAATCAACAACTGGCTTCGCACTTGATGTACCCAAAAGTATTTGAAGAATTTATGACACATCGTCAAACATATAGCGATACTTCAATTTTATCAACTGAATTATTTTTTTATGGCCCGGTACAAGATAAAGAATATTCACTGCCTATCGATAAAGGAAAAAATCTCATCGTTCGTTATTTGGCAAAAGGTGAACCAAATGCAAGTGGGTCCAGCTCAGTATTTTTTGAATTAAACGGTCAGCCAAGAACTATTGAAATTCAAAATACAGAATTCTCTAAAAATATTTCAGCAAAGACAAAAGCAGAAGATGGAAATCTAAATCATATGGGTTCTCCCTTGCCAGGACAAGTTGCGAAAATATTTGTAAGTGCTGGCGATAAAATTATTAAAGGTGATAGAGTGTTAGTTATTGAAGCAATGAAAATGGAAACAATTATTTCAGCAGAGAAAAGTGGAACAATAAAAAAACTGCATGTAAGTTCTGGTGATAACGTAGAGACTAAAGATTTATTAATTGAAATTGAATAGGCTTAATTTATTAAATTAAATTCGCGGTAACATTGTTCTAAAGATTGTTTCGAATTCAACAGTTCAGCCTTAACATTTCTTAACTCAAAGTACTCGACTCTTTTATTTTCAATATTTTGATTGAAAAAAAGGAAGAGTCGGCAATTATCACTGTTATACCTCGTTGTATAAACAGCCCCATCAATTCTCGATAGTTCAGGCTCTCCGAGTAGATTTTGAATTTGATTTTCAGTTTTACCAATGAAATTTATCTCTGCTAATTTTTGCTGACTTGCCACAATATTTTTTTCCTCTTCCTGCGTCTCTTCAATGATTTCAATCTCTTCTTCTATTTCCTTTTCTTCTAACTCTTCTAAAATTTCATCTAAGGCATCTTCTTTTTCAATCTCTTTTTTTGGAATTCTTTCTTTTACTTGATCAGTAATTGTGTTGGTTACTTTGATTACTTCTTTTGTAACTTCCACTGTAGTACAGCTCCAAATGGATAGTGATAATAAAAGAAATAAAAATATCCGCATTGCTCTTATGATTAAATATATATATGTAATATATTTATGATTACATCTATTAAATCATCTTTCTTGGAATACAAAATGACTATTTTAAGAAATAAAAAAACTTCCAACTCTTTATTTAGACAAACTATGAATGAAGCTAGTTATTTAATAGCTGCGGAAGTTCTCAAACACTTGCAATATAAAAAAATTGCTGTTCAAACTCCGTTGATCAAAACCTCAGGGGTAGATTTGGCCCAACAGGTTATATTGGTTCCAATCTTAAGAGCAGGATTAGGTCTGTTAGAGGGTTTTGTAAAATTTTTACCCGATGCAGAAAAAGGGCACATTGGATTATATCGTGATGAACAAACTTATGAACCTGTAGAATATTTGTTCAAACTTCCAAAAACAAAGAATAAAAAGGTATTAGTTCTCGACCCAATGTTGGCAACCGGCAACTCATCTATAGCGGCAATTAATTTAATTAAAAACAAGGGAGTAAAGGTTAAAGATATTTTTTTAGTGTCTTTACTTGCAGCACCTGAGGGTATTAAAAACTTACAAAAAAATCATCGCTCCCTACATATATTTACCTGTAAAATTGATGCTAAATTGAACAAAAATAAGTTCATTGTCCCTGGTCTTGGTGACGCAGGTGATAGATATATGGGAACCTAGATCATTTATCCACGATATAAAATTATAATCAATTTTATTAATTTTTTTTTTAGGATAATAATGATATCAATTAATTATCTATTTTCGGAAATAATGAGGAGATATTAACTATGAAAAAAATATTAAGCATTTTTGTTGTATCTTTCGCACTCGTATTTTCATCAAATCTTTTTGCAAATAAAATTGGTGTAATTTATGACTCAGGCGGAAAATTCGACAAATCATTTAATGAATTAGCATTTAGAACTGCTGAAAGAGTAAAAAATGAACTCGGCTGGGATATGGTTGAGTTTGAAGCTGCAAACAATACTCAAATTGAACAAGGTATGAGAAAAGTTGCTGATAGAGGGGCTACTCTAGTTGTAGCAATGGGTTTTGCTCAAGCTGATGCAGTTGCTGCTATCGCACCGCAATATCCTGATGTAAACTTTGTTGCGGTTGATGTATGTTGGGTAGATGATCCTGCAGGAAATATTTATCAAGCTTGTTACTTAGAGCATGAAGGTTCATTTCTGGTAGGCGTAATTGCTGCTATGGCATCAAAAACCGGAACAATAGGTTTCGTTGGTGGAATGGATATTCCATTAATTCGAAAATTCCAAGGCGGTTACGAGCAGGGCGCTTTATATGCTAATCCTGATATTAAAATATTAGCAAATATGACAGGCACAACTCCAGAAGCTTGGAACAACCCTACTAAAGGTGCAGAACTAACCAAAGCACAAATTGATGGTGGTGCAGATGTTGTTTACCAAGCAGCTGGTGGTACTGGTATTGGGGTTCTTCAAGCTGCGGCGGATGCTGGCATTATGGGGATTGGTGTTGATACAAACCAAAACTGGATGCATCCAGGCAGCATGTTAACTTCTATGTTAAAGCGTTTGGATTTAACGATCTTTGAACAAGCTGAAAAAACTGCTGCTGGAACTTTTGAGCCAGGTATTAATATTCTTGGACTTGCTCAAGGTATGGTAGGCTATGCTACTGAAGATGGTATGGTAACTGATGAGATGGCTGCTGCCGCAGATGCTGCTGCTGCAGGCATTATAGACGGTTCTATAACAGTCGCTGACTGGTCACAAGAGTAAGTAATAAAACTTTTAAGGTGAGACCAAAAATAAAAATTTAAATTTATGGTCTCACCTATTCTTGAACTAAAAAACATTAATAAATCATTTGGCCACGTTCAGGCTAATAAAAATATTAACTTAATAATTAATCAAGGCACTATCCACGGTATTATTGGTGAAAATGGTGCCGGTAAATCCACCTTAATGAGCATTGTATACGGATTGTATCAAGCTGACTCTGGCTCAATAAGAGTCAGTGGAAAAGAGGTAAAACTTAAATCCCCAAGGGACTCTATTGAAAGCGGTATTGGCATGGTGCATCAACACTTCATGTTAGTGGAAAATTTTACTGTTCTTGAAAATATTATTTTGGGATTTGAAGGAGAATTAGTCTTTGGCCATAAACTTAAAAAAGCAAAAGAAGATTTAAAAAATTTATGTGATACTTATAAATTAAATATTGATTTAGACTCTGTTATTTCTGATTTATCAGTTGGATTTCGTCAACGTGTTGAAATTTTAAAATCATTGTACCGAGGGGCTGAAATATTTATTCTTGATGAGCCAACTGGGGTGTTAACTCCACAAGAAGTTGACGAATTGTTTAAAATACTACGTTCGTTAAAAGAGGAAGGTAAAACAATTGTTCTAATTACACATAAACTTAATGAAATTATGGATTTAACTAGTGAAGTATCGGTGATGCGCCAAGGTGAAGTTGTAGGTCATACAAAAACAAGTGACACCAATAAAGAAAAGTTAGCAGAAATGATGGTAGGACGAAGCGTTCTTCTTAGACTAAATAAAGAAGATGCCAAGCTTGGCGATGTTGTATTCAAGGTTGAAAACCTAACTGTTAAAGATGATCTTGATGTAACTAGAGTAAAAAATGTTAGTTTTGAAATTCGCTCTGGAGAAATTTTAGGCTTAGCTGGTGTAACAGGCAATGGCCAAACAGAATTATTAGAGGCTCTCTCTGGTATCCGAAAAGTCGAGTCAGGTAACATATATTTAAATGATGAAAAAGTTTCTGATAAAGAAAATCTTTTGGATCCAAGAAAATTAAAAGAAAAAGGCCTTGCGCATGTACCTGAAGATCGTCAGCGAATGGGGTTAGTTACGGATTTTAAGGCATATGAAAATTTAATTTTTGGTTATCATGATCAAGAGCCTTATTCAAAATCTTCAATCCTTAGAGACAGCGATATAATAACTTATTCAAAAAAAGTGATGGAAGAATATGATGTAAGACCAAGATCTCCTCAACTTATCACATCTAATTTTTCAGGAGGTAATCAACAAAAAATTATTTTAAGTAGAGAGTTAAATGAGAGTCCAAAAATACTATTAGTTGGGCAACCAACAAGAGGTGTTGATATTGGTGCAATCGAATTTATTCATCAAAGACTTATTGATATGCGTGACAAAGGAGCTGCTATATTGCTAGTATCTGTTGAGCTAGATGAAGTCCTCTCTCTTTCTGACAGAATACTTGTTATGTTTGATGGAAATATAGTGGGAGAGAGAATTAATAAAGATGTTACGGATAGAGAGCTTGGACTTTTGATGGCGGGGGTTGCGTAATGGTTACTGCAGTAGATAAATCAAAAGTACCTTGGTGGGTATCTAATTTAATTGTTCCCCTTGTTAATTTAACTTTAGCTTTATTAGTTTCTGCCTTGTTTATTTTTATTGCTGGTGAAAATCCATTTCAAGCTGTTAAATTAATTATTTATGGTTCATTTGGTTATCTTGATGGTTTTGCCTACACTCTTTATTACACTACGAACTTTGTTTTTACCGGCTTAGCCTTTGCTGTCGCTTTTCATTGTCGCTTATTTAATATTGGTGGTGAAGGACAGGCATATATAGGTGGTCTTGGTGTATTTCTTGTTGCTATAAATGTTAGTTTTTTACCAGTACCAATTGTATGGCTTTTAGCAATTGCAGGAGCAGTTGTTTTTGGTGCGGCCTGGGCTTTTATACCGGCTTATCTACAAGCTAAAAGAGGAAGCCATGTTGTAATTACAACAATCATGTTCAATTTTATCGCCTCTTCTTTAATGGTTTTTCTTTTGGTAGATGTCATTAGGGACATGAAGCAAATGGGACCCCACACCGTTGCTCTTCCAAAAGAAATTTGGTTCCCAACCTTCAAAGAATTTGCTGCACTGTTTGGTATAAAGATACGATACTCACCTTTAAATATTTCTTTTCTGCTGGCTATTGCCGCTTCTTTTTTCGTTTGGTTTTTGGTTTGGAAAACTAAATGGGGGTATGAAATGAGAGCGGTTGGTCACAATACTCAAGCAGCTATTTATGCAGGAATCTCTCCTTATAAAAATATAATTATTGCGATGTGTATCTCTGGCGGATTAGCAGGTTTATTAGGGATTAATGAAATTTTAGGCGTTCATCACAAAATAGTAGCAGGATTTCCAGCTGGCTATGGATTTACAGGTATTGCGGTTGCCTTAATGGGACGAAACCACCCGATAGGTATTTTTCCTGCAGCGTTCTTATTTGGTATTTTGTATCAAGGAGGATCAGAAGTTACTTTTGATATGCCAAATATAACACGCTATATGTTTGTTGCTGTTCAAGGAGTGATAATTTTATTTAGCGGTGCTTTGGAGAATTTATTCAGACCACAAATTGAAAGTTTTTTTGTGAACAGACTAAACAGAAAGGTCAGTGTTTAATGGAATTTTTATTAGATCTAGCCTCTCTTGTAAATTCAACATTAAGAATTTCAACTCCATTAGTTTTTGCTGCAATGGCTGGTATATTTGCTGAACGATCAGGTGTTATAGATTTTAGTTTAGAGGGAAAAATGTTGATGGCTGCGTTCGTCGCTGCAGTAGGCTCTTATTACTTTGGCAATCCATGGATTGGATTATTGATGGCTATTGTAATGTGTGTGAGTTTATCAATGTTACATGGTTTTGCATCAGTAACACACAAAGGTGATCAAGTTGTATCCTGTGTTGCAATAAATATATTAATAATTGGTTTAACAACTGCATTAGCTGCTGCTTGGTTTGGACAAGCGGGCTTAACACCAACCCTTACAGACGAGCAACGTTTTTTAGAAATTACTTTACCATTTGCTGACTCTTTAAGAGAGGTGCCGATTATTGGTTTAATCTATAGCGAAATATTAAGTGGTCATTATGTTTTTGTTTATTTAGGTTATATCTCAGTTCCAATTGTTTATTGGGTAGTATTCAAAACTAGTTTTGGATTACGTCTCAGAGCTGTAGGGGAAAACCCAAGTGCAGTTGATACTGCTGGCATTAATGTTTTTGCAATGAGATATAAAGCTCTTGCTATTAATGGTGTTTTAATTGCTTTTGCAGGAGCACACCTTTCTACTGCAGTTAATGCAAATTTCTTTAGAGAGATGTCAGCTGGTAGAGGTTATCTTGCTTTAGCAGCAATGATCTTTGGAAAATGGCACCCCAAAACCGCACTCATTGCATGTTTACTTTTTGGCTTTACTGACGCGCTTCAAATAAGATTGCAAGGGGTCGAGCTTCCTGTTGTTGGTGAAATACCTGTTCAATTAATTCAAGCTATTCCATATGTCTTAACAGTTGTATTGCTTGCAGGTTTTGTTGGCAAAGCTATTGCCCCAAATGCAATTGGCCAACCATATGTTAAAGAAAGATAATTATTGTTAATTATTATTAATTAATAAAAAAATTTTAAATATATAAATTAACTAAAACAGGAGACAGTATGTCTATATTAGAAAAATACGAAAAAGCGTTTAGCACAAAAGATGAAGCGGCAATGAATGACGTGCTGCATGATGATTTTAAATTTACCATGCATTCATCTGGTAAGCAGCTTTCCAAATCAGATGTAATTGGTTGGGCTATGAGCGATGACATTTCTGAAGACAGAGATCGTTCTAGAATTGTTTATGAAAACGATGAAATAGGTGTTCACCATTCTTTTGTTACTTTTAAAGATGGTAATACGCAAGCGGTGATGGCAGTGTACAAATTTAAAGATGAAAAAATAATATCTTTGGAAACTGGCGCTACGAATATGCCTAAATAAATAAAAAAAAGCGGAAATATAATTTCCGCTTTAATAATTAATCTTAGCTTTTACTTTTATAAATCAAAGCGATCAGCATTCATGACTTTGTTCCATGCGCTGATGAAGTCATTCAAAAACTTATCATGATTATCTGATTGCGCGTACACTTCAGCTAAAGCTCTCAGCTGAGAGTTTGATCCAAACACCAGATCTGCTCTTGATGCTCTTCTAACTTTCTCACCTGATTTACGATCAGAAGCTTGATACGAATTACTTCCTGTAGCTTCCCACTTTACCGACATATCAAGAAGAGTAGTAAAGAAACTATTATCAAGTTTATCTGTATTAGAGAAAACACCCCTATCATCCGAACTAATTCCAAGCGCTCGCATTCCTCCAACAAGGACTGTCATTTCAGGCGCTGTTAGGCCAAGAAGATGTGCTCTGTCTAATAAAAATTCTTCGGGCGTTACCGTGAAATTTTTCTTTAGATAGTTTCTAAACCCATCAGCTTCAGGCTCTAACACAGCAAAAGACTCAACATCCGTATGCTCTTGTGTTGCATCACCTCGTCCAGGAGTAAAAGGAACAGATTTGCCAGAAGCTTTTTCTACACCAACATTACCAGCAAGAACGATTACATCAGCAACACTTGCTCCAGTATCAGAAGCTATCCCCTCTAAGATACCAAGAACTTTATTCAGCTGATCTGGTTTATTTACTTCCCAACTTCGTTGTGGTTCTAATCTAATGCGCGCACCATTTGCACCACCGCGCATATCAGTGTGTCGATATGTAGAGGCACTCGCCCAAGCTGTTTCCACCATCTCTTGAATAGATAATCCGCTATTCTCAATTTTACTTTTAACAGCATTGACATCATAATTAGAGTTTCCTGTTGGAATAGGATCTTGCCAGATCAGATCTTCTGCTGGTGACTCAGGTCCCATATAACGCGTCTTAGGTCCCATATCACGGTGCAGTAGTTTAAACCAAGCGCGTGCAAAGGCATCTTGAAACTGATCAGGATTTTTATGAAAACGCTCAGATATTTTTCTATACTCAGGATCTTCGCGCATTGCCATATCTGCAGTTGTCATCATTGTTGGTACTTTTTTTGATACATCTTCTGCGTCCGGTGCCATATGCTCTTCTTTTTGATCTGCTGCATGCCAGATATTTGCACCAGCAGGACTCTTTGTTAGCTTCCACTCGTAACCAAGTAGTAAATCAAAATAACCATTATCCCATTTAGTAGGATTAGTCGTCCATGCACCTTCAATACCAGAGGTGATGGTGTCACTTCCTTTTCCAGAAGCATGTTTGCTAATCCATCCAAAACCCATTTCTTCCATTGGCGCACCTTCTGGCTCCGGTCCAACTAGAGCAGCATCACCTGCACCATGTGCTTTACCAAACGTATGACCACCTGCCGTCAATGCAACTGTTTCTTCATCATTCATTGCCATACGACCAAAAGTTTCTCGAATGTCTCTTGCGCTGGCTAGTGGATCAGGGTTTCCATCAGGTCCTTCAGGATTTACATATATCAGTCCCATCTGAACTGCGGCCAAAGGATTTTCTAAAACACGATCTCCAGAATATCTTTTATTTGTTAACCACTCTGTTTCAAGACCCCAGTAAATATCTTCCTCCGGCGCCCAAATATCAGGTCGACCTCCACTGAAACCAAATGTTTTTCCACCCATTGATTCGATTGCAACGTTACCAGCTAAAATAAGTAAATCAGCCCAGCTAATTTGATTTCCATATTTCTGTTTTATTGGCCATAACAATCTTCTTGCTTTGTCTAAGTTTCCGTTATCAGGCCAACTATTTAAAGGAGCAAATCTTTGTGCACCAGTGCCACCACCACCGCGACCATCAGCTGTTCTGTATGTTCCAGCTGCATGCCAAGTCATTCTAATAAAGAAAGGTCCATAATGACCATAATCCGCTGGCCACCAATCTTGTGAGTCAGTCATTAAATCATTAAGGTCTTTTTTTAATCCATCATAATCAATATTTTTAAAATGTTCACGGTAATCAAAATCTTTTCCCATCGGATTAGATTTTTCATCATGTTGATGAAGAATACTTATATCTAATTGGTTAGGCCACCAATCTCTATTTGTAGTTCCTTCACCTTTGTTTTTTGTATTTGCACCGTGCATTACTGGGCATTTGCTTTCGGCATCCATTGTATGTTTCTCCTTTTTTGAACTAGTATAGATATATAAACAAATCTAATGAAAGCAAAGAAAAATTGGACGCACTTACCCCTAGGAAATATTAAAATTTGTGGGTTTCCAATCAGCTGGCGCAAGTTCGAAATCATTGTAATCAAACCCCGGCGCAACAGTGCACCCGATTAAGCTGTACGCCCCACTTGACTGCATAGCAAACCAGTTCTGAGACCCAACGGTATAATGAAAATTATCATCTTCACCTATGGTTACTGAAGAGTAGTCAATACCATCTTTAGAAATATAAATTATCAGAGGGTCCCCTTTATAAAAATGAAGAGTTTCATTTTTAGTTAAGCGGTGCCAATGAGACCATTCGTTTTTTTGAAGCAGGTAATAAATTAAACTAACATTATTATTGTCATCACGAAATGACTCTGAAAAATACCCCCCTTCTGGGTGAGCTATCATGTTTAGTTTTTTTATTAAATCTTCAGGCTTAGTCATTAAAAGAACTTAAATTAAATGACCAAGTTTTTTTATTTTTGTTGAAATATATTTCTCGTTATACTTATTTGTGTTCGATGAAAGTGGAACACGTTGATTAATTTTTACACCCATTGCCTCAAGTGCTTTTAATTTTTTTGGATTATTCGTCATTAAATCAACTTCTTTTATTCCAAGAAAATTAGCCATATCAGATACAATTTCATATCCTCTTTCATCTTCTCTAAATCCTAATTGATGGTTTGCTTCTACTGTATCTAGACCTTTGTCTTGAAGGTTATATGCTCTAATCTTATTCGATAGACCAATCCCCCTACCTTCTTGTTGAAGATAAAAGACAACTCCACGACCTTTTGCTGCAATTTGATTTAATGACTCTGTTAATTGAAATCGACAATCGCAACGCATACTGAAAAACGATTCACCTGTTATGCACTGTGAATGAATTCTACATAAAACAGGTTCATTGGTTAATAAATCACCCATACCTATTGCTAGATGATCCTTAGAGTCTTTTTCATCAGTAAAAGCATGAACTGTAAATTCTCCAACATCAGTTGGTAATTTACTTGTTTCAATAAATTTTAATGTAGATGTCATAAATAGAGTATTGCTTTATGCCTTTATATTTAATTGTAAATAAGATTATAGTTTTGTTGGATTAGGGGCGTCACCATAGACTTTTTTTGGATCAAAAACCTTTTCTTTTTCTTCAAATTTTAAAATTGTTGTAGAGTTATTTTCTCCAAAGGGAACACTTCTGTAAAAACAAGATCTGTACCCTACATGGCAACTAGCCCCACCTTGAACATCAACTCTTAACCAGACACAATCTTGATCGTCATCAATTCTTATTTCTTTAATTGTTTGAACAAGACCACTAGTCTTACCTTTGTGCCACAATGTTTGTCTGCTTCGAGAATAATAGACAGCCTCACCCAAATGGATTGTTTTTTTTAGTGCCTCTTCATTCATGTACCCCTGCATCAAAACTTCTCCAGAACTAAAATCAGTAGTTACCACTGGTATTAAGCCATCTTTATCAAACTTAGGGGCTAACTCAGTTGATTCCTCAACTTGTTCGATTGTTTTTCTTTCTTCAAACTTTATTTCAGTCATTTTGTAATTCCTCTGCAATTTCTCTAGCAAAATAAGTTAAAATACCATCTGCACCAGCTCTTTTAAATGATAAAAGAGACTCTTTAACAACTTTAGAGTCGAGCCAACCATTATTAACAGCTCCTTTAATCATCGAATATTCTCCTGACACCTGATAGGCAAATGTTGGTATTTGAAATTCTGATTTAATACGCTGAATGATGTCAAGATAAGGCATGCCTGGTTTAATCATAACCATATCTGCACCCTCATTAATATCCATCGCAACCTCTCTTAATGCTTCGTTACTATTTGCAACATCCATCTGGTAGGACGATTTACTCCCCCCTTTTAAATTACCAGAGGAACTAATAGCATCTCTAAAAGGACCATAAAACTTGGATGCATATTTTGCTGCATATGAGAGGATCAAAGTGTCTTCATGTTTGTGTTGATCTAAAAAATTTCTTATTCTTCCAATTCTTCCATCCATCATATCTGATGGAGCAATAATATCACAACCAGCTATTGCTTGAACAAGTGCCTGCTTCTCCAGTATATCTAACGTTGCATCATTATGGATAATATCATCAATAATAATTCCATCATGTCCATGATTTGTATATGGATCAAGCGCAACATCACATATCACCCCAAGATCTGGAAAATTTTGTTTAATAGCTTTTATAGTTCTGCAAATTAAATTATTTTCATCAATTGCTTGTGATCCATTTTCATCTTTTAGTGCATGATCAATTTGAGGAAATAAGGCAACTGCAGGTATTTTTAGGTTAACAACATTTTCTAATTCTTTTAAGATATTATCAATTGAATATCTAAAAACACCAGGCATTGATTTTATTGCATCAGCAATGTTATTTCCTTCACAAACAAAGATGGGCCATATCAGATCATTTACTGATAAAGTATTTTCACTGACCATTCTTCTTGAAAAATCTTTCATGCGAAGCCTTCTTAATCGTGTTGAGGGAAACTGTCCTACTTTAATATTTGTCATATTAGTTTATTGGAGAAAGAGATTCTTTTTTAAGATCCTTTATCAATTCATCTAGCTTAATTGTTGATGTTTGTTGGCTACCAAGTCTTCGAACAGAAACAGTTTGCTCATCAGCTTCTTTTTTTCCAACTGCAAGAATTACAGGTACCTTAGCATTACTATGTTCACGAATTTTATAACCTATTTTTTCGTTTCGTATGTCAGCCTCTACTACTAAACCATTTTTAGTTAATTGATCTTTAACTTCAAAAGCATAGTTATCTGAATCAGATGTTATTGTAGCAACTACGATTTGTAATGGTGATAACCAAAACGGCAAATGTCCCGCATAATGCTCAATTAATATACCAGTAAATCTCTCTAAAGAGCCAAATAGAGCTCTATGAAGCATCACCGGCGTCTTTTTTTGACCGTCTTCAGCGATGTATGTTGCACCTAATCTTCCAGGTAAATTCAAGTCAACTTGAAGTGTACCGCACTGCCAATCTCGCCCAATAGCGTCGCGCAAAACAAACTCTAGTTTAGGGCCATAAAACGCACCTTCACCTGGATTGAGTGTGTACTCAAGCCCAGTCGTTTCCATAGCTTGCTTCAATGCTGCTTCTGCCTTATCCCATACTGCATCATCTCCTACCCGCTTTTCAGGTCGATCAGAAAATTTAATTCTTACATTATCAAATCCAAAATCTTTATAGATACTAAGAATTAAGTCACAAACTGTTTTACTCTCTTCAGTTATTTGATCTTCTGTACAAAAGATATGGGCATCATCTTGCGTAAAGGCTCGCACTCGCATTAAGCCGTGTAACGCACCTGACGGCTCATAACGGTGCACTTTTCCAAACTCAGATAAAAGAAAAGGAAGATCACGATAACTCTTTAAACCTTGTTTGAATATTTCTACAGCCCCTGGGCAGTTCATTGGTTTGATAGCATATATTTTTTCATCTTTGGCCTCTGTTCTAAACATCATCTCACTAAACTTATCCCAGTGACCAGATGTTTCCCAAAGAGATTTATCCATCATGTCAGGCGTGTTTGTTTCCACATAACCTGCTTTATCTTGTCTTTCTCTCATATAACTTATTAATGATTGAAATAAGCGCCAGCCTTTTGGATGCCAAAAAACTGCACCGGGAGCTTCTTCTTGAAAGTGAAATAAATCCATTTCTTTTCCAAGTTTACGGTGATCTCTTTTTTCCGCTTCTTCAATTTGTAATAAATGACTTTCTAATTCTTTCTCATTTCTCCATGCTGTTCCATATATGCGTGTTAGCATTGCATTATTTGAGTCACCTCTCCAATATGCTCCAGCAACTTTCATTAACTTAAAACCTTTACCAATTTGTTTTGTGCTCATCATATGAGGGCCACGGCAAAGATCTAACCATTCCCCTTGTTTGTAAATAGTTATTTCCTCATCGGCATTTAAATCTTCAATTAGTTCAACTTTATATTCTTCGCCTTTATCTTTGAAAAATTTTATAGCTTCATCTCTTGACCAGACTTCCCTTGTAAATTGCTCACCCTTATTGATGATTTCATGCATTTTCTTTTCTATTTTTGGTAAGTCTGCAATTGTAAAAGGTTCCTTTCGAGCAAAATCATAATAAAAACCATTTTCAATTGAAGGGCCGATTGTAACTTGTGTACCTGGATACAAAGATTGCACAGCTTCTGCCATTACATGTGCACAGTCATGTCTTATTATATCAAGAGCTTCATCGTTTTCTTTTTTTATGATTACTACTTTACAGTCATTATTAAGTGGAAGAGATAGATCACAAATCTTACCATCTATTTTTATTGCAACTGCTTCCTTAGCAAGTGATTTAGAAATTTGATTTGCTAGTTCAAATCCTGAAACTCCTTTTTTTAATGATTTTGTGCTTCCATCAGGAAAGGTGATTATAATGTTGTTGCTCATGAGTCTTTTCGCCAAATAGTCCCGTTTTTTGTGTCTTCTATTTCTATACCCTTAGATTTAAGTTTATCCCTTATTTGATCGGCTAATTTAAAATCTTTATTGCGTCTAGCTTCATTGCGTTGATTTATCAACCCTTCTATCTCTTCTTTTTCAGGATTTGATGTCTGGTTGTAGCCTAGCCATACATTTGGGTCTTCTTGCATTACACCAAGAATTTTTCCTGCAGCGATTAAATTGTTTTTAATATTTCTTTTTTCATCAGTATCAGCTGACGATAATGTGTTCGATAACGTGTTAAGTTTAGCTAAAACTTTAGGGGTGTTAAGGTCATCCAATAAACTTTCCATAATGTCTTCTGAAACAAGATCGGAAGAAATTTCTACATCTTGTAGTTCTTTTAAAGACCGATAAAAACGATCAAGCATTTTGCTGTTTTGATCTATAATTTCTTTTGTCCAATTCAAAGGCTGCCTATAATGAGCGGACAACAGCGTTAATCTCAACACTTCTCCTTTGTATTGGTTTTTAAGGTCATGAACTAACTTAATATTTCCAATAGATTTGGACATTTTTTCACCTTCAACGTTTACAAACCCATTATGAAACCAAAACTTTGCAAAACTTGCTGGTTCATGATTATCATCTAAGGAGCAAGTCTGTGCAATTTCATTTTCGTGATGTGGAAAAACCAAATCCATCCCTCCACTATGAATATCAAATGGCAACCCTAATGTCTTTTCAGACATTGCAGAACACTCAAGGTGCCAGCCTGGACGACCAAAACCCCAAGGAGACCCCCAACCTGGCAATGGATCTGGCGATGGTTTCCACAAAATAAAATCTGCAGGATCTTTTTTGAAAGGCGCTACCTCTACTCTACTTCCTGCAATTTGCTCATCACGATTTCTTTTTGACAAAACCCCGTACTTTGAAAAGCTTGGCACATGAAAAAGAACATGCCCATCTTTTTCGTAAGCGTAATTATTTTCAATTAGTTTTTTTATCAGATCTATCATTTCACTGATATGATCAGTCGCATGTGGCTGTATATCGGGAAGCTTAACATTTAAATAACCCATATCGTCGTTATAAATTTTGGTATATTTTGTTGTTAAGTTTTTTATTGGTTCGTTTAGCTCATGAGCAGCATCTATAATTTTATCATCAATATCTGTTATGTTGGATACATAGGTTACTTTCTCGAACTGTGTTCTTAGGACATTTACTAAGAGATCATTCACAACAGCCATTCTTGCATTTCCAATATGTGCAAAATTATAGACTGTTGGGCCACATGCATAAATTCGAACGTGATTGTTGTCGACAGGTTCAAAAGTTTCTTTTGTTCCTGATAATGTGTTGTGAATCTTTAAGACCATTAATTTTTTAATTATTGTTAATAGTTTAGCTCGATCTCTACAGGCACACCGTGCTCTAACATGATTGCTGCCTTTTTAAATTTTGGTGGTCCTTTTGGTGAATAATTATTACTGAAAGCAAAACCTTCTTTGGGTCTCCAAAACATACCTGTCTTTAACTCACCATTACCATCTTCATCATGATACACAACAATTGCTATTTCACCCTCATGTATTTTTGATAGTGGAACTTCAACTCTGCCCTTCTTAACTTTTTTTCTAACTGCCTCAACCGCCTCATCTTCTTTCAAAAAACTATCTTTAGAGTCATAAATTTTAACATCTATGTAGCCATCATCATGCTCTACATTGGTGATAATAACAGTTCCGTGCGATAAAACCACGCTAGAGAAAAATAATACAAGCAAAAAAACAATTTTTTGAATAAAAGTATTTTCCATATTTCTTACCTAATTATAATAGATTTCTGTGCTGAACAATAAAGAATACCTTAATAAGATTTTTCAATCCAATAAACCACTAATAATTTATAAAACTATTGGTGGATTTGATGTTTATACTGACTTTAATGAAAGAATTGTCCTTAACTCAAAGAATTTTAAAAGTTTTTTGAACATCAAATGCAACAAACCAAATTCAAAAATCAAAGAACTTAACTGCTATGTTGGTTTTTTTGGTTACGAACTTTTATGCAAGAATATTGATATTAAGTTACCTAAACAAGAAACATCAAATTTTTATCCAGGTTTAGTTTACAAACCTCAGACCTTAATAAAAATAAGAAAAAACATCACTATAAAAAGTTTATTAAAAAACTTTAGAAAAAAAATACCTTCACAAAAAAATAATAACCATTTTCATGAAAAAAAATTTAATTTAAATTTAAATGAATCACAATATTCAAATCTTTTTAAGTATTTTTCTAAAAAAATTAAATTGGGAGAGACGTATCAAATTAAGATTTGTCAAACTTATTCAAATAAATCCCATATTGATGCTGTTGATTTTTTCTGGAAACTGATGAGCATGAATGAATCACCCGAGAGCTTTTTAATACGTGATAGAGATTACAGTATTATTAGTTGTTCCCCAGAGACACTTATTACAAAAAAGAAAAACACAATTATCACAAAACCTATAGCGGGAACCCTAAACCGTACTAAAAAAATGACAATTAAATATGCAATGAGTTATTTTAAAAAAAATGAAAAGGAAAGTAAGGAGCACAATATGATTGTCGATATGGAGAGAAATGACTTATCTCGTATATGCAAATCTGGTAGTGTTAAAATTTCAAAATTAAAAAGTGTTGAACAATATAGAGACCTTTATCATTATGTAACGGAGATAAAAGGAACACTTAAAAAGAAGACGAGCAATCATGATATAATTTCAGCAATGATGCCTGGTGGATCAGTCATTGGTTGTCCAAAAATTAATACATTAAAACTTTTAAATAGTCGGGAAAGACTAAATCGAAATATTTATACCGGTAGCTTTGGTTATATTAACGCGAACGGCGATATGCGCTTTAATATTATTATTCGTACCCTTTTGAATTTTAAAAAACGCGCAGAAATTTCAGTTGCAAGTGGTGTCGTCATTGATAGTAAAGCCAAAAAAGAATACAAAGAAAATTATATCAAAGCAAAATCACTTTTAGATTTATTTAAAATATGATTTACGTCATTGATCACGAGGACTCTTTTACTTACAACTTGGTGCATTTGCTTGATAACTTTGCCCCAACTTATGTGTCAAACTATTTTAATATTGATAAAAAAAAATTAGATTCCTGCAAGATTATAGTTTTCTCCCCTGGACCTGGTGATCCTTCTCACTACTCGGAAACGCAAAAAATTTATCATCAATACAAAGGTTTAAAAAAAATAGTTGGTATATGTTTAGGGTTTCAACAAATTTTGTATGCTGAAAAAGGGCTAATAATCCCCCAAAAAAAAATATATCATGGATATCAATCAAAAATTAAAGTCTTAAAGGGAAGCTCCTTATTTAAGCCTAATAAAATATTATTAGGAGGTCGCTACCATTCTTTGAAACTAAAAGAGCCTTTTTCTCATCAAAATCTTAAAATAACAATGCGCTGTGTTGAAACTAATGTTGCTATGGCGATAGAAGATACTATTAATAATGTTTATGGATTTCAATTTCACCCTGACTCTTTTTTGACAGTTGATGGCAAATTTCTTATTCAAAAAATCTTACAGGCTAAGTAATTTTAAAAAAACCACCTACGATAACTTGTGGGGCTCAACAGGTGTTTTTACTACTATTCGATTATTTGGAAAGGAACCAAAATTTGTTTTATTAGATGAACACATTTTTAAACTTAATAAGAGTTTAAAAAAATTGAATATCCCTTTTTCATTAACTCCTGATAAGCTTTTTGATTTGATGCCACATAACTTAAAAATAAAAAAATATGATCATCTATTAAGGGTGGCGATTAAAAAAAATATTCTATCGCTATCTCTTCGACCGCGACTGCGTCCAAAAAAAAATTTTCAATGTACGTTAATCAACTATCAAAGATCTAATCCTTCAATTAAAAATTTACAATATAAAAAAATACTATCCCTGCAAAAAGGAATTGATATGCAAAAAGAAGAGATATTATTTTTCCATAATAAAAATTTGCTAGAAGGCTCTACAACAAACTTAATAGTAATAAAAAACAACAACATCTTTCTACCTAAAGGTAATTTTTATCGAGGAATAACTTTAGAGTTTCTTCTTTCTAAAATAAGTAAAGATTATCGTAATAAATTTATTAAATTTGCAGATTTAGAAAGTGCAGATGAAATAATTTTAGTTGGTTCAGGAAAAGGAGTTATCAATGTATCATCTATTCCTTCAATAAAATGGTTTAGCTCCTCTTCAAAAATGTTTAATAGGTTGTTGGAGATATACAAAGAGCAATTAAAATAATGAAATTAAACAATTCTGAATTTTCTATTCTGTCCCCAACAATAATGGGCATTTGTAATGTTACCAAAGACTCATTTAGTGATGGTGGAAAAAATTTCAAAACATCTGATGCATTAAAATCTATTAAACAAATGCTGAATGATGGCGCTCAAATAATTGATATTGGTGCAGAAAGCACTAAACCGGGTAGCGACCCAATTTCTTACAAAGATGAAATAAAAAAACTCTCACCCATTCTAAAAAAATTACCAAAAGACCAATTTATCATCTCCATTGATTCTTCAAAAATTGAAACCCAAGAATTTGCTTTAGAAAATGGCGCACATATTATCAACGACATTTTTGGAGGGTCTGACGATCTTTTTCAACTTACTAAAAAATTCAAAAATGGGCTGGTCCTGATGCATACCCCCGCTCCACCTAAAATAATGCAATCAAAGGTTAATTCTTATAAAAATGTTGTTAATGATATTAGAAAAATTTTTCAATTAACTCTAAAAAAATTAGATAAATACAAAATACCTCAATCTAAAATTTGGTTCGATCCAGGAATTGGCTTTGGCAAAAATCTAGCACAAAATTTAGAAATTATGCAGAATATCGAGAAATTCAAAATTTATAATTGTGGCATCTTGTTGGGCTCATCAAGAAAAAGTTGGATAAATGGAATAGATAAAAGCGATGTTAGCAATCGTCTTGGTGGGTCATTAGCATCTGCTCTTTACTGCTATAAAAAAGGAGTAAAAATGTTTAGAGTCCACGATGTAAAAGAAACCTATCAAGCACTGAAAGTGTATAAAAATTTATGTTTAATGTAGAAATAAAAAATCTAAAAGTTTTTGCCAATATAGGAATAACCCCACAGGAAAGAAAAAACAAACAATTACTTAAAGTTACATTAAATTTTAGTTATGCTGTGCCTAAAGGCAAAGATTTAGAGTCAATGTCAAATCTTAAAGACTACTCTGGCATCACTAAGTCGCTAAAGCAACATATAAGTCAATCAAAGCACCATACCCTAGAGAGATTGATTATCTCTTCCTCTGATATGTTAGAAAAAAGATTTAAATTAAAAAAAGTTACAATTAAGGTCAATAAAACAGAAGTTGCAAAAAGATACGGTGCAGAGTCAGTAAGTGTATCCAACTAAATATTACATAGCCCTTGGAACTAATGTTGGAAACTATAAAAATAATTTTTCTGCCGCAATTAATGAGTTAAATAAATTAGGTGAAATTTCCAAAATAGCTAATATTTATAAATCAAAACCATACGGCTACCTACATCAAAACTATTTTTATAACAGTGTGCTTGAGCTTCAATCAAAGATGATGCCATTACAATTAATGAAAAATATTCAACTTATTGAAAAAAAATTACAAAAAAATAAAAGAATAGTTAATGGACCAAGAAAGATTGATTTAGATATAATTTTTTGGGGTAAAAAAAAATTTAGAAATCAAAATTTGTTTATCCCGCACCCCCGAGCAAAAGAAAGAGATTTTGTTTTACTTCCCCTTATTGATTTAGATCCATTTTTTAGAGATCCAGAAACTCAATTAACAATAAAAGATTTACTAAAAGATTTGAAAGATCAGTATGTGATTAAAAAATTAAGCTACTGCAATCTCTTTCAAAAAATTTTTTAGTTTCTTTGATGAGATAATATTTTTTGTATTTTTGAGACTGCGTGAAACATCGATACCATCAGGTTTCACTATATTAATTATTTGCTTTGCTTTAACTCCATTGATCCCTCCACCTATAAAAACAGGGATCGATAAGTTTTTAATAGATTTAATTTGTTTAATGCACTTATTGAGTGAATATGTTTTTATGCTCCTTTTTTTGTATACGTTCATATCGAAATAAATAACATTGATTAAGTTTTTTGATATTTTTAATATACCGCAGATTAAAATTCTCCGGATTAATTGAAATTCCAATCTTTAGCCGTTTAAAAGTTTTGCGCAATGTTTGTAATTCATATTTACTAAAATGGTAAGAACATGAAATAGTTTTTGGTTTAGTAAAATCGATTTGTTGAATTAATTTATCAAGTGAAACGTAACGACTAAGTAAAACTGATTCAATTTTGTAATTTTTACACTCTTTAATTAGTGACTGTATTTTTTTATCTGATGCAGTATTGGGTCCATTTAAATTATTACTGGCAAAACCAAGGGATTTTATTTTATTTTTGTGTGCGGTTTTAACCGACAATGTATTCGTTATTCCACAAATTTTTAGTGATACTTTATTCATTAATATTATTATTTTCTAAATTCAAAATATATGTAAACTAGTTTTTTGTTTTATGTCATTAAATTTTTATAGAAGAGTTGCATTTGGATTATCACCACAAGAGGAGATTCCGCAAGAGCCTCTCAGTTGGGCATTAAACCAATTAAACACAGTTCCTGACTTTTTATGGAAAGGCTCTATACCAACAGAAAAAGAATTACGAAAAAAATATGGGGAATGGGTATACGGAGACAGAGAAGTATTAAGAAAAAAATTCAAAAGTGACAAAAATGCATACAGAAAAGCAAAAGATGAGTTGAGAATTGAAACTGGTGAAAGATATTTTGAATTAAATGAACATGCTATTCGCCATTATCAAACAAAGTATGGAACACAACCTGTATTCGAACGCTTCTGGCTTTTTTGGGGAAATCATTTTGCCATAAGTGAAAAAGATTTTTTAGCAGAGTTTAGTACCGGTCCTTACCAACGCGAAATAATAAGACCTAATATGGTAAAAACTTTTGAAGAAATGGTACAGGCAGTAACAACGTCATGGTGCATGATCCATCATCTCGATAATTCCGAATCTTTTGGCCCTAATTCTAAAAAAGGAATGGAGTGGAGGGAAACAATTAATGAAAATCATGCAAGAGAATTGCTAGAGCTTCATACTGTATCCCCAAGGGCGGGATATACGCAAGAGGATGTCATCCAGTTAGCATATATAATGACTGGTTGGTGTCATAAGTGGAATAATAAAGATCTTGAAACAGCTGATATCTGGTTTGATCAAGAAATGCA
Organism: uncultured Alphaproteobacteria bacterium; assembly: GCA_902594815.1. Taxonomy (GTDB): domain Bacteria; phylum Pseudomonadota; class Alphaproteobacteria; order HIMB59; genus CACPNW01. The sequence continues at coordinate 33,120 of CACJNL010000001.1, read as the reverse complement.
TCAAAAAGGAGACAAGGTAGTTTTAGGAAAAAAATATAAAAATGATGCAAAAAGGGAACTTGCAAAAGTAATTCATGATTTAGCAACACATCCGATGTGTATAAAATTTGTTTCAACTAAATTATGTAGACACTTTATTACCGATGAACCAACTAAAGAAATGATAGATCCAGTAATTGAGGCATGGAATAGATCTAATGGTAATTTAATCGAAATTCATAAAGCTGTTGTTACGCAAGCTTTCAAATACAATAGCAGTACTCATAAATTTCATCCACCTGAAATATGGTTAATGCAACTTTCAAGAATGTTTGATTTAAATATTCCTCTTTCAGCTGAAAAGATGAGCTATACTTTTAAACTTAAGCCAACAAATAGACAAAAACAACTATCCTGGATTCTCCGTGAAATAGGCAATTCACCCTATAGAGCTAAACAACCAAATGGCTGGAGTGATTTTGAAGTAGATTGGGTATCACCAGAATTATTATTAAGACGCTTTTGGTTTGCTTCAGTTGAGCTACCTTATTTAGTAAACTCTCAAAATAAATCACATGATTTTATTTTACGTTGTTTGAAAAATAATTTTGAAGATCATGAAAAAATGGCTGCTCATATTTATCAATTTAGGTTTGGTACAACAGATAAAGATTTAGGACGAAAATATGGAATTATATGTAATTTACCAGGAGTATTAAAAGTATGAACTGTACAAGAAGAAATTTTCTAATTGGAGGATCAACAACATTATTTCTATCAGGATTTTTCCCAAAAATAAGCTTTGCTTCCATGCAGAAAAAAAACCTGATCATCATTTCACTTCGTGGTGGAATGGATGGTCTTACAGCAGTACCTGTTATTGGGGATAAGCGTTTAAAGAAGTTAAGAAAAAAACTAATACTTGAGGATGTTCTAAAATTAAATAGCGATTTTGGTCTTCACCCTAAGTTAGAAATTTTTCACCAACTTTGGAAAGATAATAAGGCAGCGTTTGTTCATGCAACTAATATTCCTTACACAGGAAGATCACATTTTGATGGACAAAACTTAATGGAAACAGGGGCTCATATTCCTTACAAAGAAAAGACTGGATGGTTGGGGAGAGGGTTGTTGGCATCAGATATTGTTGGAAAAGGTCTAGCAATATCTCTACCTATGCCACTTTTATTAAGAGGCGTTCCTCAAAATAATAATTTTTTCCCATCTCCAGATTTTGTGGAAACAAAATTGATCGATCAAATTTATGATGAATTTAAAGGTGATCATAATGAGCTCATTAAGTCAACACTTGATACAATCAGGCAAAGACCATTATCCATGCAAATTGCCACTGACTCAGAAGATAGAAAAAAACTCGCCCTTGAAGCAGCAAAACAATTAAAAGATCAAAGTGGTCCAAGAGTAGCTGTTTTTGAATTAGATGGTTTTGATACCCATGCAGCTCAGGGAGGGGTAGATGGAGCTCATGCTGATGAACTGGAGGAGGTAAATGAAATTGTAAAAATTCTATACGAAAATCTTGGTAGTGCTTTTGATAATACACTTATTTTAACCTTAACAGAATTTGGTAGAACAATTAAACAAAATGGGGGTTATGGCACAGAGCATGGTTATGGTAGTGCAATATTAATGGCTGGCGGCTTACTTAAAAAATCACAAGTGTATACAGATTGGCCAGGCCTTAAAAAGAAAGAGTTGTTTGAAGGAAGAGATCTAAATTCTACAATCGACTCAAGAGCAGTTTACAATTCTGCGATGTCTATTTGTTTTAACAAAGATCCCGAGTTTTTGCGTCGAGAAGTTTTTTGGGGTGATGACCTACCCAATTTAACGGAAGATTTGTTCAAGATTTAGAAATAAATAATTTTTTTTTAAATTTCATGTTAAACGAATATATGATTTCAGAAAATTTTGAAAAACTTTTTAATGCTGCAAAAGAAGTTAGAAACAATGCCCACGTGCCTTATTCAAAATTTAAAGTAGGTGCAGCTTTTTTAACTGAAAATAACTCCATAATTGCTGGATGTAATGTTGAAAATGCTGCGTATCCTCAATCACAATGCGCAGAAGCAAGTGCGATTGGTAATCTTATTGCCAATGGTTTTACTAAAATTAAAGAAGTTGTTGTTATTGGCTCTGGCGACTTATTATGTTCTCCGTGTGGTGGTTGTCGTCAACGATTAAGAGAGTTTGCCACATTAGATGTAAAAATACATATGTGCAACACAAGTGGACATTTGAAAACATCAACACTTAAAGAGTTGCTTCCTGATTCTTTTGGTCCAGAAAATTTATAATGCATACTTCATCAGAAATTTTTTTAGAACAAACAAATACTAATCCAGATGTTGCCGTTATATTAGGAAGTGGTTTGACAAATTTTTTTGAACTTCAAAATATTATCAAAGAAATTTCATATACAGACCTTCCTGACTTTCCTCAACCTACTGTTAAGGGTCATGCGGGAAAATTAGTATTAGGAGAGATAGGTCAAAGAAAAGTAGTTTGTATGTATGGTCGCTCTCATATTTATGAAGGACATGAACCCCATAGTCTTGCTAAACCAATTAGGGTTTTAAAAGATATTGGGTGTAAACTTTTAATCGTCACAAATGCTGCTGGGAGTTTAGATGAAACTATGCCAGCAGGTAGCTTGATGGCAATTTCCGATCATATAAATTGGAGTGGATTTAATCCACTCATTGGAAAAAATGATGAAGAATATGGACCAAGATTTCATGATATGAGCGATGCCTATCATAAATTTTATCGCTATCAACTTCTAAACACTGCAAAAAAATTAAATCAAAAAATATACGAGGGAATTTACTGCATGTATTCTGGTCCTAATTTTGAAACACCTGCAGAAATTAATGCTTTAAGAGTTATTGGAGGTAATGCAGTAGGTATGTCAACTGTGCCAGAAGTAATAGTTGCTAATCATTGTGATCTTCCAGTTGTTGCTATTAGTGTAATTACAAACTTAGCTGCTGGGATGAATAAAACAAAATTGAGCCATCAAGAAACTTTAGAAAATGCCAGTCTTGCCGAAAAAAATATTCTCCAACTGATAAAAAATTATATCAACGAAGTTGAATTAAATGATTCCTCAGGAAATAATTAGAAAAAAAAGAGATAAAAAAGCTCTTACAAAAGAAGAAATATTCCTTTTTGCAAAAGGGTTAACGGACGGTTCATTTTCGGATCCTCAAATTGCTGCAATGAGTATGGCCATTTTTTCAAATGGCATGACACCTGAGGAGACTGTCAATTTAACTGAAGCTATGACAGTTTCTGGAGACACTATTGATTGGTCAAGTATTTTAGATGAGGAATTAGTTTGTGATAAACACTCAACAGGTGGTGTGGGAGATAAAACAAGTATAATCTTAGCGCCTATTTTAGCAGCCTGTGGTTTGTATGTTCCAATGATTTCTGGAAGGGGACTTGGTCACACAGGTGGCACTCTAGATAAATTCGACTCTATCCCTGGTTATAATACGCAACCGGATCTAGAAACATTTAAGAAAGTTTTGAAAGAAGTTGGGTGTGCGATTATTGGACAAACAGATAACCTGGCGCCAGCGGATAAAAAACTTTACTCAATTAGAGATATTGTTGGAACAGTTGAATCTTTACCTCTCATTACTTCATCCATCCTATCAAAAAAAATAGCATCAGGATTAAAAACATTAGTCCTAGATGTGAAAGTTGGTAATGGTTCTTTTAATAGCACTATAGAAATTGCAAGAGACTTATCGAATTCTCTTGTTCGTGTTGCAAAGGGTGCAGGATTAAAATGTGAGGCCATTATCACAGATATGAATCAAGTATTAGGTAAGACGGCAGGTCATAGGTTAGAAATTTTAGAATGCATTAACTTTTTGACAAATCAAGAGAAAGACCCGAGACTCCATAACATCACCTATGAATTAGTCGCTTCAATTTTAATGATGGCACAAAATATCTCAAAGGAAGAGGCTCTAAAAAAAATAGATACTGTCATATCAAATGGAGAAGCTGCTGAAAAATTTGAAAAAATGGTGGCAGCCTTAGGGGGCACATCAAATATCTTGTCTTCATATAATACTGAGTTGCAAATAGATGCATTCAAAAAAGATATTTATATTCAGCAGTCGGGATATGTCCAAAAAATAAAAACAAGAGATCTAGGTTTGGTACTTATTGAACTTGGTGGCGGCAGAAAACAGGTTACAGATAAAATTAATTTTAATGTGGGTTACGATAATGTGTTAAGCGTTGGAGATAAGGTTGATGGCTCTACCCCCTTACTAACATTGTACTGTCATTCGGATAAAGATTTTGAAAATGTTGAAAAAAAAATAGAAGAGTATTTTTTAATTGGTGATGATGAGGTTGCAAATCATTCAGATATTTATGAAGTAATTTCATAATGAGTGAACAAGTAGAAATTAATCAAGATTTAAAAAAGTATCTACAAGAACTTGGTTATAGAAAAGATACTCTTGTTGATGAACTTGCAAGTGAGACAAAGAAACTTGGAAAAGTTGCACGCATGCAAATTGCGAAAGAACAAGGTCAATTTTTAGAAATTATTGTAAAGATTTCAAATGCAAAATCTTGCTTAGAGATTGGACGGTTTACAGGATTAAGCACTTTATATATGGCTCGAGGACTCCCCAAAGACGGTAAAATAGTAACTGTCGATACGTCAGATGAATTTTTACCTATTGCGGAAAAATACTGGGATCAAGATGATCAAGCATCAAAAATAAAATCAATTATAGGTGATGGCACTGAGGTGATGCAAAGCTTTATAGACCGACAATATGTTTTTGATATTATCTTTATTGATGCTGATAAAAACAATTATCCAAACTATTATGAGTTAGCTTTAAGTTTACTTTCTTCTAATGGAATAATTATTATTGATAATATGCTTTGGCACGGTGATGTAGCAGATATTTCTATATTAGACTCACGCACCCAAGCTATACGTGACCTTAATCAAAAAATTAAAGAGGATAAAAGAGTAGAATTTTCCTTAATTCCGCTATCTGATGGTCTGTCATTTATTCGAAAAAAATAAATTCCCACTTGAATATTTTTTAAGCATTCCCATGTTAGTATAGTTGGTATGCCATTGTGGGTGCCAATACATAACTTGCTTAATAAGGAGTTTTTATGACAAGAAACCTATCCGTATGGAATTCGCTTAGACCCTTTTCAGTTGGGTTTGACTCAATCTTCGAAGAATTTGATAGAATGTTGGAGTCTACAGAGCGCTATAATTCAAACTATCCACCTTATAACATTCGAAGAGTAAATGAGAATGATTATAAAATTGAAGTTGCTTTAGCTGGATATTCTAGAGATGATATAGAATTAGAGCTTAAAGAAAACACACTTACAGTTCGCAATAAACAAAAAGAAAAAGTAGTGAATGAAGAAGGTAATGGTGTTATTCACAAAGGAATTTCAACCAGACAGTTTGAGAGATCTTTTACTATATCTGAGGACATTAAAGTGAAGAATGCTGAATTGTTGAATGGTCTTTTAAATATTGATTTAGAGCGCATAATCCCCGAGGAGAAAAAGGCTCGGTTAATAGATATTAAATAATTTATAAGTATTATAAATATATTTAATAAGGATAGGGGCCCAATGTGGCCCCATTTTTATTTTATTGGAAAATGATAAAAGCTAAACTATAATTAATTAATGAAATTAATTGTAATTATTTTCTTATTATTTAGTTCTAATTTATTTGCCCATCAGCCAAAGTTAATTAATTACTCACCTTCTGTTGATAATCCTCATGAAGTTATAGACCCAGAGATATCTAAAGCATATTATGGCAAGCTTAACGGTGAACCACACTATTATTTAATTAATAGTGAAGAAGAATTTTTATTTTATACTGGAATTTTAAGTCCTAAAGTTGATGATGACCATTTATGGTTATCGATTGCTGTATATTCAATTAATGAAAAAAATAATAAAATTTTAAAATTTTTTGCAGATGGCCAAAATTTTGAATGGGAAGCCTGGTATGAACCGTATGCTAGAGATTGGTATTGGAAAGGACCGGAAATAGGAGCCGAAGTTAATGAAGATACTGGTTTTAAGAGAAGTTTTAATTTGAATGCAGGTTCTTATTTAATTCAAATTTTTAATGAAAATAATTCAGGACATTATTCTCTTGCAGTAGGAGAAGCTGAATTTTTTGGATCTAATTTGTGGGAGCAAACTTTAACATGGGCTCCTATCCTTTTATATATTGGGCCTGCTATGGATATATTGCATTGGCAAAAATTTGATATTCGTGCTTATATTCCGCATATAGCTTTAGTAGTTATAATATTTCTAATTTATTTTATTATTAAAAAATTATTTTCAAGAAAACAGAAAGGATTTGCATGAAAGCTAATTTAATTTTACTGTTTTTATCTCTAGTTTTTTATACCTCTGGAGCCCATGCACATACTTTTACAGGGATGGTAGGTTTTTATGATGGTCTTTCTCATCCAGTATTAGGGATAGATCATTTTTTAGCAATGGTTAGTGTTGGTATTGTAAGTGCCCAAATTGGAGGAAGAGCAATTTGGACCATTCCTGCAACCTTTGTCTTAATGATGATTATCGGCGGTACCATTGGCATGTTGATTGAGGTTTTCTTTTTTGATTTAGAAGAATCTGCCTTTATAGTTGTTGAATACGGTATAGTCTTTTCTGTCATATTATTAGGCTTAGCAATTGCGATAGAAAAAAAAATTGCCACTAATATTATAATGATTTTCATTTGTATTTTTGGGATGTGTCATGGATTAGCGCACGGCATGGAGATGCCATGGGCAGTTAACCCAATTTTATTTGCACTTGGCTTTGCATCAGGAACAGCAATATTACATCTTTTTGGTGTGGGAATAGGGAGTTTAGCTATTAAGACTAAATTTTCATCAATTGTTTTAAAAGTTGCTGGAGCTGGATGCGCTCTATTTGGTATATCTTTTTTATTCTAAATTAGAATAATTCTAAATTTAATAATGATGAGTTTTCAATATATATCCCTAATATAAAAATTAAACTGTACTCTTAAATTAAAATCCATAAAAAAAAACCGTATGTTTCTACTTGGGGTTGAAAGGTTGTTGCAGGTACCAGCGCAATCTTTCACTCCTAAAAATATTTGACTATGTTAGGTTTAGAAAACGTTGTAGACTTAGTAAAAAAAGATTTTTATACTAAAAAAGATATAGATCCCTGTTATAACTTTTTTTATTCATCCGCACTTACACGTTTGATTAGTCTTGAAATTGCTTCTTCAACTTTCAATAATCAATGTATGTCATATGAGATGTTATGTAAAAAAATACCGTCAAAGCTCGGCTGTAGATCTACAATTTACTCGACACTTAATTATGCTGTTAGCAAAGGTTTTTTCATTAAAAAATCATCAAAAAAAGATAGAAGATCAAAGTCTTATTGCTTGTCTGAAAACTATTCATTGATGCTGACTAAATGGTATTTAGATCAAAAGAAGTATTTTTCTAATTAATATTTAATTAGAATAATTCTAAAAATATTAAATTCTTTAGAAAATACCTAGGGAATTTTTTTATAATTAAACTTTGAAATTTTATAAATAAAAAAGTTGTTAGATTCTCAATAAGAGGACGCGGGAGCAATAAACAAGATCAGCAATTCCGTTATTCTGCTCCCGCAATTAAAAATTTATTACGAGGAGTTTATGAAAAAAATAATTACAATTGTTGCTTCAATAATAATAGCAATTAGTTTTTCAAAATCATTATTGGCTGATGGTCATCAAATATATGGACCTTATCCAATTACACTTAAAGGTTATGATGGCGATAAGACAAATTCTGTAAAATATACTGGTCAAATGGCGAGACAAGTTCTGCATGATAGTTTGAAAAAACTTGTTAAAACAGGTGATCTCGATAAAATGATGGCTTATTACAATGGTGAAGATGGTCTAGAAATCATTGCCCCAAAATCTAAGGATGGTTTCCCTGTTATGCAAACCATGGTTGCTGAAATAGGTAGTGGTAACTTGTCTGGCAAAATGTATAAAGGCGCAATTCCTGGCTGGGGAGGACTAACCGGTCCTGAAGCTATTGAACACATGATGCAAAAAGCTAGTGAAGTTGAGGGTGGTTTTGATCCAAATACTGGATTTGATTACACACAATTGATTTCTAAATTTGCAATGGGTGCTGTGTTCTACAACCAAGCAGTAAATAACTATCTTGGAAAAAAAATGAAAGTTGGGGAAAAACCAAATAATAAACCTTACAAAGAAGGATCTTATTATACTGGTAAAGAACATAGTTGGGATGAAGCTTTTGGATATTGGGGTGCGCCAGCACATTCTTTAACATTATCAGCTGAAGAAAACTATAACGTTGCCAAGATGAAAGATTTATCTTCAGCAGATTATAATGGAGATGGTGTTGTAGATTTGTATTCTGAGATGTTATATGCTCATGCTTACTACGCATCAAGTTATGACAAAGGTGGAAAGACAAACTACCTTGCTACAGTTAATCAAGCATTTATAGATGGAAGAGAAGTTATTAGAGATGCTGGTGGTCGTAACCTTAACTTTGATGAAAGAACTGCTATGTTAGCAGCAAGAGATACTATTAGAGATAATTGGCAAAAAGTAATTGCTGAGTCTGTATTTAAGTATGCAGGTTCAACCTACAAAGATATAGTAGCGCTTGAAACAATCGTCGAAGCAAATGGTGATACGACTGATACGTTTAGAAAATATGCAAAACATTGGGGAGAGCTTAAAGGCTTTGCTTTAGCACTTCAGTGTGGACCAGAAAATCTAGGAGAAGCAGCTGTTAAAATGAATAGAATGATGGGCTTTGGACCAGTTCTACTAAATGCTTCACAAGTTGTTGGAGTTGATTCAAATGGTAATTTCATCAAAGATCAAGCTCAGGAATGGGGTGAGTTTAAGTTACATATGCTTAAAATTCAAAAACTTATGATCGATGAATTTGGCGTCACTGCTAAAGCTAATGATCAACTATCTGCGATGGAAGATCTTGCTAGCTCACTAGGCAGTTCAGACTCTGCAGAAAATGACTAATATTAAATTTTGTGTGGCTTTTTAAAAAAGCCACACTATGAAGTTATATGGATATTCTGTCAGACTATTTTTTTAAAATTGGTAGTCAATTTATTGATCCAAAAAAAAGAGTTTTTATTGCATATATTGTTATATCAATATTCATTGCCTTAGGTTGGTTTATCTTAAATAAAAAATTTACCTTAAAAACCGCTTTAAAAAAAATTTTTAATTGGAATATATTTTTTTCTAAATCAGCAAAATCAGATTATAAAGTTTTTTTCATCAATCAATTAATAATGATGATAGTTTCACCAATATTGATAACACACTTAACAATAGCCACAGCCTTATACTTTTATTTTCACTCAATAGATTGGCTTAGTGTTGGAATGTTTTCAAATACTTTACCTATTATTGTGGTAATTTCTTTTACGACTTTTCAATTTACCATTGATGATTTTAGTAAGTATTTCATTCATAGATTTATGCATCGTTGGCCAATTCTTTGGTCACTGCATAAAGTCCATCATTCAGCAACCGTTCTTACCCCAATGACAGTGTTTAGAACACATCCGTTAGAAGGAATTATTTTTTCTTTAAGAAGTTCAGTTACACAAGCTATTAGTATTTCAACATTTATTTTTTTATTTGGAAATACAGTTAGCTTGTTTACAATATTGGGAGTAAATATTTTTGTATTTATATTTAATGTATTGGGTTCAAACTTACGGCATTCTCATATAGGTATTCAATATTGGAAGTGGGTAGAATATATTTTTATTTCACCAGCCCAACATCAACTGCATCACTCTATAGCTAAGGAACATCATGATAAAAATTTTGGCGCTGCATTAGCAATTTGGGATTGGCTTTTTGGTTCATTACATCATTCTGTTGATTTTGAAACACTCAATCTTGGAATTGAAAAAAATCAAAAAGACGAAAGTCATGATTTAAAAACACTATATTTAAATCCTTTTTTTGAAATAAAGAATTATTTTATTAAAAATTTAAATTTGCTACGAAAAAAATTTTATTTTAATCTTTTTAAGAGGAGTTATTCTAATGAAAAAAAATACTATTAATATTTTATCAATAATCTTTATTACATGTTTTTCACTAAATCTTTTTGCTAAAGAAATTAATATATATTCGCATAGACAACCTTTCTTAATTAACCCTTTTTTAGAATTGTTTACGAATGAAACTGGAATTAAAACAAACGTTATCTATTCAAAAAAAGGTCTTGCACAAAGATTACAATCAGAAGGAGAAAACAGTCCAGCTGACGTTATTTTAACTGTCGATATAGGAAGATTATATATTTACTCAGATTTGAATCTTTTAGCCTCTATAGAGTCAAAAAAATTAATAGAAAATGTCCCATCACATTTAAGAAGCCCTGAAAACAATTGGTTTGCTCTCTCTAAAAGAGCAAGGGTTATTGCGGTAAATAAAGAAAAAATTAAGGATGGTGAAATAACTAGATTAGAAGACTTAGCCGACTCGAAATGGAAAGGCCAAATTTGTTCAAGGCCTGGAAGTCATGTTTATAATAGAGGGATCATGGCATCTGTTTTAGCGGAATACGGAGAAGCAAACGCGGAAGCTTGGGCAAAAGGTCTTGTAAATAATTTTGCGCGAAGACCTCAAGGAAATGACAGAGCGCAAATTAAGTCAATTTATGAAGGTGAATGCAATATAGCAATTATTAATAATTATTATTATGGAAAATTAAAATTTTCTGAAGATCCTGAGCAAAGAAAATGGGCTGAAAAAGTAAAGCTGATTTTTCCAAATCAAAAAGAAGGTGACCGCGGGGCACATATTAACATATCGGGTGGAGGTGTTGCCCTACACTCAAAAAACAAAAAAGAAGCAATAATGTTGTTAGAATTTTTAACTACAAAAGAATCTCAACAATTATATGGTGAAATAAATTTTGAGTATCCTGTTAATCCCATCGTAAATCCAAGTAAAGAGCTTAGTTCCTGGGGAAACTTCAGGGAAGATAAATTACCAATTATAAAAATTGCTGAACTTGCTCCTGAAGCTCAAAAAATAATTGATAGAGTTGGATGGTAATCTATAACATCAACTGTTTTGTTAAATTGGAATAATTCATCTTTATTTGCTACTTTAGTTGCATTAATTATTATTGCGCCAGTATTTGCAATTTTTTATTCTGCTTTTTTAGGTGACACTTCATTGTGGCCTCATTTATTCTCGACTGTATTGCCAAGATATATTTCAAATACAATTATATTAATGATAGGTGTTGGTTTGTTAAGCTCTTTTTTAGGTATATCTACCGCATGGGTTGTTACCAGGTATAATTTTTTTGGGAAGAATTTTTTTGAATGGGCTTTATTATTACCAGCAGCAGTTCCAGCCTACATAATTGCATACACCTATACAGATTTTTTAGAGTATGCAGGACCGGTTCAAAAAATTATAAGAGAGTTTTTTAATTTTAAAAATGCAGAAGAATATTGGTTTCCTGAAATAAGATCTATGGAAGGAGCAATATTTGTAATGTCATTTGTTTTATATCCATATATTTATATGACTACCAGAGCATCATTTCTAACCGTGCCTATATCTTTTTTTCAAACAAGCTTAATATATGGAAGAAGTAGTTTTTTTAGTGTTGCTTTACCACTTGCCCGACCTGGTATCATAGCTGGTTTGGCTCTTGTGTTAATGGAAACTGTATCTGATTTTGGTACTGTTGAATATTTTGCGCTTGAAACATTAACTTTAGGTGTTTTTAACGTGTGGCTTGGCATGAATAGTTTGTCAGGAGCTTCACAAATTTCATCTGTTTTATTTATATTTGTAGTTGTCTTAATAACTATAGAATATCTTGCTAGAAGAAATCAAAGATTTCATGAAAAAAGTAGTGGTCAAAATATGATAGAGGCTAAAACTACATCGAATGTTAAGAAAATAATTTGTTTTTTTGTTTGTATAATACCTATAGTTATAGGATTTGTTATTCCTGTATCTGTGTTATTAAATTTTATTTTTAGTGGTTTTTCGATTATTGATTTCACACAAATATTCTACACTTCTTTTTTTAGTATTACTTTGGCTCTTACAGGTGCTTTTTTTGTTATGCTGGCTTCAATATTTTTAATTATAATCTCTCAATATAAATCAAATAATTTTCAAAAATCCCTAATTTTTCTTGCGTCTTGTGGATATGCCCTGCCAGGAACAATATTAGCAGTAGGAATGGTGATTTTCCTAGGATGGATTAATAAATACCTTCATCTTCATCTAAGTTATGTTGCAGGAGGTTTTATTGTTTTGATATTTGCTTACATAGTAAGATTTTTGGCTGTAGGAAATGCATCTATTAGATCAGGAATTTTAAAAATTCATCCAAATGCTATGGATGCTTCTTTGACTATGGGAGCTGGTTTTTATAAAGGAGTTAAAGTTGTAATTATGCCCTTGATATTTTCTAATATATTAATTGGGGGAATATTGGTTTTTGTTGATATATTAAAAGAACTTCCCATCACACTTTTATTGCGTCCTTTCAACTTTGAAACTTTGGCAACTTATGTCTATCAGTATGCTTCAGATGAACTTTTACAAGAGTCTTCTTTTGCTGCTCTTATTATTGTTGTAGTTGGGTTAGGTCCAATTATATTTTTAAACTCTGCATTGCAAAGAGTATCACAGAGAAAAGAAAGTATTTAACTTTCAAAAACGAAAGTATGTTTTTCATCCACTGCAATTTCTACAGCAGAAGATTGTTTAGGGTTAAATTCAGGAGGCATGTGGCTATGAACATGCACCACTTCATTTTTATTATTTAAAACTGATAAATGAATAAAACTAAATGAACCCATTAATTTTGAAGCCATAACTGTGCCCTTGATTCCGTTAACAGGCGTTGGTTGTTCACTTAATTTTATTCCTTGAGGTCTTATGTGAACTGTAACATTTTTGTTCTTATACTTAGGATCTACTCTTACGTTGCCAACAGGAGTAGCAACTATAGAGTCAATTGCGTTACCATGAAAAACATTTGTCTCTCCAAAAAATCTTGTAACATATTCATTCTTAGGAGTATTGTATAAATCTGCTGGAGAACCAGATTGAATAATACTACCATTATCATCCATGATATTTATTTGATTTGAAATAAACATTGCTTCAAAAGGATCATGCGTAACTATTATTGTTGATACATTAGATTTTTGGAGTAAGTGAAGTGTATCATCACGTATTTCCTCTCTTAAATTCAAATCAAGACTAGAAAATGGTTCGTCTAATAATAATAAATCTGGATGAGAAATTATAGATCTTGCTAAAGCAACTCGTTGTTGTTCTCCACCACTTAATTCATGTGGATACTTATCAAGAGAATTTGGTAATTTAATAACATCAATAATATCATTAATCGTATAAATAGAGTTTTTAAAATTAATAGGATATTTAAGATTTTCTTTGACTGTTAAGTGAGGAAAGAGCGCGTAGTCCTGAAACAGATAACCAATTTTTCTTTTCTCAGTTGCGAGATGTTTATTAGCAGAACTTACTTCTTGTTCATTTATAAAGATTTTACCACTTTGGACTTTATCTAAACCTGCTATTAATTTTAATAATGTTGTTTTACCACTACCGGAAGGTCCAAGAATGCACGCAATAGAATCTTTTTTTAATTCAAAATTAACATTATTTAAAATAGGTTTATTATTAATTTTGTGACTAAGGTTTTTTATACTAACAGCTAGCATTAAACACTTATAGCAGGATACTGTCTTGATACAATCGGTATCCATTCCTTTAATTTTTTAATTCTATTATCTGGTGATGGATGGGTACTCCAAAATTCTGTGGGACCAGAACCTGTCTCTTCTTTCATTCGCTCCCAAACTTTATAAGACTCTTCAATATTATAACCTGCTAAGCTTGAAAAAATTATTCCTAAATAATCTGCTTCGGATTCTTGTTTTCTATTAAAAGGCAAATCAAGACCAAATTGTCGAACATATCCAGATGCCTGCGGCAGTCGTTGCCCTAAAACAAATTTTTCTAAAGCCATTATTCCAAAATCAGTTAGCATTGCCGTACTAGCTCTTTCTGCGGAGTGTCTTGCTACTGCGTGGGCTATTTCATGTCCCATGATGGATGCAATACCATCTTCATTTTTAGCTATGGGAAGAATTCCAGAATAAAATGCAATTTTGCCACCTGGCATACACCAAGCATTTTTGGTTTGATCATCATCAACAAGAATAAATTCCCACTGAAAATTAGATGTTGGATCTTCTTGTCCCTTTGTATTGTAATACACATTAATGGCATCGCGGATTCTAAAACCAATATCAACTATTTCATTATATTCTGATGTCCCAGTGATCAGTTTAGACTGCGATTTGAAATTATTGTATGCAGGAAAAGTTTTTGAATACAAAAAATCATCTGATAAAATATTAAACTGTTGTCGTTCTGATAACGCAACCTCAGTACAGGATGGTAAAATTAAGCTTGATGCACAAAAACAAGTCGATCCATAAATAAACTTTCTCCTTGATATGTTATTAAAAATTGACATTAATCTATAAATATAAAATAAATTTCATGAACTCAATATCTCATATACCAAAAGCAGAAATTCATGTCCATCTTGAGGCAACAATAACACCATCTTTATGTAGAAAATTTGCCAAGCGCAATAAAGTGATCCTCTCAGATGATTTTTTTGGCTCTGAGTATGCGTATCAGTGGGAAGATTTTTATGATTTTTTAAAAAAATATGACATCGTAACTTCTGTCATTCATACACCAGAAGATTATTATGAATTAACATATGAATATTTAAAAGAATGCGCTTCTCATAAAGTGCTTTATGTAGAAGCAATGGTTTCTTCAACGCATGCAAAAGCTAAGGGAATGACCTACCAATCTTTTCTGGATAGTATTCAAGAAGCTTCACTAAACGCAGAGAGGGACTTTGGAATTGTGTCACGTTACTTAATGAATGGCATTAGACATTTAGGACCTGCATCGGTTCAGGGCACAGCTGAAGAAGTTCTAAAAAATCCCCACCCCACACTTGTGGGTTTTGGATTGGCAGGAGATGAATTGCATTTCCCCCCACACTTATTTTCAAAAACCTTTGATATGCTAAAAGAAGAAAATTTTCCCATTACCGTTCATGCAGGTGAATGGGATGGTCCAGAGAATATTCGTAAAGCTATTAATTTATTGCATCCTACACGATTGGGTCACGGTGTAAGGTCAATTGAAGACTTAGAATTGGTAAAAGAAATTATTGAGAAAGATATTGTCTTAGAAACATGTCCTACCAGTAATATTGCCACCAAAATTTATGAAAATTATGAAAATCATCCAGTAAAAAAATTACACGAGTTGGGTGCTAAAGTGACAGTCAACTCTGATGACCCTCCCTTCTTCAATGCTACAATACAAGGAGAGTATGAAGCAATGAGTAATATAGGTTTTACTGATGATGCTCTTATATCGATGACAAGAAATGCTATCGAATATTCATTTCTAGACGAACAAAAGAAAAGAGAAGTTTTAGCTAAACTAAATTAGATAATTTTACTAAAGGCCTTGCTCCATAATGAGAAATTATTTCAGCAGCTGCAATTGATGCATAGTGACCACAGGTTGATAGATCTTTATTTTTTGCAACACCAAATAAAAAACCAGCTGCATATAGATCCCCCGCACCTGTTGTATCTACAACTCTATCGACTTGTACGGGATTAATTTCTATTACTTCATTTTTATTTATCACAACTGAACCATTTTCTGATCTAGTTATTGCAACAATCATGTTAAGAGATTTTGCATAATCAACAGCTTTATCAAAACTATCAGTTTGGCATTGTGCTTTAATTTCATCTTCGTTCGCAAACAAAATATCAATATCATTTTCAATTAATTCTTTAAATGAATCACGATGTCTATCGACACAAAATAAATCAGATAAAGTAAATGCTATTTGTTGATTATCTGATTTACATATATCAACCATTTTTTTCATTGCCATCTTGGCATTTTGATTATCCCAAAGGTATCCCTCTAAATAAGCAATTTTGTGACTAGTGATGTGCTCAGGATGAATATCTTCTGGGCTAATTAATGTTCCAGCTCCTAAAAAAGTGCACATTGTTCTTGTTCCATCATCTTCTACAAAAATAGTACAACAACCAGTTGAAATATCAGGGGAAGTAAAACCAAGTGGGAATTGCAACCCTTCTCTCACCATATCTTTTTGAAGAAAAATTCCGATGTCGTCATTTTTAATTTTACCAATAAAACTCCCATTTCCACCAAACGAAGTAATCCCAAACATTGAGTTTCCAAGAGAGCCTCCCCCGATCATTTCTTTTATGGAATAATTTTTGTGAAGGGAGTTTTTTAAGTCTTCATCAATTAAATTCATGGAGTCTCGATTTAAATTATTTTTTTCAACCTCTTCTTTATTAGAAGGGATCATTGCATCAACCATGGCATTACCTATGCCAACAACATCAAGTTTATTTGTCATATGTCTTTTTTTATTATAGGTAGAAGTTGCACTATAATGACACCAAAAAAAATTGCAACACATCCAATAATTTTATTTAAGTCTAATGTTTGATTTATTAGAAGCCATGCAGCTATTGTCGCAAAGACACCCTCCATTGACAATATGATAGCAGCAGGAGCGGGACTAGCTTTATGTTGGGCAATAATTTGTAGCGTGTATCCTAGCCCAGCAGATAAAATCCCTGTATATAAAATCTCAAACCATTCAAAACTGATATTTTTTAAAGTTGGCTCTTCGAAGGTTAAGGCCAAAATGAGGGATAAAATAAATACAACAAAATATTGAATACTCCCATAAGTAAACGGTGAATTGAATTGCTTCATAAAAATATCAATCAATATAATGTGAAAAGCAAAACAAAATGCGGAAATAAAAATTAGCGCATCAGATTTTTGTATTTCAACACTTTGATTGGAAGAAAGCAAATAAGACCCATACATACATAATAGGATGGCTATCCAGATTATCCAGTGTAACTGAGATTTAAACACAAAACGAGAAATTATCCCTACAATGGGAACATACAGAGTAGTAATGAAAGCTACGTTTGATACCTGTGAAACTTGTAGAGCGTATTGCTGTAAACCCATTCCCAAAAAAAGAAAAAAACCAGTAGCAATCGATAGTGTAAAGAGTTTTGTATTAGAAAAAATTTTTGAAAAATTATTTGCCTCAAAATATAGTGCTACAGGTAATACTGCGATAGTTGCAAAAAAAAATCTTGAAAAACTAAATGTAAAAGGTCCAATAGTTCCCATTCCTGTTGTTTGAGATACAAAGGCTGTTCCCCAAATCAAACTAGCAATAAGCATCAAAAAATTTGCACGCGTTTGAGACATTGTAAAAATTAACGATTAAGTTTTTTTTCTTTTTCTTGATCTATCCACCAAGACTCAATGACAATTCCATACAGAGGGATGGTGTCAGGAAAATCAAACATATTCCAATAAGCAATGCGGTCGGTATTACTATGATATAAAGGTATCACATAATGACCCCACAAAAGCACTCTATCTAAAGCGTGGATTGCGGTCGTTAACTCTTCCCTCGTTTTTGCGCCAACTAATTGTTCAATTAAAAAGTCTACAACTTCACTATCGACACCAGCATAATTTCTACTACCTTCTTTTTTACCAACCTCTGACCCATAATAAAATTGTTGTTCATTTCCTGGGCTTAGACTGACATTCCAAGAGGCTTTAATCATATCAAAATCATAATTTAATAATCTTCCTTGGTATTGTGATGAGTCCACCGTTCGCACATTCATTGTAATACCTAGTACCTCTAAAGTTTTTTGAAAAGCTAGAGCTATTTTTTCAACGGAGGGACTAACGATTAAAAATTCAAACTCAAAATGTTTTCCATCTTTCATTAATTTTCCATCGTTAATAGCCCATCCTTCTTCCTCTAATATTTTTTTTGCAATTCTTAAATTCTCTCTTGGATTGCCACTCCCGTCTGTTTCAGGAGGTGCATATGAAGAAGTAAAGATCTCTGGAGGTAATTGGTTCTTAAAAGGCTCTAATAAGACTAATTCTTCTTTTGAAGGTAAACCAGTTGATGCGAGAGGAGAATTATCAAAATAACTATCTGTTCTCACATACGCATTATTATATAAAACTTTATTTATCCATTCATGATCATATGCATACGATAGTGCGTAGCGAACTCGTGGATTGCTGAAAATATCTTTTCGTGAATTAAAGACAAGTGCATTCATTCCAGAAGGTCTATCATTTTTCATCTCATTTAAAATTACATCACCTTCTGCTACTGCATCAAACTCATATTCAGCAAACCATCTTTTGGCATTATATTCACGGCGATAATCATACTCACCTACCTTGAAAGCTTCTACAAGTACATTTGAGTCCTTGTAGTAATCATATACTATTTCATCAAAGTTATACTGACCCTTATGAACGGGCAAATCTTTTGCCCAATAATCTTTTACACGTTGATATTTAATTTGACGTCCAGGCTCTAAGCTTTCAATTTTGTAAGGGCCACTTCCAAGGGGAATATCTAGAAACGTTTTTGTAACATCAATTGTTGAATAATATTTTTTTGGGATAATCGGCAGGAAGCCTGCAACAATAAGAGGAAGCTCTTTATCTTCATTATTTATAAAATTCATTTTAATGCCGTTTTCACCAATCATTTCAGTCGATGTAACTTTACCGTACGTCTTTTTTTGATTTGGCGTCCCTTTTGTTTGAAAAGTCTCTAAGCTAAACAAGACATCTTCTCTCGTAATTGGAGAACCGTCATGAAATTTTGCATTAGGATTAATATAAAAAGTAATTGATGATCTATCATCAGGCATATCTGCATATTCTGCAATTAAACCATACAAGGTGAATGCTTCATCCCAAACTCTTCTCATTAATGTATCATTTATGTAACCAAGACCTGCTGCTTTTGATCCCTTAAAAGCAACCCTGTTTAAGTTATCGAAGGCGCCGTATGCTCCAAAGCGAACAGTTCCACCTTTAGGCGCATCAGGATTAACATAGTCTAGATGGGTAAATCCCTCTTCATATTTTGGTTTTCCGTGCATCGCAATTCCGTGAGTTTTTTCAGCAAAGGAAGAAGTGCTAAAAAATATTAAAAAAATACTTATTAAAAAAAGTGGATTGCGTAACATAGTATCTTTCTATCAACTAAATAAGGTATTTTGAAGGGTAAGTTTAATGACGCTACTTTTTTTATAATTACCCTATATATATAATGTGATGAAAATTTTATCTTCAGAGATTACACCCTATAGAACCTACTTAAATAGGAGAAAATTTATTAAATCATCTGTTGCTGCCGGTGTTTTTATAGGGGCGTCAACTGGCTTGCAAGCTAGTCATTTAGGCAAAGACAATCTCTTCGAAAATCAATTAGATGAGAACGATAGTCTCAATACGTATGAGGATATAACGACGTATAATAATTTTTATGAATTTGGTATGGGAAAGACTGACCCATCTGAAAACTCTGGTAACTTTAAAGCAAAACCATGGTCTATCTCACTAGAAGGTCTCATAAACAATCCTCAAGTCCTAGATTTGGAAAAAATTTTAAATACAGTTACTATTGAAGACAGAGTGTACAGACTCAGATGCGTCGAAGCTTGGTCTATGGTTATTCCCTGGCAAGGATTTCCCTTATCTGAAATTATTAAAATAGCAGACCCTTTATCTTCAGCAAAGTTTATTCAGATTGTTACTGTTTTTCGTCCTGAAGAAATGCCAGGTCAAAAAAGAAGATTACTACCATGGCCATATGTTGAAGGTTTACGCATGGATGAAGCGATGCACCCACTAACTATTTTATCAACTGGATTATATGGTCATGACTTACTTAATCAAAGTGGTGCCCCAATACGATTAGTTGTTCCGTGGAAATATGGTTTTAAATCTATTAAGTCCATCACAACAATTAAATTTGTTGATAAACAGCCTGATGCAACATGGTCGATGTTAGCTCCAAATGAATATGGTTTTTATTCAAACGTCAATAATAGTGTTGATCACCCTAGATGGAGTCAGGCTACAGAAAGACGTATTGGAGAATTTAAAACGACGTAAAACTCTAATGTTTAATGGATATGAAGAAGAAGTTAGTCATATGTATCAGGGAATGGATTTAAAAAAATATTATTAATTAATGATATCAACTAACTCTTTTCGAAAATTTAAGCCCATCATTTTTTTAGCAATAATAGCACCTAGCTTTGTGTGGTCATTGCAACTTATTAATGGTTCATTAGGCGTTAACCCTATTGAAAAATTAATGGATAATTTAGGGGAGATGGGTTTGCGGCTTATTATTGCAACGCTAATCATTTCTTCATTAAGTGAATTTAAAAAATTACGATTTCTAGTTGATATTCGGCGAATGATTGGTTTGTTTGCTTTCTTTTATGTTGCTTGTCATTTTTTAACATATATCGCTTTAGATCATTTTTTTGATATTAGTTTTATTATAAAAGATATAATCAAACGACCTTTCATTACCTTTGGTTTTTTTAAGCTTTGTTTTACTCATTCCACTGGTCGTTACTTCTCCAAAAAAAATGCTAAAAAAATTAGGTTATAAAGTTTGGAAAAAAATTCACTACTTGATTTATCCTGCAGCCCTATTATCCAGCGTTCATTTTTTCATGCTTGTAAGAGCAAATAAGATTGAGCCTGCGATATATATTTTTATCATTTTAGCATTGCTGCTATACAGATTTTATTACAAAGTTATTGTTCCTCGATTGGCTCAGTGACCGGGTTGAGCTCCATACCTGCAGGTGTTATGTTGCGAGGCAGAGGAACGTATTGGGACTCACTATCAGCAGGAATTGCTCTTTTTGTCATACGATATAGACCAAATAAACCAAGTAACCCATGTATCAAAAGAAGATAAATATGATAGCCGTTTGGGCCAGTTACGCTCATCATCGCCGAAACCATCAAAGGTCCTAGAATTGAACCAATTCCCATGAGTTTTGCAAATGCAGAACTTGCAGCAACAATCTCATTTTGTTGAAGAAAGTCATTTGTGTGTGCAATTGCTAATGAATACATTGGCAAAGACATGCAGGAGTAAATCGCAGTAAGAATAAAAAACAAAGTTAGTGAAATATAAGAGGATCCAACAATCAAAACACATAATCCAGAAGCAATAAAAGTAACGCCAATTAAGATTAATCTTCTATCCATCCGATCTGATAGATACCCAATAGGCCATTGAGATAACGCACCAAAGGAAGTGATGATAATCATAAAGATAGATACTTCTAAGACGCTCAATCCTTTAGCAGTAGCATATACTGCGCCGTATCCAAATACTGCACTGTGTGCTAAACCAGTAAATAGAGCACCAACAAATCCTAAAGGAGAGATTGCATAAAATTCAGCAAGAGAAAAACTTTTTGTATCAGTTGTGTTAGGTTGTTCAGTGTTAGAAAGAAGTATAGGGAGTAATGCAAAAGATAAAAGAATTGAAACTAAAATAAATAAGTCAACTTTGGCAGGATCACTGATATTAAGAAGGAGTTGACCAAGACCAACAAAAACAAAAGTGATGATCATATAGATTGATAAGAGCTTTCCACGCGTTTCGTTTGTTGATTTATCATTTAACCAACTCTCCATTATAATATAAATCCCAGATAAGCTTGTCCCTGTTAAAATTCGTATAAAAAACCAAGAATAGGGATCCAGAAATACGGTATGTAAGAGAATAGCTATCGATGCTAGTGAAGCGAGTGCAGCGAACACACGTATATGTCCCACCCGTTTTAAAAAAATTGGAATAACAACGGATCCAGTTAAATATCCTACATAGTAACCCGCAACAATCAATCCTGTTAAAAAAAAACTAAATCCTTCGAGAACGGATCGTACACCAATTAACGTTCCTTGCAGACCATGAGCTAAACAAATAATACCAAAACCGAAAAAAAGGGCCCAAGTGTTGCGTAGAACAGTCAACATGTGAAAATTATTTTAATAAAAATTAATATTGTTCTTCGCCGTCTTCAGGAGGTCTAATGCCTGCATCAGTAGCTGGATCGATTTCTGTTTCATCTTCAAGAAGCACTGTATCATCTTCAAGATTATCATCATTATTATCTAAATCTAAATTTTCGATATCAAGATCATCATCTTTTTCTTTAGGCTTTGGCGGTATAGGGTTCGTAAGTGGAGCAGCATTTGTACTACCTGGTTTTCTCCCACGTCTTGGTCGTGACATTGTGGTAACTTCTATTTCTTTACCACATTCTGGACATTCCAACTCTGATCTACCAAGGTCGTAGTATTGTTTACTACACATTGGACAAATTCTTTTCTCTCCCCATGATTCTTTGTACATATTAGTTACTCTTTTTCTTTAATATAAATTTTACCACAATAGCCGCAGACAACTTTATCTTGATTATCAAAGCTATAATAAACTGCGGGGTGTCCTAAACCATCTTGACCACCATCGCAACATATAGTTTCTGTTTCTGCTGATACTTTTATAGTAATTTGTTCCATTATCCCCGCTATAAAAAATTTCAGCTCAATAGTCTAGGTTTTTTCGAGATTTTTAGGTTATTTGAAAATATAAAATACTGACACCACTAACTATTATGATGGATGGGATTATCCTTTGTAATGCATCTTTTTCCTTAAGAATATAAAGGCTTATTATTGTGGCTAAGACGATACTTACTTCCCTTATGCTAGACACGTAAGCAATCTCAATAAACTGCATTGACCATACTACGAGCCCATAACCAAGAATTGCGAGAACTCCAGCTACAACACCATCTTTAATATTGTAACTATTTTTTTTACGTAACCCATTTTTTGCAAATGAGGCGTAAATGAGCATGGGGATACCATTTAATAACAACATCCAATAAATGAAAGTAAATGGATTTTCACTGGAGCGCACAGCAATTCCATCTAGTAGTGTATAGCTCGCAATTAAACTTGCTGTAATCACGGCGATAGTAAAAGCAACCATGTTAAATTTTTTTGCTGATAAAAAAGAAATCATAAATAAACCCGCACAGATGACAACAATTCCAATAATTCCAGCAAAGTTAATATTGTTCTGAATAAATAATAGAGTAACCAGTCCAATAATAAGACATGATCCTCCTCTTGCTATGGGATAGACAAAAGAAAGATCACCATATTGATAAGATACAACAACACTATATCGATAAAAACCATGCAATATAGTAGTTGCAATAATAAAGTACCAAATATTTAGGGACGGAAGAGGTACTGTAAAAATCAAAGGGAGAAAAACTACTATTTCTATCAGCGAAGTAATAGCCATCATCGCAAGACCATTATTACTATTCTTTACAATGGCACTCCAACTTGCATGACATAGTGCCGCTAATAAAATAATAAAAAATACAATGTTTAAAGACAAATCTTGTTGGTTTTACATCTAATTCATTATAGATACCACTTCTAAGATTATTAAAAAATTTGTATTATGTCATCACCCATAGAAATTAATGAGCGACAATACCCAGGCATCCCGTCATCAACTGCAATCGTTATTTGTTTAGATGGAAGCCAAAAAGAATATTTTGAAGAAGCATCAAAGTTAAATCTTACTCCCAATATTGATTCATTTAAAAAAAGTGGAGAAGACTTATTGGTAAACAGTGCCATCCCTAGTTTTACGAACCCTAATAATATATCTATCGTCACTGGAAGACCCAGCTCTGTTCACGGCATCTGTGGAAATTTTTTTTACACTCCTTCAACAGGTGAAGAAGTTATGATGAACGATCCTCAATTTTTAAGAGCCCCTACAATTTTTCAAAAATATTATGAGCAAGGTGCTAAAATTGCTATTGTAACCGCAAAAGATAAGCTGAGAAAACTTTTATCCCATGGATTAAAATTTAATGAGTCTAAAGCTATTTGTTTTTCTTCTGAAAAGTCGGATCAAGCTAATTTAAGTGAAAACGGAATAGAGAATGTAAATAAATGGTTGGGCATGGAAGTACCAAATGTTTATTCACAAGGTTTATCAGAATTTGTAATGGCAGCTGGCGTAAAAATATTAAACGAGTTTAATCCTAACATTATGTATTTATCGACAACAGATTTTATCCAACATAAATATGCCCCTGGCGATGAAGTAGCAAATGCCTTTTACGCTATGTTTGATCGGTACATAGGACAATTAAATGTTAATAATAATTCAATTATTGTAACAGCTGATCATGGCATGCAAGCAAAATCTAGATCTGATGGATCGCCAAATGCAATCTTTCTTCAGGATATACTCGATGAAACATTAGGTAAGAATATTTCTAAAGTTATTCTTCCTATAACTGATCCATACGTAGTTCATCACGGTGCTCTTGGTTCTTTCGCGACAGTTTATTTAAGTGATAAATCTAAAATCAATGATGCGATTGAAGAAATAAATAAAATAGAAGATATTGAGGTAGTGCTTACTAATAAAGAGGGATGCGCGCAGTATGATTTACCCACAGACAGAATGGGGGATATCATTTGTATGTCTTCACAAAACTCTACAATAGGATCTGCAGAAAAAGCCCACGATCTGAGTAAATTAAAAGAACCTCTTCGCTCCCATGGAGGTCTTCACGAGAGAGAGGTTCCATTTATTTCTAATAAAAAAATTAATTTAAATGATGCTAACATTAAGCTAAATAATTATGATGCCTTTTATCATGCCATATCAGGAGCGATGTAATGACAAAAAAAATTAACCATCAATCAATGCGTATTGCTGGAAAAAAAGTTGATGCTGAAAAAAATATTGATGTTCATTACCCTTATACCAATGAAGTAATTGGAACTGTTCCTGCAGGAACTACAGAGCATGCTAAGCAAGCTCTTGACATAGCGGCTAATTTTAAACCAAAACTTACCAGATACGAACGCCAACAAATACTTCAAAAGACTGCTGAGGAATTAGTAAAAAGAAAAGATGAAATATCGGATGTTATTACTTATGAGCTTGGTATTTCCAAACAAGACTCACTTTATGAAGTGGGAAGAGCCTTTGATGTTTTTTCCCTTACCGCTCAACTTTGTATTTTAGATGACGGTGAAATTTTTTCTTGTGATTTAACACCTCACGGAAAGGCAAGAAAAATATTTACAATAAGAGAACCCTTAACTGCAATTTCAGCAATTACTCCGTTCAATCATCCTCTTAATATGGTTGCGCACAAAATCGCCCCATCAATTGCAACGAATAATTGTACCGTTTGTAAACAAACTGAGCTAACACCTATGACAGCGATGATTTTAGCAGATGTTTTATACGAAGCTGGTCTTCCCCCAGAAATGTTTTCTGTTGTTACAGGTTGGCCTGAAGATATTGGGTTAGAAATGATCAAAAATTCTAACATAGATCTTATTACTTTTACCGGTAGTGTTGGTGTTGGTAAATATATTGCAGAACAAGCTGGTTATAAACGAACTGTTTTAGAGTTAGGCGGAAATGATCCTTTAATTGTTTTAAATGACCTAAATGATGATGATCTAAAAAAAGCAGTTGAGCTCGCTGTAACTGGTGCAACTAAAAATTCAGGACAGCGTTGTACAGCCGTAAAGAGAATTTTGTGCCAAGATAAAGTCGCTGATAAATTTGTTGAAATGGCCTTGGAGAGAGCAAAAAAAATAAAGTTTGGAGACCCCATGGATATGCAAACAGATTTAGGAACTGTTGTTAATGCAGAAGCTGCAGAGCTTTTTGATAAAAGGGTATCAATGGCAGAGGAACAAGGCGCTAAAGTTTTATATCACCCTGGTAGAAATGGAGCATTGCTCCCTCCTATAGTTGTAGATCATGTTGATTACAAAAGCGAACTTGTAAAGGAAGAGACTTTTGGACCTGTAATTCCAATTATCAGAGTCCCAGATACTGATGAAGAAGTGATTAAAATTTCTAATTCTAC
Organism: uncultured Alphaproteobacteria bacterium; assembly: GCA_902594815.1. Taxonomy (GTDB): domain Bacteria; phylum Pseudomonadota; class Alphaproteobacteria; order HIMB59; genus CACPNW01. The sequence continues at coordinate 7,002 of CACJNL010000001.1, read as the reverse complement.
TGCTTTTGGATTATCCTCTGGTGTTTGTACTAACAATTTTAATAGAGCGAAACATTACATACAGGAATTAAATGTTGGTACCGTAAATATTTGGGAAGTGCCAGGTTATCGAATAGAAATGTCCCCATTTGGTGGAATTAAAGACTCTGGTTTAGGATATAAAGAAGGAGTTATTGAAGCGATGAAAAGTTTTACTAATGTTAAAACATTCTCCCTTCCTTGGTAATTATATGAAGAAAAAATTTCTTATAAAACTTATAATAAATTGAGTTTTTTGAATGAAAAAAAATTTTAGATTTTTTGACAATAGACAAAAATATTTATTATTTGTTACTACAACAAATGAAAAAAATATTATTGCTGATAATATTCACCCATATATAAAAAAAATTAAACCAACTAAACCTGGTTTAAAAATTTTTGATGCAGGGATGGGTGATGGCTCGTTATTAATGAATATTATGCGTCAAGCTCACCAAGAACACCCGCACATACCCCATTTAATATCCACCAAAGAAATCAGTATGGAAGATGTAAGACTTGGGCTTGAAAAATTACCAGATAGATTTGTTGAGCATAAAAACACAGTATTTGTAATTTCAAACATGCATTATTCAGAGGCTGCAAATCTACAATCCAAAAATCCAATGAAACAAAAAAAAATAAATTGGAAAAATATTAAGCTTAAGGGTAACACATCTATTGATTTTGCAAAACAGTTAAGAGAAATTAATAAGTTTTTAGAAAAAAATTGGGAGATTGAGAGAAACTCAAGGACGGGTAATCCCACTTACAAAACACCATCTGTACTCGTAATTTATAGGAGGGATCAAGAATTTGTTTTAAATGATATTATACCAAATAAATTAAGACCAAAAAATAAATTTGACCTTATTATAGCATCACAACCTTATCGTTCCAGAATTCCTGCGGAAAAAAAGGTTAAATACGTCATAGCTCCTATGATCAACGCATTGTCTAAAAGAGGAAGGCTGATTATTGTACATGCTGCAGGTAAGGATCCTGCAAATCAAATCATAAAAAAAATATGGCCGAATGAAAAACCTTTTTCATCTTTAGCAACAGAGATAACTAAATATATTAAATCGTCGTTTACCAAAGAGAATTTAAAAGAAATCAAATTCTTAGATAAAAAAATAATCAAATGTAAATTGCGGGCTCTACCAAATGAGATTCAAGGTGGAATAGCAACATCAATAATATTTTCTGCATGGAATGTAGCGGTATATGTAAATCAAATTGATGATTTTAAAGTAATAGAAGCGGAAAAAACAAAAAAATATCAACAAATAGTCTCGAGAATAATAAATAAAAACAAAGGCTTGTATTTTAACAATGAGTTATTTGTAATTAGTAAAATTTGAATTTACTGTTCTTTGAAAAATACCTTTAAAAGAAATATTTAGTTTATTATAAAGATCCAGGTGTTGTTGTCTCAAACCAATTGATATTCGTCTTAAGAAAATCTTCATTATGAATTATAAGAGAGTCATCATTCAAAAGTACAATATTGTAACTGGGATCTGTATTGGCAGATCCTAATCTATATTCATTTGAAAAATTAGGTACTAATGGATGATTGATGCTTCGCGGGGAAGAGAAAGGAATCCCTAAATAATTTCCAGAAACAGTAATGTGCTGATGTCCAAAAAAAATATGTTTGATGATATTGCTAAAATTATTAATGATAGATCTAAACTGATCTCTATCTACTAAACCAATCAAATCACTTTTCAGCTGAACAAGTGGAAAGGGATTATGATGCATAAAAATATAGACGTGTTGTTTCTTTTCTAGACTTTCCTCTAATTTTTCCTGTAACCATAGTTGTCTTTTTCCACAATAATGACCAGCATGAGAATTTGCTTCTATTGTATCTAAAAAAAGAAATCGTTTGTTTTTGATTTCAATATCATATTGCACAAATCCATTTTTATCAGTGGGTGTTGTTGAAAAAAAATTTTTAAATATTTCTCGGTCATCATGATTACCAATTAATAATTTAGGATTAAGATGATTTGGAAGATTAGCTTTGGTAAAAATTTCATCAAACTTTTTATAGGATACTACATCTCCTTGATGAGTAATATCACCTGTTATGATGAGCATATCTGCATTAACATGATTATTTTTAATATGTTCGAGCGCTAAACTAAAACGCTCGATGGGATTATGTTCCAGAATTGGCTCTGAGTGAATGTGTATGTCAGATAAATGAATTATTTTCATTTTTATAATTAGAGTTTTTATAATGTAGTTTTAAAATAAATATATTTTTTGAACTCTTTTTGTAAATCTATACTTACTCTTGCGTGAACTTTTCCTTGACGTCCTTGAAAGGAACTTTTCTCTTCAATTGGAAAGACTCCTTCATGCCAAATATTTGGGTGTATATAAAGTCCCTGTGATCCATCAAAATAAAACGCCTTAAAATCACCAACTTGAACATCATCCCCGGGTAAAGCTAGAGGTGAAATAAAAGGACTTTTTGTTGAGGGGTAAAAGAGTTGTCCACCGTCAGGGTGGTAATTCACATGCCAGATATAAATATGGTCAGGTTTTTTATATTCTGTTGCTGGTTCACTCGTTGGTGGCAAAGCATGTCCTAGTATATATTTTCCATCCACTTCATAATCACTATTGTGTTGGACTGCATTATTTTGTCCGTATAAAGTACTTCCTTCCCACCACGCATCAAAAGATCCCTCTGTGCTACCTCCTTCATTTCCTGTTCCTTCATCAATTTCACGCCAACCTTGTTTTGGCCAGGTAACAATTTCGATGTCACTATTTTCATAGGAGTCAATTAAGTATCCATATCCTTTAAGTGTTTCGTTCGTCGCTTCAACTAGAGGTATCTCAACAGCATCGCTCATAGCAAATTAGTTTTTTACGTTAATATTTAATTCACTGACAACTTCTTTAACAGCAGTGATTGTGTCTTTCATATCTTGTTCATTTAAATTACCTATGCACCCAATACGAAAAGTATCAGCCACCGTTAGTTTACCTGGATAGATTAAAAAATCTTTATCACTTAGTGCATTATAAAATTGTTGAAAGTCAAAATGAGGATCGTTTGGTTGTTTAAATGTAATGATAATCGGTGCTTGTAATTCATCCGGTAGCAATTGCTCAAAACCAATTTCTTTCATTCCATCACATATAATTTTACAGTTATTTTTATATCGTTGATGTCTTCCTGCAACACCACCCTCTTTTTCATGCTCAGTAATTGCCTGGTTAAATGCAGCCAAGACATGTGTTGGTGGAGTAAAACGCCATTGTTTATTTTTTTCCATTGCCGACCATTGATCATACAAATCTAAACTTAGGGAATGACAATTACCTTTTGCATTTTCTATGACTTGGTTTTTCATTAAGATGAATCCAACACCAGGTACACCTTCCAAGCATTTATTCGATGAAGCGGCAACAGCATCAAACGTAACATTTTTACTGCTAAGCGGTAGCGCTCCAAATGCACTCATAGCATCGATAAATAAGGATAAGTTTTTTTGCTCAACTAAACTTGCAATCTCTTCAATGGGATTAAGAATACCTGATGTCGTTTCACAATAAACAGCAAAAACATGTGTTAATTGTGAATTTGCATCAATGATATCCTCTAATTTTTTTATATCATGTGGCTCATGTTCAGGAACCTCATATTCAATTGTGTTTCGACCCAAATAAGAGCACATTTTTTTCATTCGCTGCCCGTAAGCACCGTTAATTAAAATTAAAATATGTGCATCTTTTGGTGTCAGTGAACTGATCATGGACTCCACAGCAAATGTTCCACTTCCTTGCATAGGGACACACTGATATTTTCCTTCTCCATCAATTAACTTTATTAAAGAGTCTCTGATGGATTGATTTAAGTCTATAAATTTTTGATCGCGTGAACCCCAATCATGAAGCATCGCCTCTTTTGTGCTCATGGAAGTTGTTAAAGGTCCTGGAGTTAAAAGTTTTTTGTCCATGAAATTTTTTCTATTCCTCTTAAATCTTTCTAAGGGTGTTATCAAATGGTTTAACTTATATTTGAAAAAAAAATCCTAATAAGTTAAAACACAAGTATGTCAGAGAATATCGTTGATTATTTACTAGAATTGTTAGAAAAAAAAGGATCAGACATTCAGTATGGTAATGAGGATGTGACGCAATTAGAGCATGCCCTTCAGTGTGCCGAACTAGCCGAACAAAATAACAAATCTGATGCCTTTATTACGGCAGCCTTGCTTCATGATATAGGTCATCTTTTATACGAAGATAAAGATCCCATCCATGAAGGTAAAGACGGCGTCCACGAAGATTTAGGAGCAGATTATTTAGCAAAATATTTTAGTGAAGAAGTAACACTTCCTATTCGAGCACACGTCGCGTCAAAGAGATATCTTGCTGCGGTAGAAGATGGGTACTATGATCAACTGTCTGAAGCATCAAAAGAGTCACTTAAAGTACAGGGAGGCATTTTTACAAAACAAGAAGCAGAGGAATTTATCAACAAACCGCAAATGAAAGAAGCTGTTGAAATGCGTCGCTATGATGATCAGGCAAAAATCCTTAATAAAACAACACCATCAGTTGAACATTTTAGAAAATACGTAGAAAATTCATTTCAAGCATCTACTAACTAATAATGTTTGATGCATATGATTTTGTCGATTCAAATAAATTTGCAGGAAAAATAATTTTAACTTCTTTTCCAGGCTTAAATGATGAAGGACAATTTAATAACAATATCCTTGCATCACAACTGGAGCTATTTTCAAAAAACCAATGTAGTTCCATTACTTCTTTTATTGAAGATAAAGAATTTGACAAATTATGTGATAAAAAATTATTTGTTGAAAAAATTTATCGACAACATTTAAAATGGTATCACCTACCCATTCAAGATTTAGGAGCGCCCAACCAGGATTTTAAATTCAAATGGGAGACAACAAAAGTATTACTTAAAAATGAACTTATAGAGGGATCGAATGTGGTGTTTCATTGCAGAGGTGGTAAAGGACGAGCAGGAACAATTGCCGCAATATTGTTAGTTGATTTTGGTTACGAAAAAAAAGATGCAATTGAACTTGTGAGAGAGAGAAGAAAAGGGGCAATAGAAACAAAGACCCAAGAAGATTTTATTACTGCGTACCGAGCAGTAAATTAAAACGATACGGTTAAGTTAAAAATATTAGAGAGAATAAATAATAATATCATTGATATTAATGCTGCAATTACAGGAAGCGTAAACCAGCCAATTGTAATCCTGCCAGCAACAGACCATTGCACTTCTTTGCCTCCCTTTAATAATCCTATTCCAATCACGGCGCCAACGACAGCTTGAGAACTAGAGACAGGAACAAGAGGAATAGAAGGTAAGTTTATTGATTGTAAAAAATTACTAATACCTTGAGAGGCAAACAAAAATAAAACAATAGAATGAGAGATAACGACAATAAAAGCTGCAACTGGAGACATTTTCAATAAATCATTTCCAACAGTAAACATCACTTTTTTTGAATAGGTGAAAACACCAACAGCAATCGCTAATCCGCCCAGTAAAAATAATTGTTCTTTAGAACTAAAAACAAAAAAATTAGAAATTGAAACATCTGTAAACGGAGAGATTGGAACAAACACACCCATGACGTTGGCAATATTATTCGCACCTAAACTATACGCACCAAAAGCTCCTGCTAAAAGGAGTGCTGTTCTTGTATAAGCATCTAATCGTAAAATATGAAGTTTTCGTCTTAGGAGATATTTTTTTGTAATAGTAAAAAATCCCATTGCGATAACACCAGCTATGACAGGGCACAGTACCCACGTTCCGAGTATGGTAATAAGAACTCTAATATTTGTGTCCGAGCCAGTATACAAATTCCATCCTACTATAGCGCCAACAATAGCCTGCGTTGTAGAAACAGGCAGACCTGCTTTCGTCATTAGATAAACGGATAGACCAGCAGCAACACAAGCAGCAAAAGCACCAGGAAGTGCATTGATGGCACCAAGTTTGCCTAATGTTTCTGTGGTACCCGAACCACTAATGATAGCGCCTAAAATTACAAAAATGCTACACACAATAGCCGCCGTTTTAAATCGCACCATGCGTGTTCCAACAGCTGTTCCAAAAACATTCGCTGCATCATTCGCGCCTAAAGACCACCCAAGAAATAATCCACCTAAGAGAAAAATGATGATTGATATATCCATTAAAGATTAAACAGAACGTTTGATTGCATATATCTGAACTTCGTCAGCTATATCTTCTGCTTGATCACAAATACGATCGATCTTTTCAACAAAATATCGAAGATGCATTTTTTGATCTAAAGGCATCTCTGAATCAAAAATTCGTCGTGCAAGGGAACTAAATTTTATATCTGATTCTTTTTCATAAAATGTAACTTTATGCGCATTATCTCTTACCGTTTTAATATCACGGAAGAATGAACGAACGGTTAAGCATAATGCTTCAACACAATTAACAACGGTTTCAGTCAGCTCGATAAGATCTTGATGAAACTCTTTTGGAAAGTTAGGTTTTTGTATTGAAAAGTGATAACAATTACCTTGGTACATTCCGATCAGTTCATCCATATGCTCAAGGAGGCGTAACACATCACTTCGGGCATCAGGAATAAGTGTTTCCTCGTATAAAGTATGCTCCACTTCCTTCGTAATCTTATCGGCTTTGCTCTCCATTTCCTTAACTTTTTCAACCATTTCTTCAAATTTGCCATTTGCAGAATGGTTTAAATAGGTTGGCACAACACTTTTAAATACCAATCCTACTTCAGAGAGAATATCAACAAATCCGTCAATTTCGCGCTCCAGTTTTTTTGTATCACTGAATAATGAGCTTTTATTTAATCCAAACATTGGGCGCTTATAGAACTTTTAATTAAAAAATAAAGGAATGTTGCATTTTTCTTACAATTAAACAGTAAATTCTAATATCTGTAATATAAAAAAATT